>NZ_JBQFRF010000002.1:0-848192 GCF_056537265.1 Ruegeria sp. CG1 | reverse complement strand
AAATCCTGCTCCCGCAACCAACTTTAGAAAATCCCAGAGCAGCCCGTGCAGACTAAAAACAGCCCACCGGACTGTTCGATTAACGATCAAAATTCGTCAGGCTCATAACCTAAAGATCGTAGTATCGTTGTTTCTGCTGAGAAGGACAAAAAGACAACGACGATCCGCTTGTCAGCATGCCTCTTAGAAGAGTGAGTGATGTAGTAGAGTTATCAGTTGAAATCAAACTTTCATCACTGACCGCCTTCGAAGTGCAGGGTTTTCAGTGGTCCCGAGAATCTTTCCGAAACATCTTGTTTCCAATTCGCGAACTAAGAGTTTCGAATTTAGCCGTGGACACATTTTTGCCATAATGCCATCTTGCCACTGTGGGCGGCATGTCTTTATTTTTAGCACTTTCTAGTTTTTCCAACTGGATTTGAGGGGGTTACTTGGTTCGATATGCCGCCCCACGAGCAGTCTTCTGATCGTCCAATGAATGAAACACACTGTTGATACAATGCGCGTTCAAACCCTTTGTATCGCGCATCTGGGTGTAGTTAGGGTGTACCTCGACAGCGCCATTAGATTCTATGTGCGCAGTTTCAGGTCTCTTTCCATTGATCGTTGCGCGCCGAATGATGTGCAATCGGCGATGCAGAGGTGCAACAGGTCAAGATAGAAATGCCATTAGAACGACCCCAACTAACGGCCTGAGAGCGGTATCTGAGCAAGTAAGCGCTGCCTGGATAGCAAGTTTCCGCAACGTAAACATAAGCTCACTTTTCGCCTTTCAAGACTTGCTCTATGCAGTGTGCAGCATTCCGGTGGGGGCCGATATGAAACTCAGTGCGTTGGAAATCCTTTGCGTCATTTTGGCGAGTATTGTGGCAGTGGCTGGTTTTGCCGGAGCCGTGAATGCGCTTGTTTCAGCGATCTAATATAGCACCGCAAAGTTGTGGAGCCTTTAGGCGCGCATTGTCGCGCTCGTGACAACTGTTCTCTCGGGGTGTCGAGGTTTGATTGTAAAGCATAGAAATTAAACAATAAAAAACCAGCAAGCACTTCTTTTTCGTTGATCGGTGACGCCGTCGACGCACAAAGTGAACAGGTCTAAAGCCCGAAAAAAGCCCGCCTCGTCCAAATCTCGCGGTAGCGGTATAAGACTGAAAGCGTCGCCTCACATTCCACCTAGCAGAGGGGTCGGCGAGGGGGTCGAGCCAACCCCTCTGAAGGGGATACACGGATCAGTGAAAGTGGTCCGTTGAGTTCAGGTTATGCGATGCGTGTAGGCCCGTATATTGGGGGTTCCCCGTAGTTGGGAAAATTAATCTTTCAGACACATTCCGGACATCTCGCCCAGATACCAAAACGATACGGCGCGCCTAG
Source organism: Ruegeria sp. CG1 (assembly GCF_056537265.1). NCBI lineage: Bacteria > Pseudomonadati > Pseudomonadota > Alphaproteobacteria > Rhodobacterales > Roseobacteraceae > Ruegeria > Ruegeria sp. CG1. Next base: position 846,824 of record NZ_JBQFRF010000002.1, on the reverse strand, counting down.
AAGATGTCTGATGATTTCTTGAGGGGGTACGAGTTTGGCGCGTCGTACCTTGAACCTCGATTATTTCCCAAAAACCTCAAGCGAGGCTGATAACGGTGCCCTGCTTCAAGGACGCATCCGCCGCATCGGCCAGCAACTGAGCCCGCAGCCCATCGATGATACTTGGTGCAAGTTGTCCTGATCCGGACACAGCGGCAGTGAAATGGGCCATCTCGGCTTGATAGGCGCCTTCGTAGCGTTCAAGAAAGAAATGCTGGGCGGGGGCTTTGCGGAAACCCGACGGAGTCGCGACCTCAACCGCATTCTCCAACATGTTTTCGGCCCGCAACATGCCCTTCTCGCCATGCACTTCGATGCGCTGATCATAGCCATAGCTGGCGCGGCGCGAGTTGGAGATCTGGCAAATCTTGCCACTGGCCGTCGTCAGGGTTACGGCTGCGGTGTCGACGTCTCCGGCTTTGCCGATCTCGGGATCGACGAGCGATGATCCAACAGCGTAAACGCTGATAGGTTCTTCGCCCAGCAAGAAACGTGCCATATCCAAGTCATGGATCATCATATCGCGGAACAACCCACCCGAGCTTTCGATATAGCTGATCGGTGGCGGCGAGGGGTCGCGGGACAGAATGGTGACAATTTCGACCGCGCCGATCTCACCTTCGGCGATGCGGGATTGAATATTGGCAAAGCTCGGATCAAAGCGGCGGTTGAAGGCCGTCATGAAGGGCACGCCGGTGGCTTCGACCACCTTGATGCAGTCGCGGATGCGGTCAGCGGACATGTCCACCGGCTTTTCGCAGAAGATCGCTTTGCCGGCATTCGCCGCTTTATGGATCAGATCGTAATGGGTGTCGGTCGGAGTACCGATGACGACAGCATCGACATCTTTGCTTTCGATCAGTTCGTCCGCCGACAGGATCTGTGCGCCAGTTTTGTCGGCCAGCATCTGAGCCGGTTCTGTGAATGCGTCCGCCACTGCGCTCACCCGTGCGCCATCAATCTGCCCGATCGAGCGCGCATGAACCTGACCGATCCGCCCGCACCCCAATAGCCCGATATTCAGCATGTCATGCCCCTTTGAACGCTTTCAGTACCCGGCGCGTCGCCTTGACCACCGGTTCATGTGTATCTTTCAGTATTTGAACGCGGTCGAACCTGTCCGGATCGGCATTCACGGCCGTTCGCAGGGCATTCCCAAAGACCATTCGCAGCTCGGTCCCGATGTTAAATTTGCAGATTTTCGATCCGCGCGCCAGCGCAGCACGTTGCGCAACCGGCACGCCCGAGCCGCCATGGATTACCAGAGGTATATCGGTCACGGCTTCAATGGCGCGGATACGGGCCTCGTCCAGACCGCCCTCTTTGTTCTGCTGCAAATGGACGTTGCCGACCGAGATCGCCATTGCATCCACGCCGGTCTCTCGGGCGAATTGCGCGGCTTCCTCCGGGTCGGTTCCGTCCGAACCTTCACCACCCGAATAGCCGACAAAACCGATTTCCCCCTCGCAGGAGACACCAGCGGCATGGGCCATCTCGGCAATTGCAGCGGTCTCGGCGATATTCTGTTCCAAAGGCTTGCGCGATCCGTCAAACATGACCGAGGTAAAGCCGCTGTCGATGGCGATGCGGCACTCGTCCCACGTATAGCCATGGTCCAGATGGGCCACGACAGGCACACTGGCCCCTTCGGCCAGATGGCGGAACATCTTGCCCAGAACCGGCAGCGGCGTGTGTTCGCGGCATGATGGGCCGGCTTGCAGGATGATCGGTACGCCTTCGGCTTCTGCAGCGGCCACGTAGGCACGCATATCCTCCCAGCCCAGCGTCACCAACCCGGCCACGGCATAGCCGTCACGCAGCGCGGGTCGCAGCACGTCCGATAATGTCACAAGGCTCATTTGAACTTGGCCACCATGTCCATAATGCCCGGGATCGTATGCAGCTGGGCTGCATGGGTCGGTTGGAAATACTGCTTCAGCGAGCGCTGACTGAGCCCGCCGAGGATGGTGAAATAGTACATTTCATACCCCGGCAAAACTGCGCAGGGGTGATAGCCCTTGTCCAGCAAGATCGTCGAGCCATCCATGATGTGATAGGCATCACCCGGCTTGTTGTCTTCGCGCTGCAGCATCTGGACGCCAGAACCATAGTTGGGCCGGAAGCGGAAATTATAGGTTTCGTCATGGCGGGTTTCGATCATTTCGCCATCGTCGCTTTTGCGGTCGGTGTCATGTTTGTGGCTGGGAAAGCCGGACCAGCCGCCCTGACCCACGGTATAAAGTTCAGACACCAGCAAGCGGCCGACCTTGTCGTGATGGTTCGCGCCCAGAATGTGTTTGATTTTTCGATGGGTTTTGGTGTCGTCCGATCCATACTGCACCAGATCCAGCTCGGGTACGCGGACATCAAAGGGTTCAAGCACACGGTCGAATTTTGCGCCCGCGATGAAGGTTTCGGTTTCATCCGTCATGCAGGTTATTCGAACCTTGGCGCCGACGGGAACGTATACGCCCTCGGGCTCGCCATCCCAGACGTCGATGGTGCGGTTGCCAAGGTTGGTATAGATCGCGCCGTCCACATCGACATCCACGGTACCGGTAGCGGGCACGATGCAGGTCTCATAGCCCGGTACGGCATATTCGAACACCTCGCCCTTTTTCAGTTTGACGATGTTGAAATAGTTTAGCGGCACCAGATCATGGTCGGCATCGACGATAGGTTTGTTCTGGTTGTCATGGGGCGCAATATGCATCTGCGTCTCCTTTCAGGTATCCGTGGAGCCCGGGTGTTGGGCCAGAAATTCGTCAAGTTCGGGCGTCGTCGGCATGGCCCCGGCGCAGCCGGGTTTCGACACGACGATCGACGCGCAGGCCGAACCGCGCAGCACCGCATCGCGCAGGTCATGCCCCGCAGCGATCGAGGCCAGCAGACCGGCCAGAAAACTGTCGCCTGCGCCGTTGGGCTTCACGGCGGTAACCGGGTAGATGCCGGTGCGGACCTCTTGCCCGTCTGCCAGCGTAATGGCCCCCTCATGGCCCATCTTGTAGATCACCATCTTGCCGTTGGCCGCCAATTCGCGGGCCTTGTCTAAACCTTTTTCGATGCCGCCCGCCATAAAGCCGAACTCTTCATCATTGCCTACGATAAGATCGCTTTCATTCCCTGCGCGGGTCAGAACCTCTGAGGCGACTTCGGGTGATGGCCAACTATAGGGGCGGTAATCGATGTCGAAGATCACCGGCAGGCCTGAGGCGCGCGCATTTTCAAACGCGCGGAAGGTGGCCGAGCGTGAGGGTTCCGCAGCAAACACCGTGCCCGCCGTGATCAGGGCTGAGAAGGCGCTGTAGTCGACCTCATCCATATCCGCCTCGGTTACCTGGAAATCAGCGGCGCCGTTGCGGTAGATGACATTCTGAAAGTCTTCGATGCAACTTTCGTAGACAGCCAAGGACGTACGCGCCTCGCCACCCACAGCTCGGACATATCTCGTTTCAACGCCATAGTCGCGCAGCCGGTTCACACAGAACCGCCCCACGGCATCATCCGAGACCGAGGTGACCAGCGCCGCTTGCGATCCCAGCTTCACCAGTCCGGCGCAGATATTGGCGCTTGATCCGCCCAGATCGGCGCGAAACACTTGTGCGTCTTCGCTTTTGGTTCCGACCGGATCCGCAAACATGTCCATTCCGGCCCTGCCGAACACGGCAAAGCGGTTACCTTTTATACCTTCGATCAGAGTCACGTGCGCCCCTCGGTATTGCCTGCCCGCGCGGCATCCAGCACCTCGGGGTAGGGATAGTTCAGGCCCAGCAACTGCCGCAGATCGGGACTTGCCTGATCAAGGAAATCCTGCGTCAGAGCAGCAGGCATATCTTCCATTGGTTTAACCCATTTGGGCAGGTACTGGATCAGGATCGCGCTGCGGTCGTGATCCGCTTTGTTCGGCATCGCGCAATGCCACGTCACGCCATAGAACAGAGCAACATCGCCAGGCTCACCGGTCATCTGCTCGCATTTGTCATAGAACTTGTCTTCGGGCGTGGGATAACGCAGCTCTTTCTGCGATCCGGGTACATAGCCGGTCGCGCCGCTTTCCTTGGTGAACGGGTCCAGCAAAACCGAGACCTGTGCATTCATCGGAAATGATCCATTCAGACCGACGGGATGCGTTTCGGGGCTGTGAAAGTCCCAATAGGGATAGTCGACATGCGGCTCCTGCCCCGGCCCGCCCGGCAGGATGCGATTGGCAGCGATCGAGCCCATGATGAACTCGGTCCCCAGAAACTTGCGGAGGATCTTCATCAGAACCGGATGCGCAGCCATGCGTGAAAACACGTCGCCCTTGGCCAACAGATTCCAGACCCGCCGCTGCAGGTTCAGTTTGCCATCCTCTTCCGCAGCGCCTTGGAAATGGGTCACTTTCTCGGCCGCTGTTTCGGATTCGGCCATGACGATGGCACGTGCCTCGGCGATCTCTTCAGGGGTGAAAAGGCCCGAGATTGCGACGACTCCATCACCGTTCAGCAATTCATCCACAATGAAGTCTGGGTCAGCCGTTTCTGCCTTGAACCGTTTCATCAGATGCCCTTGCGTTGTTTTTCGCGGGTCGATTCCCATTCGACATGAGCATCACGAACCCTCTCGTCAGCCGAAGTGTGGGGCGTTCCAACCTCCCACCATGCATGGCCTTCAGTGGTCCAGCCTTCATAGGCGTCCACGTCCATCACAATCACATAAGTCTTGTCGCTGGCCTTGGCGCGCTTGAACGCTTCGGCCAGTTCTGCCGGGTTCGCGACCTTTTCGCTGGTGGCCCCCATCGAGGCCGCGTGGGCCGCGAAATCAACGCCAAAGGCTTCGGGGATGGTGGGGCAGTCTTCCAGCAGGTTGTTGAAGCTTTCGTTGCCTGTGTTGTTCTGCAGCTTGTTGATGACTGCAAAACCGCCATTGTCCAGCACCAGAACAATCATCTTTTTGCGGCTCAGAACCGAGGAATAGATGTCCGAGTTCAGCATCAGATATGAGCCATCACCGCAAAACGTAATCGTGTCCTTATCCGGCTCACGCTCAGATTGGGCAATGCGCGCGCCCCAAGCGCCTGCGATCTCATAGCCCATGCAGGAGAATCCGAACTCAACATCAACGGTGCCAATATCCAGCGTGCGCCAGTTGGCGGTGACTTCAGCGGGCAGACCTCCGGCAGCGGCGACCACGCGGTCACGCGGGTCGCAAAGTTCGTTCACAACGCCGATGGCTTGAGCATAGGAATTTGGACGGTTCCCGTAAGACACATTTTCGGCCACGTAGGCATCCCACTTGCGCCGCTCGACTTGTGCCAGAGCCACCCAGTCGGGCGGGGCGGTATAGTCAACAGCCTGTGTTAGAGCCTGAATCGACAGCTTGGCATCCCCAACAACTGGCAAGGACATGTGCTTACCCGCATCATGCCGCGCAGCATTGATCGAGATGAACTGAGCGTCCTTGGCAAAGGCAGTCCACGAGCCGGTTGTGAAATCCTGCAAGCGCGTCCCGACGGCGACAATCACATCGGCTTGTTCCGCAATTGCGTTGGCACTGTCCGATCCAGTGACGCCGATCGGGCCAATGTTCAGCGGATGGGTCGCCAGCATATTGGCGCGGCCCGCGATGGTTTCGACGACCGGAATCTGAAACTTTTCGGCGAATTCGGTCAAATCGGTCACGGCTTTGGAATACTGCACGCCCCCACCCGCGATGATCATCGGGCGTTTCGCGCCGGCCAACGCGGTAGCGGCATCGGCGATTTCATGAGCATCGGGAGATTGGCGGCGAATGCGATGCACTTTTTTCTCAAAGAACTTCACCGGGTAATCATAGGTCCAACCCTGCACATCCTGTGGCAACCCGAGGAACGCCGGCCCGCAATCGCCCGGGTCCAGCATTGTCGCTATAGCGGCGGGCAGAGATTGAATGACCTGTGCCGGATGCGTGATGCGATCCCAATAGCGGCTGACCGGTTTGAAGGCGTCATTCACACCAAACGTCGGGTCATAGTAGTTCTCCATCTGCTGCAGAACCGGATCCGGTAAGCGGGTGATGAACGTGTCCCCGCACAACATCAGCATTGGCAGCCGGTTCGCATGGGCCAGTCCAGCAGCAGTCAACAGATTCGCAGTGCCGGGGCCTGCGCTAGCGGTGCAGAACATGAATCGCTGACGCAGCCACTGCTTGGCATAGCCTGCGGCGGCGAATCCCATGCTCTGTTCATTCTGTCCGCGATACAACGGCAGCTCATCCCGGACAGTATTCAGTGCCTCGCCCAGGCAGGTCACATTGCCATGACCAAAAATCCCGAAGCCCCCGCCACATAGGCGATATTCCTGACCATCGATCTCTATAAACTGGTTCGACAGCCAGCGAATGATCGCCTGCGCCGTTGTCAGGTAAACAGTTTCGTGTTGCGCGGACATGTCTGCGGGCTCCTTTAGGAAAATTATGATGCAGTGCCGAATGCAGCTTGCGAGAGTCCTATTCTCACGATACAAGTTTTGCAACCGGTTGCAAATGGTTTTCAAGAAAAAGCGAGGGAGGACGTCGGAATGGCAGAGATCGGCATTGGCATTCTAGGCGGCGGATATATGGGCAAGGCTCATGCGGTCGCCATGTCCTCGGTTGGGGCGGTGTTCAACACGGCCTTGCGACCACGGTTAGAGATGGTGTGCGCCTCGTCACCGGAAAGCGCTGAGCGGTATCGTCAGGCCTATGGATTCGCGCGCTCGACGGATGACTGGCGTGTGTTGGTGAACGACCCGAAGGTCGAGGCCGTTGTGATCGCCACGCCTCCGGAAACACATCGCGAGATCGCTCAGGCAGCGTTTGCGCTGGGCAAACCGGTGCTGTGTGAAAAGCCTTTGGGCGCGTCGCTGGAGGATGGTGCGGCGATGTCAGCAGCGGCCGAGGCCTCGGGCTTGGCCAACATGGTTGGTTTCAACTATATCCGCACCCCGGCCAGCCAATACGCTCGCGCTCTGATAGCCGAAGGAGAGATCGGCGACATCACATGGTTTCGGGGTGAGCATACCGAAGATTTCTACGCGCACCCTCAAGCCCCGGCAACCTGGCGTACAACAGGAATGTCGAACGGAACGATGGGTGATCTTGCGCCTCATATGATCAATGCCGCACTGGCTTTGATCGGCCCGATTTCACGCGTGATGGCCGAGGTCGAAACCGTGCACAATAGCCGCCCGGGTGGCGAAGTTGACAATGACGACCACGCTCAGATGATGGTGCGGTTCGCGAACGGAGCAATGGGATCGATCTATATCAGTCGAATCGCGACTGGGCGCAAGATGGGCTATGCCTATGAGATCAGTGGCACCAAGGGTGCGATCCGCTTTGATCAGGAAGACCAGAACGTTTTGTGGCTCTACCGTATGGAGGGTCCCGAAGCTGAGCGTGGCTTTCGTAAGATCCTGACCGGCCCTGCGCACCCGGACTATGAGCCGTTCTGTCAAGGGCCGGGCCATGGCACGGGCTATCAGGATCAGATCATCATCGAGGCGCGAGATTTCCTGCGCGCGATCGAGACAGGTAAACCGGTCTGGCCGACCTTCCACGACGGGCATGAGGTCAACCGGGTCGTCGCTGCGGCATTGGCATCGTCAGCGGATGAAAGCTGGAAAAATATCGAAGATTTCTGAGCATCGGAGACAAGACAAGATGAGCATCAGAATTGGCAATGCGCCCTGTTCCTGGGGCGTGGAATTTGCGCAGGACCCGCGCAATCCGCATTGGAAAACCGTTCTCAGCGAATGCGCTGCGGCCGGGTATAAGGGTATCGAACTCGGCCCGGTGGGTTTCATGCCCGAAGACCCTGCGGTGCTGGCCGATGCGCTGGCCGAGCATGATCTTGAACTGATCGGCGGCGTTGTGTTCCGCAACTATCACGACCCCGACGCGTGGGAAGACGTGCTGGACGCCACCCACCGCACCGCTCGCGCATTGAAAGCGCATGGGGCGCAGCACATGGTGCTGATCGATGCGATCTCACCCCGCCGCGCGCCAACCGCTGGTCGCGCCGATGAGGCTGAGCAGATGGACAAGGCCGAGTGGACGGCGTTCCGGGATCGGATTTCTGAAAGCGCGCGGATCGGGTCCGAGGAATACGGGCTGACCGTTGGGATGCACGCTCATGCTGCGGGCTTCATGGACTTTGAACCTGAACTTATCCGTTTGCTGGACGAGGTCGATGAAAGCCTTCTTAAAATTTGCTTCGATACGGGGCATCACTCTTATGCCGGGTTCGATCCGGTCGGCTTCATGAAGCGCTACGTTGATCGGATCTCGTACATGCACTTCAAGGATATCTCTCCGACAGTGAAAGCGGATGTAATTGCCAATCGGACGGGCTTCTATGATGCTTGCGGGCAGGGGATTTTCTGCAATCTGGGCGACGGCGACGTGGACTTTCCGACCGTTCGCCAGGTGCTGCTGGACGCTGGTTTCACAGGATGGTGCACGGTCGAGCAGGATTGCGACCCAACGCTCGACCCTGATCCTGTAGGGGACGCGCGGAAGAATCGTGAATACCTTGAATCAATTGGTTTCAGTTAAGGAGGTCCAGACCATGACCAAGCTGAAATGGGGCATGATCGGAGGCGGCGAAGGTAGCCAGATCGGACCGGCGCACCGGTTGGGGGCGCTGGCGGACGGGCATTTCCAATTCACCGCCGGAGCGCTGGATCACAGGCCTGACATTGGTCGCGAATACGCCCAACGATTGGGTATCGCGGCAGACCGAGCCTACGGCGACTGGACCGAGATGCTGGAAGGTGAGCGCGGGCGCGAGGATCGGATTGATCTGGTCACTGTAGCCACTCCAAATGCGACGCATTTCGAGATCACCAAAGCGTACCTTGAGGCCGGGTTCAACGTGCTGTGCGAAAAGCCCATGACCATGACGGTGGAAGAGGGCGAAGAGATTGTCAAAGTCGCCGAGAAATCAGGGAAGATTTGCGCGGTAAACTACTGTTACTCGGCTTATCCGATGGTGCGTCAGGCTCGCGCGATGGTGCGCGCAGGTGAGATCGGCAAAATCCGTCTGGTCGTTACCAATTTCAGTCACGGCCATCACGGAGACGCCACTGATGCTGACAATCCACGCGTGCGCTGGCGCTATGATCCTGCGATGGCGGGTGTTTCCGGGCAGTTCGCTGATTGCGGTATCCACGCGATGCACATGGCCGGATTCATTGCGGATGATGAGGTTGAGACCCTGTCTGCAGATTTTGCTTCAACCATTGGCAGCCGTGAACTTGAAGATGATGCCATGGTCAACTTCCGCACGACAAAAGGCGCTGTTGGCCGGTTGTGGACCTCTTCGGTCGCCATCGGTCGGCAGCACGGGTTCGACATTCAGGTGTTCGGAGAAACCGGCGGTCTTCGATGGGCGTCGGAGCAGCCGAACCAGCTTATCTACACGCCTGTTGGTGGTCGCCTGCAGATCATAGAAAAAGGCGAAGGCGGGCTGCATGAAGACGCGCAACGACTCAGCCGGGTGGCGATTGCGCATCCCGAAGGGTTCCCGTTGGCGGTTGCGAATATCTATTGCGATCTCGCAGATGCTATTGCCGGGGAAACCCGCGACGGCTTGCCCAATGCGGCAGACGGCGTGCGGTCGATGGCGGCTGTGCATACAGCGGTCGAGTCGGCGAAACAGGGCAGCGCGTGGATGGATGCCCGGCCACCGATGTTTCGTTAACTCTCAGATACGGGGCGCAATGTGCCCCGTTCCACCACCGAACATGGGAATATCCGCGCCTCCGGATATCGGTCGGGTTCGTTCAGGGTTGCCACCATCAGCTCGATCGAAGAACTCACGATTTGCCGGATCGGCTGATGGATGGTGGTGAGATCGATATTCTCCCACCGTGCCATTTCCATGTCGTTCAGGCCGATGATGCCGATGTCTTCGGGCACCTTTAGGCCACTATCCAGAATCGCGGACAACACCCCGATGGACAACACGTCATCGCCGCAGAAATATGCATCAGCCCGCTCAGATTGGAGCAAGCGTAGCATTTCCTGACGACCTGCATCGAATGAGTAAGCCTCAGCAAACGAGCAGGTCACGTCAATGCTAGGATGCCGGGCCATCTCTGACATGAAGCCCGCATGGCGATCCTGAGTCGAGGTCGCCGCCTCGGGCCCGCCTAGAAAGGCTACTTTCGTATAACCACGCGCGACCAGCTCGCGGGCCGCCATGCGTCCGCATTCCACATTGTCAATCCCGACCACATGAACCTGCGGTGAAGAGGATGACCGGCCAAAGCTGTGCACCACTGGTACGCCGGCATCCCGAAACGCTTTTGCGAAGCCGGGCGGCAAGGTCGACGACGCTACGACAACGCCATCGACCGAATACTGGCGCAGCATTCGTACCGAATTTTCGGGTTCAACCTCGTCGGTCAGATTCACCAGCAACGGGCGCAGGCCTCGGTCCTGCAGCCCCCTGGTAAAGAGGTCGAAAACTTCAAGAAATATCGGGTTGTGGAAGTTGTTCGAGACCAGCCCGATCAGCTTAGTTCGGCCTGTGGTCAGAGATGAAGCCAGTGCATTTGGGCTGTATCCCAGCTCACGCGCGGCCTTCTCGACTTTTCGGCGCATCTTGTCAGAAACCGAGGCCCCATCGGTGAAAGTGCGCGACACCGCCGAGCGTGAAACGCCGGCGCGTTCTGCAACCTCTTTCAATGTGACAGCCATGATCCGTCTGACCTTCCTGCGTTTAGTGGCAGTCCTTTTACCTGTATTCTTTGGCAGATACAGTATGAAACACATCTGACACCGTTTGCAACCGGTTGCAAAATTTTGACAGATATGCTCTAACTCGAGTCGGAGAGGTGCGAAGGACTGCCTCAATCCGCGATAACATGAGTTTTGGGAGGACATCATGACTTCACTGACGAAGAAGTTGGCGCTGGCGGCGGCGGTAGCTGCGACGCCTCTGATCGCAGCTACGGGCGCTGCGGCGGAAGGTGAGAAATACATTCTGGTCAGCCACGCGCCAGACAGCGATAGCTGGTGGAACACGATCAAGAACGGCATCGCGCTGGCAGGCGACCAGATGGGTGTCGAAGTCGAATACCGCAATCCGCCCACTGGCGACCTTGCCGATATGGCGCGGATTATCGATCAGGCGGCTGCTTCGGGTCCGAACGGGATCATTACCACGTTGGCGGATTATGATGTGCTGAGCGGACCGATCAAATCAGCGGTCGATGCGGGCGTTGATGTCATCATCATGAACACTGGTACGCCGGATCAGGCACGGGAAGTTGGTGCCCTGATGTATGTGGGTCAGCCCGAATATGATGCCGGATTTGCTGCAGGCCAGCGCGCCAAGGGTGACGGCATCGGCTCGTTCCTTTGTGTGAACCACTATATCGTTCAGCCCTCAAGCCAGGAACGTTGTCAGGGCTTTGCAGACGGCTTGGGCATTGAACTGGGGGATCAGATGATCGACGCCGGCCAGGACCCAGCCGAGATCAAGAACCGCGTGCTGGCCTATCTGTCGGCGAACCCGGATACTGATGCGGTTCTGACACTGGGTCCAACCTCGGCTGATCCGACAATTCTGGCGCTGGAAGAAAATGGTATGGCCGGTGACATCTATTTCGGCACCTTCGATCTGGGTGGTGAGATTGTCAAAGGCATCAAGTCTGGCGTGATCCAGTGGGGAATTGATCAGCAGCCCTTCCTGCAGGCTTACCTGCCGGTTGTTGTGATGACCAACTACCACCGCTATGGCGTTTTGCCGGGCAACAACATCAATTCGGGTCCCGGCTTCGTAACTGCTGATGGTCTGACCAAGATCGAAGAATTTGCTGGCGAGTACCGCTGATTCTTACAGCGCGGGCGCCCCGCCAAAGCGGCGCCCGCCAACAACTATCTGACGCAAAATCACTGCTTAACTCGGAGGGGCGTTCTAATGAGCGAGTCTGCTCAAAACACGGCTGTAACCGACGAACGGATTAAAGAAATATCGCCGCTGCGCAAGGCCTTGATCCGGCCTGAACTTGGCGGGATGGTCGGCACCGTTGCCGTCTTCACCTTCTTCCTTTTGTTCGCTTTTGACAGCGGCATGTTCAATGCACAGGGCATGATGAACTGGTCGGTTGTCTCGGCGCAGTTCATGATCATCGCCGTGGGTGCCTGCCTTCTGATGATCGCGGGTGAGTTTGACCTGTCAGTCGGATCGATGATCGGCTTTTCGGGCATGATGATCGCAATTTTTTCGGTCACGCTGGCGTGGCCGGTCTGGATGGCCATTATCGTCACGTTTGCGATGGCGGTGGCAATCGGCGCGCTGAACGGTTGGATCGTGATCCGGACTGGGCTGCCTAGCTTTATCGTAACGCTGGCCTTCCTGTTCATCTTGCGCGGCTTCACCATCTTCCTGCCGCAGGTGATCGAGCGTAAAACTATCATTGGCGGCGTAAAGGACGCGGCCGAAGGCGATTGGCTGGCGCCGATCTTTGGTGGTAAAATTTTGCAGGGATTGTTCCAATGGCTCGGGGATGCCGGGATCATCGCCGTATTCGAGCGTGGCACTCGCGCCGGTCAGCCAGTTGTGGATGGTATTCCAATGCTGATCGTTTGGGCGATCGCACTGATCATCTTTGGTCACGTGCTGCTCACCAAAACGCGGTTCGGCAACTGGATCTTCGCCTCGGGCGGGGATGCTGAGGCGGCGCGCAACTCGGGTGTGCCTGTGAACCGGGTCAAGATTCTGATGTTTATGTTCACGGCCTTCTGCGCCACTGTCTTCGCTGTCTGCCAGGTGATGGAGTTCGGATCGGCTGGTGCTGACCGGGGTCTGCTAAAAGAGTTCGAGGCGATCATCGCCGTGGTCATCGGCGGCGCGCTTCTGACCGGAGGATACGGCTCGGTACTGGGCGCGGCGCTGGGCGCGTTGATCTTTGGCGTGGTGCAACAGGGGTTGTTCTTTGCCGGTGTCGAAAGCTCGCTGTTCCGGGTCTTCCTTGGGGTGATCCTGCTGGGGGCTGTGATCCTCAACACCTATATTCGCCGCATCATCACGGGAGAGCGTTGATATGAATCCCGAACATGAACCCATCATCCAGATGAAAAACATCGAAAAGCACTTCGGCAGCGTGATCGCGCTGGCGGGTGTCTCGGTGGACGTGTTTCCCGGTGAATGTCACTGCCTTCTCGGCGACAACGGTGCGGGCAAGTCGACCTTCATCAAAACCATGTCGGGCGTGCACCAGCCCACCCACGGAGAAATCCTGTTCGAAGGCCACCCCATGCATTTCGCCGACCCGCGTGATGCCATCGAGGCCGGGATCGCAACCGTGCACCAGCATCTGGCCATGATCCCGTTGATGTCGGTCTCGCGCAACTTCTTCATGGGCAATGAGCCGGTAAAGAAGGTCGGACCTCTTCACTTTTTTGATCATGACTATGCCAACAAGGTCACGATGGAAGAGATGAAGAAAATGGGGATCAACTTGCGCGGCCCTGATCAGGCGGTGGGCACGCTGTCAGGTGGTGAACGCCAAACCGTCGCCATCGCGCGGGCGGTGCATTTCGGGGCGAAGGTTCTGATCTTGGATGAACCGACCTCGGCCCTTGGGGTGCGCCAAACAGCCAACGTTCTGGCGACCATCGACAAGGTGCGCAAGCAGGGGATCGCGGTGGTCTTCATTACTCACAACGTCCGCCATGCACTGGCGGTTGGTGACAGGTTCACGGTACTCAATCGCGGGCAGACGCTGGGTACGGCGCAGCGCGGTCAGATCACCCCGGAAGAGCTGCAGGACCTGATGGCCGGTGGTCAGGAGATGGTCGAGCTTGAAGGCAGTCTGGGCGGAACCGTCTGATACATTTTTGCCCCGCTGGCTGTGCTGGCGGGGTGGCTACTTCTTCTCGAAGTACAATATGACCTCACCCAGCCTTACGCCAAAACGCGAAACATAGGCTCGGTTCAATAACCGGTCATCCGACAACAACCACATCCAGTCATCGAAATTGACACGCATGGTGCCGTCTTTGACGGGCAGGTCGATTTTGTACTTCCAGTTAAACGTATCGCCCCTTTCGACCCCACTGGCTGTGCCCAGCACACCGGGAGCGGTGCCGGTCCAGGTGTCATCGCCGGTCTTGGTCAGGGTCCAGATCCGTTGTTCAGTCGCACCATCGTCATAGACGAAATCTTCAACTAGCGTCAGAGTCTCTCCGTCCCATGTGCCGTCAATATCGACCTGGAAGCGACGCGGGACATTACCTAGTACATCCTGAAACTGACCATAAGCGACAGTCTTACCTTCGAAGAACTCTTCAAGGTTCAGCTGACGATCTGACAGAAACGTTTTTGGTATACGCGGTTTGGCCGAGCATGCGGCGAGGATGGCCAACCCCGCGATCGCGACACCTGCAATAAGGGTACGGCGGGCGATCATTGCAAAACCCTCAGCTCAGAGTCTGCATCGTGGCCGTTTGCGCCATGCAGATGGGTGGATTTCACTTCAGGCGCAGGGCGCATCGTGGCGACCAGCTCGGCCACCTTGATCCCGAATTTTCGCATCTCGGACCGGTTCATGATTACACCGTTCTCCGTCAGATACATCCAGTCGGTCACATCCAGTGTATGCCCGCCCGCGTCCTCGGGCAGGATGATGCGATAGGTCAGCTTGACGGTTGAGCCCGAAATCACGCCTTTGCCCTCGCCGACTATATCGTCCGCTGTTGCGGTGAATGTGTTACCCGTGCCTAACGTCAGATGCCATTTGCGGGTCATCTGTTTGCCGTTGGAATAGGTGAAATACTCGGAAAGCGTACCGGTGTTGCCATCCCATTCGCCGACCATACGCGCGACAAAGCTGTTCGACATCTTGCCGTTGGGGCCATAGATCAGCCCTTCCGACAGGATCTCTCCATTCAGGTTCTTCTTCAGCGAAAACTCAGGCCCGGTTCCGCTGTAGTCGGAGGGTGATTGCGAGCGGAAACTGAGGAACCGGTTCTTCACAGCAAACAGCGCAAAAATCGCAAGCAGACAGATCAGGAGCGTTTTCATTTGGCAGAGACCTCTGTCGGGAGAGTCAGGACCATGCCAAACGCTCCGAGTTTCAAGATGCAGGGCAGCACCGCATAGGCGAGGGTGAGTGTATTCAAAGCCTCGGCAGAATTGGCCTGTCCAGGTGTAAAGCCGCTGCGTTCCAGTAGCGGCAGTGTGAAAAAGGCGGCCAGAGCTAGACCCAGCTTACCTGCGAAAGACCAGATGCCGAACGCAGCAGATGCGTTCAGCCCGGCCCGGGTCAGAACGACCGAGAACATAGCGGGCAGGACAACCATGTCCGCCCCAAGCGCCGCGCCGGATGCGAGGCATATGATGGCGAAACCGATGAGATTCCCAGGGGCTAGAAGAGCGGCCCCGACAAAGCCGAGAATGGCCAGCGGCATGGCGATCATCAGAGTCTGTTTCGGGCCAATTCGGTTGCTGAGCCTGGCCCAGAACGGAACGCTGAGCCCGGCGCTGAGGAAGAACAGGATCAGCAATGGCCCCGCTTTGCCTGGTAGTTGCAGCCGATCTTCAACAAAGAACAGAAACAGGGTCGAGGTGATGGCGACGGGCAGGCTGTTGACCAACGCAAGGGCAAGCAGACGTAAAGCCCCCGCCTGTCCTAAGCCTGCAAAGGACAGCCCTTGACCGGTGATCGGCGTGCGTCGCCAAATTGGCAGCGTAACAGCCAGAGTCACAACGCTCAGAAGCCCGAGAAACATTCCAAAGGCCGGATACCCTTGCGCGGCTGCGCCAAGCGCCACGAACACAGCGGGTGCTGCGGCTGCTATGATAACTCCGGTCAGTTGTCCGCCTTCGCGGAAGGCGGCCAGTGTCATCAGTTCCTTCGCGCTAGCCTGTTTCGCCAGCGTGGCGCTGCGGCCATAAAGCAAGATGGTCCCGAGGCTGTAGGCCGAGAATAACAGGATCAGAATAGACACTAATACAGCGATACTTGCCCCTTCTGGCAAACCAAACAGCAATGGAAATCCAATCGCCAGACCCAGCGCAGAGGCGGCGGCAAACAACATTTGCCCACCGGGCCAGCGATCAATGGCCCAGCCAATCAGTGGATCTTGGACCAGATCGACGAGCCGAATGACCAGCAGAATGGTGCCAATGACCCCCAGCCCGATACCGAGATTCACGGCGGCAAAGCGCGGCAGGTGGATGTAAAGCGGGATACCTGCTGCAGCAAGCATCAGCGCATAGAGGCTGACACGCGGGTACAGCATCACTGCCCCTTCAACTGCTGTGTGAACGAGGCGGATCGTGTATTGTTACCCAGAAAAATTGACATGAAGCTGCGTGTGATACCCGGATTTGTCAGGGTGCAGGTTTTGCTTCCGTTGCGCCAGAAGCTGACGCTGTTGGGGCCTTGTGCGATGGCCAGATAGCTATCGCCTTTGCTGACCGCCTGAAAACAGCCCTGCAATTGGGCTTCCGTCGGCGCAGAATTGCCTTGTCGGGCCATCTCTTCCAGGGTCGACTCGACCAGCGCTTTTTGTTTCAGGTTTTTTCGGTAGGTCAGTTGCAGTCCGAAATTCTGATTCCAGCTGAATGCGGCACCGCCGGGCGTGTAAAGCTTGGCGTCATAGAGCGGCAGCCCCAGAAAACGGAATGTCCCGGTGCCGCGCAGCTTAGGGTCTTTGATTGCATCCGACAAAGGCGAAGCCGCCAGTCCGCCGGGGACCATCAGCGCCAGTGACAGCAGCGCAGCGCAACAGGTTCTATACGCTGGCCGAAACAGCGAGGTCCGTTTCAGGGATACCATTGTCAGCTCCGATGCTCTGCGGGATGGCGGTGAGGCGCTCGACAACATGCATTGCGCTGGCAATCCCGTCTTCGTGGAAACCATGCCGATTATACGCCCCGGCAAACCAGGTTCGGTTCTGTCCCTGCATCTCGCGGATTTGCCCTTGCGCGCGCAGGGCGGCTTTGTCGAACACCGGATGGGCGAACTCGACCTCGTCATAGATTTTGCCCGCGGGAATGTCTGATGCGGCGTTCAGGGTCACAAACAGTGGGTCACTGTCGGGGATATTCTGAAGCCGATTCATCCAATATGTGACCCCAACATTGCCCTTTTGCGATCGATAGGTCCAACTGGACCAGCAAGCACGCCGCCTGGGCATTTGGCGGGGATCACAGTGCAGGATAGCTTTGTTCGGTTGATATCTAATCGCGCCGAGCGCCGCTTTTTCCGCTTCGGTCGCTGCATCACCCAAGATGGCGAGAGACTGATCGGAATGGGTTGCCAGTATGATTTCGTCAAACAGAGCGGCCTCACCTCCTGCATGGACGGTGACGCCCAGATCATGCCGCTCGATCCGCTGCACGGGTGCGGACAGTCTGATGTCAGCACCGCGCGCACGTAGCGCAGTTTCGATCCGGCGGACATACTCGATGCTGCCGCCTTTCACGGTGTACCACTGGTGCTGATTGGCACGGCCCGAGGCCAGCAGCGCGTGATTGCGGAAGAACTGCACCAGCGAGCGGGCTGGGAACTGATCGACGAACTCGACCGGAGTTGACCAGATCGCGCCGCACATCGGCATCAGATAATTGTGCCGGAACCAGTGGCCGAGACGCAGTTGATCCACAAGCTCACCGATCGTGGTGTCGTCGTCCTGCGCGGCTTCGGGGGCCTCTTTGCCAAACCGCAGGATATCGGCGATCATCTTGTAATAGGCTGGACGCGCGAGGTTGCGTTTCTGCGCGGTCAAAGTGCGCAGATTGTTCAACCCATATTCGATGCGGCCATTGTCGATAGTTGCGCCAAAGCTCATCTCACTTTTAGTAACTGGCACGTTCAGCTCATCAAACAGCCGGGTCAAATAGGGGTATGTGACATAGTTGAAGACGATGAAACCGGTATCTACCGGCTGATCTCCGTTCTTTCCGGCGATCACCGTGCGGGCGTGGCCGCCCAGTCGGGGCTCAGCCTCGAACACGGTTATATCGTTGTCTTCGGAAAGGTAATAAGCTGCGGAGAGACCTGAAATGCCTGCGCCTATGACTGCGATTTTCTTGCGTACGCCCCGGGTTTCGTCGAACATTCCATCCTCGTTATTCGGTATTTACAACAAGATACGCAGGGAATGAGGCTTTGGATCAACCGCGTTAGAAGTTTTTTTCCGACGCTCTATGTAGTGTTATCTGGCCGAATGCTACGAGCGCTGGGCGTGATCCATTGCTGCTGTCAGAACGTATTCGACCTAGTAGTACGAAAAAAGACTTACGCATGAGCAGTTTTGACGGAAAAACCTATTGGATCATTGGCGCCAGCGAAGGGCTGGGTCGTTGCTTGGCCGAAAAGCTGAGCCGCGAAGGCGCACATCTGATCCTTTCTGCTCGCAATGCCGAGCGATTGGATGAAATCTGTGGCACCTTGCCTAATGCACGTGCTGTACCGATGGATGTGACTGATCTCGACACTGTGCGCCGCGCTGTGGTGGAGGCTGGCTCAATTGACGCGCTTGTCTACAACGCAGGCGCCTATGAGCCGATCAGTACGTCAGATTGGGACACCGATGCTGCTTTGGCGATCAGCGATGTGAACTATTCCGGTGCGCTTCGGGTGTTGGGTGAAACCGTCCCAGGATTTGTGGGCTCAGGCAGTGGTGATATCACGCTGATCGGGTCGCTTGCCGGGTATCATGGGCTTCCCAATGCGATCTCGTACGGGGCCAGCAAGGCTGCGCTGATCTCGCTGGCCGAGACCATGCGGCACGATCTGGCAGGGTCAGGCGTGACGGTGCGCATTGTCAATCCGGGGTTCATCAAGACCCGTCTGACCGACAAGAACAGTTTCAAAATGCCGATGCTGATGACACCCGAAGATGCGGCCGATCGCGTAGTGCGCGCCATGTCCCGTCGCCGGTTTCGAACCGATTTCCCGGTACCGTTCTCATGGGTTGTGCGCCTGATCGATTATTTGCCCGATATTCTGGTGTACCGGGGAAAGTGACCCTATCCGCAGGTAAGCCTCTGAATTGTGCCTGCGCCGTTCACATAAACGTTCAGCCGGTCGATGCGATAATCCTGCGTGGCAATATCATCCGGGCCCAGAACGCGCGACCGTTCAGGCAGTTGGGCTTGTATGGTTGAAACCGGCTCACCAATGGTGTTCGCAAACGGTTCTCCCTTACAAAATGCAAGATCAACCGGTGCCTCCTCTAGTTCAAGCGCCGCGTCCTGCGGTTCAGAGGTCTCAGAACATGCGGTCAGAAGAATTAGGATCGGAAATAAACGGTACATTGGCGCAGGGCTTTCTGGTGATGTCGTTTCTGAAATATCAAAGATTTAGCCAACCTGTCATGAAAGCGCAGTTGAAAAAACCCTGTATTTGACGCAGGGTCGGGCAAAACAGACAGGGAGACAAGCACCATGCGTACCCGTGCCGCCGTCGCCGTTCAGGCAGGCAAACCTTTGGAAGTGATGGACGTAAACCTTGAAGGCCCCAAAGCGGGCGAGGTTCTGGTCGAGATCAAGGCGACAGGCATTTGCCATACCGATGAATTCACACTGTCGGGCGCCGACCCTGAAGGCTTGTTTCCCGCCATTCTGGGCCATGAAGGCGCAGGTGTCGTGCTTGAGGTCGGCCCGGGTGTAACCAGCCTGAAACCCGGCGATCACGTCATCCCGCTTTATACGCCCGAGTGCCGTGAGTGCGAATACTGCCTGCATCCCAAGACCAACCTGTGCCAGGCAATTCGCGAAACCCAAGGCCAGGGCCTCATGCCGGATGGCACCTCGCGTTTTTCTACGTTGGATGGCGATCCGATCCTGCACTACATGGGCTGCTCGACCTTCTCGAACCATACGGTTCTGCCTGAAATCGCGCTCGCCAAAGTGCGTGAGGACGCGCCCTTTGACAAGATCTGCTATATCGGCTGCGGCGTGACCACCGGAATTGGCGCGGTGATCAACACTGCCAAGGTAGAAATTGGCAGCCGTGCCATCGTGTTCGGCTTGGGCGGTATCGGCCTGAACGTGATTCAGGGCCTGCGTCTGGCTGGCGCGGATCAGATCGTGGGCGTTGATTTGAATCCAGCCAAGGTGGAAATGGCGACCAAGTTCGGCATGACCGACTTCGTCAACCCGTCCGAGGTTGAAGGTGATCTGGTGCCCTATTTGGTCAATCTGACCAAGGGCGGTGCCGACTATACCTTTGACGCCACAGGCAATGTTGGCGTGATGCGCGCAGCGCTGGAATCGGCTCACAAAGGCTGGGGTGAATCGATCATCATCGGTGTGGCACCTGCGGGCGCTGAAATCTCGACTCGACCGTTCCAACTGGTTACTGGCCGCTCATGGCGTGGCACCGCGTTTGGCGGAGCGCGTGGACGCACCGACGTCCCGAAAATCGTGGATTGGTACATGGACGGGAAGATTGAGATCGACCCCATGATTACCCACACCATGGGCCTGGATGACATCAACCACGGTTTCGACCTGATGCATAAGGGCGAGAGTATCCGATCAGTGGTCGTCTACTAAGGCTCTATAAGGGCTGAAATGGATTGCACGGCGCGCTGCAATGCGCGCCGTTTCTTATTCTCCGGGCCTCGTCGCTCCAGTATCTGACCGGGGCGACCTGACGCGCAGCACAGGCGTATTAGCAGAGGTAGTGTTTGATCGGCTCTCACGCCAGACCACAAAGACGCCGGATGCAATGATGACGCTCGCACCAACCGCGACCCAGATATCCGGATGCTCGCCAAAGAAAATCACGCCGAAGATCGTGGCCCAGATGATCTGGCTGTATTGACTGGGCGCAATGACGCCGGCGGGGGCGGCGCGATAAGCAAGGATGATCAGGTGCTGTGCGATTACCGAGAACACCCCGACAAACGCCATCATCGCCAGATGCAGCAATGATGGTGGTTGATAAACTGCCGGTTGGGCGACGCTCATGGCGGCGATGGCCAGCAGCATAGGATAAAGGATCAGGACGGCAGAGCGTTCTTCATTCCCGATTTTGCGGACAAGAACCGAAGCAAATGCGCTGCAGAAGGCTGCTGCCAGAGCCGCTAAATGGCCCAGGGTGATTTCGGTCGCGCCAGGGCGCAAGACGATCAGGACGCCGATCAGGCCGACGCCCACGGCCGCCCACCTTTGGGCTCGGACCACCTCACCCAGAATCGGAATCGACAGAACAGTTACGATCAGCGGGAAGGAAAATAGCAGGGAATAGACTTCGGCCAGCGGCAGCACCGAAAAAGCGTAGAAGGCACAAGACATGGCCATGATCATCGTCGCTGATCGCAACAGCACCAACCACGGATGCCGCGGCAGGAAATTCCCAGTGGTCCGATCGGCCAGAATTGTTACTGCCATGGGGACAAAGGAAAACAGCGTCGCAAAGAAGATGATCTGCAAAACCGAATAGGTGCCACCCAGCACCTTGATCAGCACGTCATGCGTCGCAAAGACGGCAAAGCCTAAGAACGCAAAGGCAAGCCCACGAAGGGTGGAGTTCTGAGCGCTCATGACAAAAGCCTCAATCATAGATGGATCGTTTGGGGTGTTTGATGTTTGCTTAGACCCAAATTGGTCTGACGGGTAGCCCTTATTTTATCGCTAACATTCTTTTGCAGGCAGGGTTGCAGATTTTGCAATACGCAGGAAACGGGTCGAGTACAAAACAAGCGATTGCCATGATCATCTCAAATCAAGGAGAAACATCATGCACGGAATTTCAGCCCTACCAACACAGCAGGTTCAGGCATATCGCGCCGGTGCGCCGGATGGATATGGAAACCCACCAGAGCGTGCGATTTCCAATGGGGCGGGCAACCCATGCCGTCATTGTTTGAAATACATACCGGAAGGCAAAGAGATGCTGGTGTTGGCGCACCGACCCTTCCCGGAAACGCAGCCTTATGCGGAGACTGGACCGATCTTCCTTTGTGCCGACCCCTGCGCACGCTATGAAAGTGAGGATGTGCTGCCCGAGGCGTTGACCGACTCGCCCAACTACCTGATCAAAGGGTATGGTCCGGACGACCGAATTGTCTATGGAACCGGGATCATCACCCCACAGGCGCAGTTGCATGAGGCGGCTAAAAAAATCTTCTCCCGCGCTGATGTCGCTTACATCCACATCCGATCTGCTCTGAACAACTGTTATCACGCACGGATCGATCGTGTCTAAAGCTTGACGCGGTGCATCCCCCGATGTGGTTGGTTCGGGTCGTTGACAGTTGCGTCGTCGACCCGACTGGAGGTCAACGCAAGGAACACATCCTCAAGATCAGCTTCTTCAGTGCGGACGTCCTGGATGCGAATATCGGCCTGACGTACAGATTCCAGCACCTGCTCGGCTGTAGTTAGGTTGCTGTGGTATTGTAGCACAAGGTCGCCGTTCTCACGTTGCGCTGCAATCACGTTATCCGCTACAGGCAGAGTCTGTATGGGGCTATCCGGCACGATCACCATGGTCCGGCTGTCCATGCGGCCCAGCAGATTGGCCGTGCTGTCTTGTGCGATCTTTTCGCCGTGGTTGATAATGGCGATCTCGTCACACATCTCTTGCGCTTCTTCCAGATAGTGCGTGGTCAGGATGATGGTCATGCCCTGTTCGTTCAGCTTACGCACATTGGCCCAAAGCATCTGTCGCAGTTCAATATCCACACCCGCCGTGGGTTCGTCGAGCACCAGAATCTTGGGATGGTGCACCAGCGCTTTGGCCAGCAGCAGACGCCGCCGCATTCCGCCCGAAAGCGTGCGCGCATAGGCCTCGGCCTTGTCGGCAAGGCCAACGAGGTCGAGGATCTCATCGCTTCGCCGATCAGACTTGGGAACACCGTACAGCCCGGCCTGAACTTCTAATGCGCCTCGAGGTGTAAAGAACGGATCAAGGTTCAATTCCTGAGGCATCACGCCGATGGCGGCGCGGGATTGGCGCGGGTTTTGATCCTGGTCGAAGCCCCAGATCGAGACTCTGCCAGACGTTTTGACCACCAGCCCCGCCAGAATGTTGATCAGGGTCGATTTGCCGGCTCCATTCGGGCCAAGCAGACCGAAAACGGACCCCTGCGGTACCGTCAGGTCGATCCCTTTCAAAGCCTGTTTCTCGGGCTGGCCCTTGCCGCCGCGATAGGTCTTGCGCAGTGATCTGATTGTGATTGCCGCATCGGACATGTGGCCCTTGCCCCCGGTTTGCTCATCGCCCATAAACGCACCTAATACATGCCCGCGAGGCCGACAACCAAAGAAGGATCGCCAGCCGTGACCATCGAAGCGCCGGAAACCAAGATTGTCGAAAATACCCGCGTCGCCTGCGATGGTGGCGAGGGTGCGCTGGGTCATCCGCGCGTCTGGCTGCAGATTCCCGAAGACACTGGTTGGGTCGAGTGCCCCTATTGCGATTGCAAATACGTGCTGCGTGGTGAGGACTCTGGTCAGGACGCGTAAGGGCGACCAGGACGGCAGGCGGTCGTAACTGGCGAGGATGGATAATGCTGTTCACAGCCAAAACGATTGACCTTTCCGACAGCCAGCCAATCGCGAACGGGACTGTGCGCAGTGTCTATGACTTTCCCGGTCATCCTGACCTTCTGATCAAAGTTTTTACCAGGTCCCAAGATCGTGTCTCGCACAGGCTTGGAAAGCGACTGGCATGGAAACTGTTCCCGGAGGCGCAGTATCGCAGCACATTGAAAGAGCTGGAATGCGAGCTGCGGGTATCGCTGAAACTCGGGACGGAAATTGAGCGTTCACCCCTGTCCAGGATGTTGGGCGTGGTTCAGACGACGCATGGGGCGGGGGTTGTGGTTGAGCGCATTTCTGGCCTTGATGGCGGGCTTGCACCAAAGCTGTATGAAGTTTGCCGTAGTGGATTGGACGCCCCGGTTTTGAATGCGCTGAATGCATTCGTCGGGCAGATGTTTGACCTTCACATCGTCGCACGCGACGTCAAAAGTTCGAATATTGTCTACGGGACAAGGGGCGCTGGTCCGGCCTGCTTCCTGATCGACGGATATGGAGAACGGAACCTCATCCCACTGCGCAGCCTGTCCCAACGTCTGAATGATCGCTCGCTGAACAAACAGTTCTCGTTGATCGCGCAAAAAGCAGGTTTGGCTTGGAATGCAGATAAGCGCACCTTTTCGAATAGCTAAGGCCAGACCACGGGCAAATTAGGTCGCAACGAATTGGCCAGGCGGCCTCGTCTTTCGTGCAGCCCTTCTGTACAACTTGGCGCAACCCAGCGCAGGAGTCTCATATGACCACCACCCAATTCGGAAAAGGCTGCCATCTGCATCTGATTGATGGATCAGCCTTTATCTTCCGCGCCTATCACGCTTTACCGCCGTTGACGCGGAAATCGGATGGGCTACCAATTGGGGCCGTGTCGGGCTTTTGCAACATGCTGCAGAAATATGTCGAAGGGAACGCCGGGCCGGATGCGCCGACCCATGTTGCGGTGATCTTCGACAAGGGCTCGCATACGTTCCGTAATGACCTGTATGATCTCTACAAGGCCAACCGTGAAGCGATGCCCGAGGATTTGCGCCCGCAAATGCCGCTGACTCGCGAAGCCACCAAGGCGTTCAACATCGCCTGCAAAGAACTTGAAGGCTATGAAGCCGACGACATTATCGCGACCCTCGCCGTTCAGGCGCGTGAGGCCGGTGGGCGGGTGACCATTGTCAGTTCTGACAAAGACCTGATGCAGCTTGTGGGTGGCGGTGTCGAGATGCTGGATGCGATGAAGAACAAGCGCATCAATCGCGACGGGGTAGTTGAGAAGTTCGGCGTCGGGCCCGAGCGGGTTGTCGATGTGCAGGCTTTGGCCGGGGATTCGGTGGATAACGTACCGGGCGCTCCGGGCATTGGTGTTAAGACGGCAGCGCTGTTGATCAATGAATATGGCGATCTGGAAACCCTACTGGATCGCGCTGAAGAGATCAAACAGCCCAAGCGCCGCCAGACTCTGATCGATAAGCGCGACCAGATCGAGCTTTCGAAGAAACTTGTGCAATTGGATGAAAACACACCGTTGGATTTCACTCTGGATGACCTTGAGGTGAAGGATCCCGATGCTGAGACTTTGATGAAGTTTCTGGCAGAGATGGAATTTCGGACGCTCACCAAACGCATTGCTGACAAGCTGGGCGTCGAGTCCCCCGTCATCCCCGAGATATCCACGCCTGAGGCGGAGTCACAGGCCGAAGACGTCCCATTTGATGCATCGAAATACGAATGCGTGCGCGATGCTGCGGCATTGCAGAAATGGATCGATCAGGCATACGAGCGCGGCTGGGTTGCGGTGGATACCGAGACCACCGGCTTGAATGAGATGATCGCCGATTTGGTCGGGATTTCGCTATGTGTCGAGGCGGGTGAGGCTTGTTACATCCCGTTGACTCACCGTGAAAGCGCGACCGATGATCTGTTCGGATCGGATGCGCTGGCCGATGGACAGATGCCGCTGGATGCGGCTCTAAACTTGCTGAAACCGATGTTTGAGGATCCGTCGATCCTGAAGATCGGACAGAACATGAAATACGATGCCAAAATCTTTAAGCGATATGGCGTCGACGTCGCCCCCATCGACGACACGATGCTGATGTCCTACGCCATGCACGGCGGTGAGCATGGGCATGGCATGGATACGCTATCTGAACGCTATCTGAGCCATACGCCGATTCCCATCAAACCTCTGCTTGGCTCGGGCAAGTCTGCAATCACTTTCGACAAGGTGCCGATTGACGAGGCCACGGCCTACGCTGCCGAGGATGCGGACATCACCCTTCGCCTGTGGAAATTGTTCAAGCCGCAGTTGCATCAGGTGCAGGTGACGACGGTGTATGAAACACTTGAACGTCCATTGGTGCCGGTTCTCAAAGAAATGGAGATGCATGGCATCAAGGTCGATCGCGATGTTCTCAGCCGAATGTCAAATGCATTTGCGCAGAAGATGGCCGGATTAGAGGCTGAAATCCACGAATTGGCGGGTGAGAACTTTAACGTCGGTTCGCCGGCGCAACTGGGTGAAATCCTGTTCGACAAAATGGGGCTTGAGGGCGGCAAGAAGGGCAAGACCGGTAAGTACTCGACCGGGGCGGACATTCTTGAGGACCTTGCGACCGAACATGAACTGCCGCGCCGGGTGCTGGACTGGCGGCAACTCTCCAAGCTGAAATCGACCTATACGGACGCGCTGCAGACCCATATCAATCCTGATACGGGCCGGGTGCATACGTCATATTCGATTACGGGGGCGAATACGGGCCGACTGGCCTCGACCGATCCGAACCTGCAAAACATTCCGGTGCGGACTGAGGAAGGTCGGCGCATACGTGAGGCGTTCATTGCCGAGCCGGGCAATGTGCTGGTCAGCCTTGATTACAGCCAGATTGAGCTTCGGATTTTGGCCCATATCGCCGATATTCCGACCCTGAAACAGGCGTTTGCGGATGGATTGGACATTCACGCAATGACGGCGTCCGAGATGTTTGATGTTCCGTTGGACGAGATGACGCCGGATATCCGTCGTCAGGCCAAGGCGATCAACTTTGGTGTGATCTACGGCATTTCGGGCTTTGGGCTGGCGCGCAATCTGCGCATTCCCCGGGCGGATGCGCAGGGTTTCATCGATCGCTATTTCGAACGTTTCCCCGGCATCCGGCGCTATATGGACGACACGATCGCGTTTGCCAAAGAGAATGGCTATGTCCAGACCCTGTTCGGCCGGAAAATCCATACACCCGAGATCAATGCCAAGGGGCCGCATGCGGGGTTCTCGCGTCGTGCTGCGATCAATGCTCCGATCCAAGGGACGGCAGCAGATGTGATCCGGCGCGCGATGGTGAGGATGCCGGATGCGATCAACGGCTTGCCCGCCAAGATGCTGTTGCAGGTGCATGACGAGCTGCTGTTCGAAGTGGCTGAAGAGGCTGTTGATCAAACCATTTCGGTCGCGCGCGCGGTGATGGAAGGGGCAGCAGATCCGGCAGTGAAGCTGGATATTAAGCTGGTCGCGGATGCCGGACAAGGCGCGAACTGGGCCGAGGCCCATTAGGGGCGGCGCTGCTCATCAAGCCCTGCGGGCCCTCTTTGCAGCGGGTCAGGCTTCTGGCCTGACCAGTCGGGCGATCAGGCGTTTTACGAAAGGGCCCAGCGTCAGGATGACGGTAAAGGCGATAGGCCAGCAAAAGGCCCAAGAGGCCATCCAGTCTCCGAGTGTTGAAGGGCTGAAGCCGATAGCTTTTAGCGTGGCTATGCCGGTGACGACGCAGGACATCAGGCCGGACATGATCAAGGCGAACAGGGCATTGGCATAGCGGGCAGATATCATGCGGGGCATCCTTGGCGTGTCGATGCCCTCAATTGCGCCATTTCAGTCTGAAAATCCAGCGTTCATATAGGGTTTAATACTGTATCCAAGCCAGTGAGTCCTCAGTCCGCCGAGTTGAGGGGTTGTATTCGGCGCTGACCCAGCCGCTGTAATCCGAGTGGTCCATCGCAGCAAACAACGCGGCAAAGTCCATTGTACCCAGCCCGGGTTCCGAGCGATCCGGCGCAGCCCCGATCTGTGCATGGACAATACGGGGCTGAAAACGGTGCCAAATCGCCAGCGCATCGCCGTGGATCATCTGTGCATGAAAACTGTCATATTGTA
Source organism: Ruegeria sp. CG1 (assembly GCF_056537265.1). NCBI lineage: Bacteria > Pseudomonadati > Pseudomonadota > Alphaproteobacteria > Rhodobacterales > Roseobacteraceae > Ruegeria > Ruegeria sp. CG1. Next base: position 819,132 of record NZ_JBQFRF010000002.1, on the reverse strand, counting down.
GGCCGACATTTGCGCGGTCGACGCGGTCCAGCACTTCGGCGGCCAGATCATAATTGTTCAAGAAGTAACCAGGTTGCGATACGGGGTTGAGCGGTTCGATTGTAAACCGCTGTGCCGGCGCAAGATCTGCCGCCCATTGCAGGTTCTCGACAAAACAACGCAGGGCCTCGGGACCAGAAGCAAATCCGGACATAACGTGAATCATCTCTGGCCGCAGCACATCCGCGTAGCGCAGAACGCGCCGGATATCGGACTTAAACCGGTCGGAGCTGCCGGGCATGGCGGCGTAACCCGGTTCACCGCCGGTATAATTCGGGGGCGGGGCGTTGATCAGCACCAGATCAAGCCCGCTGGACAGCAGCGCGCGGCGGGTCTCTTTGGCTGCGAGGTCGTAGGGGAAGAGAATTTCAACAGCCGTAAACCCGGCCTGCGCGGCGGCTTGAAACCGGTCGAGATAGGGCAGTTCTGCAAACAGCAGTGAAAGATTGGCGGCAAATCTGGGCATCGGGCATCCGGTGTCGAACTTTGCAGAGCCTAGCGATCACGACGGCCACGTGAAAGAGACTGAAAACGACAGATTGTCGAAAATCGGCCAGATAAAGGCTTTCGAATCAGGGACCATCAGGCTCAAGCGGTATCCCGTTGCGAGGGCCGCGCCAACAATAAGGTCTGATCACGATGGCCATGAGCCCTGAACCCGCGCGCGGGACCGCTATAGCTGTATCTGACGGTCGACAGACCGCGTTCACCGGAAATACGCTGGCGGTGGCTTCGATGCTGACGTGGGCGGCGGGGTTCCCGGCGGCTGAGATCCTATTGCAAAGCTGGCCACCTATCGCACTGTTCGCGGCACGGATGTCTCTTGCGGTGTTGGTCATGGTACCAATCTGGCTGATTCTGGACGGACCGGCTCAGGTATTGCGCGCCCGTTGGGGCCATGCCCTCCTGGTCGGCGGTTTGGGGCTAGGGTCGGGGATGTTCCTGATCCTTGTAGCGCAGAAGCTGACCGACCCAGTTACCGTTGCCATTATCGCCTCGTGTGCGCCTTTGATCGCTACGATCATGGAGCTTGTGGCGGGAACGCGGCGATTGCGCTGGAGTTTTGCGCTGGGATTGGTGATTTCAATCATTGGCGGCCTGATTGCCACCAGCGCGGTGGCACCGGCACAATTAGGACTGGGCGCGATGTGCGCAGTGGTGTCTACCGCGCTGTTCTGTTGGGCCAGCATGGCCACTGCGCGCGACTTCCCCGAGCTTAGCCAGTTGGGCCGTAGCACCATTACATTGGTCGGAGGATTGTCGACCGCAGCCATTCTGGTGCCGTTAGCCGGATTGCTGGGGCTAGAGGTCTTGCCTACACGCCCCGTAGATGTGGCGCAGATGGGTATGTTGGTGTTCTACGCACTGTTCTCACTGGGCCTGAGCCAATTTTTCTTCATAGCATCAGTGGGAAAACTAGGGGTCGCCCTGGCGTCATTCCACATCAATATCGCACCATTTTATGTGATGGTGATCATGATGGCGCTGGGCGAGGACTGGAACTGGACCCGCGCGCTGGGCGCGTCGCTGGTGGCGCTTGCAGTCGTGCTGGCGCAGGACCGCAAGCCGCGACCGGTTCAATCCTCTAGCACATCAGATGCGATCAGTGGGAAAAACTGGCCGTCCGACCAGACACCAAACCAACCGTCGTGATGTCTGGCGATCTCGACCAACCGGTAAAAGCTCTTGCGATCAATGCGCGCCTCAAGATTCGCGCGCATCAATATGTAGGGTGAGGGCTCATCAGTTTCCGTATTTAGGACAATGCGGATCGGGTGATCGGGCCCGGCGATGGCTGTATCGCCCACTTGCGTCGTAAAAGTCAGACGTTGGGCTTCGCCTTGTCCCTCATGCTCAAAATCAACGGCAACAAACGGCGCATCCTCGACGGTGATTCCCACCTTTTCAGCGGGAGTGACGAGAAAGTACCCACCCTCTTCTTTCTTAAGAATTGAGGAAAATAGCTTAACAAGCTCGACCCTGTTGATCGGTGACCCTAGATAACTCCAAGTGCCATCTTTGGCGATCCGAATGTCCAGATCGCCACAAAACGGAGGATTCCATAGGTGAACGGGCGGCAAACCCCGCGTTTTGGCCGCTTTGACCGAAGCCGCCAGACCGTCTGGTGAAGGGGTCACGGGTTTTTGTCCGCTCATTGCTTTTGCCATTTCCTCTCAGCGCGATACACTTCAATCATAACAGTCCACGGAAGGGAACCTCATGTCCGAACCTGCCGACCTCGTGTCCGAGATCGAAGCGCTGGAAAACAAGCTGCAAGAGGCCAAATCCTCGATCACCCGCCGCTTTATCGGGCAGGAGAAGGTCGTGGACCTGACCCTGACCGCGCTTTTGTGCGGCGGTCACGCGCTGCTGATCGGTCTGCCGGGGCTGGGCAAGACGCGGTTGGTCGAGACGCTTTCGACCGTGATGGGCCTGCATGGCAACCGCATCCAGTTCACGCCGGACCTGATGCCTGCTGATATTCTGGGCTCGGAAGTGCTGGATACTGCCGAAGATGGCAGCCGCCATTTCCGGTTCATCTCCGGCCCGATTTTCTGTGAGTTGCTGATGGCGGACGAGATCAACCGTGCCAGTCCCCGGACCCAATCGGCGCTGTTGCAGGCGATGCAAGAGCGTACGGTGACAGTCGCGGGCGAAGACCGCGAATTGGGCGTACCGTTCCATGTGCTGGCAACGCAGAACCCGATTGAGCAGGAAGGGACCTATCCATTGCCCGAAGCTCAACTGGACCGGTTTCTAGTGCAGGTCGACGTGGAATATCCGGATCGCCAGACCGAGCGTGATATTCTGCTGGCTACCACGGGTGTTGAGGAAGCCGAGGCGCATCAGATTTTCACCAAAGAAGAATTGCTGGCCGCACAGGTTCTGTTGCGCCGGATGCCTGTAGGAGAGTCGGTTGTCGAACTGATCCTCGATCTGGTCCGCGCCTTCCGCCCGGATGAGGCAGGTGTGTCAGAGCGGGTGAAGGAAACTGTTGCCTGGGGTCCCGGACCGCGCGCTGCGCAGGCTCTGATGATGACCGTGCGCGCAAATGCGATGCTGGAAGGCCGTTTGGCCCCCAATGCCGAGGATGTTCTGACCATGGCGCGTCCGGTTCTCAGCCACCGTATGGCGTTGAACTTCGCGGCGCGGGCACGTGGTGACAGCCTCTCTGACCTGATTGAGTCCACCGCTACTGGGCTGGTCCGAACTGAGGCCGCGGCGTGAGCGCCGCCCAGACCCTACGCGAACGCTCCGAGGCCGAAGCGTCCCGGTTGCCGCCGTTATTGGCGCGGGCCGAGCATCTGGCCGGAACCGTTTTATTGGGCGATCACGGGCGGAGACGCTCGGGTCTGGGGGATGATTTCTGGCAGTACCGCCCTGCGCAGATTGGCGACAGTCGCCGGTTGATCGACCATCGCCGTTCGGCCCGTGGTGATCAGCAGTTTGTACGTGAGCGCGAATGGCAGATTGCACAGTCGATCATGCTTTGGGTCGATCAGGGCGCGTCGATGCGGTTTGCTTCGGACAAGAACTTGCCGACCAAGGCCGATCGTGCGCGCCTGCTGGGGCTGTCGTCCGCTATCCTGCTTGTGCGTGGTGGCGAGCGCGTTGGTCTGACTGGCACGACGCTGCCCCCGCGCAGGGGGAATGCTCAGATCATTCGGCTGGCCCAAGCCTGGTCTGAAGATGCGCAAACCGATTACGCGCCACCCGAACACCGCGCCATGATCCCGCATGCGCGTGCGGTGTTTATCTCGGATTTTCTTGGGCCGCTGGACGAGGTCGAGCTGGCCCTTACCAAAGCCGCTGACCGGGGCGTGCGCGGCGTGTTGCTGCAGGTTCTGGACCCCAGCGAGGAGTCCTTTCCCTATTCGGGACGTACCATTTTTGAAAGTGTTGGTGGCACCGCTCGACATGAAACCTTGAAGGCCGCTGATTTGCGCGATCGTTATCTGGATCGCTTAGCGGCGCGCAAGGATGCGCTGACCCACCTGTGCCGCGCGACTGGCTGGCAGATGGGGCTCCATCACACCGATGACAGCGCTCAATCGGCTCTGTTGTGGCTTTATCGCGCCTTAGATGGGGGTGCGCAATGACGGTTCTTGCAGGAATCGGATTTACCGCGCCTTGGGTGCTGCTGGGTCTTCTGACCCTTCCGATTTTGTGGTTGATTCTGCGTGCCGTCCCACCTGCACCGATCCGACGTCTTTTCCCGGCGGTCACCTTGCTGCTGGGATTGAAGGATGATGAAAGCGTTTCGGACCGTACACCATGGTGGTTGCTGCTACTGCGGATGCTGGCAGCCGCAGCGATCATCATCGGGCTGGCAGGGCCGGTGCTGAACCCCTCACGCGATGAGACCGGATCCGGGCCGCTTCTGCTGGTGCTGGATGCAAGCTGGGGGGGCGCGACACGTTGGTCCTCGACACTTGATCAGATTGATGCGCAATTGACGGAAGCCGGGCGGGCGGGTCGTCCTGTGTCGATCTTGCGTCTGACTGAGCCTGAGGCACCTGTGTTTCAGGCCGCCGAGGCGTGGCGTGGTCGTCTGCCGGGCCTTACACCGATGCCGTGGCAGCCAACCGAAGCGCAGATTGACCAAACTCTGATCGCGTTGGGACAGGTCGAAGGTGGCTTCGACACCCATTGGTTCAGCGACCGTCTGTCCTATGTCGGCCATGATCGTTTGACTTCTGCCCTGCAGGCGCGTGGGGACGTGATTGTCTACCAATCCTCTGCACCCGTTACCGCGATCTTGCCCGCCACCTATCAGGACGGCGCAATCCGACTCAGCGTACAGCGCGCTAATCCAGGACCAGAGGAAAGAGTCACCGTTCTGGCGCAAGGGCGCGACCCGGCAGGAGCAATGCGGGTGCTGCAATCGACCAATCTTGAGTTCGAAAACGGCTCTACGCAGGCGGAAATTGATCTTGCGCTTCCATCGGAACTGCGCGCACGCATTACACGGTTCGAGATTCAAGGCCAGCGCTCTGCCGGTGCCATTACACTGACAGATGACAGCCTGCGTCGGCGCGAAGTGGCATTGATCGCAGGTACCCTGAACCGCGAAGGGTTAGAGTTACTGTCGCCGCTTCACTACCTGACACAGGTGCTGATTCCGACCGCTGATTTTGTCGAAGGCGGCCTGGCCGAGGTTCTCCCCGCGAACCCGGATGTGATCGTATTGGCGGATGTGGCCAAGCTGTCCGAGTCGGAACAGGCTGAAGTCGTCGAATGGGTTGAACAGGGCGGCCTACTGCTGCGCTTTGCCGGCCCACGCATGGCCGCCAGCGATCTGGGGCGCGATACTGAGGATGCACTGTTGCCGGTTCGACTTCGTAGCGGTGGCCGCTCGGTCGGCGGCGCCATGAGCTGGGGTGAAGCGAAGGGGCTTGCTCCGTTCACTGAAAACTCGCCGTTCTATGGGTTGAAGATTCCTGCGGACGTCTCTGTGAGCACTCAGGTCATGGCACAACCAGATCCTAATTTGGCGGATCGGGTCATTGCGTCACTGTCGGATGGCACACCATTGGTGACCCGAAAACCGCTGGGGCTGGGGCAGGTGGTTCTGTTCCATGTCACGGCTGATGCGGAATGGTCCAGCCTGCCGCTGTCCGGGCTGTTTGTCGAAATGCTCGACCGGCTTGCCGTTGCCTCTGCTGCCAAATCGCGTCAAGAGGCTCAGATGCAGGGTACCGTATGGGAGCCGATTCAAATAATGGATGGCTTCGGTGTTTTGACTGACGCAGGAACGCTGCCCGGTGTCGATGGAGTCGAACTGGTTTCTGGGCAAATCGGGCCGGACCTGCGCCCGGGGCTTTATGAAAACGGCAAGCAGAAACTGGCGCGGAATGTTCTTGCCGAGGATGCTGTACTATCCCCGGTGGTCTGGCCGTCTGACGTCCCAATCCGGGGTCAGGAGATCAGCAATGAGACTCCGTTGGAAGGGCTGTTGCTTGGCCTTGCACTGTTGTTGCTGACAATCGATGTGATTGCGTCTTTGGCGTTGTCGGGGCGCTTGGCCAAGGCAACCCCTGTTGCATTTGCGCTTACTGCCGTGTTCCTTGCCCCCGAGGCGCGGGCGCAGACCCCTGAAGACACCGATTTTGCATTGAACGCGACGCATGAGCTTGTGTTGGCCCATGTACTTACCGGGAATGCTCAGGTCGACGATATCGCGCTGGCCGGGCTGCGTGGGTTGGTGCAGACGCTGCATTTTCGCACTTCGGTCGAACCCGCCGACCCGATTGGCATCGACCTTGAACGTGATGAGCTTGCATTCTTTCCGCTGCTCTATTGGCCTGTCACTCCGGACCAGCCGCAGCCCTCGGTTGAAGCTTATGCAAAGCTGAACGCCTATCTGCGGTCGGGTGGGATGATCCTGTTTGACACGCGCGATGCCGATATCGCCGGTTTCGGGGCCTCCAGTCCCAATGGGCGCAAGCTACAACAGCTGGCGGCACCGCTGAATATCCCCTCGTTAGAGCCTGTTCCGCGTGACCACGTGCTGACTCGCGCCTTCTACCTGTTGCAGGATTTTCCCGGACGATATTCTGGCACCGAGGTCTGGGTCGAAGCCGCGCCACCCGATGCCGAGCAGATCGAAGGAATGCCCTTCCGAAACCTCAACGATAACGTGACCCCGGTGGTGATCGGCGGTAATGACTGGGCCGGGGCCTGGGCGGTGGATCGCAACGGTCAGTCCCTGTTGCCCGTGGGTCGCGGTTATGCCGGAGAACGACAGCGCGAGTTGGCCAATCGGTTTGGGGTTAATCTGGTAATGCATGTGCTGACCGGGAATTACAAATCCGATCAGGTTCACGTGCCCGCGCTTTTGGACAGGTTGGGACAATGACCGGAACCGTCATCTTTGACCCGCTAATCCCGTGGCCGTTTCTGGCAGCCGTGGCATTGATTGCCATGTCAGGTGTGGTTCTGGCGCTTTGGCGCGGTCTGTCGGGCTGGGCCCTGCGCGGCTTGGCGGCCTTGGTCATCCTCGGGGCGCTTAGCGGTCCTGTCTATCAGGTCGAAGATCGCGCGCCGCTTACCGACATCGTGTTGATGATCGAAGATGAAAGCGCCAGTCAAACCCTATCGGATCGTGCCGAACAGACTGCTCAGGCTGCCAACGACCTCGCGACCGAGATCGAAGCCCGAGACAATACCGAGCTGCGCCGCATCCAGGTTGGTGACGGCGATGGTGACGAGGGCACGCAGGTCATGGCTGCGCTGAACGCGGCACTGGCCGAAGAACCCCGTGCGCGGATTGCGGGCATTATCGTGGTGTCAGACGGCATCGTTCATGATGCAGACCTGGCACCCGACCTGCCTGCTCCAATGCATCTGTTGCAGACCGGGCGCGAAGGCGATTGGGATCGGCGCCTGATCGTGCGTAACGCCCCAGCCTTCGCCATTATCGGTGAGCCCGTGACCCTGACCCTGCGCGTCGAAGATACTGGCGCTGCGCCTGCTGGAGTTACTAACGCTCCGCTTGAGATTTCCGTCGACGGAGGTGAACCCGAGCAGTTCACCATTCCAATCGGTCTGGACGTCGAGCTCCCGATCACGCTGCCGCATGGTGGTCGGAACGTCATCCAGTTCACGGTCCCGCAGGCCGAGGGCGAACTGACCGACCGCAACAACACGGCTCTGATCCAGATGAACGGTGTGCGGGATCGCCTGCGTGTTCTGCTGGTATCGGGCGAGCCGCATCCGGGCGGGCGTACTTGGCGCAACCTGCTGAAATCTGACAGCTCGGTTGATTTGGTCCATTTCACCATCCTCCGGCCGCCGGAAAAACAGGATGGCGTACCGGTGGATGAGCTCTCACTGATTGCCTTCCCAACGCGAGAGTTGTTTCTAGAGAAGATCAATGATTTCGACCTGATCATCTTTGACCGCTACAAACGGCGCGGCATCCTTCCTGCGATCTATCTGGATAATGTTGGCGACTATATCGTCAATGGTGGCGCGGTGCTGGTCGCTGCTGGCCCTGATTTTGCCACGGCTGACAGCCTGTACCGATCCCCGCTTGGGCCGGTCCTGCCCGCAAAACCCAGTGCGCGGGTTTACGAGGAACGGTACGTGCCCATGGTCACCGATCTGGGCCAGCGTCATCCGGTTACCGCTGATCTGGGCGATGCTGAGACTTGGGGCGCTTGGCTGCGCCAGATCGATGTCAGCCAGCTGTCCGGCAATATGCTCATGACCGGCGTGGATGATCGTCCGTTGCTGCTGTTGGATCGCGTGGGTGAAGGCCGTGTGGCGCTGATGGCATCAGACCACGCCTGGCTATGGAGCCGCGGCTTTGAGGGCGGTGGCCCGCAGCTGGAACTACTCCGCAGGCTGGCGCATTGGATGATGAAAGAACCCGAGCTTGAGGAAGAGGCGCTGTGGGCCGAAGCGAACGGCCAGTCCATGCGCATTATCCGTCAAACGCTGGAGGATGAGGTTGGCCCAGTCACCGTCACCCCCCCCAATGGCGACACCTTGGAGATTACGCTAAACGAAGTCTCGCCCGGTCGGTTCGAGGCGCAGTACTTCGGCCCTGAAATTGGCCTGTACCGTCTGGAAGAGGGTGCGCATTCTGCCGTGATCGGTCTTGGTCCTGCTGCACCAAAGGAATTCGAGCGCACGATCGCGACCGATGAGATTCTAAGCCCCGTTCTGGCCAGCCTGCGCGGAGGAACGATCCGGTTGGAAGAGGGTCTGCCCTCAATACGGAATGTCCGTGCGGGCCGACCGGCAGCAGGTCGGGGCTGGATTGGTCTGACCCCGCGCGACGCCTATGAAACCCGCGATGTTACACAGGCCGGGTTGCTTCCACCCTGGCTGGTGCTGTTGCTGGCCGGCGGGTTCCTCTTGGCCGGTTGGTTGCGTGAGGGACGTCGCTAACGCTGCTTAAGCACTTTTTCATGCTCTACCGCGATGCTCTGAGCAGATTATCGCGGGAAAACTTTACATGAGTCTTGCTGAGAAACTGGCGCAGGAACGGCGCGCACGACTGGCGGCCGAGCGGTTGTTGCATCTGAAACAGGCCGAGTTGTCTGCTGCCAACCGCAAATTGGGACGTCATGCTATCGCATTGACACGTCAGATCGATGAGACTCAGGCCGAGGTTGCGACGGTTCGCGATGAAAACGAAAAGGTCAAATCCGATCTGACCGTAGCCAATGCCAAGATCGAAGTGGCTGAACGCCGCCTGTGGCATTCGATCCAGACCATCCCTGACGGGTTTGCTTTTTTCGACGGCAACAACACACTGATCGGTGCCAACGCCGCTTACCTAAGCGTTTTCGATGGGCTGGAAGAGGTCGCGCCGGGGATCAGCTACACGCGTATTCTCGAAATTCTGACCCATGAAGGTATCGTGGACATCGGCGCGGAGAATATCGCGGACTGGCAGGCGCGTATGCTTGCACGCTGGGCGCAACCGCACCCCGAACCCGAGGTGATCCAGTTGTGGAACGGCCAGTATATCCGGCTGATTGATCAGCGGGGCCACGGCGGTGACGTGCTGAGCCTGGCGTTGAACATCACAGCCTCGGTCCGGCATGAGGCCGAGCTAAACGCTGCACGTGAACGGGCCGAGGCCGCAAACCGCGCCAAATCCGCCTTTCTGGCCAATATGAGCCATGAGATTCGCACGCCGATGAACGGGATCGTCGGTATGACCGAACTGCTGACCGAAACCCCGATGAACGAAGAACAAAGGCTCTATGTAAGCACAATTCGCAATTCGGGCGAGGCTTTGCTGGTCATCATCAACGATGTTCTCGACTATTCCAAGATCGAGGCCGACAAGTTGACGCTGCACCCCGAACAGTTCGATTTGGAGCGCTGTATCCTTGAGGTTGCGATGCTGTTGCAACCCAGCGTACGCGACAAGGGCCTGACCTTGCTGGTGGACTATGACCTGTTCCTGCCGACGCTTTTTGTGGGTGATCCGGGGCGGATTCGGCAGATTCTGACCAACCTTGTCGGCAATGCAGTGAAGTTTACCGCGCAGGGCCATGTCCTTATCCGGGTGACCGGTGTTCCTGACGCGACAACTGAAACCTGCGACATCCACGTGGCCATCGAGGATACGGGTATCGGAATCAAAGCCGACAAGGTCCCGCACATCTTTGGTGAATTCAATCAGGTTGAGGATGCTCAGAACCGCCAATTCGAAGGCACGGGTTTGGGGCTGGCAATCACCAAGCGGCTGATCTCGATGATGGGCGGTGCCGTCTGGGTCGAAAGTGACGCGGGCAAAGGATCTTGCTTTGGTTTTCGTATCACGCTGCCCACGGCCGAAGGTCCGCAGCCCGTTCCGCCCGATCTGGCGGGGCAGTTGGGCCAGGTTCTGGTGGTCGAGGATATGGCCGTCAACCGCGCCATTTTGACCAAGCAACTGAGCCGCCTTGGGTCTCAGGCGCTCACCTGTTCAACAGGGGCTGAAGCGCTTTCTGCAATGGACAAAACTATTGATCTGGTGCTGTGCGATCACGATCTGCCGGACATGGACGGTCTGGAACTCGCCACAACACTGCGCGACAAAGGATGGGGTGATCTGCCAATTGTGGTGATGTCGGCCAATCCGGGTGTGATTCATGCCGACCCGGCCCATCGCATGATTGACGGCGTGTTGCAAAAGCCCATTCCTCGCGCCGAGCTGTATTCACGGCTGATGGCGCTGGGTGCTCCTGTATTCAAGTCGGATCGCAGTGACGACTGCGTCGCTGATCCCGAGACTCATGCGCAAGTTCCGCAGAATCAGAGGCTGATGCGGGTTCTGGCAGCCGAGGACAATCGAACCAATCAACTGATCCTTCAAAAGATGACCAAAGATCTGAATATCGATTTGAGATTCGTCTCCAATGGGTTGGAGGCGATCGAAACCTTCGCCAGTTTCGACCCGGACCTGATTTTCATGGATATCTCGATGCCCAAGATGGATGGGAAAGAGGCGACGGGTGAAATCCGGCGGCGCGAGATCGGAACGGATCGACATGTTCCCATAGTGGCCCTGACGGCCTATGCCATGACAGGGGATGATCAGGGCATACTGGCAGCCGGGCTTGATCATTACATGACCAAACCGTTGCACAAGAAACTGATCCACAAGATGATACTGGAACATCGTCCAGCCGATGCCCAATTGGTCGGTGCAGAAGGTGAAAGTACGGAATAGGATCGATTTATGTCAGATGAGCGCGGTTTTCGCCCCCGGGGATTGGGTGAGATTGCAATTCGCTGCGCCGATATGGCGGCAATGGTGTATTTCTATGAGAAGGTGATCGGGTTGCAGCGATTGCAAGGCGACCATAACAGCGCCATCACCTTTTTTCGGATTGCCGAAGGGTTTGGTGGACATACACAGGTGCTGGCCCTGTTTCACCAATCTGTTGGCTCTGAGCGTGGATCGGGCCAGACTGGCGCGGCAGTGCCAGTAACAGGGGGCGCCTCGGCCCTGCACCATATCGCGCTGTCGCTGCCCTTTGTCGAACAGGATGCTGTCATGCGCTGGTACGACCAGATCGACCAGCCTTATCGGGTCGAGCATTTCGGCTGGATCGGCTGGCGCGGTATCTTCACCCAAGACCCCGAAGGGAACACCGTTGAGCTTGTAGCCTACGACCCTTCACTGCTCGATCAGGCCTGATAGGGGCGAACAAACACAGGTTTGTAGTCGTCAGACAGATCTGCCCTGTATTCATAACCACCGCTGTCGAAATCCAACAGGCCAATGGGATCGGTCAGGCGGTGCTGGATGATGTAGCGTGCCATCGCACCGCGCGCTTTCTTGGCGAAGAAGCTGACGATCTTGGGGGTGCCGCCCTTGTCCTCCATGAAGACCGGGGTCACAACGGGCAGCTTCAGTGCCTTCAGGTCGACCGCGCCGAAGTATTCCTGACTGGCGCAGTTCACCAGAACCTTGCTGTCAGTTTCTGCGGCCTGCGCGTTCAGCACCTTGCTTAGCTGATCGCGCCAATATTCGTACAGGTTTTTCCCGCGTCTGGTTTTCAGTTTACTACCCATCTCAAGCCGGTAGGCCTGTATGGCATCCAGCGGGCGCAATACGCCATAAAGCCCGGACAGAATGCGCAGGTGATCCTGTGCCCAGGCCATTTCGTCGGCATCCAGCGATGCGGCTTCAAGCCCTTGATAGGTATCGCCCGCAAAAGCCAGTGCGGCAGGGCGCGTCGTCTCCGCATCGGGCGCGTCCGAGAACATACGATACCGGTCGCGGTTCAGGCGAGCCAGATCATCGCTCAGATCCATCAATTTTTTCAGATCGCCCAATGTCAGATTGCGTGCGGTCTTCGACAAGCGGATCGCGTCATCCTGAAAATCGGGTTGTGTCACTTCGACGTTTCGTTCAGCCCAATCCAGCCGCTTGGCCGGGGAAATCACTACCAGCATATCCGCCCTCGTTTCTCGCCTGCTCAGGCGTATCTAGCCCGCCTGTTGCAGCACGTCCAGAAACGCCGCGCCAAACCTTTCGTGACGACGGTCACCCAGAACCTGCTCCATCGCTCGTGGATCATCCGGGTGCAGTTGTGCCACTTTCGCCAATTGCGAGGCCGTGCAGCTTAGCGGTTTGTCGATCCCGTCGGGGCCACGCGACAATTGTGATTGAACCTCAAGCAACTGATCGTAAATGTCGCCCTGATTGCGGCCGGCAAGCTTGCGCCGCGCCGGGTGCAATTCTTCTACCGCGCCGGTCAGCACCTCAAGGAAAGTGGATCCATAGCGCTCCAGTTTCTTTGACCCGATACCGCTGATCCGCGCCATGTCATCCAGATTTGCAGGTCGGGTTTCTGCCATCTCGATTAGGGTGCGATCAGGAAAAATGACATAAGCCGGGACCCGAGCGGCCTCGGCCAGTGCGCGCCGCTTGGCCTTGAGCGCCGAGAGCAGCGGCGCGTCTTCCTCGGACACCATCGATTTGACAGCGGGTCGTCGGGTGGCTTTGCGGATGGTATCCTTGCGCAGATCGATCTGCGCCTCACCTTTCAGGATGGGTTTGGCGGTTTCTGTCATACGCAGCGCGCCGTGGCGTTCAGGGTCGGGGCGCACCAAATCATGGCCCATCATCTGCCGGAAGATCGCTTGCCATTGTGGGCGCGACCAGTCCTTGCCGATGCCGTAGGTGGACAGATTGTCGTGTCGCCGTGCGCGAATTTTATCGGTCTCGTTGGCAAGCAGAATGTCGATCAGATGACCTGCGCCGAACCATTCCTCGGTGCGTAGAATGGCGGACAGAGCCATGCGGACGGGCGTTGTGCCGTCGAAGACTTCAGGCGGGTTGTCGCAGAGATCGCACTTGCCGCAGGGTTCAGTCTGTTCCCCAAAATACCCCAGCAAGCTCTGGCGGCGGCATTTCAGTGCTTCGGCCAATCCCAGCAGCGCGTTAAGACGCGCATGATCCGCCATGCGCCGTTCAGGTGGGGCCAGCCCTTCGTCGATCTGTGAGCGTCGTAGTCGGATATCGTCAGGCCCGAACAAGGTCAGGGTCTCGGCTGGTCCACCATCGCGCCCGGCGCGACCGATTTCTTGATAATAGGCCTCGATCGATTTCGGCAAATCCGCATGGGCGACCCAGCGGATGTCCGGCTTGTCGATACCCATGCCAAAGGCGACCGTAGCGACGACAATCAGCCCGTCCTCGCGCGCAAACCGAGCTTCCACGATGCGGCGATCCTCGGCCTCCATCCCGCCGTGATAGTGGCAGGCCGTGTGACCTTCGGCGCGCAGGGCTTGCGCCAGCACCTCGGTCTTGTTGCGGGTCCCGCAATAGACGATGCCGGATTGGGTTTTGCGCGCGGCAGCGAAATCGAGGATCTGTTTGCGCGGTCCATCCTTGGCGGCAAAAGCCAGATGGATATTGGGCCTGTCGAACCCCCGCAGGAACTTGCGCGGCTCAACACCGTCGAACAGTTTTTCGACGATCTCGTCCTGCGTTTCCGCATCCGCTGTCGCGGTGAACGCGGCGAGGGGCACATTCAAAGCGCGCCGCAGCTCTCCGATCCGCAGATAATCAGGGCGGAAATCGTGGCCCCATTGGCTGACACAATGGGCCTCATCCACCGCGATCAGATTGACGTTAATCCTGCGCAGCATCCCCAGCGCCGACCCGGCGGCCAGACGCTCGGGCGCCATATACAGAAGCTTGAGCCGCCCAGCCTCTAATGCGTCCCATACCGCATCAGTTTCTTCGGGGGTGTTGCCCGAGGTGAGCGCGCCCGCCTCGACACCGGCTTCCTGCAGCCCACGCACCTGATCGCGCATCAAGGCGATCAGCGGAGAGATCACAACAGTCACGCCGTCTCGCAGCAACGCAGGTAACTGAAAACATAAGGACTTGCCCCCACCAGTGGGCATGATCGCCAGCACGTTTTCACCTGCGGTCACGGCGTCGACGATCTCTTCCTGACCGGGGCGGAAGTCGTCGAATCCGAAAACGTCTCGCAACAAGGGTGCGGAGTCGAACATGCGACGGAGGGTCCTGTTTTATGGTTTATCTGCTCTTAAGACAGGACCATCACATACTAAGATTCGGTGAACAAGAGGTCAGTAGAAATAGACCGCGTTGTTGATCAGAATGATCCGCAACGCATAGACCCCGATCAGCACCACCAGAGGGGTCAGATCCAGACCGCCCATGGCGGGTAGAATGCGGCGAATGGGGCCGTAGATCGGCTCTAACAAACGGTTCAGTCCGTACCAGATTTGCGCCACCAGTTGCTGGTGCAGGTTCAGCACCTGGAAGTTGATCAGCCAGCTCATGATCACATGGGCAAGGATGATGAACCAGACAATGTCCAGGATCAGCAGAAGGATTTGGATCAGCGACAGCATGGGCACTCCGTTCGTCAATTGTCCTGAGACCTAAGCGTCACAGCCGCAAAGAGCAAGTGCGCCCCAACAGAACGCTTGCGAATTGACCCAAAGCCCCGTCTTATGATCGCAACAATAATAATATGGGGCAGAGATGGCGGAGATTTCCAAGCGTAAGCGCATCTGGGGCTGGTGGTTTTTCGACTGGGCCAGCCAGCCGTTCCATACATTGCTGGTGACCTTTGTCTTTGGCCCCTATTTCGCCGGGGTGGCGGCTCAATACTATGCGAATACCGGATTAGACACCGATGCTGCGGCGGCGCAGGCGCAGACCGTCTGGGCGAATTGCCTGACCATAACTGGGCTGATCATCGCGTTCGGAGCGCCCCTGTTGGGCGCGATGGCGGATGTTTCGGGTCGGCGCATCCCGTGGATTCTCGGGTTTTCGGTGATGTACGCGGTGGGGTCTGCCGCGTTGTGGTATACGATGCCCGATGGCTCGAACATGTGGTTGATGCTATCGGCTTTTGGTCTGGGCTTTGTGGGCGCAGAATATGCACTGATCTTCATCAACTCTCAGCTGCCCGATCTGGGTGACGATAGAGAAGTGGGCGAGATTTCAGGTTCGGGCTTCGCCTTCGGCTATTTCGGAGGCCTGCTGTCGCTGGCCATCATGCTGGCGCTGTTTGTTGAACAGCCCAACGGCAAGACCTTGATTGGTGTGGATCCGTTGTTCGGGCTGGATGCGGCAACGCGTGAAGGGACGCGGTTTGTCGGCCCCTTCACCGCTGGATGGTTCGTGTTGTTCATGGTGCCGTATTTCCTGTGGGTTCGGGATGATCCTGAGACCAACAAACAGGGTAGCGTGGGTGAGGCGCTGCGCTTGCTGGGCAAGTCCGTGGCGGCTTTGCGTCACCGGGTCAGTCTGGCGACCTATCTGGGGTCGTCGATGTTCTATCGCGACGCGTTGAACGGGCTATACAGTTTCGGAGGCGTCTACGCGCGGTTGGTGCTTGAATGGGACCTGATAAAAATCGGCGTATTTGGAATCGTCAGCGTTCTGGCCTCGGCCATCTTTGCGTGGATCGGGGGCAAGATGGATCGCAAGTACGGCCCTAAACCGGTGATATTGGTTGCGATTTGGGTTCTGATCTTTGTCTGCGTAACGGTTGTGTCGATGGATCGAACACAGATCTACGGAATTTCATTACCCGTAGGCTCGGGCCTGCCGGACATGGCGTTCTTCGGGTGCGGAGTTCTGATCGGCGGCATGGGAGGTATTCTGCAATCCGCCAGCCGTTCAATGATGGTACGCCATACTGATCCCGCCACCCCGGTCGAGAGTTTTGGGCTGTACGGGCTTTCGGGTCGGGCGACCGCCTTTGCAGCGCCGCTATTGATCGGAATAGCAACAGCAGCAACCGGTAGTGCAAGACTGGGGGTGTCACCGATCATTCTGTTGTTTATTCTGGGCCTAGTCCTGATGCGCTGGGTGAAACCGGAAGGGGATCAGAGCAGATGATTTTACTACGTTTTTTGGCCGTTCTGGCCGCAATAGAACTGGCAGGCACGGCCACGGCACAGCCCTTGGCCAAACAGTTATTCGGAGCCCAGAAGGTTGGGTCGCAGCAAAAATCTGCCGCATTCGGCAGTTATTCGCGCGGGTGCGCCGCCGGGTCGGTGCAACTCCCTGAAACCGGGCCAACTTGGCAAGCCATGCGCCTGTCGCGCAATCGCAATTGGGGGCATCCTCAGGCGATCGACTATGTGCAGGATCTCAGCCGGTTTGCCGCGAAACAACCGGGGTGGAATGGTCTCTATATCGGGGATATCAGCCAACCGCGGGGGGGGCCGATGACCTCGGGCCATCGTTCGCATCAGTTGGGTTTGGATATCGATATCTGGATGCTGCCGGGCGATAACATGCGCCTAAGCCGCAAAGCACGCGAGAATATCTCGTCTATATCCTTGCGCCGCGCGAACGGCGCGTATGTAAACGGCAACTGGACCAAGCAGCACCATGCGGTATTGCGCGAAGCCGCTAAGGACAAGCGCGTTGCCCGGATCTTCGTATTCCCGGGTGCAAAGGTGCAGATGTGCAATAACGAGAAGGGCAACAAAGCATATCTGCGCAAGATCCGGCCATGGTGGGGACATCACTATCATTTCCACGTGCGGTTGAAATGCCCGAAAGGATCGAAAGGCTGTGTAAATCAGGACCCGCCACCCAAGGGTGATGGTTGCGCCGAGGCGCAGCAATGGGTGCGCAATATTCTGAACCCACCGCCACCTGATCCAAATGCGCCAGCACCGAAAAAGCGTCGTGAGTTTCGCCTGGCTGATCTACCCCAGCAATGTACCGCCGTTCTGCAATCCAACTGATCACGGCGCTTCTGCTGGCAGGGACTGTTCAGGCGATGGAGCTTAAGCAGGCTTCGCTGCTGGACAGCTATGTCTGGCGCGACAACGCCAACTGGTTCGGTGGATTTTCGGCGATTCATATCTCCGAAAACGGGCGGAACATGGTCGCTATCAGTGACCGGTCAACACTGATCACCGCGCGGATTGAACGAGATCAAGATACGATCAGAAACATCCAAATCCTTGACCAGTGGCCGATTCTGTCCAGCAAAGGCCGTATCTTGAAGGGGAGGGCAGGGGATTCCGAAGGGCTCGCCGTTGCTGCAGATGGCAGCGTTTACGTCTCGTTCGAAGGCGTTCACCGAGTCGTGCATTACACTGCCCCCGACGCCAATGGACGGGTTCTGCCGCGCCCGCGAGAGTTCCTGAATATGGACCTCAACGGCTCATTTGAAGCGCTGGCGATAGATGGTCGCGGGCGGTTGTATACGCTGACCGAAAAGACCCGCACTGTTCGAGGCGATATACCGGTCTATCGCTGGGATGGCGCACGCTGGTCAGCGCCTTTTGTGTTGCCGCCCCGTGGAAAGTTCCTACCGGTTGCAGCGGATTTCGGGCCCGACGGGAGGCTCTATGTGTTAGAGCGTGCGGTGGCTTTCATCGGCTTCCGCTCACGCCTGCGACGCTGGGTGATCTCTGGCGACGTGCCCAAGGCCGAAGAAACGCTGTTTGAAACCGCTACCGGGGCCCATGACAATCTGGAGGGTCTTTCGGTCTGGCGCGATCAGAACGGGCGGTTGCGCGCAACCATGGTTTCGGACGACAATTTTCGTTCCTTGCAACGTACCGAGTTGGTGGAATACTTGCTGCCTGATTGACAGGCCGCATACAAAGGTCTAAACGCACGGCCTGCCTCGGGATGAGCCTGGGGCCAAGTCGCCGCTACCTTGTCAAAACGGGCATCTGAAAATGCAACGCTCTTATATTCCCGGCATCCTTGCCATGGCCTCGATCGTCGTGGCCTCAAACATCCTGGTCCAGTTCCTGATCCTTGATGGCCTATTGACCTGGGGTGCCTTCACCTATCCGTTGGCCTTTCTGGTCACCGACATCATGAACCGCGTCTATGGCGTGGGTCCGGCCCGCAAGGTCGTATTCGCCGGTTTTGTCACCGGTATCATTTGCTCGCTGATCGGCAGCCAGATCATGCTGCAGGGTGACGGGTTTATCTATGCAGCCGTACCGCTGCGCATTGCTGTGGCTTCGGGCACCGCCTTCCTGATTGCGCAATTGACCGACGTCACTGTGTTCAACTCACTGCGTGGTGGCCGCTGGTGGCGCGCGCCGCTGGTGTCGACACTGGTTGGCTCGGCGCTGGACACCGCGATCTTCTTTACCCTGGCGTTCTCGGCCTCGGTTACCGTCTTTGGTGCCAATGCAGATGCAGCGATCAACTGGGCGTGGGAGCCTGTGCCCTTCATGCTGTCCGGCTCGATGGCCCCACTCTGGGTAACGCTGGCCTTCGCCGACTGGCTGGTGAAACTGTCGCTGGCGCTAATCGCCCTGATTCCGTTCAAGGTGATTGTTGCCCGTTTGACCGCCGCGCAGCCTGCATAAAAAAGTGCTTTGAGATTGGCGCATCTTGTGTCAGGCTCAAAGTTAACCGCAACAGATAGAAAAGGAGGTGATCCAGTGTCGAGAAAGAGATTGGAGAGAGGTGTTGGAACAACCGGGGGGATCGCCTGTTAAGGCAGCCCTTGGCGGAGCGCTCGCTCCGGCTGGTCGATTGATCTAACCGACCCAACCTCCTGAGCTTTCGAAGGGCCGTCCCGCCGGGGCGGCCCTTTTTGTTTTCAACTGCGCCCTGTAAGGTCCGATCCATGTTGCGCATCACCGACGATATCGCCCTGCAAGACTGGGAAATGACCGAAAGCTTCGTGCGGTCCTCTGGTCCGGGTGGGCAGAACGTCAACAAGGTCTCCACCGCCGTTGAGCTGCGGTTCGAGGCCGCGCGCTCACCTTCCTTGCCTGATCCGGTCAAGACACGTCTGAAACGGCTGGCCGGACGTCGCTGGACCAAGGACGGCGCCATCATCATTCAATGTGAAGAAACACGCTCTCAGGCCCGCAACCGCGACATCGCGCGCGCCCGGTTGGCTGAACTGATCACGCGGGCTTTGGTCAATCCCAAGCGCAGGATCGCGACCAAACCCACTTATGGTTCGGTCAAGCGAAGGCTTGCTGCTAAGAAAGCCCGCGCGGATGTCAAAGCCCTGCGAGGCAAAGTGTCCGAAGATTGATCTGGCAGTTTCGCTGCACGTTGCTACTCTGCCGGTGCAAGACGCAGGGGAGGTAAAGCCATGAGGCTTGAGGGAAAAACCGCCATCGTAACCGGCGGCGCATCCGGGTTCGGCGCTGGGATTGCGCAAAAATTCCTGACCGAAGGCGCCCGCGTGATGATCGCAGATATCAATGGCGAAGCGGCTTCCGACATGGCGTCTGCGGTCGGCACGAATGCCATCGCACAGCACGTTGACGTCTCGGATGCGGCATCGGTTCAGGCAATGGCAAATGCGGTGTCGGAAGAATTCGGAAAGCTTGATATTCTGGTGAATAATGCGGGCGTGACGCACCTGCCGGCCCCACTTGAGGACGTCGATGACGATGAATTCGACCGCGTCTTCGCCGTGAACATGAAATCCGTTTACCTGACCGCGCGCGCCTTTGTTCCGCAGATGAAGACACGTGGCGCGGGGGCGATCCTGAACGTGGCCTCAACAGCAGGCCTGTCGCCGCGGCCCAATCTGAACTGGTACAACGCCTCCAAAGGCTGGATGATCACCGCGACCAAGACGATGGCCGTCGAACTTGCCCCCTCGGGCCTGCGCGTCAACGCGATCTGCCCGGTGGCGGGTGAAACCCCGCTGCTGAAATCCTTCATGGGTGAAGACACCCCGGAAATCCGCGCCAAATTCCTGTCGACGATCCCGCTTGGTCGCTTCTCAACCCCCGAAGATATGGCAAACGCCGCCTGTTTCCTCTGCTCGGACGAGGCCAGCATGATCACCGGCACAGCCCTGGAAGTGGACGGAGGCCGATGCATCTGATCCGCCCTTCATCTGGCCATAAATATCTCCGCCGGAGGCAGCGCGCGCCAGCGCGATTTCCGGCCCAGTGTGCGAGACGAAAATGAACCCCGGACCCAGAAACCTGATCACTGATGTCGCTGGCCTCAAGGTTGGCAATGCGCACGATGATACGCTTAAATCAGGCACAACTGTCCTGACGGCGGACAACCCGTTCACAGCTTCGGTTCATGTGATGGGCGGCGCCCCCGGCACGCGTGAGACCGACCTTCTGGCGGTCGACAAAACTGTTGATCGGGTCGACGCGATTGCTTTGTCCGGCGGCTCGGCCTTTGGACTGGATGCGTGCTCGGGCGTTTCAGACGCATTGCGCGCTCAGGGGCGCGGATTTCAGGTCGGTTCGGCCGTCGTGCCCATCGTGCCGGGCGCGATTCTGTTCGATCTACTCAATGGTGGAGATAAGAACTGGACCGAAAATCCTTATCGCGATCTAGGGAAGTCTGCGTATCTGACCGCCTCACCAGAATTTGAACTGGGCTCGGTGGGGGCTGGTACCGGCGCATTGGCCGCGATGCACAAGGGTGGCTTAGGCTCGGCTTCGTTAAAGCTTGAGGGTGGCGTAACCGTCGGCGCGCTGGTTGCGGCCAATCCGCTTGGCAGCGTAACCACACCGGGTGATCGGCATTTTTGGGCTGCGCCGTTTGAGATCGATGACGAGTTCGGTGGATTGGGGCCAGATCCGACCTCGGGCCTCGGTTCTTCTCTTGTCAGCCGTAAGGCGCAGATGATGCATTCTGCTCCGCCAGATCGCGCAAACACCACGATTGCTATAGTTGCAACTGATGCAGCGCTGACCAAACCGCAATGCCAGCGTCTGGCGGTAGCAGCCCATGACGGCATCGCCCGCGCCATCGTGCCTGCGCACACGCCTGGCGATGGGGATCTGGTATTCGGTCTCAGCACCTGCGCGCGCACGGTTGGCCCCGAGGCGATGGCGATGATCGGCCATGCGGCCTCGATCTGTCTTGCGCGCGCGATTGCACGGGCTATCTATCTGGCTTCCCCCCGCGCTGGCGACCTGCTGCCCTGCTGGTCGCAGTTACATGACTTCGGTTAAGTACGACACCGATCGCCTGTGACACAGTGCCGTCGCGCGGCAATCTGCGCGTTGACTCTCTGCTGTGCCAGCGATCCATTCGGTGCAGCCAATTCATATCGGAGCAAAAGCTATGAATCGTATCCTTGCCACCGCAATTGCCGGTCTGCTGGCCCTTCCTGTCTATGCAGAAGGTGATGCCGAAGCGGGTAAGAAGACCTTCAATAAATGTAAATCCTGTCACATGATTGCTGACCCTGCGGGTGAAGTTATCGTTAAGGGCGGTAAGACGGGTCCGAACCTGTACGGAATCGCAGGCCGCACCGCCGGCACTGAAGAAGGCTTCAGATACGGCGATAGCATCGTGGCCGCGGGCGAAAATGGTCTGGTCTGGGATGAAGAGACTTTCGTGGCCTACGCCCAAGACCCCAAAGCATTCTTGAAAGACTATTTGGGGGAAACCTCGGCCAAGTCGAAAATGACCTTCAAGCTGAAGAAGGGCGCCGAAGACGTTTACGCCTATATCGTGAGCGTTTCGGGAGAGTAACTCCGCCAACAGGTTTACAGACGAACTTCGAAATGCCGCAGCCCCTGCGGCCTTTCGTGCGATTGATTGACATTGTAATCAGCGCCACTTTGGGGAAAACCGGTAAGGCCATGTGCACCGGAGATCGCCAACAGGAGACGACAGATGGGAATCTTGATCCCGGCTTGGGTTGAGGGCGAACTGACACCCGTCGACAAGCTGGAGGCGCATGAAAAGGGGCTGCGACACAAGGCTGTGTCCGTGTTTGCCGTGCGCGGGACCGAGATATTGCTGCAACGCCGGGCGATGGGCAAATACCACACGCCGGGTCTATGGGCGAATACCTGTTGTACGCATCCGGATTGGGACGAAAGCGCTTCGCATTGTGCCGTCCGGCGCCTGCGCGAAGAATTGGGCATCACCGGACTTTACCCCGAATACCGGCATCGATTGGAGTATCACGCCGATGTCGGCAACGGAATGGTCGAGAACGAGGTGGTCGATGTCTTTCTGGCCCATGTGCGTGGGGCCCTAAAAATCGAGCCTAACCCGGAAGAAGTGATGGATATCCGCTGGGTCGATTACCACGATCTGCTGGCCGAGGTGAAACGGCATCCCGACCGTTTTACCCCGTGGCTCAAGATTTATCTGCACAATCACGCTGACACGATATTTGGACCTGACCTGATAATCTCGGCCAATTCGTAACCCTGCCTTGCAAGGCGGACGCAAGCGGCCTAAATCAACGCGTCATGGCCAAGCAGAAGCAGAATACTGACCCGAATTACAAAGTGATCGCCGAAAACCGGCGTGCGCGCTTCGATTATGCGATCGAAGACGATCTCGAATGCGGTATTGTCCTGGAAGGGTCCGAGGTCAAATCCCTGCGTGCCGGTGGGTCGAACATTGCTGAAAGCTATGCGTCCGTCGATGATGGAGAGCTATGGCTGATCAACAGCTATATCGCGCCCTATGAGCAGGCCAAGGTCTTCAAACATGAAGAACGCCGCCGCCGTAAACTGCTGGTGTCACGCAAGGAACTGTCGAACCTGTGGAACGCGACCCAACGCAAAGGCATGACGCTGGTGCCGCTGGTACTTTACTTTAATCACAAGGGTCGGGCGAAGCTGAAGATCGGCATCGCCAAAGGTAAAAAGCTGCACGACAAGCGCGAAACGCAGGCCAAGCGCGACTGGTCACGGCAGAAACAGCGCTTGATGAAGGACCACAGTTAGAACGCCATGGCCGCCTGAACCGCGCGTTGCCAGCGTGCATAGGCCGCGTCTCGGTCAGCTACGGGTTTTGCAGGCTCAAACCGCCGATCCAGATCCCAGGTTTCGGCGAATCCGGCCTGATCCGGGTAGACACCCGCTTTCATGCCCGCCAGCCATGCGGCACCAAGCGCGGTGGTTTCCTGCATCACCGGGCGGTCGACCGGGGCGCCCAGAATGTCGGAAAGCCCCTGCATGGCCCAGTCCGAGGCGCTCATTCCGCCGTCGACGCGCAGGATCACGTCAGTCTCTGCGCCCCAATCGCCCTGCATGGCGTGCCACAGGTCGCGGGTCTGGAACGCGATGCTTTCCAGCGTGGCGCGCGTGATTTCGGCGCGGCCTGAATTGCGAGTCAGGCCAAAGATTGCGCCCCGGCAATCGGGTTTCCAATAAGGCGCGCCCAGCCCAGTAAAGGCAGGGACGAGAACAACGTGCTGGTTTGGATCAGCTTTGGCGGCCAGTTCACCGCTTTGCGGTGCGGTTTCGATGATTTGCAACGCATCGCGCAGCCATTGCACCGCCGCACCGGCAATGAAAATCGAGCCTTCAAGCGCATAGGTTTTCTGCCCGTCCAACTGATAGGCAATTGTCGTTAGCAGCCGGTTTTTCGATTCAACTGGCTGCGTACCGGTGTTGAGTAGTGCGAAACAGCCCGTGCCATAGGTGGATTTCATCATGCCCGGCTGGAAACAGGCCTGTCCGATGGTGGCAGCTTGCTGATCCCCCGCCACGCCGAGAATTGGAATATTACCGTTAAACAGGGAGGTCGATCCGAAGTCTGCGGCGCAATCGCGCACGTCGGGCAACAAAGCTTGGGGGATGTCCAGCAAGTCGCAGATCTCGGTACTCCATTCCCCTTTGTGAATATCGAATAGCAATGTGCGGGCCGCATTGGTGGCGTCGGTGGCGTGCACGCGCCCTTCTGTCAGTCGCCAGATCAGGAAGGTATCGATTGTGCCGAACAGCAGCTCTCCGGCGGCAGCACGGTCGCGTGCGCCGGGGACGGTATCAAGCAACCATTTGACCTTGGTGCCTGAAAAATAAGGATCTAGCAGCAGACCGGTCTGGGCAGTTACGTCATCCTCGCATCCCGCTTTGCGAAGACGCTCGCAAATCTCAGCGGTGCGACGGTCCTGCCAGACGATTGCGTTGTGAATGGGGGCCCCGGTGGCGCGATCCCAGATGACAGTGGTTTCGCGTTGGTTGGTAATCCCGATGCCAGCGATCTGTGCCGCGGATACACCTGTCCTTTGCATCACTTCACGGCAAACCGTCAGAACGCTGTCCCATATCTCCTCGGCATCATGCTCAACCCAGCCTTCCTGTGGGAAATGCTGTGTAAACTCGTGCTGCGCAGTGCCGACGCGCTGCATTTGCGCGTCGAACAGGATTGCACGAGACGATGTGGTGCCCTGATCGATTGCCAGTATATAGGTCATTCCTGCGCCCCTCCCGCTTTGGTTTTGCAGGACTTTAGCGCAAACACAACCAAACGTACCAGAGGGGAAATCAGACCGGAGACACCGGTAGATTGTCGATCAGCCGCACGCCGTCGACCAAGGCTGCCGCAAACAGTCGTGCGGGTCGTTTGGCATGGGTCATAGGCTCCAGCGTTTCAGCGCAGCGTAGTTGCAGATACTCCACTTCGTTGAAGCCGGCGGCCAAAAGATCGGCCTGTGCCTGAGAAGCCAAAGCTTCGAATTCTTCGCCGTTTTCCAGCGCCTGAACAACTGCACGCATGATACGATGTTTTTCGGCTGCGATGGCCAGACCATCCTCGGATAGCCTTTGATTGCGCGAAGACATTGCGAGGCCCGAAGGTTCACGCACCGTGGGGCAACCAATCACCTCGATAGGGATATCGAGGTCGCGGGCCATCCGGCGGACGATCATAAGCTGCTGATAGTCTTTTTCCCCGAAATAGGCTCGATCCGCTTGCGTTTGCAGGAACAGCTTGGCGACAACGGTTGCCACACCATCGAAATGACCCGGGCGGAATTCTCCCTCCATCGCGTCGGTCAGACCCGAGACCGAGACTGTGGTGGCGAAGCCATCTGGGTAAATCTCATCCGGGTCGGGCACGTATATCGCATCGACGTTGTAAGGCGCGAGCTTTTTCGCGTCTTCTTGTTCGGTGCGCGGATAGTTGGCGAGGTCTTCGGGGTTGTTGAACTGCTTGGGGTTTACAAAGATCGTCACGATAACCCGGTCGCAAGCCGTCTTCGCGGCTTCGGCCAGCGACAGATGCCCCTGGTGCAGCGCACCCATGGTGGGGACAACTCCGATCACCTCACCATTCAGATGCCAATCACGAGTCAGCGCACGCAAGTCTGCCAGTCGACGCAGAATAGGCGCGGTCATGACTTGGGTCCTTTGTCGGGTACGGCATCGGCAAAGACATGTTCGTCTGCCGGGAAGCTTCGCGCACGAACCTCGGCTGCGTATTCAGCAATGGCGGCTTCGGCCAGCGGGCCAAGATCAGCATAGCGTTTGACGAATTTCGGTTTGAAGGCGGTGAAAAAGCCAAGCATATCGTCCACCACCAGAATTTGCCCGTCGCACCCGGCCGAGGCACCAATGCCGATTGTGGGGATCGCAATCTCAGCGGTAATCCGGTTGGCCAAACCCTGCGGAACTTTCTCTAACACGACCGAAAACGCGCCTGCTTCGGCGACGGCCCGGGCGTCGGCCAATACGGCATCGGCCTGTTCGTCGCGCCCTTGTACCTTATAGCCACCCAAAGTGTTTATCGACTGCGGTGTCAGGCCAATGTGTGCCATCACCGGGATCCCGCGTTTGACCAGAAACCGGATGGTTTCAGCCATCTCGACGCCACCTTCCAGCTTAACCGCCCCAGCTCCTGTTTCCGACATCAGCCGGGCTGCGTTGCGGAATGCCTGAGCCGGGTCATGCTCGTAGCTGGCGAAAGGCATGTCGATCACCATCATTGCCTTGTCCAGACCACGGGCAACGGCCTGACCGTGCATGATCATCATCTCCATCGTCACACCAAGAGTCGACGTCAACCCGTGCAACACCATGCCGACGCTGTCACCGACCAGAACGAAGTCACAATGCGCATCCATCAACTGCGCCATCGGTGTTGTGTAGGCGGTCAACGAGACCAGAGGATCAGTACCTTTCCGGGCGCGGATATCCTCGGCGTTCGGGGCTTTCTTGCGGGCGGTGGCGCTCATGCTCGCTCCTCGCAGGGTTCATGTTGCAGCGCGGCATAGCAGATGCGGCAGGCGCAAAGAAACCCCGGTTGCGCCAACAATTCCTTGATTGACCTCGGGTTTGCGAGGACATTGGTCGCAGATCGGCCCGAAAAAAGCAGGGCTAGCCAATTTCAGTGGGGAGAGATTTTCATGACAAAGCAGCGCTTTCGCTCGTTCGCGTCGGCCCTGGTCCTTGGCGCGGGCCTGTTTGCCACGCAGGCCATGGCCAAATCTGACATCACCATCGCCATGCAGCTTGAGCCACCGCATCTGGACCCGACCAGCGCTGCGGCGCAGGCTATCGATTCGGTTGTCTACACCAATATCTTCGAAGGCCTGACCCGGTTCATGGGGGATGGCTCGGTGGTGCCGGGGCTGGCCGAAAGCTGGGAAATCTCGGATGACGGTACCGTTTACACATTCAAGCTGCGCGACGGTGTGACATTTCACGATGGCACAACGATGGATGCCGAGGACGTCAAGTTTACCCTTGATCGCGCCACGGCAGAAGACAGCGCCAATGCGCAGAAGGCTTTGTTTGCGGGCATTAAAAGTGTCGAGGTAGTGGACCCCCTGACCGTTCAGGTGACGTTGAATGAGCCGAACGGGAACTTCCTTTTCAATCTCGCCTGGGGTGACGCGGTGATCGTTGCGCCCGAAAGCATCGAGAATATCAAGACCAATCCGGTTGGCACGGGGGCCTTCACCTTCTCTGACTGGCTGCAGGGTGACAGCATCATCCTGAATCGCAACCCCGACTATTGGGGCGAACAGCCCGCGTTAGAGACCGCAACGTTTAAGTTTATCTCGGATCCGACCGCCGCCTTTGCCGCTATGATGGCCGAGGATGTAGACGTGTTCGACAACTTCCCCGCACCCGAGAATCTGCCGCAATTCGAGGCTGATCCGCGCTTTCAGGTTCTTGTCGGCTCGACCGAGGGGGAAACCATTCTGTCGACCAACAACAAACAAGCCCCGTTTGATGACATATTGGTCCGACAGGCATTGGCCCACGCGATTGACAGGCAGGCCATCATTGATGGGGCTATGTTCGGCTATGGCACACCCATCGGTACGCATTTTGCTCCGCATAACCCGGCTTACGTCGATCTGACCGGCAATTCGGCCTATGACCCGGAAAAAGCCAAGGCGCTGCTGGCCGAGGCCGGGTATCCCGATGGGTTCGAGACCACGCTGCACTTGCCGCCGCCTTCCTACGCCCGACGCGGGGGTGAAATCATCGCTGCGCAACTGGCCGATATTGGCATCACCGCCGAGATCATCAATGTGGAATGGGCGCAGTGGCTGGAAAGCGTGTTCAAGGGCAAGGAGTTTGGCCTGACCATCGTCAGCCATACCGAGCCGATGGATATCGGTATTTATGCACGGCCCGACTATTACTTCCAATATGACAGCACCGACTTTCAGGCATTGATGGACACGCTGAATTCGACCACGGACCCTGATGAGCGCACACGTTTGCTGGGTGAGGCACAGCGCTTGATTTCGACCGATTACGTCAACGGGTACCTGTTTCAACTTGCCAAACTTGGCGTGGCCAAGGCCGGTGTTGAGGGGCTATGGGAAAATGCACCCACGGCAGCGATCGATCTGACCGGGATCAGTTGGTCCGAATAGAAGAGCAGAGTTGGACCGGGGCGATGGCCAGCGCCCCGGCGCGAACTGTTGCACCATGAAACCCACAAGGATTCTGGTTTGGCGGGTTTCTTTTTGTCTATCTTCTCGTGCCTTAGGCGCTGGACCCACACGGGATGTGACCCTAACGTTTTCAAATGCTCCGCTACGCCCTCAAACGTCTGCTGTCGCTGATCCTGAGCCTGGCTGTCGCCTCGGTTGTCATCTTTGCAGTGATCGAGGTCGCGCCCGGTGATCCGGCGTCGTTCATGCTGGGCGTGAACGCGCAGGCCGATACATTGACTGCGCTGAGAGCTGAACTGGGCCTCGATGTCTCGAAGATCGAGCGGTACTTTAACTGGGTCGGCGGGATGCTGGTTGGGGATTTTGGTACGTCCTACACCTATCGCACACCCGTGTCGCAGATGATCGCAGATCGATTGTGGGTGTCATTGCCGCTGGCTTTATACGCGCTAACCCTGTCCACGCTGATTGCTTTCCCCGCCGGTATCTACGCAGCCTCACGGCGCGGCAAACCGGGTGATCTGACCGTGATGGGTGCGACTCAGCTTGGTATCGCGGTGCCGAATTTCTGGTTCGCGATGATGCTGGTGCTGGTCTTTGCCATCAATTTGCGCTGGTTCAATGCCGGCGGTTTCGCGGGTTGGGAGAACGGCATTTGGACCGGTCTACATTCGCTGACCCTTCCAGCCATTGCATTGGCCCTGCCGCAAGCGGCGATCCTTGCGCGGGTTATGCGCTCGGCTCTGTTGGATATTCTGGCCGAGGATTTTATGCGCACCGCACGCGCCAAGGGCCTTTCGCGTCGGCAGGCGCTTTGGCGACACGGAGTGCGGAATGCTCTGATCCCGGTACTGACGATCATTGGACTCCAATTTTCCTTCCTGCTGGCGGGTTCGATCATCATCGAACAGGTGTTTTATCTACCTGGCCTCGGGCGGCTGGTTTTTCAGGCCATATCGGCGCGCGATCTGATCGTCGTGGAATCGGTCGTTATGCTGCTGGTCTTTGCCGTCATCATGGTGAACTTTTTTGTCGATCTGGCCTATGCCGCAGTCGATCCAAGGCTGAGGAGCAGGACATGAGCCGCAACCTGATCCTTGGCGCAATGCTGTCCTCACTGGTGGTGCTGGCAGCGCTGGTGTCCTTTGTCTGGACCCCATACGACCACGCCGCGCTGAGCATTCCGGCCAAGCTGCAGCCACCCAGCGCACAGCACTGGTTCGGTACCGATCATTTCGGACGCGACATGTTCTCGATGATCATGGTTGGTGCGCGCACCTCGATAGCGGTGGCGCTGGTCGCGGTCGGGATTGGCATGGCGCTGGGAGTTCCCTTGGGTCTGGCTGCCGCTGCGCGCAGTGGATCGTGGCTAGATGAATTCATCATGCGCGGCAATGATCTGGTCTTTGCATTCCCCTCTCTCGTCATCGCCATTCTGATCACCGCCGTCTTTGGTGCCGGGGTCATAAACGCGATCATCGCCATCGGTATCTTCAACATCCCCGTTTTTGCCCGCATCACCCGAGGCGCAGCTTTGTCTCTTTGGGAGCGCGAGTTTATCCTTGCCGCCCGCGTGTCAGGTAAAGGCGCGGCACGGATATCGGCTGAACATATCCTGCCCAATGTCGCCAATCTGCTGATTGTTCAGGGAACAATCCAGTTCTCACTTGGCATTCTGGCCGAGGCTGGGCTGTCCTATGTCGGTCTTGGTGCGCAACCCCCTACGCCAAGCTGGGGCAGAATGCTGGCCGATGCGCAGACGATGGTTAGTTTTGCCCCGCATTTGGCTCTGATTCCGGGTCTTGCCATCATCGTGACGGTTCTTGGCCTGAACCTTCTGGGTGATGGCTTGCGCGATTGGTTGGACCCTCGGATACGGGTGGCCCGCGCATGAGTCTTTTGCAGATCAAGGACCTCTCGTTGGCTATCCACGGCACGCCGATTTTAAAGAAGATTAACCTGTCGATTGCCCCTGGGCAGATCGTGGCTGTGACCGGAGAAAGCGGTTCGGGCAAATCAATGACAGCCTTTGCCGTGATGCAGTTGCTGCCAAACGATGCCGAAGTAGATGGGGTGCTAGAGTTAGAGGGCCAGAACCTGCTGAACCGGTCTGAGGCCGAGATTTGTGCGCTGCGGGGCGCTGCGATCGGAATGGTTTTCCAAGAGCCGATGACTGCCCTGAACCCGGTGAAGACCATCGGCGATCAAGTTATGGAGACTATCCTGATCCACAAGGCCATGCCCCCGGCCAAAGCGCGCGCTCGGGCCGAAGAGGTTCTGGCTCGGGTTGGATTGCCAACCGACAGGTTTCCGTTGAAGCGTTATCCTCACGAACTGTCAGGCGGTCAGCGCCAGCGAGTGGTGATCGCCATGGCGATTGCACTGCGCCCCCGACTGTTGATCGCGGATGAGCCGACAACGGCGCTTGATGTGACCACGCAGGCGCAAATCCTTGATCTGCTAAAAGGGCTCGTGTCGGAGTATGGCATGGGTCTGCTGATGATCACGCATGATTTGGCGGTGGTTGCAGACATGGCGGATCAGATTGTGGTCATGCGGCATGGGGAGGTTGTTGAAACGGGCGCAACAGATCATCTCCTGCGCCATATGCAGCACCCTTACACCCGTATGCTGTTCGAAGCTTCGGGGCATCAAGTCAACCTGCCGACCTCTCCTGCACCGCGAGCGTTGCTTGAGGTTGAGAACGTGGTGCGGGACTACCGTCTGCCCCGAACCCGCCTGTTTGCCACGCCCGGTCATCATCGGGCCGTCGATCATGTCAGCTTTACCCTGAATCGGGGGGAGCGTTTAGGGCTGGTTGGAGAGTCCGGTTGTGGAAAATCGACCCTAACACGAGCTATTTTGGGCTTGGAGGAGGTGCAGCAAGGCCGCATTTCCCTTGATGGCCAGCCTGTTTTCACCGGCCACAAACCCAATCTGGCAGTGCGACGCAAGATGCAGGTGGTGTTTCAGGACCCTTATGGCAGCTTCAATCCTCGCCACCGGGTCGCGCGCCTGATCACCGAGCCATTTCATTTGCTGGACACCCCGCCAACCGGTTCTGAACGGCAGGATCGCGTCGCTGAGATGCTTACCGCCGTTGGCCTAAGCCCCGATGATGCGGGCCGCTACATTCACGAATTCTCGGGTGGGCAGCGGCAACGTATCGCTATAGCGCGCGCTCTGATTATTCGACCCGAGTTGATCCTGTTTGATGAGGCTGTCTCGGCGCTGGATGTCTCAGTCCGCGCCCAAGTTCTCGACCTGCTGGCCGAGCTTTGTGCGACTTACGATCTGACTTACCTGTTCATCAGCCATGACCTGAGCGTGGTTCGAACCATCACCGACCGTGTGTTGGTGATGCAGGCTGGCAAGATTGTGGAACAGGGTGAAACCGAGCAAGTCTTCACAGAGCCTCAGCATCCTTACACAAGAACTCTGATCAATGCGGCACCGAAATTGCCGGAGACAGGACGAGGCGCTGCATGAAAGACCTTTGTATAGAGCCTGATATTGGAGCTTCCGATGACTAACCCCCTCTGGTTCGATCCCAACCTTTGCCTGATCGGCGGAGAATGGAAAATGCCCGCGTCAGGTCAAACCTTGCCGCTGGTGAATCCCTCGGACGGTTCCGAAATTTGCCAGATCGCTCGAGGTGGCGAAACCGATATCGACGCTGCGGTGCAGGCCGCCCGATCCGCGTGTGATGGCGATTGGGGTCGCATGACGGCCCTGGAGCGAGGGCGTATTCTCACCCGACTGGGGCAACTGGTTCTGGACCGAGTGGATGAACTGGCACAGCAAGAGGCGATGGATGTCGGCAAACCGCTGACCCAAGCGCGGGCAGATGCGGTAGCATTGGCGCGGTATTGCGAATTTTATGGTGGCGCTGCGGATAAAGTGATGGGCGAGACCATTCCCTATCTGGATGGCTATACCGTCTACACGTTGCGCGAGCCGCACGGTGTGACCGGCCACATCGTGCCGTGGAATTATCCGATGCAGATCATTGGCCGTTCTGTCGGGGCGGCGCTGGCAATGGGTAACGCCTGTGTTCTGAAACCGGCGGAAGAGGCCTGCCTGACCGCACTGGCCTTCGCGCATCTGGCGATACAGGCGGGCCTTCCGCTTGGTGCCCTGAATGTGGTGCCCGGCCTGGGGGCTGAGGCGGGCGCGGCCCTGTCGGCACACCCGGGTGTGGATCACATTTCATTCACCGGTTCGGTCGCGACAGGCGCGTTGGTTCAGCAGGCGGCGGGACGAAACGTTGTTCCGGTGACACTGGAACTGGGCGGCAAGTCGCCGCAACTGGTTTTCGAAGACGCCGATCTGGATGCAGCGCTGCCGTATCTGGTGAATGCGGGTATACAGAATGCGGGCCAGACCTGCTCGGCCTCGTCGCGCATTCTGGTGCAGCGCGGTGTATATGATGCGGTGAAATCCCGTATGGCGACTGCCTATCAAGAACTCACCGTTGGACCGGCGGTCCAGGATTTGCGCGTCGGTCCGCTGATCTCAACACGGCAAAAAGAAATCGTGACCGGTTTCCTTCACCAAGGCTCGGACTTGGCGATTGCCGCCGAGGGCCAGATTGCGGCTGGCGCACCCGAATCCGGCGCATATGTCCGGCCCACATTGTTCTCGGATGTGCCGCCCGATCATGCCTTGGCGCGGGATGAGATCTTTGGCCCCGTACAGGTTCTGATCCCGTTTGACACCGAGGAACAGGCTCTAACCATAGCAAATAGCACCGAATATGGCCTTGTTGCCAGCGTCTGGACTCGAGATGGTGGGCGGCAGATGCGGCTGGCCAAGGGTTTGCGTTCGGGGCAGGTGTTCATTAACAACTACGGCGCGGGCGGAGGTGTCGAGCTGCCTTTTGGCGGCGTTGGAAAATCCGGCCATGGCCGCGAAAAAGGGTTCGAGGCGCTTTATGGGTTCTCGCAGCTCAAGACGGTTGCGGCCTACCACGGCTAAACGATCACTTCGATCGGCTCCTGCGCTCCAACGCCAAAGACGCGCTTGTACCGCTCAATCTGCTCGGCGGGTCCCATCGCCTTTTCCGGGTTGTCAGATAGTTTGACCGTCGGGTAGCCATTGGCCGAGACCGCCTTGCAGACTAGCGAAAAGGGAGCCAATGCGTCATTCGGTACAAGTTCGCGGAAGTCATTGGTCAGCAACGTACCCCAGCCGAACGAGACATTGGTTTGATCCGCGAACTGAGCGTGCAATTCGCGTATCTTGTCCACATCTAACCCGTCCGAGAAAATAACCCGCTTCTGCGTCGGGTCTTCGCCGCGTGATTTCCACCAGTCTATTGCGATTTTTGCGCCGGTTGCGGGGTCGCCGCTGTCAACGCGAATGCCGGTCCAGCCTGCCAGCCAGTCAGGCGCGCGGTCCAGAAACCCTTTGGTGCCATACGTGTCGGGCAGAATGATGCGCAGATTTCCATCATGTTCCTCGTGCCAGTCGCTAAGGACGTCATAGGGCGCCTGCGCAAGCGCGGCGTCGTCTTCGGCGAGCGCAGAATACACCATAGGTAGTTCATGTGCGTTGGTGCCAATAGCCTCAACTTCGCGTCGCATTGCGATCAGACAGTTGGACGTTCCGGTAAAGGACGAGCCCAAACCTTCAATCATGGCCTGCACACACCAGTCCTGCCAAAGGAAGGAATGCCGCCGCCGCGTGCCGAAATCCGCGATCCCAAGCCCCTCAATAGTGCGAAGCTGGGCTATCTTTTCCCATACGCGTGTCATTGCACGGGCATAGAGCACCTGTAGTTCGAACCGGCGCATATCGTTCAGAACCGCGCGTGAGCGTAATTCCATCAGTACGGCCAGCGCCGGGATCTCCCATAGCATGACCTCGTGCCACTTACCCTCAAAGGTCAGCTCATACTGATCACCCTTACGCTCCAGGTGGTAAGGGGGCAGGCGCAGGTTCTCGAACCATTCCATGAAATCCGGGCGGAACATCTGACGCTTGCCGTAGAATGTATTGCCCCGCAACCACGTGCTTTCCCCACGACTCAGACTTAGCGAGCGGATGTGATCCAACTGCTCGCGCAGCTCGCCTTCATCGATCAAACGGGCCAATGGCACGTGATTCGACCGGTTGATCAGCGAAAACACCACATCGGTTTGGGGCTTATTTCGAAACACTGACTGGCACATCAGCAGTTTGTAGAAATCTGTGTCGATCAATGACCGGATAATCGGGTCAATCTTCCATTTATGATTGTAGACCCGCGTCGCGATATCGACCATGGGGACCTCCTGCAATTTCCGTTGTTAGATCAATCGGAGCACGAAATGGCAAGAGTCGCGGAATTGGGAACAATGCCCACGACAGAACACATTACGGGCTTATTGTGGGTTTCCTTCACGCTTTAGTGAGGGGTGGGGATGGAACTGAAGGTTGAAGTTAGTGAATGAGTCTCGAGTACGATTTTGACATTGTTGCAATAGCTCCGGATGAGGTTGATCCTGAGCATGGGCAAACATCGATAACTGGGCGGCCCCCGGTGCGGGCGCGGTTCAGGGATATCAAGACGGCAGACGCTTTGCGCGCTGCATCGCCCAAGATTCGCAGAATATTTCTGGAATCAGGATTTAGCCTGGACGAGTCGGATGGGCATCTTGCCCGAGGTTATTTTCGGCCAGAAGAGGCTGAAGATCGCCTCCTGATCCTAAAGCGGCTTTTTGCGAATATCCGGAATATGGGTGTCCAGGGAGAGTATAGTGGTGAGTTCGATTTCCATCACTTCTTGGGTCATATCAGGACCGCAAAGCCCGGGACCGTGAACCGAAAAATGCCCGAGCGACCATTGCAAGCGCCACGCCCAAGACCAGCGCGCCCAAAGCGTCGCACGGTTTCTGGGCGTATCGGTTTCGCGTTAGGCCTTGCCGTGATCCTGTTTGTGTTTCTGAAACTGCTGGCCGAGCATGGTGCCGCGCTTTGATCCTCAGGCCAGTGTCACACCTGCTGCGCGCATTGCCTGCTCTGCGACAGCCAAAGATCCGTCCATATCAATGGCGCGGCACAAGTTGCTTAAGACAGTGACATCAAACCCCAGCTGTGCCGCATCTACCGCCGAATAATGCACGCAGAAATCTGTCGCCAAACCGACCATGGTCAGCTGCGTGATCCCGCGCGTCTCAAGATAGCCTTTTAGACCAGTGGGCGTGGAATGGTCGTTTTCGAAGAACGCGCTATAGCTATCGATAGCGCTGCGAAATCCCTTGCGGATGATCAGATCGCCATCTGTTCGCAAATCCGGATGGAAGTTCGCGCCTGCGCTGCTCTGAACACAGTGATCGGGCCACAAGACCTGAGGGCCATAAGGCATGTCGATCATCTCGAACGGCGCTTTGCCAGTATGAGAACTGGCGAATGAAGAATGCCCCGCCGGGTGCCAATCCTGTGTCAGGATCACCGTATCGAACGTATCCATGATCGCATTGATCGGTGCGACGATCTCGTCCCCTCCGGCAACGGCAAGCGCGCCGCCGGGGCAGAAGTCATTTTGAACATCGATAACGAGCAGTGCGTGGGACATGCTGGCCTCCTAAAGTCGCGTTATCGGTATGGTGCGCAGCGGGTATCGTCAATGCGGTCTCTTGTGTGTTTTTGCCAAGGGCATTAGATCGCCCACATGTACACAATCGCTGCCCTCTATCATTTCACGCGTTTTCCCGACCCCGATGCGCTGCGCCCGACTTTGCACGAGCTTTGCCGCGCGCAGTCGGTAAAAGGCACCCTGCTGTTGGCGCAAGAAGGGATCAATGGCACCATCGCCGGACCCCGCGCAGGTATCGATGCGGTTCTGGCGCATATCCGTGCGTTGCCAGGATGCAGTGATCTTGAGTGGAAAGAGGCGACCTCGGACCATCCGCCCTTCGGCAAGATGAAGGTGCGGTTGAAGAAAGAGATCGTGACTATGGGCCAGCCCGATGTCGATCCCCGCGCAAATGTCGGGAATTACGTCGAGCCAGAGGACTGGAACGCGCTGATCCGTTCGGATGATGTGGTGGTGATCGACACCCGCAACGATTACGAGGTGGCGATTGGCACGTTTGAGGGTGCAATAGACCCTAACACAGCCAGTTTCCGCGATTTCCCGGCGTGGTGGGAACATAACAAGGACCGCTTTCACAACAAACGCGTTGCGATGTTCTGCACCGGTGGCATCCGGTGCGAAAAATCCACCAACTACCTGCTGGGGCAAGGGGTCGAAGATGTCTATCACCTGAAAGGTGGCATCCTGCGGTATCTGGAAGAAACGCCACCCGAAGACAGCACTTGGCAGGGTGAGTGTTTTGTCTTCGACAACCGCGTCTCAGTTGGTCATGGTCTGGTCGAAGGCCCACACAAGCTGTGCCATGGTTGCCGTCGCCCGATCCTGCCCGAAGATGTGAAACGCCCTGAATACGAGCATGGCGTATCCTGCCATCGGTGTATCAATGAGACTTCAGAACAGGACAAGTCGCGGTTTCGCGAGCGGCAAAAGCAGATACAGCTGGCCCGCGCGCGGGGCGAGGAACATCTGGGTTCTGACTGAAATCAGCTTGCAGGCCGCGTTTGAAATCGGATGATTGTGCACAAGCCCAACCGACGGAGCGCTCATGACCCACGAACCCAGAACCCTGGAAGAATGGAAATCAACTTTGCTGGCGGCGCTTGGACTGGTCTTGGCAAGCTTTCTTGCGTGGTACGGTCTGTCGCGCCTGAACGAAGCCACTGCAGGCGACACCATTGGCACGCTTTCCTCGGTAGGCCTTCTGATCTGGATCGCCTCGCAGTCCTGGTACTACATGACCCAGGTAAAATCCCCCCGGAGGTTGTTGTTCCTGATGGGGGTGTCTTTCATCCAGGTCGTGCCATTCCTGTTCGCAGCCGTCTACGGCGCGTTTGGATATAACGACCATTGTGTGATCGGCGCTGAAGGGCCAGCCGATATTTTGTATTTCTCATACGTCACCTTCACAACGGTCGGATATGGGGACATGTCCCCAACCGGCTTTTGCCGTGGGCTGGCTGTGGCCGAGGCTGTGACGGGTTACATCCTGTTGGGCATGTTTGTGGCCGCCGCCGTCGCGCTATACGCGCGCAATCACGGCAAATAGAGCGATCTATTTATTATGATCGATCCAGCGCGACATCATTTGTTTGTCGCGGAAACACTCGGACGGGATCGGGCGGCGCTTGCTGCGCGAGATACGTTCGGCAAAAGCAACCTGCTTACCTGTTGGGTAGTTTGCAAAGGGCGACGGATCATGCGGCTTATGAGCTGAAATCCAGTCCGACAGGGATTTGCGGTCACGCTGCGCCTCGACCGGAATCTCAAGCGCTGATTGTTGCGCGATGGCGCGGGCAAAGCGCATCTGCCGATCTGTAACTGGCAGCAGGTGATAGTCGTTTGTCGGGCCGCTCAGGGCGGAATTTCGCATGTTCTGGGCCATCGGGTAATCCTCTGACTGTGTAGAACATAAATAGAACATTAACCTTTCGTTTCAAGGGAAGACCCTTTGTATTAGGCGAGATCCTGCCAATTTGCGACTTGATTGACTGATCAGTCAATAATCGATAGTTCGATCCTCAACGTACGCGATCTCTTTGCCTAAAGAGATTTCTGAACACAAAGGGAACCGGCATGAAGTTTCAACCCAAGGCCAGCCACTTCATCAATGGCGAGTATGTCGAGGACACCAATGGCGCGCCCATCGACGTTATCTTCCCCGCCACCGGAGAGGTCATCGCACGGCTACATTCCGCCACGCCTGAGATTGTTGAAAAGGCTCTAAACAGCGCAAAATCGGCCCAAGCGGCCTGGGCTGCCCTATCGGGCACCGAGCGAGGCCGTGTGCTGCGACGCGCGGCCGACATCATGCGGGATCGCAATCGTGACTTATCGATTATCGAAACCCATGATACCGGCAAACCTCTGCAGGAAACGCTAGTGGCCGACGCTACCAGCGGCGCGGATGCGCTGGAGTATTTTGGCGGTCTGGCGGCCTCGCTGACCGGCGAACATATCCCTCTGGCAGACGGGGATTTTGTCTATACCGTCCGCGAGGCGCTGGGCGTTTGTGTGGGCATTGGGGCATGGAACTACCCGACGCAGATCGCTTGCTGGAAGGGTGCCCCGGCGTTGGCGTGCGGAAACACAATGATCTTCAAGCCTTCCGAGACTACTCCGCTGTCGGCATTGCAAGTAGCCGAGATTTTGATCGAGGCAGGTGCACCCAAAGGCGTCTATAACGTTGTTCAGGGCTACGGTGATGTAGGCGCCAGCCTGGTGACCGACCCCCGAGTGGCCAAGGTCTCGCTAACAGGGTCGGTTCCAACGGGCCGCAAGGTGTACGCTGCTGCCGCCGATGGCATGAAACATGTCACCATGGAATTGGGTGGCAAGTCCCCGATGATCGTGTTCGACGATGCCGACATCGAAAATGCCGTGTCAGGCGCCATTCTGGGAAATTTCTATTCCTCGGGACAGGTCTGTTCCAACGGCACTCGAGTTTTTGTGCAAAAGGGAATCAAAGAAGCGTTCCTTAAGCTCCTGTCTGAACGCCTCGCTACGGCGAAAATCGGCGACCCGATGGATGAAGAGGTCAACTTTGGCCCGATGGTCAGCGAAAACCAGATGAATATCGCGCTTGGCTATGTCGAAAAGGGTAAGGCTGAAGGCGCGCGGCTGATCTATGGCGGCGAACGGGTCCAAGGCGATGGTTTCTACATGCAGCCCACGGTTTTTGCCGATGTTAAGGACGATATGACAATCGCGCGCGAAGAGATTTTCGGCCCGGTGATGTCGGTGCTGGACTTCGACACCGAAGAAGAGGTTTTGGCCCGTGCCAATGACACTGAATTCGGTCTGGCCGCCGGCGTCTTCACCAACGACCTAACCCGCGCCCACCGCATCGTGGCAGGTTTTGAGGCGGGGACTTGTTACATCAACACTTATAACCTGGCCCCGGTTGAGGCACCGTTCGGCGGATCTAAGATGTCGGGCGTCGGTCGCGAGAACTCGAAACTGGCAATCAACCACTTCAGCGAGATGAAGACAGTCTACGTCTCGATGAATGATGTGGAGGCCCCATACTGAATAAATCCGGTTGAATAGTCTCTGTTCTTGATGGTTCACGTCGGGGGCAGAGCACATGCCGGCTCGTACATATGATTAAATTCCTCAAGACGCCTCCTCCGCAAACCGGAGATCAGCCTGTGAAAACACACGCCCAAGCTTATGTGATCGGTGCAGTTTGATCCTTTATCAACTGGCCAAGTTTGGTTGGATTGACGTGGCGATGCTGGAAAGGGCGAGCTAACTTGGGGCCAACCCCAGACCATGTCCCCGGCACAATACGCAATGCCAATTGTAGCGGCTGTTTTGGCGGTGCATGTTCACATCTGGGCTGAACAAATCTCTGGGGCGGGTCTGCAGGATCCCGATGTGGCAACCGTAATGCCCTTGAATACGGTTTCAGAAAGTCTGAGTCACTCGGCCTGGATTACCAAGGGCAGATGTGGTGATCGTAATTTCAGATAGAGTTGTCCAAGAACCAGCACACTTGAACGCGTGCGGTGGTCCTGAATGATCATTGAGCCAGCTGTAGATCTTCGACACGTTCACTGAGTTTACCGCCACTGTCCCATGGGCATCATGGATTAACGCATAGGAAGTCCAAATGAATTCAATACCTTTGTTAGAGGCTGATTTTGGCGTCTATCAGCCTACAGGCCAAATCAGTTACACCTGTCCCTGCAAGAACAGACTTCCAAGGTTCAGTTCGGGTCAATTGCGCGCACTGTCTCAAGCATTTCAATGATCTGCGCGCGTGCGATGGTGCTGTCCTGTATTAGCATTGCGGCGTCCGACAACGGCTTGTCCGGCTGCCGCGCAACGGGCTTGATCAGGGACGTTCGGATGCGGGACAAATCGGTGAAGGTGTTTGACCTCTCTTCATCCGCACCGCCGGAGCCCGCCAACCAGTTGTATCGATCGGCCATCTCGTGCTTCCCGCCTGCCTGCAATGCGCGCGCGGCGGCATCGAAATCCTGTGTTTGCATCATGGCCTGGGCGCGCAACTCTTGCGCGGTGTCCGAGGAATCGTCCGCGATTTCCAGCAGCGCCTGACGGGGACGGTTGCCCAACAGAGCCGCCTTTGCCCGAAGCCGAGCACGATCACGGCTGCGTTCCCGATCTTGCGGTCGGTTTGCCAGCGCGTAAGCCTGCGCTGAAAACCCAAGGTCAGCCAATCGCTCTGCCATGGACACGGCAGTTTCGACCGCCAGCGCGTTGCGTCGCTTGTCCTTCAATTCCATCACATGGCGCAGGAAAGTAATGTCGTCCGCCCGCTCCGCCAGCAATTGGAATACCTGATCTCGTGTCCTCTGCCATTCGTCGGAATCCGAGACATCCTCAAAACTGGCAAGAGCTCCGGTAAAATCCTGCGACAAAGCCATCGCCAAAGCGTGTGCACGCGCCAACATCGGGCCAAGATCGGACTTCCGAAGCTCGCGCGCATAACTTGCAGCTAAATCGAGGTCGCGGGGCGAGACCGTACCCCGGTCCGACCACCGCTTTTCGATCAACCGCGCAAGTGCCAACGGCGCATCGGTCGCGGCATCGGGCGCCGATATGACCTCGGTCAACAGCGTTTCTGCGGTATCGGTATCCCCTGCAGCATCCGCGATTTTGGCTTGGGCAAAGGTTACATCAGCGGGTTCGTCCTCTAAGACCCGTTCGACCGCACGCAAGATCCGGCGCGATACTTCAAGTCGGCCTGCCGAGACAAACATCTCGGCGATATCCGGGCCGAGATGTTGCCTGAGATGCCACGGCAGCCGACCAAAACTGCGTTCGATCGCCTTCACATGCGCATCGGATTGAAGTTTACCCTTACTCAAAAGCGCCCAGAGTGCGGCGGCACCATCACATCTTTGCTGTCCTTCCAAAGGGTTCGGCGTCGGCGCAGGCAACCCGTCCATCACTGATGCGATGGCCGCTACTCTGCGCTGCTCAACCGAGGTCTCCGACAACAAAGACAGGGCTTGGTGCGCTTCTACACCGAACCCGAAATACGTATAGAGCTTCGCCAAATCCATTGCATGCGCCTGGTCGACACGATCGAATTCCTGAAATAGCCCGACCCG
Organism: Ruegeria sp. CG1; assembly: GCF_056537265.1. NCBI lineage: Bacteria > Pseudomonadati > Pseudomonadota > Alphaproteobacteria > Rhodobacterales > Roseobacteraceae > Ruegeria > Ruegeria sp. CG1. The sequence goes on along the minus strand of NZ_JBQFRF010000002.1, from coordinate 777,889 downwards.
CAATTCGGCCACATCCTCGGAAAATGATCGAGCGCCCGACCATGTCCCAAAACCCAGTTCGCTGTCCGTGATACATTCCGGTTTGCTATCAATCTGAGGAACTGCCAGATTGCCTAGCCCCGAAACCTCATCGAGCACCGAAGACAGTCGCAGATTTGGTACCAGCTTTTCCGAAGATCGCAGCGACCCAAAACTGGACGATTCCCTGCTTCCGACACCTGCCAGTTCAAGATCAACAACCTCTCGATCAGCGCTTTGCAATATACGTGATGCCAACTGCTCCTCAAAATTTCGTTGATTTAATTGCAGCAAAGGCAAGGCCAGTTCGGTGGCTGGAATATCAGTAGGTAAGGGTTTTGGGGCCGGGATACTTGCAGTCCTGGGAAGCGCCTCTGGCTCTACCGGGTCATTTGCAGGTGTACCCTGGTCGGGTGCGATATCTATGACCACCATAGTTTGGCGATGCAGAAATGCCGTTGCCACGCAGTCGCACCCAAATGTCATCTCCAACGCTGCACCTGGCCCGGCCTGTTGAAGCGATTGCAGACGGTTCCCCGACAGGCGGTCGAAGACAGCTGCAGTGTTGAATGTCGCATTATCGATGCCAATGCTCAGCCGCGCGCCGTTCTCGACCGGATCCAACATCCAACCGGTGCCAGAGGGGACCTGTACCACCAGTCGCGTGTATCCCTCATGCTCGCCCGATCGCACGGTCAAAGCCTGTGCTGACGCGCTTGTGCCCCATGCGAGCAAGACCAAAGACAATGCGCGGATCATGCTGCAGCCTGCTTGAGTTCCTTAAGCGCGTCTTCAAGTTCCGAGAAACCGGGCCGGTTGTGGGTCGGTGTGTTCTGGCGGCCGACCTCTATACACATGGCCGCGTTGTGGTTGTGAAGATTAGCCACCAGAACCTCTTTGATGAGTTGGTAAAAGTGGTTGTCTTCTTCAACAACAGATTTCAGCTTGCCCGCGAAAGGACCCACCAATCCATAAGCCAGAAAAACCCCCAGAAACGTCCCAACCAACGCGCCGCCGATCAGCTTACCCAGAACTTCCGGTGGTTGGGCGATTGATCCCATCGTCTTGATCACACCCAGAACGGCGGCCACGATCCCCAAGGCGGGCAACCCGTCAGCAACGGTTTGCAGCGCGTGGCTTGAATGCATGGCATGGTGGAAGTTCGCCTCCATCCGCTTTTCCAGCACCTCCTCAACCTGGTGCGGGTCGTCATAGTTCATCGCCGCCGAGCGCATGGTGTCACAGATCAGGTCCACCGCTTCTTTGTCGGCTTGAATCTTGGGATATGCGGAAAATAGCGATGAGCTTCCTGGCTCTTCAATGTGCTGCTCTACCTCGACCGGGTTCGCGCGTGCGATCCGGATCAGAGAGAATAACAAGCACAACAGATCGCGATAATCCTCGGGCTTCCATTTGGGTCCTTTAAAAACTTTCGCGATATCCTTGGCAGTGTGTTTTACGCCGCCGATATCATTGCTGATCAGAAATGCGCCGACTGCGGCCCCTCCGATCATCATCATCTCGAAGGGCAGTGATTTCATAATGATGGCCATCTTGCCGCCTGCGGCAAGGTAGCCGCCGAATACCATGACAAAGATGACGGCAATTCCGATGAGCCCGATCATGAAAGGTCTCCAGCGTTGAGGGTGCAGATAGATATGGCCATGAGGGTCATTCCTGTGTGGCACGTGCATTGCGCCCGGCCATGATCACGCTGATGGTGTAAGCAGCCTCGGGGCTGAGACCGGCCATAACTTCAGCGGCAGCTTCAGGTGGCATTCGAGACAGGAAGCCAGCGGCGAATACCGCGTCCATCGTTTCGAACAACGCGGCGGCATCTTTGGGCTTCATGCTCTGATACACGTCAGTCAGTTGTGTCAGATCGTTTTCGGCGGCCTTTTCGGCAATCGCCACCGTTTCACGGAGAGCGTTCTCGGCGTCCTCCAGCATGGTGAGCCGGGTTTCGATGGCCTGATCGGCAATGTCGAGCGCCCGTTCCTGGTCCAAAATCGTGCTTTCACGCTGATTTAGAGTCTTTTCACGGCGCAATAGTTCCGTAAGCAGCAATTGTAGATCTGCCGCATTCGCCTCTTTGCGTTCACCACCGACCGGCGAGGCCATGTTTGGTTCTGCGCTGCGGGCAAGTGCAGGCCCGGCCTCAAGCCCGATGCGAATAATCGCAGAGCCGACCATCAGCAAGGAAATGAAGGTCAGAACACCGCCGCGCGCTCGGCGATCAGGCGCTTTTGCCCGGTTGCGACTCATTTCGCTGCTCCGCCAGATGGAGCAGCGTGCCGAAAAAACATCAGGCCTTCTGGTTTCTTTGCGGGCGGCTCTGGTGGCGTGTCCGATGGCTCAGTCGAGACCTCAGTTGGTTCACCAGACGGATCGGATGCAGTTTCTTGTGCTTCGCCGGGCTGCTCAGACCTGTCCTCAGCAGGTGCGTCATCTGGCTGATCCATGGGAACGTCCGGCTCAGAGGGCTCTTCCTGAACGACATCGTGCATCGAGGCCATCATAAGCTCCAACCGTTGTGCGACGGTTTCCGCCCGTTCGGTCAGAGTCTGCAACGCGGTGCCGGAATCATCAGAAGCCTGGCGCGCGCTATCCAGCGATTTTCGCAACTCTTCTGCTTGCGAGGACAGCACGGAAACGGCGCCACCCACACCCTTCTCAAGATCGGTAAACCGCTTCAGGCGTCGCGACAGAACGAAACAATACAGACCAGCCCCAAGAGCGCCCGCAACCAGCAGAATATCGGCAATCAACTCCACCATCGCCTCCTAATTCAGTACAAATTCCATGACCAGAACGTCACGCACGCGGCCTTCGCCCACGACGATCCCAATGCGTCGTAGCAGGTGTCCGCGGATCCTCATCAAAGCCAGAGAATCTTCCAGATCGGTTAACTCAAGGGCGCGCAAGTAGCTGTTCAGAACGTCCATGATTCGCGGCTGCATCTTTTCAACCTCGGCGGCGTAGCCCGCGTTCACTTCAAGCTGCGCGTGAAATTTCAAATGTCGCGAATCATCTGACTTGACCGAGATGATCACCGGCGGAAGATCGACAAATTTCACATCGGGAAGTGCCTTTACGGAAGCGTCTTCGCCTTTCTTTTTGGCCTCTTTCACCATCTCGGACCCACCTATGGGAAGCAGGCCGGATGCAGTTATGAAATAGCCACCAACACCGCCCGCGATAGCCAGAATCAGCCCAAGCAGAAAGCCTTTTTTCCCTGATTTTTTAGGGGCTTCCGCCTCATCTGCAGTTGCGTCGGTCATGCCGTCCTCATGAATCTGTTCGGCAACCGTCATAACCCCTCAGGGACTAACCGATTGTTAAGGGCAATCGTCCAAACAAGGGCAGAGCCGCACAGAATGTCGGTGAGTCGGAGGTAAGCGTGCAGCAGATCGGAACTGTCTGGGCAAGTTTGGACAGGCGCAAACAAATTATCGTGGCCGGTGCCGTGGCACTGGTGTTTCTGGGTGTGCTTGCGATGTCACGGATTGTGACAGCGCCGTCGATGACGCTGCTTTATGCGGGGCTCGAAAGCGGTGCGGCAGGGGAAATCGTGCGGGCGCTGGACCAGCGTGGTGTGACCTATGAAATAAGGGGTGGCTCGATCTACGTCCCCGGCGTTCAGCGGGATGAGTTGCGGATGACTTTGGCCAGCGAGGGCCTGCCTGCGAACGGCAATCGCGGTTACGAACTGCTGGATTCGCTCAGCGGCTTTGGCACTACGTCGCAGATGTTTGATGCCGCCTATTGGCGCGCAAAAGAAGGAGAGCTGGCGCGCACGATTGTGGGCGGCCCGCATGTCAGCAAGGCCCGGGTGCACATCGCCAACAGCTCCTCCAACCCGTTTCAGCGCAGCATAGCACCAACCGCTTCGGTTTATCTGGTCCCGTCGGGTGCACCGATTAACGGAGATCAGGCAAAGGCGATCCGGTTTTTAGTGGCGTCGGCGGTTAGCGGGCTGGCACCGGAAAACGTCACTGTGATTGATTCGAACGGGGCTGTGATTGGCGCGCAGGACACGGCGGTGGCAGCCGATACTGCAGATGATAAGGCGCGCCAATTGCGTGAGAAAGTTCTGCGCCTGGTCGAAGCCCGGGTCGGGGCCGGCAACGCGGTGGTTGAGGTCAGCGTAGATACGGTGACCGAAACCGAGTCTATCCGGGAACGTCGCTTTGACCCCAAAGGCCGTGTTGCGATCAGCACGGATGTTGAAGAACGGTCGGACAGTGCGCGTAATCAGTCGGCGGATGTGACAGTGGCGTCGAATCTGCCGGATGGCGACGGGGCAGGAGGCGATGAATCCAATTCGAATGCCACTCAGACCCGCGAACGGGTGAATTATGAGGTGTCAGAGACCGAGTTGGAAGTTCATCGCGCGCCAGGTGCGATCAAACGTCTGACTGTCGCGGTGCTGGTCAATGGTGTTCGAGCGGCAGGTACAGATGGCGTCGAGATTTTTGAACCCATGCCGCAGCCCGAGCTTGATGCACTGCAAGAGCTTGTGGCTTCTGCGGTCGGGTTTGATGCTGAACGCGGCGACGTCATCACACTGAAATCGCTCGACTTGCCCATGGTTGAACCCCAGGGCGAGTTGGTGTCCGGGTCGATCTGGCAGAACATGCACATCGACGCTATGTCGCTAATCCAGATGGTGGTTTTGGCGCTGGTTTCCCTTGTTTTGGGTCTGTTTGTCATACGGCCAATTCTGACGAAATCTGCGGCATCGGCGCTGCTGCCAGCAGGTGCACCGGTCGAGGTCGCCCCAGCGCCTTCCCTGACCGGGGAAATTGCGACCGCAGATGCGCCGGACTTTGCACCGCTCGCGGATGCGGCGCAGCCGAATGTTCCGGCGATTGCCGCTGCGCGAGGGGAAGATCCTGTCGACCGTTTGCGCGCCATGATCGGCGACAAGCAGGAAGAGACGGTAGAGATCCTGCGCAGCTGGCTTGAAGAAGGCGAGGAGAAGGTGTGATGTCGATCGCTCATCTTCTTGAAGACTTCACCGCCCCTGCGGCTGGGGTGGCCGTACATCTACTGGATGAAGACGCACTGGAAGAACAGCGGCTTGCTGCATTTGAACAAGGCTATGGGGCGGGCTGGGAAGATGCGGTTCAGGCGCAGGAACAGACTGGTACACAGCTAAGCTCCGATCTGTCGGCGACGTTATCCGACCTGTCCTTTACCTATCAAGAAGCATTGACCCGCATGACCCTGTCGCTGGAACCGATGTTCCACAGCCTGGTTCAGACTATTCTGCCTGAGACGATCGAGCATGGCTTTGCGAAGCGATTGACCGAGCAGCTTTGCGACATGGCGCGAGAGCAGGTTGACCAGCCACTGCAGCTGACTGTTCCGGCGGGCACTTCGGATCAGGTCGAGGCGATGCTGCCGCAGGATATCTCGCCGCGTCCCCAAGTCATCGAGGATGTCTCGCTCCAGCCGGGACAGGCGCGATTGCAGGTGGGGATCGCCCAACGCGAGGTGGACTGCGCTGCCTTGCTCTCATCCATTGCTGCAACGTTCGACGCATATCTGTTTGAAGCAAAAGAGGCTTTGTCAAATGAGTGATCCTCAACCACCGAAACCCGAAAAACCCAACCCGTTCGAGACTGTTCCGATCGAAGTCACCGTCTCGGTCGGGCGTGCGCGGCCTTTGATCCGTGACCTGTTGAGCATGGGCGAAAATGCCGTACTGACACTGGACAAGCGGATCGAGGATCCGGTTGACCTCTATGTTGGGGACCAATTGGTAGCGCGCGGTCTGTTGGAAGAGATGGAGGGCGACCAGTCCGGGCAACTGGCTGTACGGCTAACCGAAATCTCGGATCTGCAGAACGGGATCGGATGATGCGCCACCTGTTTTGGCTGGCGCTTTTGCTGGTCATACCCTCCGGTGGCGCGGCGCAAGAACTGTCGCTGTCCCTGGGCGAGGGTGGGTCGATCTCGGCCCGGACCATCCAGTTGATTTTGCTGATCACGGTGCTCAGCCTGGCACCGGGACTGGCGATCATGATCACCTGTTTCCCGTTTTTGATCACGGTTTTGGCGATCCTGCGGCAAGGAATCGGCTTGCAGCAGTCACCGCCAAATATGTTGATCGTCAGTCTGGCGCTGTTTCTGACCTATTTCGTCATGGAGCCGGTTTTTACCGAGGCGTGGGAGACCGGGATTCAGCCGATGGTCGAGGAAACGCTTGACGTAGAGCCTGCGCTGGAACGCGCGCTGGTGCCGTTTCGCAGTTTTATGGCAGCGCGCATTGATGTCGACACGTTTCAGGCCATGGCAGACCTGCGCCCGGATGATGCTGCGATCCAACTATCGCCCGAGGCCCCGTTATCCGTGCTGATGCCGTCCTTCATGTTGTCGGAAATCGCGCGGGCCTTTCAGATCGGGTTCCTCATTTTCCTACCTTTCCTGATAATCGATCTCGTTGTCGCAGCGGTTTTGATGTCGATGGGAATGATGATGGTGCCCCCGGCTACAGTCTCGCTGCCGTTCAAATTGGCGTTTTTCGTCATCGCTGATGGCTGGGCCTTGATCGCCAGCGCCTTGGTGCGCAGCTATGCGCCATGACTATTGCCGTGTGATCTGTAGTCGGGCGCGCAGACCCTGATCTCCGGCCTCGAAACTCAGCGTTCCGCCATGTTGTTCGGCAACGGTGCTGACAATTGTCAGGCCCAATCCGAACCCGTCCGAAGATCCGATGTTTGATCCGCGCTGGAACGGTGCCAGTAGCGCCTCGATATCCGCGACCGATAGGTCGGTGCCCTTGTCCTCGACGACGATCGTGGCGGTCTGAGCATCGGTTTCCAGTTCAACCTCGGCGTGACGACCGTATTTCAGGGCATTATCGATCAGATTGGACAAAGCTCGTTTCAATGCGATGGGCTGACCCGTCACCAGGATGCGCCGCGTTTCCGGCAGCGACGCATGCCCACGGCGTGACATGAAAACAGACGACGCGCTTTCGACGACAACGGGATCAACGGCTTTCAACGACACAGGCCGGTCCATATCCTGATAATCGGCCACAAGCGACTCAACCAGCGAGGTCAGCGATATCTGGCGCGGTTCCTCGACGCTGAGTTCCGATCGCGTGTAAGTAAGCACGCTTTCTATCATGCCGGTCATCTGGTCCACGTCGGCCTCGAGCTTTTCGCGCAACTCGCCATCGGGAATCAGCGCCGCACGCAGCCGGACGCGGGTTGCAGGTGTCCCCAGATCGTGGCTGACACCCGACAGTACAATGGCGCGTTTCTCAAGCTGCGCACGTTCGGCATCCAGGTGATCATTCACCGCAGTCACGATATCGCGCAGCTCTTCGGGCCCGTCCGCGTCATAGTTTTGCGGCCCGCCGCGACGTCGGCGGTCACCAAGTGCCTGAGCAAAGCGTGCGAAACTGTCAGAAACATTCCCGACCGAGGTGAGAAGCACCGCCAAGGACACAATGCCCAGCAATATTGCGGGCAAACGCAGATCAACCGGCGCAGCCTTACAGCCCCAGATTGCGGTGCCGTCGACTTGCTGCCAGACCCCGCGCCCGAATTGCGCGATCAGGATAGGTTCGCTGCAATATGTGGCTAACAGGCGGGTCAGGTTCCCCATCTTCTCGGGGCCGGTCTGATCGCTGCCAGATACGATGTCTGAAACCGGATAGACCAGTCGATCCGATAACACCGCAAGCGTCAATTCGCGGCCACTCAGGGGGGCTGAACTGTCGGTCAGGATCGACAGATTGGTGACAAAGCGGCGATCCGCAAAGCCGGGCATTTGCTGGAACGCTCCACTATCAGCAAGCGCGGCTGCCTCGGTTGGCAATGGGTTGATCAATAGGCCGGGTGGCGGCGCCATCCCCGTTCGCAAGTCTTCGTATATGGTGAAACCAGCAACAAATGCTGCGGTCTGGTACCGGTTCCACGCCTGTGCCGAGGTGAACCACATCCCGGCAGCGACCAGCCCCGCGACAAAGGCGGACAGGGTCCAGAGCCAGCCAAAACTGCGCAGGCGCAGGGTCATGCGTCCTCATCCACCATAACGTCAGCGGTAAACAGATAGCCAACACCGCGCTCGGTGCGCAGCATCTGGGGGTCTTTTGGATTGGCCTCGATTTTCGACCGCAACCGCCCCACCAGCATATCTATGGCACGGCCTTGCGCCTCAGGCTTGTCGGCCTCACCGGTTACATCCAGTGCGGCGGCGATCTCATCACGGGTCAGCGGAATATGCGGGTTCGCCAGCAAAACCTTCAGCAGGGCGGTCTCCCGTTGGGACAGGGAAACCAGATAGCCTTCGGGCGAATGCACCTCGTCCCGTTTGCCGTCAAAGACCCAGCCGTCAAAGTGAAAGGTGCGCGTGCGGCGGCGGTATGCCAGCGAAGGCGTGCGTCGGGCGCGTTGCATCACCGCACGGACGCGGGCCAGCAACAGTTGCGGGTTGAATGGTTTGGCGATGTAATCGTCTGCTCCAACCTCATATCCTGCCATGCGCTGATGATCCGCCGACAGGGCCGATACCAGAATGATCGGTACATCCTGTTCAGCCCGCAACCGGGCACAGATCTCGACGCCGTTTTCATCGCCCAGCATCACGTCCAACAGGATCAGGTCGATCCGCCCCGAGGTTAGATGCGTGCGTATTTCACTTTCGGAACTGGCAGGCAGAGCAATATACCCGTTCTGCTGAAAGAACTGGGTCATCATCGACCGCATCTCCGAATCGTCGTCCACCACCAGGAGCCGGGGAATGCCCACTCTGTTTCTCCTCCTCAGGGTTCTCCGTCGCCGCCAATTGTAACGAATGGAAACGGATTCAAGGCCAACGTAACACGGGGTAACAAAAGCGGTGAAAATTTCCACCTTGTCAGGATATTGCATCGCATTCTGCGTTGCCATGCGGCAATCCGTTAGCGCTATATCACCTATGGCCGCCCTTGGGGTGGCACCGAATTCTCAGGGAGGAGAACAAAAAATGAAGCGTTTTGCATTTGCCACCGTGTCGACCTTGGCCGTAGTGGCCGGGTCGGCTGTTGTGGCTGAACCAAAGGCCGAAGTTCTGCACTGGTGGACGTCCGGTGGTGAGGCGAAATCGGTCGCGGTTCTGCAGGAAGAGTTCGCCTCGAACGGCGGCACATGGACCGATATGCCGGTCGCAGGTGGCGGCGGCGATGCGGCCATGACTGCGCTGCGGGCCCGGGTTCTTGCCGGTAACGCGCCGACTGCTGTTCAGCTGAAAGGACCTGCCATTCAGGAATGGTATGAAGAAGGCGTTTTGGCTGACATTTCATCCGTGGCAGAAGCCGAAGGCTGGGCCGATGTCCTGCCAGCATCGATTGCAGGCCACATGATGTGCGAAGGTACGTGGTGCGCAGCACCTGTGAACGTGCACCGCATCGACTGGATTTGGGCCAATGCTGACGTTCTGGCCGCCAACGACATTGAAATGCCCACAACATGGGAAGAGTTCAACGCCGCTGCCGAAAAACTGCAGGCTGCCGGAGTGATCCCTTTGGCCCATGGTGGCCAGGCATGGCAAGACGCCACAGTGTTCGAAGCGGTTGCGCTGGGTCTGGGTGGCCCCGAGTTCTACCAGAAAGCCTTTGTCGATCTCGACCCCGAGGCGCTGACCTCGGACACCATGGTGCAGGTCTTTGACCAGATGCGCACCCTGCGCGGTTATGTGGACGAAAACTTCTCAGGCCGCGATTGGAACCTTGCCACCGCTATGGTTATGAATGGCGAAGCAGCCTTCCAAATCATGGGTGACTGGGCCAAGGGCGAATTCCTGGCGGCTGGCAAGAAGCCCGGCGAAGACTTCCTGTGTGCCTCGACCCCCGGCGACGGATATCTGTACAACGTCGACAGCTTTGCCATGTTCGAAGTGGAAGGTGATGACAACCGCGCTGGTCAGGAATTGCTGGCCAAGCTGATCGTCGCGCCGAAATTCCAGGAAGTGTTCAACCTGAACAAGGGCTCGATCCCTGCGCGGACTGATGTGGCGCTGGATGCGTTCGACATCTGCGCGCAAATCTCGGCCGAAGATATGGGTTCGACCTCGGCAGGCGGTTCGCTGCTGCCGTCTTATGCCCATGGCATGGCGCTGCGCGGGTCGCAGGCCGGTGCGATTACGGATGTTGTGACCGCACATTTCAACTCGGATATGTCCTCGGCTGACGCGGTTCAGCAACTGGCGGACGCGGTAGCAAACAGCTACTGATCCAATACGCTCTGCCCCCTATAGTGAGGGGCAGAGCATCTTTCCCCGGAGGCTAAAATGTCCGAATGGCTGGAAAACCACCTGCCCAAGGTGGTGCTGGCACCGTCGTTCATCGCCGTATTGATCTTTGTCTACGGATTTATCGGATGGACCGCATGGGTGTCGCTAACCCGATCGAAACTACTGCCGAAATACGAGATCAAAGGCTTCATTCAGTACGAACGCCTGTTCGACTCACCCCGCTGGGATACGGCGATCAACAACCTGTATATCTTTGGCGCGCTGTTCATCGTGATCGCGATGGTACTAGGCCTGTTGCTGGCCATCCTGCTGGATCAGAAGATCCGCGTCGAAGGCGCGATCCGGACGATCTACTTGTACCCGATGGCGTTGTCGATGATCGTGACCGGTACGGCGTGGAAGTGGATTTTGAACCCGGGCCTGGGCATCGAATCCATGGTGCAGGGCTGGGGCTTTCCGAATTTCGAATTCGACTGGCTGGTGAACCCTGACTATGCGATCTACACTATCGTGATCGCCGCGATCTGGCAGAGTTCCGGCTTCGTCATGGCGTTGTTTTTGGCCGGTTTGCGTTCGGTCGATGGCGAGATCATCAAGGCCGCACAGGTCGATGGTATCCCCACGTGGCGCATCTATACGGCGATCATCATCCCTTCGATGGCCCCGATTTTCCTGTCTGCTTTCATCGTGCTGGCGCACCTCGCAATCAAAAGCTTCGACCTTGTCATCGCCCTGACTGGTGGCGGTCCGGGCTACGCAACCGATCTGCCCGCTACTTACATGTACGCCATGGCCTTTTCGCGCGGCGATATTGGTCAAGCGGCCTCGTCCGCGATGATCATGATGCTGGTCGTCTTTGCCATCGTGGTTCCCTATCTTTACTCAGAGCTGAGGGCGAAAAATGACTGATCTGTCGATGCCCCAAACACAAACCCGCACCCAAAGCGCTACGGGCAAGATTGCCCTGCGTTGGTTGCTTTATATCCTGCTTGGCCTGTTTGCACTGTATTACCTGATGCCGCTCTTCGTGATGTTGACGACTTCATTGAAAAGCCTTGAGGAAATCCGCACCGGCAGCCTGATTTCGCTGCCGCGAGAGGTCAGCTTCGACGCCTGGAAAACCGCATGGTCCGGCGCTTGTACTGGTATCCAGTGTGAAGGTTTGCGGCCCTATTTCTGGAACTCGGTCCTGATCGCGGTGCCTGCGGTATTTTTGTCGACCCTGTTGGGTGCGCTGAACGGTTATGTCGTGGCGCAATGGCGGTTCAAAGGGGCCAATATCATCTTCTCGCTGATGCTATTCGGTTGCTTCATCCCGTTCCAAGTTGTTCTGCTGCCAATGGCACGTCTGCTGGGTATGATGGGGATTGCCGGAACCATTCCGGGCCTGATCTTTGTCCATGTGATCTACGGGCTGGGCTTCACCACGCTGTTCTTCCGCAACTACTATGTCACCATTCCGGCCGAGCTGACCAAGGCCGCTCGTGTCGACGGTGCAGGCTTCCTGCGAATTTTCTGGTCGATCTTCCTGCCGCTGTCGCTGCCGATCATCGTGGTGACCGTGATCTGGCAGTTCACGCAGATCTGGAACGACTTCCTGTTCGGCGTGTCGTTCAGCCAGGCGGGAACGCAGCCCGTGACCGTTGCGCTCAACAACATCGTAAACTCCACCACCGGCGTCAAAGAATACAACGTCGACATGGCCGCCGCGATCATCGCGGGGCTGCCGACGCTGCTCGTCTATGTCGTTGCCGGTAAGTATTTCATCCGCGGCCTGACCGCTGGCTCAGTGAAGGGATAAGACCCATGGCTCCCATCCTTGATATCAACAAACTCTACAAGAATTACGGCGCGACCGAGATTCTGAAAGACATCAACATCTCGATTGAACCGGGCGATTTCCTGGTGCTTGTCGGCCCCTCGGGCTGCGGTAAGTCTACGCTGCTGAACTGCATTGCGGGACTGGAAGAGATCACCGGTGGCACATTGTCCATCGGCGGCAACGATATGACCCATGTCAGCCCCAAGGATCGCGACATCGCGATGGTGTTCCAGTCTTACGCTTTGTACCCGACCATGTCGGTGGCCAAGAACATCACCTTCGGCATGAAAGTGCGCGGGGTCGATCAGGCCACGCAGGAAGCCAAGCTGAAAGACGTCGCCTCCTTGCTGCAGATCGAACCATTGCTGAACCGCCGCCCCAGCCAACTGTCGGGTGGTCAGCGTCAGCGGGTCGCGATGGGCCGGGCGTTGGTGCGCGACCCCAAGCTGTTCCTGTTCGATGAACCGCTGTCGAACCTTGACGCCAAGCTGCGGGTCGAGATGCGGACCGAGATCAAGAAGCTGCACCAGACACTGGACGCCTCAATTGTTTATGTTACCCACGACCAGATCGAAGCGATGACGCTGGCCACCAAGATCGTGGTCCTGAAAGGCGGGGTCGTGCAGCAGATCGGTACTCCGGCCGAGATCTACAACAACCCGGCCAATCTGTTTGTGGCGGATTTCATGGGCTCACCTGCGATGAACCTGATCCCGGCACAGGCATCGAACAATGGCTCGGGAACGCAAATCTCGATCGCGCGCGAATCCGGTGAAACGCTGGTTCTGAACGATGCACGTGACTTGTCTCTGCCGCAGGATGTCATCCTTGGTCTACGCCCTGAAGATATCGCCGAGGCGGGGTTCCGCGCTGGCGCAGGCGTGCAGGAAGCCGCCTGCATGGTCGATATGGTCGAACCCGCAGGGGCAGATACCTATGTGGTGTCGGAATTGGGTGGCAAGCAGGTCACGGCGCGGCTGCATGCTGAAACCAGCGCGCAGGCCGGTCAATTGCTGAACCTGGCGTTCGACATGAGCAAGGTGTCCTACTTTGCCAAGGAAACGGGTGAACGGCTGAACTAAGGGACCGTTGGCCCGCACCAACCCGGGGTGGGCCATACCAATCACAGTCGGTTTTGGCCGGTTAATTTGAAATATGCTATCTTGGGACGTAGCGAAGGGAGGCGCGCTATGTCCGATCCGTACTCCGATCTGGCCGGGCAGGATATCTCGGTCCAAGAGCGTATCGCCGAAGCTATGGAAGCGCGGTGTCTGGAGCCGGCGCAGAAAGAGATCAGGGATAGCTATCTAAGTGATCTGATTGTCCCTGAGGGCGGGTTCGCGGTTGAGCTGGGTTCAGGCACCGGGCACATCACGCAAGAGCTGCTGTCAGTTGGCGGGGTGGAGCGCGCGCTCGGCATTGAGCCCTCACCGGTTATGGTCGAACGTGCGAGAAACAGCTTCGCCAGCGAGAGCAATCTTGTTTTTGAAACCGGCGATGCAAAGGCAACCAGGCTTGAAGATAGCTCAGCAGACCTTGTTCTGGCGCATACACTGTTGTGCCATGTACCCGGCCCCGAGGATGTGGTTTCCGAGGCCTTTCGGATACTGAAACCGGGCGGGATATTCGCGATTTGCGATGGGGACTACGATACCGCCACAGCGCAGATTGCCGATTTTGATCCTCTGGATCAACTCATTCGGTTCATGATCAATCAGAACGTCACAAACCTCTGGATCATGCGCCAGATTGGCGGTGCACTCTCTCAAGCAGGTTTTGAGTTGGGCCGTCGCCGGGGACACGGTTATGTAGCCGAAGGAGAGGCGACTTACTTTCTGACCGTTATCGACCGTGGTGCGGATCGAATGGCCGAGACCGGGTTGTTGGCGCCTGAAACGGCACAGGCGCTGAAATCCGAGGCCCGGGCGCGTGTGTCTGCAAACACGTTTTTTGGCTACATGTCTTATGTCAGCCAGATCGCGCGCAAGCCTGCAACCTGAACAAAAAAGCCACCGCGCGAACGGGTCGAGCGGTGGCCGGCGTAGGATAATACCTCTGATCAGCCAGTCTTTTTCAGATCCTTGATCAGGCGATTCAGGTCGCCGCCGCGCGCATCCAGCATTGCGCCAATCTCTGTGCGCTCGGTCAGCAACAAATTCACACCTTCGATGAACATGTTGTAGAACTTTCCACGACCCGATTTGTCGGACACCAGGAATGTCACTTCGAACGGGGATGAGCCGCGCAATTTGACCGAGGTTCTGACCTCGTATCCGGTCTTGATCTTGCGCGCGTTACGCACGGTGACCTCACCGCCGATGAACTCGCGGAACCGGCGACCATATTTGCGCGAAATATAGCCTTCGAACGCTTTGGTGAACTGACGCAGCTGTGCGGATGAGGCTGTGCGTGCATCCGCCCCCAGCGCATAGCGGGCCATGATCGGCACATCACCGTATTGCACAAAAATCTTCTGAAAATCACGCAGCATGGCGTTTTCGGATTTACCCGAGTCAATGATACGCGTGATATCGGCCACAACGCTGTTGACCAGCTGTTTGGCCTGCGCTTCGGTCAGCGCGAACGCGGGCAGAGGCAATGCGGCAACTGTCATCCCGGTCAGGGCGGTGGCCACAAAACGGCGTCGGTTCAACAGGTTATTCAGCATAGGGGTCCTCATACGGGTCAAGATAGGGGTCTCTGACAGGGTCGGTCCCGGTGGTGGCGTAGGGATCGTCATACAGACCCAGATAGGCGTCTTCATCATCCCTTGCCAGTTCAAAGCGGCGATTTTGCAGGTAGATCGTGCGCGCTTGCGCGTAACTGTCTGCACTTTCGTACAGAATCGAATCAACTGTATCCGAGAACCGACCGCGATCTCCCATCCGCCGCACGACCTCGGCATAGACACCAATATTGTCGACCGGGCGGGTCGGGCTAAAGTTGATCGGATTCGAGAACAGGTTGACCACAACGCCGACCGCATCGCGCGCGGTGGACGGGCCGTAGAAGGGCAGTTCCACATAAGCACCTTCGCCCACGCCCCAGACATGCAGGGTTTCGCCGAAATCAGTATCAACAGGCGGCAGGTTCAGCTCATCCGCCGGGGCTGACAGGCCAAAGCCGCCCACGGTCGAGTTGATCAGAAAGCGCAGCAGCGCATTGCCGGACTGTTTCAGATTGCCTTGCAGCAGATAGTCCAGCGCCTGCCCGGGCATCGTCAGGTTTTCGGCAAAGTGATTGAAACTGGTAACCATCGGATCTGGTACGATCTTCACATAGCCTTTCGAGGCCGGTCGGAACAGGAATCGGTCCACACCCAGATTGAACTTGTGAATGCCCCGGTTGGTCCCTTCATAGGGGTCAAAAATCTCACCCCGCGCCGCTGCGTCCTGAGGCTGCGTCGCGCATGCCGATAGGACCGTCAGGATGGCGAATATGATCAGGTGCTTCAGACGAATGTAACTTGGCACTGTCTTCGTTACTCCGAAAATTGCCCAGCGGTATCCGGGCCTTCAATCAATACAGCCTTTGCACCCTTGGTGGCGCAATTGGTCTCACATAGAGGTTTCGCGCAGGATTTGAAACAACAACTCGCGTTTACCTCAGCCGATGGGGCGACGTAAAGTGACACGAATTCAACACTTCCTGAATAAGAGAAGACCTGCCCAGTTTGCAGGCAATGGGAAAAATCCCGCTTTCCCGCTTTCGGAAACAGGTTTTCCCGGGTAGCGTCCGCGCTGAATCACTACGAGATGAGGATCAATCATATGAGCATCGCAGCAAAACTGGACAGCCTGGGTGTCAGCCTGTCGGACGCACCTGCTCCGGCAGCAAACTACGTTCCTTTCGTGCGCATCGGCAACATTGTCTACGTGTCGGGCCAGATCTCCAAGGCGGATGATCTGATCACTGGTAAGCTCGGTGATGATATGGATGTTGAGGCAGGCGCCGCTGCAGCCAAAGTCTGCGCCATCAACCTGTTGGCTCAGGTCAAAGCGGCTTGTGGTGGCGATATCGACAAGCTGGTGCGCGTGATCAAGCTGACCGGTTTTGTAAACTCGACCGCTGATTTCACAGAACAGCCGAAGGTGATCAACGGGGCCTCCGACTTCCTGGTCGAAGCGCTGGGCGACGCCGGTCGTCATTCGCGCTCGGCCGTCAGCGCAGCCTCATTGCCTTTGGGTGTTGCCGTTGAAATCGAGGGTATTTTCGAGGTTCAATGAAACCGTCCCTTCCGTCTGAGTTCCTGCAGCGCCCGATAGCACATCGCGCGCTGCATGACATTTCTGATCAGCGGCCCGAGAATAGCCGGGCCGCCATTCGTGCCGCAATAGACGCCGGTTATGGGGTCGAGATTGATCTGCAACGCACCCGTGACAATCGGGCCATGGTGTTTCACGACTATGACATGACACGTCTGACCGGGCAGCCCGGACCGATCCAACAGATCACCGAGACACAAGCGCGGGCCCAGACGCTTCTGCATTCTGACGGTGAAGGTATCCCCTCGCTGGAAGAGGTGCTGGCCATTGTTGCAGGACGGGTGCCCTTGCTCATCGAGCTGAAGGATCAAGATGGTGCAATGGGCCCCGATATCGGCGCTTTGGAAGCAGATGTTGTAAGCGCACTGAAAGACTATGAAGGCCCGGTCGCGTTGATGTCGTTCAACCCGCATTCAGTCGCAGAGATTGCACGCCTTGCGCCACATTTGCCGCGCGGTCTCGTTACCAGCTCTTATGAGCCCAAGGTCGAGCCTCTGCCGCAAGCCGTCTGCGATCATCTGCGCAACATCCCGGATTTCGACCGCGTTGGAGCCAGCTTTATCAGCCATGAAGTCATCGATCTTGACCGCCCCCGGGTCGCTGAGTTGAAGGCACAGGGTGTGCCGATCCTGTGCTGGACCGTGCGTTCGCTTGAACAAGAAGCAGAGGCACGCAAGGTTGCCGATAATGTTACGTTCGAAGGCTATCTGGCCGAACATCCCGCTTGATCCCGGCGCGCGCGATCACAGATAAAGGTGCAGCGCGGAGGGGATATGGATCAGGCACAGATTGAGGTTCGGGTTCTGACATCGGTCTCGCAGATTTCCGCGAGCGACTGGGACAGTTGCGCCTGCCCTGAGGTTGCCGATGGCGGGCGACCGCTTGATCCGTTCACGACACATCGGTTTTTGCATGCCCTGGAAGAAAGCGGCTCGGTCGGGCGTGGTACTGGCTGGCAGCCGCAATACCTGACAGCCTATCTGGACGGGATGCTGATTGCGGCAGCCCCGATGTTTGCCAAGTCGCACTCCCAGGGTGAATACATCTTCGACCATAGCTGGGCTCATGCCTATGAAAGCGCGGGCGGGCGATATTATCCCAAGCTGCAGATCGCGGTGCCCTTCACACCCGCGACTGGCAGGCGTTTTTTGGTGCGACCCGGCTACGATGCTGTCGGGATCTCGGCGCTGGTGCAAGGAGCGGTGCAACTGGCCGCCGAGAATCGAATTTCTTCCCTGCACGCGACCTTCTGTACCGAGGCCGAGGCGCTGGCAGGGGAACAGATGGGCCTGATGGTGCGTCACTCGCAGCAGTTTCACTGGCTCAATGATGATTACGCCGATTTTGACGAGTTTCTGGCTGCGCTGTCCTCGCGCAAACGCAAGAATATCAAGAAGGAACGCAAGCAGGCCTGTGATTTCGGTGGGCAGATTCGAACAATCACCGGCGATGATCTGCGACCCGAGCATTGGGACGCGTTCTGGCGGTTCTATCAGGATACCGGCGCGCGAAAATGGGGCTCGCCCTACCTGACGCGACAATTCTTTGATATCGCTCAGGAAACCATGACGGATGACATCGCCTTGGTGTTGGCCGAACGTAATGGATACCCCGTCGCCGGTGCGTTAAATTTTGTCGGGCGGGAAACGCTGTATGGCCGGTATTGGGGCTGTGTCGAACATCACCCCTGCCTGCATTTCGAACTGTGCTATTATAGGGCGATCGACTTTGCCATTGCGGAAGGTCTGGCGCGGGTTGAGGCCGGTGCGCAGGGCGAGCACAAGCTGGCGCGCGGCTATCTGCCAACCCGCACGCATAGCTTGCATTGGGTTGGCGATCCGGGTTTTGCTGATGCGGTTCAGAAATATCTGGACGCCGAGTCCCACGCAGTGGGAGAAGAGATCGAGATTCTGACGGATTATGGCCCGTTCAGGAAATCGAACCCGGAGGAACAGCAATGACCGAACTTCTGTCAACCGAGACCCGCGGCCCGCTGCTGGACCCGCTGTTCAGAAATGGCTGGACCATGGTCGAAGACCGCGATGCGATCACCAAGACCTTCATCTTCGATAATTTTGTCGCCGCCTTTGGCTGGATGACGCAGGTGGCGATCTGGGCCGAGAAATGGAACCACCACCCCGAATGGTCGAATGTCTACCGCACGGTAGAGGTGGTCCTGTCGACCCATGATGTTGGCGGTCTGTCTGCACAAGACGCCAAGCTGGCGCGTAAGATGGACAGCCTGCTAACGGTCTCCGCGTGAACCCGTCCCACCGGCCAGCAATGTTGCCGTTCCCAGCTGCTTGAATTCTGCCGGAGTGATCGTGCCGTCGCTGACATTGATATTGCCCGGAATTCTGATCGTACGGGTGCCGACGGACCGCACGCTGCGGGCCGCCGGATTGATGTCGAGACACCGATTTTCATAACAGGTCAGACCGCTGGTATTGATCTGAATCTGCACCTGACCATCAGGGCCGCTGACCACCGGGGATTGCTGTACGTCACATGCGGCCAAAGCCACCAGGCTACCGAGGCAGATCCATTTATTCATGACACGCTCCTGCCAACCAAGTTGGCGTTTAATCTAAGAGACCGTTGCCATCCTTATCCGCAGCGTCAAAATCGTTCTGCATCTGGCTGACATACTCTGCCTTTGAGATAAGACTGTCGCCATCCCGGTCAACGGCTTCGAACTGTTTGATATCCAAGAACGGTTTTGCTTCGCTCAGGCCCAGAGTGCCGTTCTTGTCTTCGTCCATTGCCTGAAATGCATAGTCCGAGAAGGCGTTGAATTCGTCCTTGGACAGGAAGCCGTCATTGTTGGTGTCGATGTTATTCAACTCGGCCTCGTGCAGTTCTGCGACAGTCTCTGCGTTTGCAGCAGCAGCCATCACGAATACGGTGGTGATAATCAATACTCGTTTCATCTCAAATCTCCTCAGCACGCGTAACGTTCGCCAGACACGCCACCCGCAGCGGCGCCCGCCGCCGTCAGGATGGTCTTGCCTGAACCACCGCCAAATTGATTGCCGATCACTCCACCGATCAGGGCGCCGCCTATGGTACCACTCAGGCAGGCGATCTCGTGCTGTCGGGCAGCCTGTTGTTGGGGTGTGGGTGCAGGTCCGCACGCCGCCAGGGCCCCGGCGGTGCCAAGAAACAATGTAAGCAATTTCAGTCGCATCAATGAACTCCCGAGTTGTATGCGCCAAGTATTGGCGCATCGGGGCGTTGCATCAAGTTAAATGCGTTTCACGTGGCCCCGGTCAAACCGGGGCCGACAGGGATCAGATACTATCAAGCAGGCCTTCACCAGCCGAGACCTCACAGACACCGGGGTTTTCTTCCAGATTCATCGCCACAACCTTGCCGTCTTCAACCAGCATTGCATAGCGTTTGGAGCGTGCAATCAGGCCTACGGGCGGGGCGTCGAAATCCATGCCGATGGCCTTGGTAAACTCGGACGCTGCATCGGCCAGCATGGTCAGCCCGGCCGCTGTTGCACCGGTGCTTTCTCCCCAGGCGCCCATCACGAAAGGGTCGTTGACCGAGATACAGATGATTTCTTCTACACCCTTGGCATCGAACTGGTCCTTGGTCCGCATGAAGCTTGGTACATGAGCGGTTGTGCAGGTTCCGGTGAACGCACCGGGTACAGCGAAGATCACAACCTTGCGCCCTTTGGTCTTGTCTGAAATCCGAACCTCCTCGGGGCCTTCGGCACCCATCTGGATCAGCGTGGCCTCGGGCAGCATGTCACCTGTTGCAATCATTTTTACGCTCCTGTCATTTGGATTTGCAGAGTCGGGCTTTGCCGCAATATAGGTGGTCGAAACAAAGTAACCACGTGAATTCTGCAGGGTGAGCGAAACATGAGCCATATTGTCGTGATCGGGGCAGGGCAGGCCGGTGCTTCTTTGGTAGCACGGCTGCGCAAGGACGGGTTCGAAGGTGACATCACCCTGATCGGAGCCGAGCCGCATTTGCCCTACCAACGCCCGCCCTTGTCCAAGGCCTATCTGCTGGGCGAGATGGAGCTGGAGCGCCTGTTCCTGCGGCCCGAGAGCTTCTATGCCGAAAACAACATCACCCTACGGTTGGGTCAACGTGTGACGGCGATTGATCCAAAGGCCAAGACGGTGATCCTCGGCGATGAGGTGATCACCTATGATGAACTGGCGCTGACCACTGGGTCCGACCCACGCCGCCTGCCCGCAGCGATCGGGGGCGATCTTGAGGGTGTCCATGTGGTGCGAGATCTCGCCCATATCGACGAGATGGAACCTCGGGTATCGGATGGCGCCCGCGCGCTGATCGTTGGTGGCGGCTACATCGGGCTTGAAGCCGCCGCCGTTTGTGCCAAGCGCGGGGTCAGGGTGACCTTGGTCGAGATGGCCGACCGCATCCTTCAGCGTGTCGCGGCCAAAGAGACAAGCGACTACTTTCGCACGCTGCACACCGAATACGGGGCCGACATTCGTGAGGGCGTCGGGTTGGATCGTCTGGTTGGTGAAAGTGGCAAGGTGACGGGCGCCGTCCTGACCGATGGCACCCAACTTGAGTTGGATTTTGTTGTCGTCGGCGTCGGCATCGCGCCGTCGACTCAACTGGCTGAACTGGCCGGGTTAGAGCTGGATAACGGCATCAAGACCGACGCCCATGGCCGCACCTCAGATCCGTCGATCTGGGCGGCGGGCGATTGCGCGTCGTTCCCGCATGGCGAAGGCCGTATCCGCCTGGAAAGCGTGCCGAACGCCATTGATCAGGCCGAGATCGTGGCCCAGAACATGTTGGGCGCGGCTAAGGATTACACTGCAACGCCATGGTTCTGGTCCGATCAGTATGACGTCAAGCTGCAGATCGCCGGGCTGAATACCGGCTATGACCGTGTGGTGACTCGCAAGGGTGAGGGCGCGACGGTGTCCTTCTGGTACTACAAGGGCGATCAGCTGATCGCGGTCGACGCGATGAATGACCCGCGCGCCTATATGGTTGGCAAACGCCTGATTGATGCCGGCAAGACCGCTGATCCGGCTGTTGTTGCCGACCCAGAAGCGGACCTGAAACCGCTGCTCAAAGCGTGAGGATCATCGCCGGAGACTTCCGGGGCCGGGCTCTGACTTCGGTTGGCAAAGGCGATGCCGGTGCGCATCTTCGCCCAACCACTGACCGGGTAAGGGAAAGCCTGTTCAACGTTTTGAATCATCAGATCGACTTCAACGGCTTGCAGGTTCTCGACCTTTTTGCGGGCACCGGTGCATTGGGACTAGAAGCGCTGTCTCGCGGCGCGTCCCACGTCACGTTTGTCGATGATGGGAGGGTCGCGCAGGGTCTGATCCGCAAGAATATCGGCCTGACCGGAAGCGCTAGCCAGGCCACTTTGATCCGGCGGGACGCGACCCGTTTGGGCGAAAACCCGGGCACTGTTTGTGATCTGGTTTTTCTGGATCCGCCTTACGGAAAAGCTCTGGGTCAAAGGGCACTGGCCGCGGCTACCCAAGGTGGTTGGCTGTCTGATGACGCTCTGATCGTCTGGGAAGAAAGCACCCCCATGCTCGCGCCCGAGGGCTTTACGCTGCACGACACGCGGAAATATGGCGACACGCATATCTCGCTAATGTGGCGCACAGGGGGCTGAGATGCACGATCTGGTTATCTTTGATTGCGACGGCGTTCTGGTCGATAGCGAGGTTTTGTCCAATCAGGTCATGGTCGACAATCTCGCTGGCCATGGTCTGCACTTGTCCTTAGCCGAATGCATGTCCCTGTTTGTTGGCGGCACCATGACCGGTGTGCGCGACAAGGCGCGCGAGCTGGGGGCTGATCTGCCGGATGACTGGACTGATCAAATCTATGCGGAAATCTACGAGACGCTGAAAGCAGGCACGCCTCTGGTCGCGGGTATCCGTGAATTGCTGGCGCAACTGGATGCAAGCGTCATTCCCTACTGTGTCGCCTCAAATGGTCGGCCTGAGAAAATGAAGATTACTTTGGGCCAGAATGGTCTTTGGGAGCGTTTTCAAGATGTGATGTTTTCGGCGCAGGTGCTTGGAACGGGCAAGCCCGACCCGACCCTGTTCCTGACCGCTGCACAGCATTTCGGCGCAACGGTGCCGGTTGTGATCGAAGACAGCGAAAACGGTGTCACCGCAGCAATGCGCGCCAATATGCGCTGCCTGGGCTATGCGGCCCATGATGATGGTGCGCGATTGGAAGAACTAGGGGCCGAAGTGTTCTCCGACATGTTATATGCGCCCAAGCTTTTGGGACTTTGAGCCATAAACGTGTTATGCTTGGTCCATGGACCGCGCTATCACACCTCCGCTCTGGGCTTTTTCGAAAGACGCCGACACCAAAACTGGGCCTCCGCCCAAACCGATGCGCGCGCCGGTGTTCATTCACGACGCGGTCATCCCGTGGCGGGATGAAACCTTGCTGCTGAAGCTATTACGCGATCAGGCGACCGATCAGGACGAATAGGTCGGGTGATATTTGCCGCCCGGTGACAAGGTGAAAATCTCAACCCCATCTGCGGTTACACCGACCGAATGCTCGAACTGCGCCGACAGCGATTTGTCGCGGGTCACGGCAGTCCAGTCATCGGACAGTGTCTTGGTTTCAGGACGCCCCAGATTGACCATCGGCTCGATGGTAAAGAACATGCCCTCTTCCAACACAGCTCCGGTACCCGGACGACCATAGTGCAGGACGTTTGGTGGCGCGTGGAACACCCGGCCCAGACCGTGGCCGCAGAAATCGCGTACAACGCTCATCCGATGCGCCTCGACATAGGCCTGAATGGCGTGGCCGATATCGCCGAAAGTATTGCCCGGCTTGACCATCTCGATACCTTTGAACAGTGCGTCGTGGGTCACCTGAATCAGCCGTTCGGCCTTGCGCGGCAATTTACCCGCCACATACATGCGCGACGTATCACCGAACCAGCCATCAACGATGACGGTCACGTCGATATTCAGAATGTCGCCATCCTTCAGCTTTTTGTCACCCGGAATGCCGTGACACACCACGTGGTTCACGCTGATGCAGCTGGCGTGCTGATAACCCTTGTAGCCAATGGTTGCCGATTCCGCACCTGCATCCTCGACCATCTGAGTGATCAGCCCGTCAATCGCACCGGTGGTCTGGCCGACAAAAACATGTTCAGCAATGTCATCCAATATCCGCGCAGCCAGCGCCCCTGCCGCATGCATGCCGGCAAAGTCACTCTGTTCATAGATGCGGATACCGTCTTTGGTCAGACGGCCACGATGTTCTTTCATCGGTGCGGGACTCCAAATATTTCACGCAGCACTTCTTTTACGCTGCTTGTGCAGAAAGTACCAGAGGGTGCGCGGTGGTGAATGTTTTTCAGTTGATTTGGTTTAACACGTAGACTGATAAGGGCTCTTGGTGATCAAGGCAGACGAAAGTGAGTTGGGAATACGCCGACACCGCTTCCTAGGCCAACAAGAATAATCTGTCTTCCGGTTCGCAGACGTCTGCGAATACTGTTCGGGACATCACAAACGACGTTAACAGCGCGCGCCGTGTCTTTAAGAGCGATTGGCCTAGGGCACTTCCGATAATCTCCCATATTGGGATCACTAACAACAAATGTTATTTCTACCGTGCGAAAAGAGGGAAGAGAAACAACCATCGGGATCGTCGCCGCCACTATAAGAAAGCCCGCAAGCGCACTTACCAAAGGCATGAACAATATAGACAATGTTGTTTTTATTGGCTCTGAGAATTGGATGCCTTCGGATAAGCTAAGGTGAACCGCCCAAAGTGCTGTCGCTCCCGAAATTGCTCCCACTACGCATGCAGGCCAAAAAGCCCAGGAAACCCAAATCGGAGAGGGAACAAACGCTACGCCAAAAAATCTAGCCAATACAGGTATCCCTCCCAAAATCATTAGGGTCACTGAGATTGTTCGAATACGCTTTTCTAAACGGGTGTTCTCGGTCTTCGGTAGTGCCGTCATTAAGTTGTCCTTTGAGAATCTCTAAGCAAATTCGATAGAAATAGTCGGGTTCATCTGAATTTTTTCTCAACAATTGATTGACGAGTTGACCAAAACACCTATTGGCGAAATCTGCGTCCCGTAAACCAGCTTCTCCACCCCCTGCGCTTGCGCCACCTCAAACGCCGCCGCATAAGCCGGATCAATATTGGTAGCCAGCGCAAACCGGTCGCAATCGGTCCGTTGAACCAGATACAGCATCACCGCCCGATGCCCTTGTGCCGCCATAGCCGCCAGTTCGCCGAGATGTTTGTTACCGCGGGCGGTCACACTGTCGGGGAATTCAGCAAGGCCGGGTTGGCGTGAGAGGGTGACGCTTTTGACCTCGACATAAGCATCGGGTAGGCCCGGCCCGGTCAGCAGGAAATCGATACGGCTGTTTTCACCGTATTTGACCTCGGGGCGCACGGTTTCATAGGCGGCCAGCTCGGGGATTTCACGCGCCTCGAGCGCCAACCGAAGCGCCTTGTTGGGGACTGATGTGTCGACCCCTGTGAAATGCCCGTTCTCATGATCGACCAGCCGCCAGCCGTATTTCAGCTTTTTCTTCGGATCGTCGTTGGGCTCCAGCCAGATTTTCTCACCCGGTTCTGCGAGCCCCATCATTGAGCCCGGATTGGCGCAATGGGCTGTCACCTCGCGCCCGTCTTCCAGCCTGCAGTCTGCCAGAAAGCGTTTGTAGCGGCGGATCAGTCGAGCGGGGACAAGGGGGGTTTCAAATCGCATGGCCAAGGGCCTATACCTGCCCTAACGGTCGATCAAGAGGGAGGGCGCGTCATGGCCAATCCAACCGCTGCAATGTTGGTGATCGGGGATGAGATCCTCTCGGGCCGCACCCGCGATGCCAATATGCATTATCTGGCTGGAGAGCTGACCAAACACGGCATTGACCTGAAAGAGGTGCGCATTGTCAGCGATGATGCACCCGCGATTGAGGCAGCCGTAAGGGCGCTATCAGAGGCCCATGACCATGTGTTTACCAGTGGTGGTATTGGTCCGACCCATGACGACATCACCGCTGACTGCATCGCCCGTGCCTTTGGCGTGCATATCGATGTTCGCGACGACGCGCGTGCATTGCTTGAGGCGCATTACGAGAAATCCGGGCTGGAGCTGAACGACGCTCGCCTGCGCATGGCGCGTATTCCGGAAGGGGCCGAATTGATCGACAACCCGGTCTCGACCGCGCCCGGCTTTACCATCAACAACGTCCATGTCATGGCCGGGGTGCCTTTGGTTTTTCAGGCCATGGTTGCGAGTGTTCTGCCTTCGCTCATCGGAGGTAGCCCGCTTTTGTCGCAGACGCTGCGTGTGGATCGGGGTGAAGGCGATATTGCAGCAACTTTGGCCGCACTGGCCAAAGACTTCGGCGATCTTTCGATCGGCTGTTATCCGTTTCAGACGAATGGCGTCTTCGGAGCCAACGTCGTCGTGCGCGGCACCGAGGGTGGACGGATCGATGCCGCCATGACCCGCCTTGCGAAAGAGATCGAGCTTTGAATCCCGATTGGGCCGCTGTTGTCGATGGCACATGGCCTGCCGCCGGCTATCAAACGCAAGGCCCATTTCGACTGCGGCAAGGACAGGGCGGAGGTTCACGCGTCTCTGCCGCCAATCGCACCGGGGACGTCACCAGCGCCGATATCGATGCGGCCGAAAGCGCCATGCAGGCGATGGGTCAAAAACGCATCTTCTGCCTGCGGCCCGGAGATGAGGCGCTGGATGCAATGCTTGCGCAACGCGGCTACGACATCCTTGATCCGGTTAATATCTATTCCTGCCCGGCGCAGCAGTTGACCGATATCCCGATCCCGCGCGTGACTGTTTTCAACATCTGGGAACCGCTGGCCATCATGCGTGAGATCTGGGCGCAGGGCGGTATCGGCCCCGAACGGATTGCGATCATGTACCGGGCACCGTGCCCAAAGACCGGCCTTTTGTTGCGCCACAGCGACCAGCCCGCAGGAACCGGCTTCGTGGCGATCCATGAAGGTATCGCGATGGTTCACGCGCTGGAAATCCTACCGGATCACCGCCGCAAGGGGTTGGGCCAGTGGGCCATGCGCGCCGCGGCCTTTTGGGCGCTGGACAATGGCGCGCAGACGCTTAGCGTGATCTGTACCAAGGCGAACGCGGGGGCCAATGGCCTCTACCACTCGCTTGGGATGAAGATCGTCGGAGAATACCACTATCGCCAGCGCGTCTGAGGAGGACGAATTGACCAAACAGGACATGCCCACTGCCCTGGATCTGCCAATGGTGGACCCGCTACCGTCAGAGACGCAGAAATACTTTGATATCTGTGTCGAGAAACTGGGAATGGTGCCGAATGTCCTGCGCGCCTATGCCTTCGATATCGACAAGCTGAATGCCTTCACTTCGATGTATAATGATCTGATGCTGGCCGATAGCGGGCTGACCAAGCTGGAACGCGAGATGATTGCGGTCGTGGTGTCCTCGATCAACAAATGCTTCTACTGCCTCGTGGCTCATGGCGCAGCGGTGCGGCAGCTTTCGGGCGATCCGCAGCTGGGTGAGATGCTGGTCATGAACTACCGCGTCGCCAAATTGGACGCGCGCCAACGTGCAATGCTGGATTTCGCAGCCAAGATGACCACCGCCAGCACCACAATCGAAGAGCCCGATCGCCAGCTTTTACGTGATGTCGGGTTTTCGGATCGCGATATCTGGGACATTGCCAATGTCACCGGTTTCTTCAATATGACCAACCGCGTGGCCAGTGCCACTGCCATGGTCCCGAACCCAGAGTATCACGCGCAGTTCCGATGATCCGTTTCCTGTTTCTTAGCCTCCTTTTGGCCGTGCCTGTGCAGGCGCAGGAACTGACGTTGCCCGCCAGCGCCCGGCAGATTTCGGATCGCACCAGTGCATTGGACAGCTACGACCTGCCAACCGACGTGTTTGCCGACGGCGCAGTTCCATCCCGCACTGTCGAAGGGCGTGTCGAGCGGCTAACATGGCGTCTGCAGGCCGGGTCCAGCACGACGCTGCAAATTCTTGCACCGCTTCGGGAACAGCTTCAGGCGCAAGGTTTCGAGATCGCGTTTGAATGCGAGGCACGCAATTGTGGCGGATTCGATTTCCGCTTTGGCACCGAAGTGGTGCCGACGCCTGACATGTATGTGGCGATCCACGATTACCGTTTTCTATCCGCCTCCCGCGGTGACGAAGTGCTGAGCCTGCTGGTCAGCCGCAACCCGCCGGATGGCTATGTGCAGATGATCCGGGTGACCCCGCAAGGTACGCAGCCTGCGCAGCCACTTGTGATCGAGGAAACTGTTGAGGGCCCTGCCGGGTTGCTAAACGATCTCAGCAGTACCGGACATGTCATCCTTGATGACCTGCACTTTCGCACCGGCGAAGTCGCGCTGGGCGAAGGGCCGTTTGCCTCGCTTGCGCTGCTTGCGGGCTATCTGGCCGACAATCCTTCGACCCGTTTGGCGCTGGTAGGGCACACGGATGATACGGGCGCATTGCAGGCCAATATTGCGGTCAGCACCAAACGGGCGGAAGCCGTGCGTGCGCGCCTGATCGAAGCGCACGGTGTTGCCGCCGACCGGATCGAGGCGCAGGGCGTAGGCTATCTTGCGCCCATTACCTCTAACGCTACGCCCGAGGGCCGCGATCTCAATCGCCGGGTCGAGGCGGTGTTGCTGGTCAACTAGCAGGCGCGAGCACCGCGGACGCCCTGTGTCCCTCTTGCCCTGATGGCGCGGCCTGATGCACACTTGCAGCTAATCGGTGCGTCTGTCTTGCCATCAGGCCTGTTGGCAGGCAGTCCCACCAGTCACCATGCTTTGGGAGGAATGCGTCATGGCATCCAAAACCGAAGATACCACTCCGCCGGATAACACGGTCCCACAGCAATCCATACCCGAGGTTAACAGGCTGACGGCCGAGGATATTACCGCATCGCTGAAGGCCGGGTTTTCCGACTTCCTCGCACACCCGGTCATGAGCGGCTTTTTCGGCCTGTTCTACGCGGTTTTCGGCATCCTGTTCGTTTGGTGCCTGGTCGGGCTTGGCAAGATCTGGATGATCATTCCTGCCGCCGTAGGCTTTCCGCTGGTTGCCCCATTTGCGGCCGCCGGGCTTTATGAAATGTCCCGTAGGATGCAGAAAGGGGAAAGCTTCGGTTGGTCCGAAATCCTCAGCGTCATGGCCCATCAACGCAAGCGCGAGATGGGTTGGATGGCCTTTGTCACCCTGTTCATTTTCTGGGTATGGACCTACCAAATCCGCCTTTGGCTGGCGATCATCCTGCAAAAGGCGTCCTTCTCGGATTTCGAAGGGTTCATGAACACCATCTTCTTCACACCGCAAGGCTGGACCTTTCTGGCGGTCGGCACCTGTATCGGCGCTTTTTTGTCGGCGGTCCTGTTCTCGGTGACTGTGGTGGCCATGCCCATGCTTCTGGATCGGGAAACCAACTTTGTTTCCGCCATGCTCACTTCCATTCGCGTGGTCGCTGAAAGCCCGGTGGTAATGCTCAGTTGGGCGGCGATCATCTCGGTTACCATGCTGTTGTCGCTGGTTCCGGCGTTTCTGGGGCTGATTTTCACGCTGCCGATCCTGGGCCATACCACGTGGCACCTGTATCAGCGGGCCGTATCACCAGAGACTAACTGATGCATCGCTAGACAAAAAAAGACCCGTGCCATTCAGCACGGGCCGTTTAGGTGCCACAGGGAGAATTCTACCAATCCATCGGACCCTTTTCAGCAAAGGAATCGACAAGAAAATCAATGAAAGCCCGCACCTTGGGCTGGGTGAACCGGCCCGGCGGGTAGACTGCATAGACGCCCTGAACCTCATCCGGCAGCGATGGCATGGCGTCTACCACCTCGCCCGATTTCAGTGCTTCGGCATATAGATAGCTGGGCAGATGCGCGATCCCAAGCCCCGAGATCGCGGCGTTCAGTAGCGACTGCCCATCATTTACGCTTAGCCAGCCAGCAGTGCGGACCTGACGCTTCTCGCCCGAAGGCGCCGTCAGCTTCCACACGCTGCCCGAGGATTGGCTGGAGTAATGCAGCAGTTTGTGTTCGTTCAGATCGTCGATCTTCTGCGGGCGTCCGAACTGTTCGATATATCTCGGCGACGCGACCATGCGTTTCACTGTTTCGGTCAGCTTACGGGCGCGCAGCGTGCTGTCTTCCAGCTCGCCAATGCGCACGGCCACGTCAAAGCCTTCGGAAATCAGCTCAACATAGCGGTTGTTCAGAACCATATTCACGGTGATGTCCGGATAGGCCGACAGGAAGTCCGACAGGACCGGTGACAGGTGATTGACGCCAAAATCTGTTGCCACAGAGATCCGCAGCAGACCAGAAGGCGCAGATTGCATCGAAGTCACCAGCGCATCCGCTTCGCCTGCGTCGTTCAGCACGCGACGGGCGCGATCATAATAGGCCAACCCGATCTCGGTTGGCGAAACCCGGCGCGTTGTCCGGTTCAAAAGCCTTGCCCCCAACCGCGCCTCGAGGCTCGAGACGTGTTTAGACACGGCTGATTTGGAGATGCCCATTTTCTTGGCCGCGTCGGTGAAACCACCCTGGTCCACCACGTTGGAAAAGGCCTCCATTTCAGTTAGTCGATCCATTCTCGTTCCCCAGGTCTTCCGTTCGTTGTCTCTTTATCGCGATCAATCTGGGCAAGAACTGGGCAGACATGGGATAATATCAGGGTTTTGAATCGGATCGTTTGCAACTAGGAAACGCCCGGGCCTATATGCCGCGGACCATGCCTTTCGATACAAAACCCCGTTTTCTGGACTTTTTTCCAATCGTGCTATGATGAGAATGGCATTTTTGTGACCACGGAGGAGACTATGAAAGCCCTATTTGCTGTCATTACCCTGTGTCTGACCGCCAGCCTTGCGTGGGCCGGAGGGGAAACACCATCGAATCCAGATGCGAAGGTCTATTTCGTCAACCTGTCTGACGGTGACACCGTGCAATCACCTGTGACCGTAGTCTTTGGGCTCAGCGGCATGGGCGTTGCCCCCGCTGGAACCGAGAAGGAAAATACAGGGCACCATCACCTCCTGATTGATCGCCCACCACTTGGGCAGGGAGAAGACGGTGCGGACGAACTGTCATACGGTCTGCCCGCAGACGACAATCACATTCATTTCGGTGGCGGTCAGACCGAGGTGACTTTGGAATTTGCTCCGGGTGAGCATACTTTGCAGCTGGTGCTTGGGGATGCAGGCCACGTCCCTCATGCGACGCCCATTGTGTCCGAGGTGATTACGATCACTGTAGAGTAACAATTCACCTTCGCCGCAAAACACGATTATGCGTCGGCAGGCAGCAGGAATATATCGCGCGCAAGCTGCATGTTGAGACGTTCCGCAGAATACCATTGGTTGAGTACTGACTTGGCCATCAGGTCGGAATTTTCCTGTGCGAAACTCTTAAAGTCAGTAGCTTGCGTGTTGGCCAGCCGCTCTGCGATCAGGCTCATGAATGCGTAGGTGATTGTCAGATTGAACTTGTCCGGTGCGCCTGCGTTCGCTGCTAACGTGCGAATTCCCTTGGCGTAGATCGCTGCGGCATCGATGAAATCATACTTGCGTAGCAGGTCATAAGCGACTTGCACATGTTCGGCGTGTCCGAACCTTGCGTTGTCGATTGCGTGTGCTTCAAATGCGATGGTGACGTCGGCGTATCGCGATGCGCTCATTCTTCATCCTCCTTGAAACGGTGGCTGTCTTCAGCTGTCCAATCGAAGTCGTAGACACTTTTGAGTTGTTTGATCTTCTTCAGCGTCTCTTCAGAGAAGGCTGGCTTGTTCTCAAAGCTGTGCAGCGCGATGCCCTCAATCAGGTCGCCAAGGGTCATGTCCAGCGATTCTGCCAGCCCTTTGAGAACTTTCAGAAGCCGCTTCTCGATTCGAATTCCTGTTTGGGTGCGTTCTATTTTCTGACTCATTTGGTACATATGTATATTGATAACAACTGAGTCAAGGAAAACGAAAAAAGCCGCCTCTTCCGGGGCGGCTTTCTCCAGCGCACTGGCATTACAACGTCAGAACGCTGCCGCCAGACGTGTGCCCTGATTGATCGCACGTTTGGCGTCCAGCTCAGCTGCCACATCTGCGCCACCAATCACATGGCAGGCGATTCCACGTTCGATCAGCTCATCCGCCAGCGACCGGTCCGAGACCTGCCCGGCACATAGGACGATCGACTCGGCTGCGATCACGGTTGGATCATCGCGGGTTTCGCCAAAGCTGACATGCAGGCCGTCCTCGTCGATGCGCTCATAATTCACACCACCAACGAAACTGACGTCCTTCATCTTTAGCGTCGCGCGGTGGATCCAGCCCGTTGTCTTTCCTAGCCCCTTGCCGTGACGCTGCGCCTTGCGCTGCAGCAACGTGACCTGCCGTGCTGGTGCTTCGGGCTGCGGGCCCTCGGGGGCCAGGCCCGAGCGGTGTTCTGCGGGGTCGGTCACGCCCCATTCCTTCATCCACAATGGAAGGTCCGTGGTTGGGCTGTGACCGTCTTCCAGCAGGAATTCGGAGACATCGAACCCGATGCCTCCGGCCCCGATTACGGCGACGGTGCTGCCGACCTCGGCCTTGTCGCGCAGCACGTCGATGTAGCTGAGCACATTGTCCCGATCCTGGCCGGGAATCTGCGGATCACGAGGAGTGACACCGGTGGCGATGACCACCTCATCATAACCGGTCAGATCATCCGCGCTGACCTCGCGGTTCAGTTCGACCGTCACGCCAAGGTCGTTCATCATGGTGCGATACCAGTCGACCAGTCCCCAGAACTCTTCTTTCCCTGGCACCTGTTTGGCCATGTTCAACTGCCCGCCTATCTCGGCGGCGCGATCAAACAGGGTTACATCATGGCCGCGCTGGGCAGCTGTCATCGCAGTGGACAAACCTGCAGGGCCAGCGCCGACAACGGCCACTGTCTTGCGTGTCTCGGCCTTGCCGATCACCAATTCAGTCTCATGACAGGCGCGCGGATTGACCAGGCATGAGGTCAGCTTGCCGCTGAAAGTGTGGTCCAGACAGGCCTGATTGCATGCGATGCACGGGGCGATCTTCGCGGCCTCATCCGCAATCGCCTTGTTCACGAAATCCGCATCGGCCAGCATCGGCCGCGCCAGAGACACCATATCGGCGCAACCGGTCGATAGAACTTCTTCGGCAACCTCAGGCGTGTTGATCCGGTTCGAGGTGATCACCGGAATCCCGACTTTACCCATCAGCTTCTTGGTAACCCACGCAAATGCAGCACGGGGAACGCTGGTAGCAATCGTCGGAATCCGCGCCTCATGCCAACCGATACCGGTGTTGATGATCGTTGCCCCGGCCTGCTCAATCCGCTGCGCAAGTTCAACGACTTCGTCATGGGTCGACCCATTGGGCACAAGATCAATCATCGAAAGGCGATAGATGATGATGAAATCGCTCCCCACGGCTTCCCGCGTGCGGCGCACCACCTCAATGGGCAGACGCATCCTGTTCTCGTATGACCCACCCCAGCGATCCTCGCGCTTGTTGGTGTGGGTCACGAGGAACTGGTTCAGGAAATACCCCTCGGAGCCCATGATCTCGACCCCGTCATAGCCCGCCTTCTGGGCCAGAACAGCCGCGTTGACGATGTCGCTGATTTGCTTCTCGATACCCTCTTCGTCCAACTCATGCGGCGGAAACGGAGAAATTGGGGATTTCACCGGGCTGGGGGCCACGCATTTCGGACCATAGGCATAGCGCCCCGCATGCAGGATCTGCATCGCGATCTTGCCGCCTGCCTCATGCACACGTTTGGTCACAATGGAATGGTTCGCCACCTCTTCATCATTGGTCATCATCGAGGCCCCGGGCAGCACCGAGCCCTCAAGGTTCGGGCCAATCCCACCCGTCACCATCAAAGCAACACCACCGCGCGCGCGATCCGCGTAGAACTCGGCGACACGGATCCAGTCGCCGGTCTCTTCCAGACCGGTATGCATCGAGCCCATCAGCACGCGGTTCTTCAACGTGGTAAAACCCAGATCCAGCGGGGCCAACATGTTTGGGTACGCAGTCATGGCAAACTCTCCCTCCCGACTTTGACCGTCAGATTGACCTTCGCGTCACCTTTGTCACGCGAAACCTAACGTCATTCCCTTTGCCTTTACTGCGGCGCTTGCTAGAGACGCAGCAAAGCTTAATCACGAGGCCGCGCATGACCCCTGATGAAATCGCCAAACTGCCCTATCGCCCCTGCGTGGGACTGATGTTGATGAATGCCGAGGGGAAAATCTTTGTCGGTCAGCGCAATGATCGTCACAAGGACGCCTGGCAGATGCCGCAGGGCGGCGTGGACAAGGGCGAAGACCCGCGCGATGCGGCCCTGCGCGAGCTTTGGGAAGAAACTGGTGTAACCAGCGATCTGGTCGACATCATCGCCGAGACCGACGGCTGGCTGCCCTATGACCTACCGCATGACATTGTGCCGAAAATCTGGAAGGGCCGGTATCGCGGACAGGAGCAGAAGTGGTACCTGATGCGGTTCTTAGGCCGGGATGATCAGATCGATATCG
Source organism: Ruegeria sp. CG1 (assembly GCF_056537265.1). Lineage (NCBI taxonomy): Bacteria > Pseudomonadati > Pseudomonadota > Alphaproteobacteria > Rhodobacterales > Roseobacteraceae > Ruegeria > Ruegeria sp. CG1. Next base: position 743,932 of record NZ_JBQFRF010000002.1, on the reverse strand, counting down.
CAACCGAGCACCCCGAGTTCACCCACTGGAAATGGCAGACCACGACGCGGCTGGTCGATGAGATCGTGCCGTTCAAAAAGGACGTCTACCAGCAGGTGCTTTCTGCGTTTCAGCCGCATCTCGGGTAGTTCGGGTTAGGAACCAAGCGCCGTAATCACCGCTTTGGCCAGCGGCAGCGGGGAATAACCGGTATCGGACGGTGTAAGCCCCAATCGCACGATCACCAAATCACGCGAAGGGAATATCCCGACCGATTGCCCATCATGTCCGGCCATCCAGACCGCATCTTCGAACGGGGGTTCTCCACCCGGCACGTCGCGCCACAAGTGACCTTTGGCATATGCCCCGCCCGAGACAGCAACCGGTTCGAACATCCAGTCAGTGAACCCTTCGGGCAGAATTTGCTGCCCGTCCCATGTGCCGCCCTGCAGCAGGAATTGCCCATATCGTGGCCAATCCCGCGCTGTGGCGTACATATAGCTTGAGCCGACAAAGGTGTCAGAAACATCAGTTTCAAGTATGGCCGAGGTCATGCCCAGTGGCAGCAGGAGTGCGCGCTGCGGATAGGACAAGCTGTCATCTTTGACCTGATCCTGCCAGACCCGCGCCAAGACGGTGGATGTGCCCGACGAATAGTTGAATTCAGTATTTGGCTCAGCCTCGGCCTCAAGCGAAGTGACAAACCCCGCCATGTCGTCGCTCAGATATAACATCCGAGTCACGTCCGAGACGTCACCATAGCCTTCGTTCCATCGCAGGCCGCTTGACATGGTCAACATATCCTCGACGGTAATGTGCTGCCGGTTGTCCTCTGCCCAATCGGGAAATGAATCGACCAGTGTATCCGTCAACTTCATCTGACCGGATTTTATCAGCGTTCCAATCAATCCAGAGGTTATGGTTTTGGTCATTGACCAGCCCAGAAGAGGGGTATTTTCGTCGAATCCATCCGCATAAGCCTCACCAATGATCCGGCCATCATGCACCACAACTACGGCGCGGAAGCCCTTTCCCAGAATGGTCGGGTCCGACAGAACCATTGCCAATTTGGAGTTCTGCGCTGGGGCCACGGTGGTGCCTTCCGGCCAAAGTGCATCAGACAGCGCGGGCAGAGTGTTTAGCTGGGCGTTGACCGGTTGGGCCTCATGCGTATTCGCACATCCAAGCCCCTCGCGATATTGGCTGGTCGCAGGGGCGAAGATCCCGAGTAGCTTTGCGGATACTGATTGCGCCTCGGGGTCTACCGAGACCGAGACGTGTTTCAGCAACGGATGCCCGGGCGCCTGCACATCAACCGCCAGTACCTCCTGCGCATCCCGCCTGGCGATGAACACGTTAGAACAGACGATCTTGGCAGAATAGTTGGTCCCGACTCGCAACAGGTCGGGCGGAGAGATCAGCAGGTACCCAACGCCGGCCACAAGCCCCAACGCCAATGTTCCTGCGGTGATCCTGAGTGCTCTGCCCAACATGAATTGGCTCCCCCCTTACATCCAAAAAAAGGGTAGCCATTCCGAAATGTGACGCACCAGCGTTACGTTGCGTTTCGCGGGATCAGAGCAATCCCTCAGCCTGCAGCAACTCCTGCATGTTCGCCTCGGGGCGCGGGCCGATATGGCTGATCACCTCGCGGGCACAGACATTGCCGATCCGCGCACAGGTCTCGTAATCGCGGCCTGTTGCCATGCCATAAAGGAACCCGGCGGCGAATTGATCGCCCGCGCCGGTCGCGTCCACGGGGACGATCTTTTCAACTGGTACGTCGATGCGCGCGTCGCCGTTCAGAACGGTCACCCCGTCGCCAGACCGGGTGCAGACGACCAGAGGGCAAATCTCGGCCGTTTTCGCCAGCGCCTCTTCAAGATCGTCGGTTTCGAACAGCGATTTGATTTCGGCCTCGTTGCCGATTACAAAATCCAGCTCATTCTCGATCAGCAGCAGGAAATCGACCCGGTGCCGTTCTACACAGAACGGGTCAGAAATGGCGATGCCCGCCTTGCCGCCACCCTTGTGGCAGTTGCGCGCGGCCTCCAGGAATGCCGCCTTGCCCTTTTCCTTGTCGAACAGATAGCCCTCGAGGAACATGATCTGGCTGTTGCCCGCGACGTCTTCCGAGACATCCCGAGAAGACAGCTCGGACGAAATACCCAGATAGGTGTTCATCGACCGCTCGCCATCCGGTGAGACAAAGATCATTGAACGCGAGGTTGGCAGCTCGCCCCCCGGCACCGGCGGGTTCACGAAATCCACCCCATCCTCGTTCATCGCATCCGCATAGAACCGCCCCAGCGCATCATCATGCACCCGCCCGATAAACGCCGAATCCAGACCCAGTGCACCCGCACCCGCAATGGTATTGGCAACCGAGCCGCCCGGCGTCTGCACCCGGCCTTCCATCGAGGCATACAGTACCTCGCCGCGCTCCTGTTCGATCAGCTGCATGATGCCCTTTTCGATGCCCATCAGCTCAAGGAAACTGTCATCGGCTTGGGAAATCACGTCCACAACGGCGTTTCCGATGCCGGTCAGTTGGTAGGTTTTCATTCGGTTTTGTCCTCAAATTCGCAGAGATCGCGGATGATACAGGTAGGGCACTGTGGTTTGCGTGCCTTGCAGTGATAGCGGCCATGCAGGATCAGCCAGTGATGCGCATGCAGCTGAAAGTCGGTCGGTATGTTGTCTTCGATGGCGCGTTCGACGGCGTCTACATTCTTGCCCGGACAAATGCCGGTGCGGTTACCGACGCGGAAGATATGCGTGTCCACCGCCTGCGCCGGATATCGCCACCACATGTTCAAGACAACATTGGCTGTCTTGCGCCCCACACCCGGTAGCGATTGAAGCGCCGCGCGGGAGTTGGGCACCTCACCGCCATAGTCTTCGACCAGAATGCGACTCAGCTTGATTACGTTCTTGGCCTTCTGGCGGAACAGGCCGATGGTCTTGATATGTTCGATCAGACCTTCTTCGCCCAGATCCAGCATCTTCTGCGGCGTGTCAGCGATCTTGAATAGCGCGCGCGTAGCCTTGTTGACGCCGGCATCGGTCGCCTGCGCTGACATTGCGACGGCAACGACCAGAGTATAGACGTTTACATGCTCCAACTCGCCCTTGGGTTCAGGGTCGGCGTCGTGAAAACGCGTAAAGATCTCGCGGATCTTGTGGTATCCGAGTTGATTGGCCATCCGAGCCTTAATGCCCTGCCAGACAAGCGGTCGCAATTGAAAAGGTGCGTTTTGGTTTTGCCTAGGCGCGGGTCTTGGTCGATTTATCCCTATGCCTCACTTTTGCAGTCGGAAATCCACCCCCGCCGTTGCAAGTTGATCCCTGATCCCCTGCCACCGGTTCGGATCAGCTGCCAGTACAGCCGCCGGATCGATCTGAACCCGATATCCTCGATTGAGCGCGCCCTGCGCGGTCTTATTCACGCAATGACACCCGTCCAACCCTGTCAGAACCAGCGTTCCGATCCGTTTGTCTTGCAGGAACCGTTCAAAGCCCGGCGAAGAAAAGGCGTCACCTACGGATTTTACAAACTCGGCATCGGGATTCAGCGCAAGACGCGGATCCAACCCAACTCCGTCGGAACCTGCGTTGCCGCGCCCCTGATTGAACCACCCGTTCAGCAAGTTCGCCAGCCGTCCCTTGAATTCATGACGGATGGCAATCACGGACCAGTCAGACTGGCGGGCGCTGTCCGTCGTTGACCGGATCGTCGACAAGGCACCCTCAATTTGCGCGTCATCCCAGGTGGGTATCGAGGTAAAATCTGTTTGCATATCGATCACCAGCAGCGCCGTTTCAGGCCGCGATGCCAGATCTATTTTGGCTCCGGTTGTCGGAGTGCCAATCTTTCGGATTTGCACGAGGATGTACAACACGGCGATCATGATGCTTGCGGCCATTATCCAAAGGACGGTCATGTCAGGCCTCCTTGGCGAGTTCTGCGAAATAGCGGGTCAGGGCCAGCTGAACCTTGTGGTAGGCGGCAAGCTCTGACGCAGAATAATCCTGTGCAAAGCTTGTCAGCTTGGCCATCTCATCCGCTCTGATTGCCGTGATCGTCTCTTCGCCCGCAGGGCTCAGCCGGTAGCAGTAGGTGCCTGCACGTTTGGGATTGGGCTGGCTTTCGATCAGCTGTGCACCCATCAACTCTTTTAAGATGCGCGAGACATATTGTCGTTTCAGCTGCAGCTCGGCGCATAGCACCGGGGCTGTCGCGCCGGGAGATAGCGACAGACCTTCCAAAAGGGCACGTTGCCCGACGGTCACGCCTTTGCGCTGGCTGCCCTGCTCAACTGCTGCCGTGATGTTCCGCAGCAAAGGCCGGGTGGCCTGAACTGCCTGATAAAGCTGATCCAACCTGTGTCCCATACCTGAATGGTAGGAGAAATCGATTTGATTCGTCAACTCAGTTGACAAGATAAAGCGCAGGTTCCGGGTCGCAAGATCGACAGGGGCAAGTTACTGTTCCTGTAACTGATGAGGTGACTGATGAACGTCCAGACAGCAGAAAGCGGATATCATTATAACGTCATGCGGCGCGCGATCGAATTGATCGATCAAGGCGGAGAGAGTCTCAGTCTTGATGAGTTGGCTCGCCAGATGGATATGAGCCCTGCCCACTTTCAGCGTCTGTTCTCACGCTGGACCGGGGTCTCGCCGAAGCGATACCAGCAATACCTGACTCTCGGCCATGCCAAAGCCCTGTTGCACGAGCGTTTCACCACGCTGGAAACCGCTCATAATGTGGGGCTGTCCGGCAGTGGGCGGCTTCATGACCTGTTCCTGAAATGGGAATCCATGAGCCCCGGTGAATATGCCCGCAAAGGCGCAGGTCTCACGATCTACTGGGGCTGGTTCGAATGCCCCTTTGGCCCTGCGCTGGTTATGGGAACTGACAAGGGAATCTGTGGAATCGCCTTTGGGGCCGAGACAGGCGAGGAGGCGGCGATGGAAGACATGATCTCTCGTTGGCCCAATGCTGATTTTGTCGAGGACCCGATGCGCCTGCGGCCTTGGGTGCTCAGCGCCTTCGGTGCGGCCAGCGACCGGTTGGAGCCGACCCCACTCTACCTGATCGGCTCACCACTGCAGATCAAGGTATGGGAAGCGCTGATGCACATCCCTTCGGGGCAGGTCACCACCTATTCCGAGATCGCGCAGCGGGTCGGCTCACCCCAAGCGGTGCGCGCCGTGGGCACCGCAGTTGGGCGCAACCCGGTCAGTTGGCTGATCCCCTGCCACCGTGCCTTACGCAAATCGGGCGGCCTGGGTGGCTACCACTGGGGACTGCCCGTCAAGCGCGCCATGCTGGCCTATGAGGCGGCGCAGGCCGACGCCTGATTGACATTCTGGCGCGTCGTTGCCATATGCACGGCAGGTTCGGGTCCCCTGCCGTTCGCGGCCTTAGGCTTTGGTGAAACCCGATTGAATCACATCTGTTGCCCTTTCCAGGCGCGCGGATGGCAATGCGAACCCCGTCCAGATTTCGCGCCCGTTTCAGGAAACGAGGCACACCATGACACATATTCAGAACATCGCTCCGGTTGCGGAGCTGAAAGAGCAGGCAAAACGCCTGCGCAAACGCCTGCAGGACGCCGGAGTGAAGCTATCACATAGCGAGGCGCTGGAACTGTTGGCGCATCAACTCGGTGCGCGGGATTGGAACACGTTGCACGCGATGGCAGGAAATCGAGTGCAGCTGCGCGTTGGTGACCGGGTTGAGGGCCGATATCTGGGTCAGCCCTTCACCGCCGAAATCCGCGGTCTGACCATGATTGGGGATGGCGGACATCGCCGGGTGACCCTTCAGTTCGACGTGCCCGTAGATGTGGTCCGGTTCGACAGTTTTTCGTCCCTTCGCCAGCGGGTGACAGGTGAGATTGGCTGGGATGGTCGATCCACCCGTCACACGTCGGACGGAGAGCCGCAGCTTATCGTCCGACCTGCGTAAGAAACAAAGCGAGGCACCCTTAGGGTGCCTCACATTTTGATAGCACCAAGATTGACTATTCGGCGGCCCAACCGCCAACGGCCTTGACCTCAAGGAAGTCCTCCAGTCCCCAAACCCCGCCTTCGCGGCCATTGCCGGACTGTTTCATCCCACCAAACGGGGACCCAGCGCTGCGCGACTGGCCGTTCATCTCAACCATGCCCGACCGCAAGACGCGAGCCATTCGGTTGGCGCGTGCACCGTCTTGGGTCTGAACATAATTGGTCAGCCCGTAAGGTGTGTCATTGGCAATCTCGATGGCTTCTTCTTCGGTATCGAAGGGGATCATGGTCAGAACCGGGCCAAAGATCTCCTCGCGCGCAATGGTCATCTGGTTGTTGGCATCTGCAAAGACCGTAGGACGCACATAGTAGCCCTTGTTCAGTCCTTCAGGGCGACCGGTACCGCCTGCCACCAGACGCGCGCCCTCATCAATTCCTTTCTGGATCAGGTCCTGAATTTTGGTCCACTGCACTTCGTTCACCACCGGTCCGATATGTCGGCCTTCTTCGGCGGCACTGCCGACGGTGACCTTGTTTGCCACTTCGGCGGCTGTCTCAACCGCCTGATCATAGATCGGACGCTGCACCAGCATCCGGCTGGGCGCGTTACAGCTTTGACCGGTGTTGTTCATCATGTGCAGGACGCCGCGTTTTACCGCCTTTTCGTCGGCATCGGCGAAGACCACATTGGCCCCTTTGCCGCCCAGTTCCAGATGCACTTTCTTCAGTGTATCCGCCGCATTCTTGGAAATCGCAGTGCCCGCGCGGGTCGAACCGGTGAAGCTGACCATATCAACATCTGCGTGCCCCGAGAGCTGAGAGCCCACGCCCACGCCATCGCCATTCACCAGGTTGAAAACACCAGCCGGGAAGCCAGCCTCATCCATCATCTCAGCAAAGATCATCGCGTTCAGCGGGCTTTGCTCGGACGGTTTCAGCACCATCGTGCAGCCCGCAATCGCCGCCGCGCCGACCTTGAGCGTGACCTGATTCATCGGCCAATTCCATGGGGTGATCAGGGCTGCCACACCCACCGCTTCATAGATGATCCGGTCATTCGGCGCATGATCGCCCAACGGACGTTCGAATTGGAACGCCTTGGCGGCACGGATGAAGTTTTTCAGGTGATAGATCCCCGCGCCCGATTGCTGGCTGCGCGCCATTTCGATCGGTGCACCCATCTCCATCGACATCGCCTGGGCCAGATCCTCTGAGCGGGTGGCGTAAATATCGACCAGTTTCTCTACCAAAGCGATGCGCTCGTCCACCGGGGTTGCCATCCAACCAGGAAGAGCAGCTTTGGCCGCGGCGACCGCTGCGTTAGTGTCAGCCTCTGACCCCAATGAGATCACCGCGCATGGTTCTTCGGTCGACGGGTCGATCACTTCGAAATCATTCGGCTCTGATGGGGCGACCCATTTGCCGTTGATATAGAAATCGCGTTTTTCGATCATGGCTCATCCTCCGGATCAGGAATCAATCGACCGAACGGTCGGTTTTCATTCGCACTCTGTCACCCACCCGGGTGTCGGGCAAGGGTAAAACATAATTTGATCAAATTATCTACCTACTGAATCTTCTGACAGCGCAACATGAATGGTTTAACCTCTGCGCAAAGTGATTAGGTTGGCAGCAATCGACTCGCGATTTTTCACAGGAAAGGAGTTTCCCAATGGGTTTGCGCATCAATGATACGGTCCCGAATTTCACCGCAGAGACAGATCAGGGCACCGTCCAGTTTCATGACTGGATTGGCGATAGCTGGGCCATCCTGTTCTCACACCCCAAGGACTTCACTCCTGTTTGCACGACCGAGTTTTCGGCAGTTGCGCAGCTGAACGATGAATGGGCGGCGCGGAACACCAAAGTGATCGGCGTGTCGGTCGATGGTGTCGAAGATCATAAGAAGTGGAAAAAAGATATCGAGGCCTATGGCAACGCCAACCCCGGCTTCCCGATCATCGCCGATGACGGTCTGGCTGTGTCCAAAGCCTTCGACATGCTGCCGGCCGAGGCCTATCTGCCCGACGGCCGCACGCCTGCCGACAGCGCAACTGTACGCTCTGTCTTTATCATCGGACCCGATAAGCAGTTGAAACTGTCCATGACCTACCCGATGACCGTGGGCCGCAACTTTGCCGAGATTCTGCGTGCGCTGGATGGCCTTCAGATGAGCGCCAAGGGCGTGGCAACCCCCGCAAATTGGGTGCCGGGTGAGGATGTGATCATTCCACCTGCGGTCTCCAACGATGAGGCAAAAGAGAAGTTCGGCGAGTTCGAGACGATCTTCCCCTATCTGCGCAAAACCAAAGCGCCGTCGTAATCGGATCAACGGGCAGGGGGCGAAAGCCCCCGCCTTCTTCTAATGCGCAAACGCCGAGGTTGCGCCGCAAGGGGCAGATAGCTCCGGGCGCAGCATCTGCACTTCGTACGGTTTCAGAACCGGCAGCACCGTATCACCATAGCCGCCTGTATCGGAATGAAGCTCAGGGAACAGCTCGAATAGTTCCTCCTTCACTGCACTGCTCATCGCGTCCAGCGTATATCCGCCGGGATAAAACGATTCCGACCACAATCCTTCGACATTCACCAGCTCATGCTGGTCGAATAGAATGTGAATGTACTCGACGCCCCCGCTTGGCGGAACTTGCGTGATAGACTTGCCGTTGAGCAGAGACTTGGCCGTCGCCAACATCATCGGGTGACTATGATGCAATTCCAATGCAGGTGAGGACACGACAACCCGATGCTGAGGTGACAGCAGCAGATCTCGCGATGGTGTCTGCGGCCCAAGACTGCCCGCACTGATCCGGATCGGGCAATGCTTAGGGGTCTGTCTCAGGTCCGCATCACTCAGCCGTCGCCGACCCACCCAGCGCACGGCCCGACCGGTGCCATCTGCGGTGATCACATGATCGCCTGCTTTGACTTCTTCGATCAGACGCTGGCCCGACGGTGTCAGAATATGTGACCCCGAAGTAAAGCAGACAAAGCTGGGAAGGTTATCATATTCGACCGCAGGTGCAGTACTCTGGGCCAGTGAGTTGCCTGTCAGTACATCGTTAACAGCAACGTTTCCCGAGGTCACAACGATGTATTGCGTACCCGAGAATTGCAGCAGTGTGTAGGTGACCGGTGCACCTCCGACCGTCGCGCTGTAGCCTTCAAATATTTGAAAGCTGCCGGAGTTGTTCAGCCCGGGGATTGGGAGGGTATCGAACTGTTGGCTGCCGTTGTTGTCCGGATTTTCGAGAAAATTATCATCATCAGTAATGGTGACCTGAAACCCCTGGGTCACCGTCACACTGGGGTTGCCAAACGGATCTCCGTCGATCTCAAAGATGGTGATAGAGGCCAAAGCGCGGCGACGTCCCAGATGATTTGGATTTCCTTAACTTTGAGCTAACTCAACTTAGAAGTGTTAACATATCGTTTACCGTGACGCGCAGGGCTCGAAAGCGGCACTGATCGAAAAAGGCAGATTGGCTATGGTTGGATCGACTGTGGGCACGCCTACCGAGGCGGTGGTAGGGATCGGATACGTCAGTTGAACGCGGTCTCGCTGCCAAAGGATTGTAGCTTCTGATGGAAACTGAAAGCCGCGCTGACTGCGTTGACCAGGCGAAACATTGCCATGATGTTCGATACCACAGAGGCTGCGTATCTCGAGGCGATTAACTGGGATCCGATTTTGGACGTCGAAAGGTTGCGTTGAAGGCAACCGTGACGCGGCTTTCTTTACTTTGGTTTGGGTGGACCCAATGGGTCAGATAGGATGGAAAAAGGATCATTTCGCCGGCTGCCGGGCGCAGCTTCTTTTTGTTCCGAAACGCACTCGCCTGAAGTATGCGCCAGTGAGGCAACTCGTTTCGGGGGTCGAGAAACTCAATCATTCCAGACGAACCTTCTTCGATCTCGGGTTGAGAAACATAGTACACTCCAGACCAATGCGCGCCGGGATGAGTATGCGGCGCATTGTACCCGCCGGAAGGATTGTCGTTTATCCACCCGAACAGTTTCAGGCGAAGTTTATCCAGTTCAACCTTGTCTGAGACCTTTCGCGTTATTTGAAACACCGCATCTTCGGCCGCGTCTCGCAAATTCTGAATAGCGGGCGTATCGCGATCAAAGAGGTTTCCGTTTGAGTGCCATCCGCCGCGATTGGATTTTGAGGCACCCTCGTCTTCCTCACGCATCTTTTCGGCCTCAAACAGAATCGCCGCATTAAGCGCTGCACTGTTAGGCACCACAAATCGCATCATTGGAGTAGAGAAGAGCTTTTCGAATTTCTTGGCTTCGGACATATCCTCGGTGTCACCTTCAAAAACTACATGGCTGTAAATTCAGATCGGTCCGAGATCAAATTCAGGAATTTGCTCCTGAAAAATTTTTCGGCGCTCTCCAAATCCACGTTCCCGCACATTGCGCGCATTACCCAGTACCGTTGAGGATATAGTTCTTTGGTTCAAGTCTGGCCTAACCAACCTAAGTTATATTCCCATCGCAAAGCGCCGATGTTTTAGTTCAATTGGCAATTCCTTTGAGGATGGGAACATGAACAAGAAAACTATCGGTCTGACATCAACTTTCGTTCTGATGGCCACCACGGCGCTTTCGCAAACCACCAAGCAAGACATCATCGACGAACTCACAGAACAAGGTTTCCAACGAATCGAAATAACCAACACGCTGTTTGGGAATCTTCGCTTTGAAGCAACTGGACCTGGAATCGAGAGAGAAGTGGTGCTGGGGAAAGACGGAACCATCGTTCGGGATCGTTCTGAGCGAGACGATGAGTTCGACGATGAGGAAGATGACGACGAAGATGACGACGAAGGATTTGATGACGAAGGTGACGATGACGAAGGCGATGGGGAAAACGATAGCGAAGGCGACGATGGTGAACGCGACAGCGAAGGCGACGATGGTGAACGCGACAGCGAAGGCGACGATGGTGAGCGCGACAGCGAAGGTGACGATGGCGAGCGCGATAGCGAAGGCGACGATGGCGAACGCGATAGCGAAGGCGATGACGGCGAACGCGATAGCGAAGGCGACGATGGCGAAGGGGATGACGAAGGCGACGATGATTAATTCAGCTTCCAACTTGAGCCCAAGCGAGATTGGGGTTTGAACAAATGGTTTAAAAAAGAAGCCATGTTCAAAGCGGGGATCGCTGTATATGCGATCTCTGCTTTGACGTTTGTGATCGAATTGATTGGCGAAATAACAGGGTACTACATTTTTTCCGCGAGTTGGGTGGTCCATGAAATCACGGCTCTCATCACCCTATTTGGGTTTATTCTTGGGGGGCTTTTGATTTGGCAAAGCCACAGGCTGTTTTTGCGACGTCACCAAGAAGTCAAACAGAACCTGCGAAAGGCTCAAGGCGAGTTTTTTCGGATGCTGGAACTACAGTTCGACCGTTGGGGCCTTAGTGCTGCGGAACGAGATGTTGCACTGCTCACCGTAAAGGGCCTGTCCCTCGCAGAAATAGCTAAACTGCGCGAGACCAGCGAGGGAACAATCAAGTCCCAGAACAATTCAATCTACAAAAAAGCTAAGGTCAAATCGAGGACGCAACTGTTAGGCGCGCTCATAGAAGAGCTTTTGATCGAAGAAAAGAAATAATCCAAGAAACGATCGGATATCGTCGTAAATTCATTCATTTATCGGCAATGAGTAGAAAAGAACGCCCAAGTAGATGCCTCGGGGCTGTAAAGCCAACGTTTTAAGTGGTTGCGAGGCTCTGTTTCAGGGCAATGCACTCAGCGATTAAAACTGTATCCTCATCTAAATTGAAGCCTACCCCAGCACCAGCTGATGATCGGCACATTCCACAGTATCGCTTCGGCACTCGACATTCGCCCAAAGAAAAAGGCCCCGGCAGATTACCGGGGCCTTCGTTCTTGCAAAAGAGGCAGATTACTCTGCGCTTTCCTCTTTCTTTTCTTTCTTCTCGGGAACGATCTCTTCGCCGGTTTCCTGATCGACAACTTTCATCGACAGGCGCACCTTGCCGCGATCGTCAAAGCCCAGCAGCTTGACCTTTACTTCCTGACCTTCTTTCAGAACATCCGACGGATGGTTCAGGCGTCGGTTTTCGATCTGGGACACGTGCACCAGACCGTCGCGCTTGCCAAAGAAGTTCACGAAGGCACCGAAGTCGACGATCTTGACCACTTTACCGGTGTAGATCTGGCCTTCTTCCGGCTCAGCAACGATCGAGTGGATCATCTCATAGGCCTTCTTGATCGATTCACCGTCGGGCGACGCGATCTTGATGACGCCGTCGTCATTGATGTCGACCTTGGCACCCGAAACCTCGACGATCTCGCGGATGACCTTACCGCCCGAACCGATCACTTCACGGATCTTGTCGGTGGGGATGTTCATGGTCTCGATGCGCGGGGCGTGGACCGAGAATTCGTTGGTCTCGGACAGGGCTTTGCCCATCTCACCCAGAATGTGCATCCGGCCGTCCTTGGCTTGCGCCAGGGCTTTCTCCATGATCTCAGGCGTGATGCCCGCAACCTTGATATCCATCTGCAGCGAGGTGATGCCGTTTTCGGTACCCGCAACCTTGAAGTCCATGTCGCCCAGGTGATCTTCGTCACCCAGAATGTCCGACAGGATGGCGTATTCGCCGTCATCTTCCAGGATCAGACCCATGGCCACACCGGCAACCGGTGCTTTGAGCGGAACGCCCGCATCCATCATCGACAGCGAACCGCCGCAGACCGACGCCATTGAGCTGGAGCCGTTGGATTCCGTGATCTCCGACACGATACGGATCGTGTAGGGGAAGTCGGTCGCAGCAGGCAGAACCGCCTGCAGGGCGCGCCATGCCAGCTTGCCGTGGCCGATCTCACGACGACCGGGGCCACCGACGCGACCAACTTCACCAACCGAATACGGAGGGAAGTTGTAGTGCAGCAGGAAGTTCGATTTGAAGTTGCCGTGCAGTGCGTCGATAAACTGCTCATCGTCGCCGGTGCCCAGCGTGGTCACGGCCAATGCCTGAGTCTCACCACGGGTGAACAGGGCAGAACCGTGGGTGCGTGGCAGCATCGAGGTTTCTGCGACGATCGAACGGATATCGGTGGTCGAACGACCGTCGATACGCTTGCCGCCTTTGACGACGTCACCGCGCAGAATGCCTGCTTCCAGCTTCTTCATTGCGGAACCGAGGTTGCCGTCTTCCAGCTGCTCTTCGGTCAGCGCTTCCTTGATCGCTTCACGGGCCGCGGCAACAGCGGCGGTGCGCTCTTGCTTGTCGGTGATCGCGAACGCGGCGCGCATCTTCTCTTCACCGGCAGCCGAAACAGCGGCGGACAGCTCCGAGTAATCGGGGGCGACGAATTCGAACGGCTCTTTCGCGGCTTCTTCGGCCAGCGAGATGATCAGGTCGATCACGGGCTGAATTTGCTCATGCGCGAAGTTTACCGCGCCCAGCATTTCCGCCTCAGAGAGTTCGTAAGCTTCCGATTCCACCATCATCACGGCGTCTTTGGTACCGGCAACAACCAGGTCCAGACGCTGTTCAGGGTTCAGGCGCAGGTCCTGCATGTCGTCGACGGTCGGGTTCAGAACGTATTCGCCATCCTCGAAACCAACGCGGGCACCGGCGATCGGACCCATGAACGGCGCGCCGGAAATGGTCAGAGCAGCGGATGCCGCGATCATCGCAACGATGTCGGGGTCGTTGACCAGATCGTGGGACAGCACGGTGCACATCACCAGAACTTCGTTTTTGAAGCCGTCAACAAACAGCGGGCGGATCGGACGGTCGATCAGACGCGCGGTCAGCGTCTCTTTCTCGGTCGGGCGTGCTTCGCGCTTGAAGAAGCCACCCGGAACCTTACCGGCGGCATAGTATTTTTCTTGATAGTGTACGGTCAGCGGGAAAAAATCCTGACCGGGCTTTTGAGCACGGGCAAAGGTCACGTTTGCCATGACGCTGGTTTCGCCCAGCGTGGCAATCACGCTGCCGTCGGCCTGACGGGCAACCTTGCCGGTTTCCAGTGTCAGCGTCTCTTCGCCCCACTGAATCGATTTCTTTGTTACATCAAACATATGCGTATCCTAGAACGGAGCACTCCCGCCCCTGCGGGTCTCCGGTTTGCATGGCGGCCCCATTGCCGCCGACCCCACTTTATCTTCCATTCGAGTGCCGGGGTCAGGGCACAACGTCTCAGATGACAGGCCCATACATCAGTTTGCAAGCTTTGGAAAGTCGGGAGTTTTTGGGGGGCAGGGGATTGCCTAACCCCCGCCCAAGCTGGGCAGGGGCCGATGTATCAAAGGATAGCGTGCGCCAATATCATCACCACGCCGCAGCCCAGCGCATATCCGGTGTCGACTGCGATGGCGAAGCCGCTTTTCTGCGCCCATGCCCCGACCGATGCGGCCTGAGCAGCCACTGCGAGGATGGCCAGAACTGCAACGCCAAGGCTATTGGTGGTCTCGGTCACGGCGATCACAGCAGCCAGCAGGATCAGAAATATGATCTGGGCTGCCAGTTGAGGCAGAGGTGGTGTGTCAGGCGGTGTCGGATCGATCCGAGTACCTTCGGCCCAGCGTTTCTGAAAGCCGACGGGTCCGTAGACCAGCCACCCTAGCAGAAAGGCGGCGGTGACTCCCGCGCCAAGGGCAAGCCAGTTGATCACAGCGCACCCTCCAGCGTCTCAAGGATTCGGGTCCAGCCGCCTTCATGATTGTCTCGGCTTTCTTCCGAAGGGAAGCGGATGTGGTGCAGGCGCAATTCCGTGCCCTTATCGGTTGGAGTGAAATCCAGCGTCACGGTGGAATCGTCCTGACTGTAAGGAGAATTCCAAGTGAATTGCAGCCGATTGGGCCGGTCGATCACCTTGTATTCGCCCTCATGCGGAAGGTCCCCGGCCTCGGGCGCGCGCATGATGATCTTGAACCGGCCCCCTACCTTGGCGTCAGAATAAGCTTCGGGCACTGACATGTTGGGACCGGGCAGCATGAACTTGGCCAACATTTCCGGGTCTAGCCAAGCATCAAACACCTTTTCCGGCGGGTGCGGAATGGCGCGGGTTATTTCAAGGGACAGTTCCGTCATCTTCTGGGTCCTCCAAAGCAGTTTCCAAGGCGTCCAGCCGAAGCGCCCAGATCGAACGCAGCCCGGCGAACCAGTCATCCACGGCTGACAAGGGGGCCATCTGCACCTCGATCAGATGCTCGCGCCATTCCGTCCGACGCCGCACCAGCCCGGCATTCTCCAGCACCTTGATGTGCTTGGACACCGAGTTGAGGCTCATATCGAATTGCCGCGCAATATCCGTCACCCGCAAGGGGCCTTGCTGCGCGAGCATCGTTAGGATCACGCGGCGGGTTGGGTCGGACGCGGCCTTCAATATAGCGCCTAGGTCATAGCGATTCTCTCGTTCAACCATTTGGATGAATTACATGCCTTTTCCGTTTCAGTCAACCATTTGGTTGAATAACAGGATATTTGCAGCTCTGAAAGCTAATTCGGTCGCTCCCACCGCCTAATTATTCGCGAAATCGAATATATTTGGTGAAAATTTAGTATCCGTATAGGCTGAAACCACCATACCTGCGGTCGAAACGACGGAAACGCGCCAAGGGAATACGAATATCACCTCCGTCCGCCGGTCGAATACCTTGGCGTTTGCACGTAGCGAACAGAAGGGCAGACGCATGGCACAAACCAAGAAAATGCTGGATCCGGATCCCCGGATTTATGACTTTGAGACCGAATATGAGCTGGGGCAGGACAATGTCCGGCCTTTCGGTCTGGACATCCATAACCCGGTCTTTTTGATCTCTAGTATCCTGATCTTTGCGTTCGTCCTGATCGCGCTGGCAAATCAGGAATCCGCAGCCACGTTCTTTGGCTGGCTCCGGCCATGGCTGACCAGCACGTTTGACTGGTTTCTGGTGCTGTCGGTTGACGCAATCACCCTGTTCTGTCTGGTGCTGATCATCTTGCCTGTGGGCAAGGTGCGGATCGGCGGCAAGGACGCCAAACCCGACTATTCCTACGCCGGATGGATCGCGATGATGTTCGCGGCCGGGATCGGCATCGGGCTGTTGTTCTTCGGCGTGATGGAGCCGGTCTATTACAACTTTGCAGAAGACGGCAACGCCCGCCCGCTGGGCATCGATATCGCTGTGCCGGGTAACGAATACATCGGCATTGTCGGCACGATCCATCATTGGGGTCTCGAAGGCTGGGCTGTATATGCGGCCGTTGGTCTGGCGCTTGCAATCTTCAGCTATAATCTCGGGCTACCATTGACCCTGCGTTCGGCTTTTTATCCGATCCTGGGCGAGCGCGTCTGGGGCTGGTGGGGCCACATCATCGATACTCTGGCAGTATTCGCGACCCTCTTCGGCCTGACCACATCATTGGGTTTGGGCGCACAACAGGTGGCCGCCGGGCTGTATGAGGTCTTTGGCATCGAACCCAGCCCCACCGTCACCGTCCTGCTGATCATAGGCATTACGATGATCGCACTGGGCTCGGTCCTGATGGGCATGGATGCAGGAGTCAAACGGTTGAGTGAGATCAACATGATCATGGCCGTAGGACTGTTCATCTTCGTCATCGTAGTTACCGGTGTCGGAACCGCCATTGCACGGTATTTCAACGTGATGGTGGATTACGTGACCCATCTACCGGCCCTGTCCAATCCGTTCGGTCGGGAAGACACCAGCTACTTCCACGGCTGGACAACCTTCTACTGGGCCTGGTGGATTGCGTGGTCACCTTTCGTGGGCATGTTCATCGCCCGCATTTCCAAAGGTCGTACGGTGCGTGAGTTCGTGATCTGCGCCTTGTTGGCACCCACTGCGGTTTGCGCCCTGTGGATGTCGACCTTTGGTGGCGCCGCAATTGACATGCTGAACGCAGGCGGAGCAGAGGGCGTCCGCGCCACAGTGATCGAAAGCTATGCCCCCGAGGGCGCGCTGTTCGGCTTCCTGAAAGAGCTGCCGCTTTACGGCATCATTGCCCCGATCGCTCTGATCCTGATCGTTGTGTTCTTTGTCACATCGTCGGACTCAGGCTCGCTGGTGATCGATACGATCACGGCAGGCGGCAAGATGGACGCACCGGTTGTGCAACGCGTGTTCTGGTGCACGCTTGAAGGCCTCGTCGCAATCGCACTGCTGCTGGGCGGAGGTCTCTCTGCCTTGCAAGGGGCAGCGGTGTCGACTGGAATTCCGTTTACCTTGGTGGTTCTGATCATGTGCTACTGCCTGTGGCTGGCGCTTAAATCAGAAAAGGCCAAGATGTAACTGGGATTATCCTGAGAAAACCGAAACGCCCGCCAATTCGGCGGGCGTTTTTGGTCCGGAGCGGCCCCTGTAGCGCGTGCCCATGCAGCAGTCGTCGGGAGCGTACCAAACGGCGGTCAGTGCAGCGAATCCTCGCGTTTGCCTTGGGTTGGATATTCCATCTTTTCATCTTCTAGGATCCCGCGAAGAACCGCCGCTGTCTCAACCTTCGAAATTGCCTTCTTATGGTCGTAGGGATTATTCAAAATCGACCGCGCATTTGTGGCGTTGGACGTCTCAGACATCTTGGTTGCAAACACCCGGCTCAGAATTGTCTTCAATGGCATCATTCAACTCCCGCAACATATGGTCATCAAATCCTTGCCGCTGCGGGTCAGGTCCAAGCCACTTGAGGGAAGGGCTCAAAGACCAACTTCCGTGAGTGTGAACCCGCAGCGACACCGTCCATGTAAGAAAAATGGGGTGCCGAGAAAGGGGGAAGAAATCTGCTGTTTGCATCATTTTTTTGACCGCTTGGAAAAAAATCACGGCACTTCTTACGCTTACGTCAACCTTCTAACCTAGGGCCCGACTTTCGCGACGCGGCGTCACAATTCGAAACCCAAGGTCAGCCCCCCGGATACCGCCCGTCGCCGCGCCAAATTGGACAGAAAACAAAAGAGCTCATACCCTGACTCCGGGCAAATCTTGGCGCAGCGCGTGTTTCTTGTGATGTGGCCGGCCCCCTCGACGTTTTGAAATTGGATTATTCCGGGACCGTAATGAGGAAGCTGTTATGAACCTTTCACGATTGTCTCTGTTGCTGGTCGTTTTCATTGACGTGATGGGTTTTGGATTGATCGTGCCGATTTTCAACACGATCCTGCTGGATCCACACCAGGCTTTCCTCGCACATGGAACAGCGACGAATATCCGCCAGCTCGACTATACGATACTGATTGTCGTCTTCTTTCTGTTCTACTTTTTCGGGGCGGCCTTCATCGCCAAGTTGTCGGACTATATCGGGCGTAAAACAGGCATCATGATCTGCCTTACCGGTGCCCTGATCGGCTATGTTCTGACTGTGGCCGCGATCATGACGTCCAGCTATTGGCTGTTGCTTTTGGGGCGCGCCATTTCCGGGTTTACGACGGCCAACCAACCCATTGCGCAGGCCGCATTGATCGACATCAGCCATGACGATCAGGAGAAATCAAAAAACCTCGGGATGATTGTTGCGGCATCCGCGCTGGGCCTGCTCGGGGGGCCACTGATTTCAGGATTGCTCAGCGACCAAAACCTGATGGGGTCATTTGCGTCACTGGAACTGCCTTTCTACGTCGCCATTGCCCTGATCCTGATCAACATGGCACTGATTCTGTTCTTCTTCTCCGAACCCGGTTTCAAAAGACAAAAAATTGACTTCGGGCTTTTAGATGTTGTTTTGAACCTGTGGAAAGTCTTCTCGCACCCGGTCGTTTTGCGGCTTTCGGTCGTCATGTTGTTCTCGCTGATGTGCCTGAATGCGTTTTTCTTCTTCATCGACACGTATCTGCTGACCCGGTTCAAGTTCAGTACGCTTCAAAACAGCATGGCCCTCGCCGTGTTCGGAGGCTCCATGGCCTTTGGCAGTGCCTACCTCACCGCGCCGCTGCACGAGCGGTACAAAAAGTTTCCGATTCTGTATGTCTCCATTGCAGCGATGGCACTTGGGATATTGGCCTTCATGCTGAACCCCATGGCCGATCTGACCTATGTCCTGATTGTTCCGATAACCATCGCGTTCGCGATCATGTACCCGACCATGCTTTCGTTGTTTTCCGCGAGCGTCGGCCCAACCGAGCAAGGTTGGGTCATGGGTGTGACAGTCGCCATCTACGCGTTGGGCTCCGGGACCATTACGGCCCTCAGCGGGTCCCTCATGGCTATCAATTTGCGGATGCCTTTCGTGCTCGCGGTCATCTGCGGTGTACTGGCATTGATTGCGATGGCGAAACTGTTTCACCATCCCGGCGTTCAGGCGCTTGATACCAAGGGCAAGTAGGTTTCATCAGTGTGTCCCGAACGAAAATGGGCGCGCCCGCTACAGGCACGCCCAGTAAAAAAGGGAGGACTATGAAAAACCTGACGCTCGAAACAAAAGAAGCGCCTACTCACTAACATCCTCAGAATGGCGCAATCTTTGACCGCGTTCAGTGAAGTGGTTCACAGGAAGTTAAAAAAGTTTGCGCTTCTTTGCATAGCGGTAAGGTTTGGGCCGCAGGTATGTGTGTGCCGTCTCTCATGAACATGGCGGGAAATTCGCGCGCCGCACAGTTCACTAGATTAGACAGTGACCAAAACAAATACGCCCACCAAATGGCGGGCGTACAAGATGTACAATTTGTACGAACAGGGCCTCAGCGCCTGTACAACATGAACAAAACGCGTTTAGCGGCGGATGCCCAGCTTTTTGATCAGGTCCTGATAGCGTGCTTCTTCTTTGCCCTTCAGATAGTCCAGCAGCTTACGGCGCTGAGCAACCATCTTCAGCAGACCACGACGCCCGTGGTTGTCTTTCTTGTGGGTTTTGAAGTGCTCGGTCAGGGTGTTGATGCGCGAGGTCAGGATAGCAACCTGGACTTCAGGCGAACCAGTGTCGCCGTCCTTGGTTGCGAATTCTTTCATGACGCGTGCTTTATCAGCGGCAGTAATCGACATCGGGGTCTCCTTTAAAGGTTAGAGTTGATGGCGCAGGCCGGGATGTCGTCCAGCACAGGCCCATGGAGAAAACCGCACCGATTCCGATGCGGATGGGCGCGTATAGGCGCATTCACCGCAAATGGCAAAGGGATTCTGCAGGCTCAACTAGTGAAGGCGTACTGCTCCAACTGGGCTTCGGTCACAAACTGAATATCTTCAACAGTCAGACCCTCTGCGCCAAAAAGCTGAGCGACGTCTTCGCCATTGACCCGAACATGGGTCAAGCTGTTGTTTTGACTGTCCTGTTCGATCGTCAATTCCGGTTCTTCCGGGTTGTCCCAGGTGATCAGAAGCTTGTCGTGACCGATCTGGAAATCCATGATTGTCGTGGCTTCCTGCTCGGGGTCGGACTGCACAACGATCTCGTCCTCACCCTCTCCACCTGTGACCACATCGCCGTCTTCGGCAAGAATGACGTCGTCCCCAGAGCCCCCGTTCAGGAAGTCGCGCGCAGGCTCGTCCAGGCCATCTTCTCCGGACAAGATGTCATCACCATCTCCGCCAAACAGGGCGTCTTCACCGGCACCCCCAACAAGGTAGTCGTCGCCATCTCCGCCTTGTAGCGCGTCGTCGCCGTCATCGCCGCTTAACGTGTCATCGCCCTGACCACCAAAAAGCCGGTCATTCCCATCACCGCCGCTCAGATCATCTGTTCCGAAATGACCATACAGGTCGTCATTTCCTGACATTCCGTCCAACGCGTCGTCACCATATTCACCATGGAGCACATCATTCCCGAGGTTGCCAAACAGGACGTCCCCGCCACCACCACCATACAACACGTCGTTGCCAGCGCCGCCGTCGATCCAGTCGTCCCCGCCATATCCGTTGATCTGATCGTTGCCTTCCTGCCCGGTCAGAACATCCGCATCCTCATCGCCCGCAATGACCAGATCGCCTTCATACTCGGACACAATCTCACCAGTGTCAGAGCGGGTTTCCTCGGCAGAGCTGGGCTCGTCGATATTCTCGTCCGCGTCAAGCAAATTGCCTTCCGACAGGTCGTCGTCGACCGTTTCCTCGATGCGATCGTCTTCATCCTCGTTGTCGCCTTTGTCTTCTGGCACAAGTACGTCGCTGATTGCGTAGGCCGCACCACCCATGGCGGCCATTCCGAATAATCCGATCAGAAACATATCTACCCTCCGCAAGCACAATGGCTCCGAGTGTAAAACATCTCATGCAAACAATGGCTTGGTCAAAGCGAAGCTGAGAGCGTGGTTAATCCTTTATCACCAGGGTTCGGGCTGCTGAGTGTACGCAATGTAGAGAGGATGCTTCGGATGCCCGTCCTTGGTCAGCCCAAGGTGGAACAAGGGCTGGCCCGTGCCGCGCAGCAAGTCCTCAACTGCGGGGCCGCGTTCCAGATGTGCGCCATGGGTGCCCCAGGCGGCGATGACCTGATCCGCCCATTCCACGCCGTCTAGGATGGCTGCGTCATTCTCAGGCCCCACCGGATCTGCAGATGCTCGCATCTTGCGCGGATCAGTGTCGCGCCAGGCAAAGATATTGGTGACCTGAAAAGCTCCGAAACCCAGTGTGCGTGCGCGACGCTCGCAACGTTCCACCGTGGGGTCGTTCTGCACCTCGGTCGCCGTCGACGGATTCAGCATCACAAACAACGCCTTGCGGCCCGCCGGGTTCCAGATACGGGTCAGGCTATAGCGGTATTTTTCGC
The DNA here is from genome assembly GCF_056537265.1 of Ruegeria sp. CG1. Classification (NCBI taxonomy): domain Bacteria; kingdom Pseudomonadati; phylum Pseudomonadota; class Alphaproteobacteria; order Rhodobacterales; family Roseobacteraceae; genus Ruegeria; species Ruegeria sp. CG1. Next base: position 722,244 of record NZ_JBQFRF010000002.1, on the reverse strand, counting down.
AATCGGAGTAGATAGCAGTCGAGGGCGCGTCGCCCTTGGTGTGAGAACGGGTGATCATGCAGTCGGGTTTGGCTGGAATTAGGCCCGTTTACAAGGGGCGATGTCCTGATCCTTAACTTGTGCTATACCTGCCTTCATTTGAACGGCTTATTCTGGGGGGAAGACATGACATTCGAGACATTGGATCCGGCGGATTGGGAGCAGACCCGCAAATTAGCACATGAGATGTTGGATATGGCGTTGGATCATACGCGTGATGTGCGTGATAGGTCGATATGGAAAGATATGCCGACTGCGATACGCAACGGGTTCGAAACGCCTGCACCTCAGCAGGGTATGCCGTTGGGTGATTTGATGGATGATGTCCAGTCTCAGGTCATGCAGTATCCAATGGGCAATATTCATCCCCGGTTTTGGGGCTGGTATATGGGCGCGAGCAATTTCACTGGCGCGATGGCGGATTTTCTGGCTGCGGTTCAGGGATCGAACCTAGGGGGAGGGAATCATGCGGCAGCCCTGATCGACCGACAAGTCGTCGACTGGCTACGCGAGATGATCGGTCTGCCGGAAGGGGCCAGTGGGACATTGGTCAGCGGCGGCAGCGTGGCAAACTTGATCGGGCTGACGGTGGCCCGCAACGTCAAATCCGGGATCGACATGCGCGAAGAGGGCATCGCCGCCATGGATAAGCCGATGCGGTATTACGGATCGGATCAGATGCACAGTTGTCACCAAAAGTCGCTCGAAACACTGGGTCTGGGCAACAAGGCGCTGCGGCGTGTTCCTACGCAAGACGATTTGACGATGGATCTTGAAGCGCTTGCCGGCATGGTCGCGCAGGATCGCGCAGACGGCCTTAACCCCGCTTGTGTGATTGCCACCGCCGGAACCGTGAACACAGGCGCCATAGACGACTTGTCGGCGATTGCCGATTTCTGCCGCGAGGAAGGCCTGTGGTTTCATGTTGACGGCTGTATCGGTGCGTTAATTGCAATCGCCCATGATAACAGTTGGCGCGTGTCCGGCATCGAACGCGCGGATTCCGTCGCGCTCGACCCACACAAATGGTTACATGCGCCTTTCGAAGTGGGTTGCGCGTTGGTGCGAAGCCATGATGCCCACCACGCGACATTTACTCTGACCCCGGAATACCTGGAACCGCAATCCCGAGGCGTCGCCGGGGCGGCGTTTTTGCACGATTACGGCATTCAGACTTCGCGTGGGTTTCGAGCGCTCAAGGTCTGGATGTCCTTGAAGGAGCACGGCGTTCAGAAATTCGGCAGGCTCATTGATCAGGATATCGAAAAGGCGCGTTATCTGACTTCGCTGATCGAGGCAGAGGATGACCTCACCTTGATGTTCCCCACCAATATAAACATCGTTTGTTTCCGCTATGACCCGGGCGGTCTCAGCCCCGAAACTCTGCGTGCGATTAACAGCGAAATCATGTTGTGCCTGCAAGAGGAAGGCACTGCGGTTTTGTCGGATACAACGGTTCAGGGGGCGCATTGCCTACGGGTGGCGGTTAACAATCACCGCACGCAAAAGCAGGATCTGGATCTACTGGTGTCCGAGATACTTCGACTGGGTCACAAATTGCGTATCGCCGCCTGAACAGTCATCAGTTGGCGGCAAAGACGCGGCTTGGGTGCAATTCGCCCGACTTGTAAATTCCTACGGCCACGGCCTTGCCATCCAGCGAGGCCCAGGCCTCGTCGCCGTATTCCACGTCAGAGGCCAGCACCATGCCCGGATTGCCATTCCGCAGACGGTTGGCTCCTTCAGAGGTGCATTTCAGCTCGGGCAGGTCCGACAGGCCGGTTTCCAGCGGATGCAGATAATCATCCAATGCGGTGGTTTTGGCCATTTCGTCGATCTGTTCGATGGTCAGGCCATCCTCGGCCTCAAACGGGCCGGACCAGATGCGGCGCAGTTTTTTCACGTGGCCGTGGCAGCCGAGCGCCTCACCCAGATCACGCGCAATGGAACGGACATAGCCACCTTTGCCACAGGTCATCTCCAGCACGACGTGGTCTTCGTCGGGGCGGTCGATCAGCACCAGTTCCTCTACCCAAAGAGGGCGGGCGGTCAGTTCTACATCCTCGCCATCTCGGGCCAGCTTATAGGCGCGTTGACCGTCGATTTTCACGGCCGAGAACTTGGGCGGCACCTGTTTGATATCGCCCAGAAACGGGCCGAGCGCTTGTTTGATATCCTCATCCGAGGGGCGCGCAATGCTTTCAGCGATGACTTCGCCCTCGGCATCATCGGTGTTGGTGGCCTGCCCCAGCCGCACGGTGAAGGTGTAGGCCTTCAGCGCATCGGTGATGTAGGGGACGGTCTTGGTTGCCTCACCCAGCGCAACGGCCAGAACGCCGGTCGCCTCGGGGTCCAGCGTGCCCGCATGGCCGGCTTTCTTGGCGTCCATCGCCCAACGCACCTTGTTGACCACCGCGGTCGAAGTCATGCCAGCGGGCTTGTCCACCACCAGCCAACCGGAAATGTCGCGGCCCTTGCGTTTGCGTCCCATTCTACACCTTGAGTCTTGCTGAGGCGCGCGAGTTAGCGGATCGTTTCGATGCTGTCAATTTGCCGGAACGTCCTCGACGACACCCACGATGGGTCCCAGCGAAAACCCGATATCCGACCGGTTGCTGGCGCGATCATACATGCGGGAAATGTTGCCATCTAGAAACAGCGCATTCGGTGTTTTCAATACATCGCGGAATAGGCTGCCAAATTCAAAGAAAGTGACGTAATCGTCCGAGATCGCAAACACCACACGCGTGCCATCGGCGCTGGTGCCCACTCCGTTTCGGGTGTAGCGCGAGGTTGAATCCGGCAGAAAGCGAGGGTGTAACTCTCCGTTGATCACCAGCATGGGGCCCGATTGTGTCGCAAAGCGGCACTGCGGCGCCTGATCGACGAAATCCAAAGTCTCGAACACATCGGCACGGTTTTCACGGATGCAGAACACACCGTTGGGCAGCAGGCCGAAATTGCCGGGTCCGGCATTCGGTATCACGCGCATCTGCTCTTGCCCTTCTTCGACATAGTGGCCGACGGGCGAGCGGTCGTCATGGTACATGCCCGCATTCATCGCAAAGACGAGCCTTTTCCCTTGAGGCTCCAACGCCTCATTCACCGAAGAGAAATGACCCAGCAGATCGCCATTTTCATCGTTCAGAAACAGGCGCAAATCTTCCGAGGTATCCACCTCGCAAACCGTATATCGCTTGTCCTCATGAGTCAGCTTCTCGCAAGTGACTGCAGAGACTTGCGCGGCCCAAAGGACAGCACACAGCGTGACAAGGGTACGGATCACTCGTCCAGATCGCGGCGTACCGCGTCCTGATTAAACATACGGCGGGTGTCGTCCAGACGGTCGAACGTGTCATCCAGACGGAACCGCAGGTCGGGTGAGAATTTCAGGCCCACCTTCTTGCCCACTGCGCGCCGAAGCTCACCCTTGTTTCGAGCGAGCAGTTCGATCACGTCCTCCTGCCCCTTGCCGCCCAAGGGCAGCACATAGGCGGTGGCGATCTTTAGATCGGGCGAGGTGCGCACCTCACCCACGGTGATCGACATGCGGTTCAAGTCGGGGTCGTGGACATCTCCGCGCGCCAGAACCTCGGACAGGGTGCGGCGGATCAGTTCGCCGACGCGCAGCTGTCGTTGGGAAGGGCCGGGGCCATCGTGGAATTTGTTCTTTGCCATGCCCCCGATCTAAGCCCAAAGCGGGGCTTTGCCAAGCGGGCGCGAACGGGTTAGGAGGCTTTGAGCCGACTTTAGAAAGGACCAGCGCAATGACCCATATTCCGGGGATCGTCATCACAGGGGCTTCGGGCCGTATGGGGCAGATGCTGATCAAGACCGTGTCTGAGAGCGATCAGGCGCGTCTGGTTGGTGTGGTCGAGCGTAAGGGTCATGACTGGATCGGTCAGGATGTGGGTCAGGCAATGGGCGGGCAGGCGCTCGGTGTTACCGTCACTGACGATCCGCTGGAGGCATTTGCGCAGGCGCAGGCTGTTATCGACTTTACGGCGCCCGAGGCGACGCTCGAGTTTGCCGCGCTGGCAGCACAAGCGCGGTGCGTTCACGTGATTGGCACCACCGGAATGACGGATGAACAGATCGCAGCTTTGGAACCTGCCGCGCGCCATGCCGTGATTGTGCGGGCCGGGAATATGAGCCTCGGGGTAAATCTGTTGGTTCAGCTGACCAAGAAGGTCGCCGCCGCGCTGGATGAGGATTTCGATATCGAGGTCATCGAGGGGCATCACCATCACAAGGTCGATGCGCCTTCAGGCACGGCTTTGATGCTGGGCGAAGCTGCCGCAGAAGGGCGCGGTGTCAAGTTGGCGGATGTGGCCGATCGGGGCCGGGACGGTATTACCGGTGCGCGAAAACGCGGCAATATCGGCTTCCACGCGATTCGTGGCGGAGACATTGTCGGCGAACACGATGTCCTGTTCGCGGCACCCGGTGAGCGTATCGTGTTGCGCCATCTGGCTACTGACCGTGCGATCTTTGCCCGTGGGGCGCTCAAAGCCGCGTTGTGGGGTCAAGGCAAGGCGCCGGGCCAGTATGACATGGTGGATGTTCTGGGGCTGTAGGCTTTAGGATCAAGAGCCAAGAAAATTCGACGAATTTTCTTGGCTTTATCGATCGGGCAGATGAAAGCTGTCTCAGCTTGCCTGAATGTGCCGGTCGACCATCCGTTGTACCATCGGTGCGAAATGGGCGAAATCCGGGGTCTCCATATCAGCGCGTTTTCCCGCTTCGTCCAGATAACGGACCTGAATGATTTCTTTCAGGTTCGGATTTGCCTCGAACTCGGCTATCTCCTTGGCACTCATCGGACCACCCTGCAGTTCCAGCGTATGGACCGAGGCTGCGGACAGGCGATTGAAATACTCCGGCTTGGTGGCGCAGAGATACCGCTTGGCTGCCACGTGGTATCGGCAGCAATCGGTGATGACCGACGGAAAGAACTGCTCCAACACCTCTGCACCCGCATCTTCATGATGCCGGTCCTCGGTATCGTCCGGATGGTAAGTGCCGAATTCCGACGTAAAATGGCCAATGTCATGCAACAGCGCACCGACGATGATTTCTTCAGACTGTCCGCTCTGTTCCGCAATCGTGGCACCCTGCAGCATGTGCTGGGCCATGGTGACGGGTTCCCCCAGATATTCCTCACCCCCCCGACGATCGAAGATGTCACCGATAAAGGCCACGATATTGTCCCGGTTTAAGGTCGAGAAATCGGGTTTCATTCCGCCGCCTCCGGTTGTGTCATCTGCATGGCGGCCAGTGTCGAAAGCAGCCCATCCTTGTCAGCATAGCATCCCTGCAACCAGCGAGACCCGGCCCCGGAATAGCCCAGCCGTGCATGCATTACGCGTGTGTTGTCGACGATGAAACTTTCGCCCGGTTCCAGCTTGAAAGACACGCCCATAGCGGGATCGTCAATGATCTCACCCAGCTGGCGATAGGCTGCATAGTAGGCTTCCATCTTGTCAAAGGGTACATCCACGAACGGCGCAGACGAGCGGTTGTTGAAGCGAATGCCGATCAACTCGCCATCGGGGGAAAGCTCGATCATCGGGCGACGTGACCGCAAACAGACCCCGTCCGAACCTTTATACTCGAACCGTGCCGGATAGCCTGCAAGCAAGGCGAAGCCCTCGGGGTTCAGATCGCGCAGACGCTCAGCCGCGCGGAAACCATCGACAACGATGGAATCGCCGCCTTCAGCCGAATTCTCAAGGCAGTAGAGGATTTGCAGTGTCGGTACCGGGTCGCGATAAGGGTTGTCGGTATGGGCCTGCAACCCCAACCCAGTATAGGCGAGGTTGGTCGGGTTCACCTCGGTCCGAACCTCGAAATAAGGGCCATAATTTGTCTGGCGCACGTAGCCGAACAGATCGGCCACTTTCAGCAGCGATTCCGGCTCGGTCGGGCCACCTGTCAGCTTGGCAAAGCCGTACTCCGCGACGGCAGCCAGCCAGCTGCGCTTAGCCTCCGGGTCGGTGTGCACCCTTTCCCAGTCACCGCTGGGGGCGCTGATACCACGCTCCCATGTGGTGACGCCGGATGCGGTGCGGCCAACGTCTTGCGCCTGTTCGCGGTCATAAACGTGATCGGCCAGCCAATCGGCAGGGAACATCACGGATTTGTTTTCGGGCTGAAAGGTAACACTCAGATCGCCATTTTGGATCTCGGCGGTACTGACCGAGATATCGGTGGGGATATCGCCGATTGTAATCAGACGCTGCCCGTTTCCGGGTGCGCGGGTCCCGGGGTCCAGCGCATTGTCGCGCAGCCAAATGGCGTGGAAGCGGGCCTCGGTATCATCGGAAAACGCGATAGTGACCACAGATGGGTCGAAAGTGGCTGAGCGCAGCATGGGGTCTCTCCTGTTCGGCGCGGGCTTTGCTTGAGGAGATATGCGCTTCGTGACATTACTACAATTAAACCTTATTGCCTCTGAGACTTGGAAAATCTTATGGATAAGAAGAAGATTGGACTACCTCCATTGGACTGGCTGCGTGTGTTCGAAGCCGCCGGGCGGCTGGGTGGTTTTTCTGCTGCTGCGCGCGAATTTGGTTTGACGCAGGCGGCGGTCAGTCAACGGATAGGCAATCTTGAGGCTTGGCTGGGCCGGTCATTGTTTGTGCGCGAAGCCCGCGGTGTTTCGCTGACCATCGAAGGCGAAAGCTATCTGCCATTGGTGCAGGACAGCCTGCAAGCACTGGAACGCAATACTGAGGATCTTTTCGGCAAAACTCCGCGCGAGCTTCGGGTCGCGGGACTTTCGTCGCACATCCACGCGCTGGTTCTGCCAGCCTTGCCCGCATTTCTTGAAGCGCAGCCCAATGTGCGTGTGATGACAGATTCCATGGCGCGCCGGGCCTCATTGGAGGAAGAGCGTACCTGGCTGCAGATCCGCTATGGCAGAGGCGTTTGGCCTGGACGAAAGGCAAAGCTAATTGCGCCTGAAGTTCTGGCACCGATGGCCGCATCCGGCATCAACTGGGGTGCGCCGCTGATTGATTTGCGCGGAGAACGCCCCGGTTGGAAGGACTGGGCGCAGGTAGCGGGGGTTGATGAATTACCGGCTGGCCGGATCAGTTTTGACTCGGTAGGTCACGCGATCACGGCCGCGCGTCAGGGCATGGGGATCGCGTTGGGTTCACTACCGTTGGCTTCGGGCAGCTTAAAGACTGGTCAGTTACACAGATTGGATATGCCCGAGCTTCGGACAAAGGATGGCTATTGGCTGACCTGGCGCGAGGATCGGGCAAGGTCGAAACGGCAAAGAACGTTGATAGACGACTTTCTGCAGGCGCTTCGGGGCGCGGCCTGATCAAAAGTCGATGGCGATGCCCTTTTTTTCCCAATCACCATAGCGGGCCGGATCAGGACCGTCGCGCCCACCCAGTTCCTTGGGCTGCGCCTTGGCTTCCGCTTCGGCCTTTTTGCGACGTTCCTCAGCCTCGGCCAATGCGCGCTGCGCGGCGGGGGGCAAATCTTTGCACTCGTCACTCATGACATTGGGTTCCTTTCCGTTCAGCGCCTTGATATACGCCCTCGTCCGCATAAGGCAATGCGGGCAAAGGTCACGAGAGGCACTCAGCATCATGTCAAACTCTGCAACCGCCGCGCGGCGCAGTGCAATCTATCTGCTGGATCAGATATTGGGCGAGGGGCGGCTGTTACCTGAGTGTCTGGCGGCCGGCGCATTGGATCGTCTGGTACCCGAGGATCGTGCGCGCGCACAGCGGTTGACGATTGAAACCCTGCGAGGGCTTGAGCGTGCCGACCGGCTGTTGGCCGATCACCTGCGGCAGACACCAGCGCTAACGGTGCATAACGCACTGCGGCTTGGAACGGTCGAGCTGTGTCAGGGCGAGGCCGCGCATGGCGTGGTCAATTCGATGGTCGAGATCGTGGGACGTTCGCGCAAGCATGGGCGGCTCAAGGGGTTGGTGAATGCTGTCTTGCGCAAGATTGCCGCCGATGGGCCGGATGCTTGGCCCAAGATGCGCGTGCCCCGTCTGCCCGACTGGCTGCGCGATCCTCTGATCATGGCGTGGGGCGATGACGCGGTAAAGGGTATGGAACAGGCCCATTTCAATGGTGCACCGCTGGACGTGACGCTGAAACCGGGCGCCGAGGCGCCGGGCGGAGAAGCCCTGCCCACCGGCTCAGTCCGTTTGCAGGATGCGGGGCAGGTGTCGGCTTTGCCGGGCTACAAGCGTGGAAACTGGTGGGTTCAGGATGCGGCAGCGGCGCTGCCTGTGCGCGTGCTGGCCCCGAAAGCCGGGGAAAAGGTGTTGGACCTTTGCGCCGCGCCCGGTGGCAAGACGTTGCAATTGGCTGTGGTAGAGGCAGAGGTCACGGCGCTGGATATCTCTGAAACACGGTTGGAGCGGGTGCGCGAGAACCTGAAACGGACAGGTTTGAAGGCTAAGGTGATCGCTGGTGATGCGCTGGACCATCAGGGCCAGTATGATGCCATCCTGCTCGACGCGCCGTGTTCGGCCACGGGCACGATTCGCCGCCATCCTGATTTACCCTTCGCCAAGGATGGCTCGGAATTCGGGGGATTGATCGAACTACAGGCCCGGATGCTGGCCCATGCCTGGACCCTGCTCAAACCCGGAGGCCGATTGGTATATTGCACCTGTTCCTTGTTGCCGGACGAAGGAGAGGTGCAGATCGAAGAGGCGCTGGATCAATACCCGGATATGCAGATTGACCGTGCGGCGCTTGAGATTGCGGGCGTTGAACCGGACTGGATTACAGAAGAAGGTGGCTTGCGTCTGCGCCCGGATTTCTGGCCGGACAAGGGTAGCATGGACGGGTTCTATATCGCCTGTCTGAACAAATCCGCTTGAGGCGACGCTTTTCGATGACTTGACGCGCGGACCGGTCTATCGTGTGTTCAAGCGCCCGCAGAGCGCAAGGGGCAGAGTCGCAAGCGTCATGTCAGAATCGGACACAATGGCCAATCGCTGGATGCGGTTTCAGAACCGCCTTTACGCGCGCCTGAGCCAAAGGCGGAAGGCGGTTTCGGGATTCGTCAGCCAGCCTGAGCCGCGCACCGTCGGTTCGTATGCACGCGGGCGACAACTGGTGGCCGGGAATCTCCTTTTCGCTGGATATCTGGTCGAGGCGGATGACACCGATCTCTGGGATGTTGCTGCGCCCAGTCCGGATTTTGATGATGAACGCCACGGTTTCATCTGGCTGGATGATCTGGCAGCCGTCGGCGATATGCGCGCCCGTGAAAAGGCGCAGCGATGGGTCTGGGGCTGGGTCACCGCACATGGGCGCGGGAAGGGACCCGGCTGGGCGCCGGACCTGACCGGGCGTCGGGTGATGCGCTGGATCAACCACGCGCAATTTCTGCTACGCGGCGCTGACGAAGCGCAAAGCAGAGCTTTCTTCCGCTCCTTGGCACAACAAACATGGTTTCTTTCCAAACGCTGGACAGCAGCAACACCAGGATTGCCGAGATTCGAAGCGCTCGCAGGGCTGGTTCAGGCTGGTTTGGCCCTGGAGGGGTTGGAGCAACTGGCTGATCCCGCATTGCGCGCACTGGCCCGGGAATGCGACCGCCAGATCGATGCCGAGGGCGGCATTCTCACCCGCAACCCTGAGGAATTGCTGGAGGTCTTCACTCTGCTGGCCTGGACCTCTGCTGCACTTGGTGAAGTTGGCCGAGGCACGCCTGCCTCTCAGACCGGGGCGATCAAGCGCATTGCACCTACTCTGCGAAATCTGCGTCATGCAGATGGATCTCTGGCCAGATTTCACGGGGGCGGGCGTGGGCTTGAAGGGCGGCTGGATCAGGCACTGGCGCAAAGCGGTGTCAAGCCGCAGCAGCATTCGGACCTGTCAATGGGTTATGCACGATTGGCCGCCTCGAGAACCACGGTTCTGGTGGATGCCAGCGCGCCTCCCAAAGGTGCTGCGTCGTTCAACGCCCACGCATCCTCGCTTGCGTTTGAGCTGACCTCGGGGCGCCGTCCTCTGATCGTGAACTGTGGATCAGGCGGCAGTTTTGGGCAGGAATGGCGCAGGGCAGGGCGCGCGACCCCGTCGCATTCGACCCTATGCGTCGAAGGGTATTCCAGCGCCCGGCTTGCAGAAGGCGCAAATGGGTCGTCGCAGGAAGCATTGGTGGATGGCCCGCAGGATGTGCCCGTGGATTTCGAGGATGCATTCGAAGGCACCCGCTTTATGGTGGGTCATGACGGCTACGCCAAAGTGTTTGGCCTGACCCATGCCCGCACGCTTGAACTGCGCTTTGACGGGCGTGAGCTGGTGGGCGAGGATATTCTGCTGACCGCAACCGACAAAGCCAAACGGCAGTTCGATCGCGCGATGGACGGGGCAGGTCTGCAGGGGATAGCCTTTGACATCCGGTTTCACCTGCATCCTGACGTTGATGCGGCACTTGATCTGGGTGGCGCTGCGGTGTCGATGGCGCTCAAAAGCGGTGAGATATGGGTTTTCCGCCATGATGGCGTTGGAAAGTTGTCAGTTGAACCAAGCGTTTACCTTGAAAAAGGCCGTTTGAAGCCACGCGCGACAAAACAGATCGTTCTATCTGGGCGCGCAATGGAGTATGCGACGCGCATCCGGTGGACGCTCAGCAAGGCTCAGGATACAGCCTATGCCGTGCGGGATACGCACCGGGACGAGCCCGTTTTCGACTGACGCCAAAAGGACCTTTGGACCCATGACCGACCTTCACCCCGTGCGCCGCGCGTTGCTTTCCGTTTCCGACAAAACCGGGCTGATCGAGCTGGGAACGGCGTTGGCCGAACGCGGGGTTGAACTGCTTTCGACCGGCGGTACCGCAAAGGCGCTACGCGATGCGGGGTTGGAGGTGAAAGATGTCAGCGAGATCACCGGCTTCCCCGAGATGATGGATGGCCGGGTCAAAACGCTGCACCCGATGGTCCATGGCGGGCTGCTGGCTCTGCGCGATAATGACACCCATGTCGCCGCGATGAACGAACATGGTATAGGCGCAATTGATCTGCTTGTGGTAAATCTCTACCCATTTGAAGCGACCGTGGCCAAGGGCGCTGCCTATGATGAGTGTATCGAGAACATCGATATCGGCGGCCCAGCCATGATCCGTGCCGCATCGAAGAACCATGCTTTTGTAAACGTGGTTGTGGACGTCGAAGACTACTCGTCGCTGCTGGATCAGCTGGAAGAGAATTACGGTAAGACTTCTCTGGGCTTCCGTCAGTGGTTGGCGCAAAAGGCCTATGCCCGCACTGCCGCTTATGACACAGCCGTGTCCAACTGGATGGCCGATGCGCTGGAGCTTGAGGCGCCCAAACGCCGCGCCTTTGCCGGTGAGCTGAAACAGACCTTACGATATGGCGAGAATAGCCACCAGTCGGCAGCGTTCTATGTAGATGGCTCGGGTCGTCCGGGCGTGGCGACGGCCGTACAGCATCAGGGCAAGGAACTGAGCTATAACAACATCAACGATACCGATGCCGCCTTTGAGTTGGTCGCTGAGTTCGACCCGGCCGAAGGGGCAGCTTGTGCGATTATCAAGCATGCCAATCCGTGTGGTGTAGCGATAGGTGCGACGTTGCTTGAGGCCTATAAAGCCGCGTTCGACTGCGACAGGACGTCGGCATTCGGCGGTATCGTGGCGTTGAATCAACCGCTGGACGCGGAAACCGCGCAGGAGATCACGGGGATTTTCACCGAGGTTGTGATCGCTCCGGGGGCGTCAGACGAGGCCAAGGCGATCTTCGCCGCCAAGAAGAACCTGCGCCTGCTGACGTCCGAAGCTCTGCCGGATGTGACCGCCGGTGGTAAAACTGTGCGACAGGTGGCCGGTGGCCTGCTGGTGCAGGACAAGGATAACGGCTTTGTTGGTATGGATGATTTGAAGGTGGTCACCAAAAAAGCGCCATCTGAGGAGCAGATGCGCGACCTGCTGTTCGCGTGGAAAGTGGCGAAACATGTCAAATCCAACGCCATCGTCTATGTCAAAGACGGCGCGACCGTGGGTGTCGGCGCGGGGCAGATGAGCCGCGTTGACTCGGCACTGATCGCGGCAAAGAAAGCCGAGCGTATGGCTGATGCGCTGGGCTTGCCCCAGCCGCTGACCATCGGTTCGGCCGTAGCTTCTGATGCATTCTTCCCCTTCCCCGATGGGCTTATGGAGGCCGCCGAGGCAGGCGCAACATGCGTTATTCAGCCCGGCGGTTCGATGCGTGATGATGAAGTGATCGCGGCGGCGGATGAGGCCGGTCTGGCCATGGTCTTCACCGGCATGCGGCATTTCCGTCACTGATGCGCGGTTCGTTCATCCTTTGGGCCGGATTGGCGGCGTTTTTGATCGACCAGATCAGTAAGTATCTGGTCGTCCACGTAATGCGCGTGGCGCAGGGCGATATCGACGTGCTGCCACCGCTTCTGGTTTTCAGATACGGCGAGAATCGCGGCATCAATTTTGGCCTATTTCAGGGCGACGGTGAGGCCGCCCGCTGGGTGTTGATCGGGGTTTCCGTGGCGATCTGCCTGGGCGTCCTGATCTGGCTGGGCCGCATCGCTCCTACGAAGCTTCAACAATTCTGCGGGGGTCTCCTGATCGGCGGTGCGCTGGGAAATGTCGTGGACCGGGTGCTTTACGGCTATGTTCTCGACTTTTTGAACATGTCCTGCTGCGGGATCAGCAACCCTTTTGTGTTCAATCTGGCGGATGTGTTCATATTTGCGGGAGCTTTGGGATTGGTCCTGTTCGATGGCAAAAAGCCCTCGTGACCTGCCGGACGATATGCGATAAAAGCGCCTGAAACTGGCTGGAGACACTGATGCGTATGCCACGCGCCATTCTTGTTCTGACACTCGCCGTTGTCGTTGCGGGCTGTTCCGATATTGGTTTGCGCAATCTTGATCCGCCCGGAGCGGGGCCGGATGAATTTTCGGTATTGCCCGTCAAGCCGCTGACCCAGCCCAAGGACTACGCCTTTCTTCCAGCGCCGACTCCCGGCGGTGCAAACCTGACCGATCCTAACCCCAAAGCGGATGCCGTTGTGGCGCTGGGTGGTAGTGAGGCAGCGCTGAACCCGAATACCGCAATACCGGCCAGCGATGCGGCGCTTGTGACGGCCTCAAGCAGATATGGCGTTCCTGCCAATACGCGTCAGGTAACGGCCGAAGAGGATGCGGCTTTCCGCAAAAATCGCGGTCGCTGGACCCGCCTGCGCCTGTTCCCGGTTGATCGGTACTCGCAGGTCTATGAACGTCAGTCAATCGATGCGAACGCGACCAATGAAGCGGCGCGTCGTCGTGGGATCGAAACGCCGTCGGCCCCGCCGCTGGAATGAATTCTTCTTAACTTTCCGTCATTGGCCTTGAACCCCGGCGGCACCACCGTAGTTTGAATATCAGAAATGAAACGGAGGATGCCCCATGGTTCGGGCCCTGGCACTGTCGGCTGCCCTGATCGCCGCCACCCCCTTGTTCGCGAAAGAGGGGCAAGAGGCTGTCACCACATTTACGCTTGAAAACGGCATGGACGTCGTGGTGGTCGAGGATCATCGCGCGCCTGTTGTTCAGCATATGGTCTGGTACCGGGCCGGATCCGCCGATGAACCGATCGGATCCTCTGGCGTTGCACATTTCCTGGAACATCTGCTGTTCAAAGCCACCGACACAATGGAAGCGGGCGAGTTGTCAGCCACTGTCGCGGCCAATGGCGGCAATGACAACGCTTTCACTTCTTACGACTACACCGCCTATTTTCAGCGCGTCGCCGCTGACCGGCTGGAACTGATGATGCGGATGGAGGCAGATCGTATGCGCAACATCCGCCTGACCGAGAATGATATCATCACCGAACGCGACGTGGTTCTGGAAGAGCGTAATCAGCGGACCGAAAACAATCCACGCGCTCTGTTCGGAGAACAGATGAATGCAGCGCAATATTTGAACCACCGTTACGGAGCGCCGATTATCGGCTGGCGCCACGAGATGGAGGCGTTGGATATGGACGACGCCCTGTCCTTCTACCAGACCCATTATGCACCCAATAACGCCATATTGGTCGTCACCGGAGATGTTGACCCCGACGAAGTCAGGGCGTTGGCCGATCAGTACTACGGTGTTATCCCAGCCAACCCTGATTTGCCCGAGCGGGTGCGCTCACAAGAACCGCCCCAGACCGCGGAACGGCGTCTGACCTTCAAGGATGCGCGTGTCGCACAACCCTATGTCCAACGCACCTATCTGGCCCCCGAGCGGGACGCAGGTGAGCAGGAGAAGGCCGCCGCCCTGTTCCTTTTGGCTGAGCTGCTGGGGGGAAGCACGACCTCGTATCTGAATGAAAAGCTGCAGTTCGAGCAGCAGAAAGTGGTCTATACCGGTGCGTTCTACCGGGGGGTCTCACTGGATGACACGACCTTTGATCTGATCGTTGTTCCCGCTCAGGGCGTAACGTTGCAAGAGGCCGAGGATGCCATGGATCAGGCCGTCGCGGACTTCATCGCCGAAGGCGTGAATGATGAAGACCTGGAGCGTATCAAAATGCAGCTTCGCGCGTCTCAGACCTATGCGCGCGACAACGTGGACGGGATCGGCAACCGCTATGGTCGCGCGCTGACCAGCGGATTGACGGTTGAGGATGTGCAAGCATGGCCCGACATCCTGCAGGCGGTGACGGGGGAAGAGATCATCGCTGCTGCCCGTGAAGTGCTGCAACCTGAAACCTCGGTCACTGGTTGGCTGATGCGTGACGATGAGGTGACGCAATGAAACGGATTATCGCAACGCTGATCGCGCTTATCATTGCCCTTCCCGCCTGGGCCGAGATTGAGATCAAAGAGGTGACCTCGCCCGGTGGCATTACCGCCTGGCTGGTCGAAGATCATTCGATCCCCTTCACCGCTTTGGAACTGCGGTTTCGCGGAGGAACGTCGCTGGATGATCCGGAAAAACGCGGCGCGGTCTACCTAATGAGCGGGTTGATCGAGGAAGGCGCGGGCGACATGGATGCGCGCAACTACGCGCGCGAGCTAGAATCCCTAGCGGCGTCTTTCAAATATCGGGCGACGGATGACACGGTCTCAATTTCAGCGCGGTTTCTGACCGAGAACCGTGATGACGTGATTGACCTGCTGCAGACCACGATCCACCAGCCGCGCTTTGATCAGGATGCCATCGACCGGGTGCGGGGTCAGGTGATCTCGGGCCTGAAATCAGATCAAACTGATCCGAACGAAATCGCGGGTCGCAGCTTTGCTGAGATGGCTTATGGCGATCATCCCTATGGCACGGACGGCAAAGGAACGATCGAAAGCGTCTCGGGCCTGACCCGCGAAGATATCGTTGCCGCCTATGACAATGTCTTTGCCAAGGACCGGCTGTATGTCGGTGCTGTTGGAGATATCACAGCCGAAGAACTGGGCGTGCTGTTGGACAAGTTACTGACTGACCTGCCAGCAACGGGAAAGCCGATTCCCGACAAGGCCGAGGTCACTATCGACGGCGGCGTGAACGTGGTAGATTTCAACACCCCGCAATCGGTCGCCCTGTTTGGTCAGACGGGCATTGATCGCGATGATCCCGATTTCTTTGCGGCCTATATTCTGAACCACATTCTGGGCGGCGGTGGATTTGAAAGCCGCCTGATGCAGGAAGTGCGCGAAAAGCGTGGCCTGACTTATGGCGTTGCGACCTATCTGGTGCCTAAGGATCTGGCGTCGGTTTATCTGGGCTCGGTCTCATCCGCCAATGACCGCATCGCCGAAGCGGTCGAAGTGATCCGGCAGGAATGGGCGCGTGCGGCTGCGGAAGGCGTAACCCAAAAGGAACTGGATGACGCCAAAACCTATCTGACCGGGGCCTATCCATTGCGATTCGACGGCAATGGCCAGATTGCGGGAATCATGGTCGGAATGCAGATGGAAGATTTGCCCATCGACTACATTGCGACCCGCAATGACAGGGTGAATGCAGTGACGCTGGAGGATGTGAACCGGGTGGCGTCTGAACTTCTGGACCCTGAGGGGCTGCACTTCACCATCGTCGGAAAACCGGAAGGGGTGGACGGCTGACGTCGTCCATCTACACCTGCCGGACAGGTTTATTTGTTGTTATTGAGTGATATTTCTTGGTTTTGACATCAATAGGTGATGTGAATCGTTGGCGGAAGCAACAAGTATGCGACCCTTCGGAGGGCGCGGCGCTTGTTAGAGAATAGGCAATTCTCCGCCTTAATGGATCGTTAACTCGACTTGGCCATACTTTGGCCAGAAATGTCGAGAATTCTATGCTAGTCGGGAATAGAGGTGGGATTCACCAGATCAACACCTCCTGTGACAAAGCTAAGGACGGATAGTAGCGCGATGATAGTGGCGATAATGGGATTGGGAACGCTTGCAGGGTTGTTGACCTTTGCTGCTGCGTTGGTTCTCGGTCAATCCCTACTCAGCGCGTTTGCACTTTACGTGCTAGCCGGTGTACTGACATCGCTTTTGGTCGCGGCTGGAGTCTACTTCAGAAGTTCTTAAACTAGATGGGCTGGAAATAAAGCCCAGCGACTGAATATGTCAGTCGCCAGGCCGAACCCCGTGCCCTCGCCCAAGCTCAATCCTTTTTCGCAGCGCGCAGCATCTGACCCATCATCTGGCCAAATTTGCCCGAGCCGCGCTGATACAATGCCCCGTCAACCGCCATGACCGTGCCGCTGATATAGCTGGCCATATCAGAGCTGAGGAACACGCACGCATTGGCCACATCCTGCGGTTGACCCCAGCGGCCCAGCGGGACATCCCGGCGCAGCTCTTCATGGGCATTTTCAGTGGGGGCCAGCCGCTTTGCGCCTTCGGTTCCTTCAATAAAGCCCGGAACGACCGAATTCACGCGAATCCCCTCGACGCCCCATTCCATCGACAGGGTCCGGGTGATCTGATCGACGCCCGCTTTGGCGGCGCACACATGGGCCTGCCCTTCGTAAGGCAGATAGGATTGCGGAGCCGAGATGTTGATGATGCTGGCGCCTGGGCGTTTGAGATAGGGGTAGGCCCCTTTCATGACGTGGATCGTGCCCATCAGATCGATATCAATGACCGCCTTGAACGCGTTGACTGACATTTCCGATGCCAGCGCAGGGAAGTTGCCGGCTGCGCCCGATATCAGGACGTCGAAATCTCCAAAATCGTCGTGGAATTGCTTAAGGCCTTCGGCTACGGCCTCTGGATTGCGAACGTCGAACGCCGCGCCGGTCGCGTCGGATGCGCCTGCTGCTTTCAACGCAGCCACGGTATCATCGACCTTTTCCTGCGACCGACTGGCGACAGCCAGATTAGCACCCGAGGCCGCAAAGGCCTCGGCAATGCCGCGATTGATACCGCTGGTGCCACCAATGACGATGACGGTCTTACCTGAAAAATCCATTTAGGCCTCCGGTGGTACGGGGGCCTCACTCTCCGTAGGGCACCCAGATGTTTTTCACTTCGGTCGCAGCCTGCAGGAAGCGGCGCGAATGGTCCACGCTCCAGTCAAATGCCGTCGCGTTATTGACCCAAGTCCGCTTCAGATTTCCGGCCGAGACGATCTCGATCTCTTTAGACAGATCGGTGGACGAGAACGACCAGACCGCATCCACGTTCAGATGCGAGGCCAGCGGCTTTGCCAGCTCTGCGTGGCTGCCGGTCAGGATGTTGACCACACCGGCGGGCACGTCCGAGGTTTCTAGGATCTGGTAAAAATCCGTTGCTGCCAGCGGGTAGGGCTCACTTGCCGCCAGAACCACCCGGTTGCCCATCGCAATCGCTGGCGCCATGGCCGAAACTAGACCCAACAGGGGTGTTTCGTCCGCACACAGGGCGCCGATCACGCCAACCGGCTCTTTCATGGCAATGGCGACGCCCCGGATCGGAACACCATGTACTTGACCATCATACTTGTCCGCCCAGGCGGCGGCGGTGAACAGTCGCTGGATCGAGGCCTCAACCTCTTTCGCGCCGTCTTTCTTACCGGTCATCGCATCAATACGAGCAGCGAACTCGCCCGCACGTGCCGAGAGGTTTTCACCGATGTAATACAGGATTTGAGCCCGCAGATGGCCGGTGGTCTTGGACCAGCCTTTTGCACCCGCTGCAGCCTCAACCGCGTTGCGTACGTCCTTGCGGTTGGCCAGGCCCACATGGCCAAGTAGGCCGGATTTGCCCCAGACGGGTTTCGAATAGCCGCCATCGGGTCGCGCCTGCTTACCGCCGACATACATCTTGGCGGTGCGGTCAATAGGATCGACTGGAGCGCCTTCGCCCATTGCCGCCTCAATCTTCGCCAGCGGTTTGGCCTTGGCTTTGGGCTTGGTATAGGCCGTCAGCCCTTCCCAACCGCCTTCACGGCCAAAGCCGCTTTCGCGTACACCGCCGAACCCGGCAGCAGCGTCGAACAGGTTAGTTGCGTTCACCCAGACCACGCCCGCAACCAGCTTGGGCGCGATATCCAGCGCGAGGTTCACGTTCTCGGTCCACACAGTCGCGGCCAGCCCGTAGCGGGTGTTGTTGGCCAACTCGACCGCTTCTTCCGGGGTGCGGAAGGTCGAAGAAACCAGAACCGGGCCAAAGATTTCTTCCTGCATCAGCGGATCGGAGGTTTCGAGTCCTGAAATCAAAGTTGGTGGATAGTAGCAGCCATTCGAGGGCAGCTCACAGGCCGCCTGATGAACATGCCCAACCGTGTTGCTTTCGACCATGCCCTTGATGGTCTGTAACTGCACGGGGTCCACAACCGCACCCACGTCGATGCACTTGTCCAGCGGATCGCCGATGCGCAGCTTGTCCATACGGGCACGCAATTTGTCGTGGAAGCGATCAGCGATACCCTCCTGCACCAGAAGGCGCGAGCCCGCACAGCAGACCTGGCCCTGGTTGAACCAGATCGCGTCGACCAAGCCTTCGATCGCTGAATCAATATCGGCGTCGTCAAAGACGATGTAGGCGGACTTGCCGCCCAGTTCCAACGTCAGTTCCTTGCCAGAGCCAGCGGTCGCTTCACGGATGCGACGGCCCACGACGGTCGAGCCGGTAAAGGCGATTTTGTCGACGTCCGAAGACACGATCATCTCACCAACGGCACCATCACCTGTTACGATGTTGACCACACCTTTCGGCAGACCCGCCTGCGAGCAGATGTCGGCAAACAGCAGCGCGGTCAGCGAGGTGTACTCGGCGGGCTTCAGAACTACCGTGTTGCCCATTGCGATTGCAGGCGCGATCTTCCACGCCAGCATCAGCAGCGGGAAGTTCCACGGGATGATTTGGCCGCACACACCCAGTGCCTCGGCATCGGGCAATTCGCTTTCCATCAACTGCGCCATGCCCGCGTGATAGTAGAAATGCCGCTGTGCCAGAGGGATGTCGATGTCGCGGGATTCTCGGATCGGCTTACCGTTGTCGAGGCTTTCGAGCACAGCAAACAAACGCGAGTGCTTCTGCAGCAGGCGCGCAATCGCGTAGAGGTAGCGCGCACGACCGGCTCCGCCCAGCTTCTCCCATTTCGGCTGCGCCTTGCGCGCCGCAGAAACGGCGGCGTCCACGTCAGCCTGTTTGGCTTGTGTCAGCTTGGCCAGAACCTCTCCGGTTGCTGGGTTGCGGCTGTCGAATCCTTTGCCGGGTTTGGTAAACGCGCCATCGATGTAGTGGCCGAACTTGTCGCCCTGATCGACCAGCCAGGCCAGTGCCTCGGCTGCGCTTTCGGGGGCAGGGCCGTAGTCCATGGTCTCGAAAATCTCTTTGACTGTCATTGTACTTTCCTCAGCCCATGGAGTGACGGTAACCGGCGGAGTATGCGCCTGTCACATAGTGTTCCAACTGCCGCTCAATGTCGCCCAGCAATGATGAGGCACCAAAGCGAAACAAATCCGGCTCCAGCCAGCGGTCGCCCAGCTCGTCCTTGATCAGCGACAGATAGACCAGCGCATCCTTGGCTTTCGAAATCCCACCCGCAGGCTTGTAGCCTACGCGATAGCCGGTGCGGTCATAATAGTCGCGAATGGCTCGGATCATTACCAACGACACAGGCAAGGTGGCGTTGACGCTTTCTTTGCCGGTCGAGGTCTTGATGAAGTCTGCCCCTGCCATCATGCACACCAGCGAGGCACGGGCGACGTTGCGCAGGCTGCCCAGCTCTCCGGTCGCCAAAATGGCTTTGACATGTGCATCGCCGCAGGCGACGCGGAAGGCCTTCATCTCATCATACAGGGCCTGCCAGTCGCCAGACAGCACATGACGGCGCGAGATGACGATGTCGATCTCCTCGGCTCCGGCCTTCACGCTTTCTTCGATCTCTGCCACACGCAGATGAAACGGAGAGAGCCCGGCCGGGAAGCCAGTGGATACCGCCGCAACCGGAATACCAGTGCCTTCCAATGCGTCCACAGCCGTTTCGATCATGTCATGGTAGACACACACCGCTCCGGTTGTGATCGGCGGCATGTCCAGCGCCTGCAGAACTGAAGACGCGACAGGCTGACGAGCCTTTGCGCACAGGCGACGAACCCGCCCAACCGTGTCATCGCCCGATAGCGTGGTCAGGTCGATCATTGTGATTGCCTTGAGCAGCCATGCGGCCTGGTATTCTTTTTTCACTGACCGCCGACAGGGCAGCGTCGCTGCGCGGCGCTCGATGGCCGAAGTGTTGGCCTGCACGGCCCGCACCCAATCCAGATCCAGATCCATTCCTGGGTTCCGGGGCTCGGTCACTTGCGGCAGATGCGGGGTGCGCACGGTGCTTTCTGAGCTCTGCGTTTCCATTATTCCGTCCTTTTGGAGGTTCGCGTCAAAATCGCATGGGTCGCAGCGAAAGGGAAGGTGTGCCAGCGTCGTAAGGGGCAAATTTTTGACCAAATGGACAAATATAGTCGTTTTCTTGCGAGTAATTCGCATTTGCATTGACTTAGTTGCGAATGGTTCTCATATTTTGACTTAACAGGATAACCGTTCGGAGTCTGAAATGATTCGTCGATCGCTACTTACGGCATTGGCTCTCGTGTTTGTGTGGCCCGTCGCCGCAATCGCTCAAGCGCCGCTGAAAGTCGTCGCCACCACCGGCATGATTGCAGACGCTGCGCGCCAGGTCGGCGGTGAACAGGTCGACGTGAAGGGCTTGATGGGACCCGGTGTCGACCCGCACGCCTATCGCCAGACCCGCACCGATATTGTTGCGATGACCCGCGCTGATCTGGTGCTGTGGCACGGCCTCTATCTAGAGGCTCAGATGGAAGGTTTCTTTGACGATCTGGGCCGCAAGCGGACAGTGGTTGCCGTGGCGGATGGCATCGACACATCGAAACTGCGCGCCCATGACGATTACGCTGACAAATTTGACCCGCATGTCTGGATGAGCCCAGTTCTGTGGCGCGATGTCGTGATCGAAGTGCAGGAAGCTCTGACCGAAGCCCGGCCCGAAGCGGCAGATGAGTTCGCAGCCAACGCACAAGTTTTTCTGGCCGAGATCGATCTGCTGGCCGCCTATGGCAAGCAGGTTTTGGCGGCCGTTCCCGAAAACAACCGCGTGTTGGTGACTGCGCATGATGCATTTGGCTATTTCGGTGATGAATATGGCTATGAGGTGCTGGGTATTCAGGGCATCTCGACCCAATCCGAGGCAGGGTTGAACCGGATCGGTGAGTTGGTCGAAACTCTGGTAGAGCGTCAGCTGAACGCCGTGTTTGTGGAGAGTTCCGTTTCAGATCGATCCATGCGTGCCTTGATCGAGGGTGCTTCGGCCGAAGGTCACAAAGTGGGTGTCGGCGGAGAGCTGTATTCCGACGCGATGGGCGAGCCGGGCACATATGAGGGTACTTATATCGGCATGCTTGATCACAACATTACCGTTATCGCCGGCGCGCTGGGCGCGGATGTTCCCGAACGTGGCATGAACGGCAAACTGTCGGCGGGGTTTTAAACCATGATTGAACTCGCAACAGTTCAGGGCGTTTCTGTCGACGGGCAGGACATCGATCTTTGCCCTCTCGCCATTCGTGGTCTGACCGTCTCGTACGGTCAGAAGCCAGCGGTTTTCTCGGTCGATATGACGGTGCAGCCCGGCGCCATGACGGCGATTATCGGGCCAAATGGGGCTGGCAAATCAACTTTGCTAAAGGCTGCTTTGGGGATCGTGTCTCCACTGTCGGGTCAGGTGACCGTGTTTGGTCAGCCGCTCGAGGACCAGCGGGCACGCATCGCCTATGTACCACAGCGCGCCAGCGTGGACTGGGATTTCCCGACGCGCGTGATTGATGTGGTGCTGATGGGCTTGTCGCGTCAATTGGGCCTGCTGGGTCGTGTTCGTGCCCGCCATACCGCCCGTGCCATGGACTGCCTGCACCGTGTCGGGATGCGGGAATTTGCCAACCGTCAGATCGGGCAGCTTTCTGGTGGTCAGCAACAGAGGGTCTTTCTTGCGCGCGCTTTGGCACAGGATGCCGACATGTATTTGTTGGACGAACCTTTTGCAGGCGTGGACGCCGCGACTGAAAAGGCGATCATCGCCGTGCTGAAATCGTTGAAAGAGGCTGGCAAGACCGTTGTTGTAGTGCATCACGATCTGGCCACGGTCACCGACTATTTCGACCATGTGTTCCTGATAAACACCCGCAAAGTGGCCGAAGGTCCGGTTGCACAGGCCTTTACCGCTGAAACGCTGCAAGCCGCTTATGGCGGACGTCTTGCAACGGCCCAGATCGATCAGATTTCGCGCGCGCTGGGGTAATCATGCTTTGGGAGGCTTTGACCTTACAGCTTGGCTATAACGCCACGCTGGTTGCTATTGGTGCGACATTACTGGGCGTTTCGGCAGGTGTGACGGGCACGTTCTTATTCCTGCGTAAACGCGCGCTGGTTAGCGATGCCATCAGCCACGCGACCCTACCGGGCGTTTGCCTTGCCTTCATGGTGCTGGTGGCTTTCGGTGGTGATGGGCGTAATTTGATCGGACTGCTTGCAGGTTCGGCAATATCCGCATGGGTTGGTTTGCTCTGTATGAACTGGCTGACCAGTCGCACACGTTTGGCAGAAGATGCAGCGATCGGCGCAGTGTTGTCGGTGTTCTTCGGTTTTGGTGTCGTACTGCTGACCGTTATTCAAACCATGGGGGTTGGACGCCAGGCAGGATTGGAAGGATTCTTGCTGGGTTCTACTGCTGGGATGCTGTGGGCTGATGCTCTGGTCATTGCGATCGGTGGCGCGGCAACGTTGGTACTGGTGATGATCATCCGCCGCCCGATGACGATGGTCGCCTTCGATCCTGAATATGCCGCTGCGCGCGGGTTGCCCGTGCATCGGATTGATCTGGCGATGATGGGGCTCGTGATGGCGGTGACCGTGGTCGGGCTAAAGATCGTTGGTCTAATCCTGATTGTTGCTCTGCTGATCATCCCGCCTGTGACAGCGCGGTTCTGGACGGAGCGATCCGACCGCGTGGTCGTTCTGGCAGGTTTGGCCGGAGGTCTTGCAGGGTATCTGGGGGCAGGTATTTCGGCCTCGGCTCCGAACCTGCCGACCGGACCGATCATCGTTCTGGTCAGCTTTGGGTTCTTTGCCCTGTCGCTCCTGTTCGCGCCGGTTCGGGGTGTGTTGGCAGCTATTCTCAGCCACCTTCGGTTCCAGCGTCGAGTGCACATTCGGCAGGGACTGCTGGCACTGGCGCAGGGACAGCAGATCTATGAACCCCTAACCATTCGCCTGCTACGCCGCACCGGCCTTGTGCGCGCCGATGGAGTTGCAACGGAGCATGGGAAGGCGCGTGCGGCCAAAGCCCTACGAGACGAAAAGCGGTGGGAGATCGTCCGCGCGGATCAGGCGCATGAGGCCACTGCGGCGCTGTACGATGGGCTGCGCGATATCGAGACTGTGCTGACTCGCGATCAGATCGCCGAGATCGATCGTCGTATCGGCGGCCCGCAGGAGGTCACGCCATGAGCGGAGAAGAGTTCGTCCCCCTGTCGCTGACGCCTTTGTTGATTGGGACATTCGCGGCCATCGCATGCGCTCTGCCCGGCAACTTTCTGGTGCTGCGCAAGCAAGCACTGATTGGTGACGCGATCAGCCATGTGGTGTTGCCCGGTATTGTCGTCGCGTTTCTGCTGACAGGCGCAATTTCAACTTGGCCGATGATGCTTGGCGCAGCAGGGGCTGCTGTGGTCGCCGTGGTCATGATCGAAGCGATCCGGCGATTGGGTCAGATCGAGCCGGGGGCAGCGATGGGTGTCGTATTCACGACCATGTTCGCCGGTGGTGTCCTACTGCTTGAGCAGACTGACACGTCGACCGTCCATTTGGACGTTGAACATGCGCTTTACGGCAATCTGGAAAGCTTGATTTGGCTGGATGCAACGGACTGGTCGTCGCTGCTGGATCTACAGGCATTGGCAGGGTTGCCACCTGAATTGCCGCGCATTGCGCTGACATTGACGGGGGTCTTGCTGTTCACGTGGTTGTTCTGGCGACCGCTCAAGATATCGACCTTCGATGAAGGCTTTGCGCGCACAATTGGTATCCGCACTGGTGCGTTAGGGATGGCTCTGGTGATCATAGCTGCGATTGCTGCTGTCGCGGCATTTGATGCAGTGGGGTCGATCATCGTGATTGCAATGTTCATCTGCCCGCCAGCTGCGGCACGGATGATGACCAACCGGTTGGAAGTCCAGATCGTCTGGAGTGTCCTGTTCGCAACCCTTTCCGCCGTGTCCGGTTATGTTTTAGCGGGCTATGGCCCATTGTGGTTGGGGGCTGCGGATGCTGTCAGCGCCGCTGGAATGATCGCCACGATATCAGGCCTGATTCTGGCGCTGACCGCTGCTTTTGGCCCATGCCGAACCCGCAGCGGAGCGCCCAGTCAGGCTTGACTTGGCGTATTCACGCCAACGCCCATCACGCAGTTTCGGCTGAACTTCGCCAAGTGGAAACAATCACGAATTCTTAACAAGATTTATTCCATTTTCGGTGATACCAAACTTTCAATTGGAAACCACAAGACCACCACTCACTCTGGTATATCCGGCCAGTTTTGACCTTAGTCGCTACCCCCTTAACGGCGCGGTCAAACTGGCCGGATACCTCGTTTAAAGCCCGCTCTTCACGATTCAAACCGGTGGTCGAATCGCGTGCACATATGCTAGGTCTAGCGGTATGGTGTATGCAGACCCCAATATCAGCGACAATCGTCCGGTAATCCGCCAGCTGGATGACGCAGCGATCAACCGGATCGCGGCGGGTGAAGTCGTGGAACGGCCTGCTTCTGCCGTCAAGGAACTGGTCGAAAACGCCATCGATGCCGGGGCCACACGCATCGCCATTGAGGTCGCGGATGGAGGCAAGACCCTGATTCGTGTCACCGATGATGGGTGTGGGATCGCAGCGGGGGATTTGCCTCTGGCGCTGTCGCGCCATGCGACATCGAAGATCGACGGCTCCGACCTGTTGAATATCCACACCTTTGGATTTCGCGGTGAAGCACTGCCCTCGCTGGGGGCTGTCGGGCGTTTGACCATCACCAGCCGTGTCTCGGGTGCTGATGCGGCCTCGATCCAGGTGTCCGGTGGCAAAATGGATGCAGTGAAGCCAGCAGCCTTGCGCGCTGGGACTGTGGTTGAGTTGCGAGACCTGTTTTACGCCACCCCGGCACGGCTGAAGTTCATGCGCACGGACCGGGCCGAGGCGCAGGCGATTTCAGACATTGTGAAACGTTTGGCGATGGCCGAGCCTTCGGTCGCGTTCACCCTGCGCGATGTCTCGGGCGGGGGAGAGGGGCGCGTGACCTTCCGCGCCGACCGCGAGAATGGCGATCTGTTTGATGCGCTGCATGCCCGATTGGCGCGCGTTCTTGGCCGTGAGTTCGCTGAGAATGCTTTGCAGATCGATGCCACACGCGAAGGGCTCAGGCTTTATGGCTATGCCGCGCTGCCGACCTATTCGCGCGGGGCTGCAGTGGCGCAGTATCTGTTCGTCAATGGGCGACCCGTGCGGGACAAGATGCTGACCGGTGCGCTGCGCGCGGCCTATTTCGATTTCCTCAGCCGCGACCGGCATCCGGCGGCGGCGCTGTTCATAGACTGTGATCCGACGCTGGTGGATGTGAATGTACATCCGGCAAAATCCGAGGTTCGGTTCCGCGATCCCGGCCTCGCGCGTGGCTTGATCGTGTCCAGCCTGCGTCACGCGTTGGCCGAGGCCGGGCACCGGGCATCTTCGACCGTGGCCAACGCAACCTTGGGTGCGATGCGGCCCGAGCCCGCACCCGCAACCCCGGCGCGGGTGTATCAAATGGATCGCCCGTCACCCGCGGCGCGTCAGGCGGCCTATCGGGCGCAATCTCCGGGTTTTGCGGAACTGTCGCAGGACTATAGCGGACGCATCTTGGAACCGGTGCCCGAAACTGCACCGGTGGATGAGCCGCAAGACCTGCCCTTGGGGGCGGCGCGCGGGCAGGTGCACGAGAATTACATCATCGCCCAAACGGCAGACGGCATGGTGATCGTGGATCAACACGCCGCACATGAACGGCTGGTGTACGAAAAGCTCAAGGCTCAGATGGCCGAAAATGGCGTTGCCGCACAAGCGTTGTTGATCCCCGAAATCGTCGAACTGACAGACGGTGACTGCGCACGTCTGATGGCCGTTGCAGAGGACCTGTCGCGCTTTGGATTGACCATCGAATCCTTTGGTGGCGGAGCAATCGCCGTGCGCGAAACTCCGGCCATTCTTGGCGAGGTCGATGCCCGCGCGATGATCCTCGATATCCTTGATGAGCTCTCCGATCAGGGCGAAAGCCAGATGGTGCAAGCGCGGATCGAGGCGATCCTGAGCCGCGTGGCCTGCCATGGCTCGGTTCGGTCTGGCCGTCGGATGCGGGCCGAAGAGATGAATGCCCTGCTGCGTGAGATGGAGGCGACGCCCCATTCCGGGCAGTGCAACCACGGGCGGCCAACTTATGTGGAACTGAAGCTGAGCGATATCGAACGCCTGTTCGGCCGCAGTTGATCCGCTGGCCCGCTCGGGCTATGAAGAATAAAACAAGAACATCTGAGGCGATATGATCGAGATTGCTGGCACCCAATATGCATTGAATGACCCTATCATCCTGATTGCAGGCGGGGTGGTGGTGTTGATTCTGCTGCTTCTGTTTCTGTCACTTCGAGCGTCACAGCGTTCAGCTCGGATGGCGGAGCCGCTGGCCCGGCAGATGGCGCACCTTGGGCAGCATGTGCAGCAACTGGGCCAGGGGCAGGAACAACTGCGGGGTGGCCTACAGCATGTCTCGGACACGCAAGCCAACGCGCAGGTGCAGGTGATCCAGACCGTTGAATCCCGCCTGTCATCAGTGCAACAGCAGATGAATGACCGGCTGGCGGATAACGCGATGAAATCGGCACGCGCCCTGGCTGAGATGCAGGAGCGGATGAAGGAATCGCTGCATGGTTCGTCGAAACAGACGGCGACCTCGCTGACGCAATTGCAGGAACGTCTGGCGGCCATCGACAAGGCGCAGGACAATATCACCAAGCTTTCAGGCGACGTGCTGTCATTGCAGGATATTCTGTCGAACAAGCAGACGCGCGGGGCATTCGGGGAAATCCAGCTGAACGATATCGTTTCAAAGGCGCTGCCATCAGATAGTTTTCAGCTGCAGGCCACGTTATCGAACGGACGGCGCGCTGATTGCCTGATCAACCTGCCGAACCCTCCCGGACCAATCGTGATCGACAGTAAGTTCCCGCTGGAAGCCTATGAGGCGCTGATCGGATCGACCAATGATATGGAGCTGAAAGCAGCCGTGCAGATGTTCCGCAGTACAGTGCGCAAGCACATCAACGATATTGCTGAGAAGTACATTCTGGACGGTGAAACTGCCGACGGCGCTTTGATGTTCTTGCCCTCCGAGGCAGTCTATGCCGAGCTGCACGCCAAGTTCCCTGAATTGGTGCAAGAGAGTTTCTCGAAACGCGTTTGGATCGTTTCACCCACCACGTGCATGGCGACGCTGAACACCATGCGGGCGATCCTTAAAGATGCGCGTATGCGCGAACAGGCCGGTGCGATCCGCAAGGAATTGGGGCTGCTGCATAAGGATGTGGAACGTTTAGGCGACCGGGTGTCGAATCTCGACCGTCATTTCGGGCAGGCTGCAAAGGATATCTCGGAAATCAAGATCAGCGCGGAAAAGGCGGGTCGCCGGGCGCAACGGTTGGACAATTTCGATTTCGAAGAGCTTGCGCCGGATGACCAAACAAACGTCGTGCCGCTGGGCAAAACCGAAGGGTAAGCGTTATTGGATCGACAGGTCCAAATTGTAACCAACCGTCTTGCCTGTGTCGCGATCGTTACCCATCAGATAAACACGTATGGTGTAGTCGCCATCATCGGGAAGCTCGATCCGGGTGGTATTTCCATCGATTGAGCCGTTGTAAATTGCGACGCCGTCGCTATCCGGCGGCAAGATGTTAAAGTAGATCACGCCGTTGCCATTGGTGTCACTGACCTTAAGGTCGGCGAACATCTCCTGCCCAGCCTTGGCTCCGAGTTTATAGTCGAAATATTCGTCGCCGGTGACAGTACCGTTCACCATCGTGCCGAAATTGCCCGGTTGGAATTTAACGTCTGCGGACATCTGTGCGGAAACGCTGGCTCCAAAAGTCAGCAAAAGCGCTGTGACTGCCATCCTTAAGAACATTGAAAACCCCGATTTAGTTAGCGTCGATAAACAACCCTACCACGACGGGTCAGATTCGAAGGAATGGCTGGAACAGGCGTGGCATCAGCTTGCTGAACTTCAGTGGAGCATCAGTGACGGCCAGGCAAATGCAATCTTCAGAGATATCTGCCGTAGGGGTATGATGGATAGACTGGTCAGCGATTTCGACATCGCCGCGGTCGAAGCGGTCGATCTCGTCAGAGAATGCACCCTGCAGGACCATCGTCAGTTCGATGCCTTTATGGCTGTGATCCGGCACTGCTGCCCCGGCGGGGATAAACAACAACCGGGCGGTGGCTTCGCTGGTCGTGGGCAGGATTGCCTGTTTGACACCCATGCCGACGGGCTTCCATTTGATCGCGTTCACGTCGCCGCCGACATAGTCCTGCAGCGGTGTCGGAAGAACTGCACAAGACGGGTGCGCGGGTTTCACCTTTGGTGCGCCCTGAGCAATCAATGCCATTGTTGCCGCCAGTGAACCGTCACTCATGCTTGCTGACGCATCTTGTTCCTGCAAAACGCATCCGCCAACTGCGTCAAAGCTTTCAGCGCGGGCGCGGCAGTGGTCGCACAGAGACAGATGCGTTGCGACCATCAGGTCAAACGCTTCGGGCAGATTGCCTGCGGCATAGGCCATCAGCAGGTCGTCTGTCAGGTGATGTTTAATCTCGTTTTTCATGCTCGTCATCTCAGTTCATCGCGTGGCGCAAGCGGTCCAGCGCCAGCCGTATCCGTGATTTGATCGTTCCCAAGGGCAACCCGGTCTGAGATGCGATTTCTCGATGGCTCAGATCTCCGAAGTAGGCCTTCTCGATCAGCTGTCTTTGCGCCTCAGGTAATGCCGCCATGGCATCACGCAGCTGCGCGGTTTCCTGTTGCAGCGCTAGAACGTCTTCCTGTTCCGGCTCCGCCTCCGGCCCCCACCCGAGGTCTTCGGGTTCGGGGCGGCGTTGCTTGCGCAATACGTCAATGCGCTTGTTCCTTGCGATCGTGAACACCCAGGTCGCAACCGTTGCCCTTGTCGGGTCAAACAGATGCGCCTTGTGCCACAAGGTCGCCATGACCTCCTGCGCGCATTCTTCAGCCAGGGCGGCATCCGAACCGGACTTGATCAGGAACGCCTTGATACGAGGCGCGAAATGCTGAAACAGTTCGGCGAAGGCCGCCTGATCCTGAGCGTCTCGGATTCGACGGACGTGTTCCACCCAATACTTTCTGGCGCCACAAGTATTATTCTGTCCGTTCACCGAGTTGCCCTTAAAACGCTTAGGTCCGCGCCAAACAATTCTTCCAGCAGCTTCTGCCGCCGGTTCGTCCAATGTCGCGGTGTCAGTCTCGGTAAACATAACCACAATACGTGGGGACACCCAAGGTGGATCAGTCGGTTGGATAAATTTCATCCAAAACCGGCTGAATATCGTATTGTGAGATACCAGATATGCGGAAATGCATGTCAATTGAATGATTTGCGGGCAGGACGGAAAATCTGTTTCATGAACAGAATTGATTATATCGCGGGCCATACCTTTCACGGGCGCAAAGGTGCGGTCGAGAATGCGTTTCGCTATTCCGTCGATTACATCTTGCTAGACCCCGAGGCCCACCCCAAGACCCCATCCCTGTTTTCGATCAATGGCGCGAACGTGACAAGCTGGCGAGAATGCGATCATGGGGGTGAACCTGGTCAGGGTCGCGGGGCGATCTGGCTGCGTGAATGCTTTGAGGCGCAAGATATTCCACAACCGGACAGGATGACCTTGCTGACACAACCCCGTGTGTTAGGACATGTGTTCAATCCGGTCAGTTTCTGGTTCTGTTTTGATAAAGATAACCAGCTTTATGCTGTGGTGGCCGAGGTGACCAACACTTATGGCACACGCCATAGCTACTTGTGCCACAAACCCGATCTTTCACCGATTGCACCTACCGATCGGATACTTGCGGACAAGCTGATGCATGTCTCTCCGTTTCAGAAGATCGAGGGCACCTATACCTTCCGCTTTGACTATCAGGACGAACGTGTTGGTGTCTGGATCGATTATGGGCGTGCCCGAGGCGGTTTGATTGCCACGCTGACCGGTCCGCGCCAGCCGTACAGCAACCGGATCATTTTTCAGTCTCTCTGGCGGCGTCCGTTCGGCGCGCGTCGGGCGGTGTTTCTGATCCACTGGCAGGCGGTGAAGCTGTGGTTCAAACGGGCGCGGTTCAGCCCGTTTCGTACCGCGCCGGTTCCCGATCAGCCTGTATCCCGGTCGCGGCACTAAAGCCCTCCGCTTTGCGCAAGATCAAAGACGGTCACCTGTGGGATCGTGCAGAAATGCCTGGACCGCGAACACGAGGAGTTGAGACAGATGTTGGAAATCTCGGCAAGAAAGATCGCCCAGGTCGCCATGATGGGGCGTGAACTGGACCGGGCCGAGGGCGAATTGCGCGCATTCATCGACCGTATGGGTGAGGATGAGCAAGCAGAGCTGGTGGCCGTCATGTGGATCGGTCGAGAAAGCTTTTTTGCCGAGGATTTGGCCGAAGCGATTGCGACGGCTAAGTCCGAAGCCTCGACGCCTTGTGCGGATTATCTGATCGGTACACCGCATCTGTCGGACCATCTGGAAAACGGTTTGGATGCGCTGGGAATTTCAGCCGAGGATGTTGAAAACGATCTGATGTAGTTAATGATCCGGCGGGTCCGCCTTTTTTCTTGAGTATGAAGCAAAATTAATGCGGCCTTCCATCGGGGTTAATGTCGAGTTCTTTGATCAGGTTCATCAAACACAGCGATGAATCTAGGAGGAACCGTCATGGCACATGTCAATGCAACCGGAGCAGATCATCGGGATCTGCTTTTTGGCCAACTTGTGAACCAAACAGTGCCAAAGTCAGGATGGCAGCGCCGCAAGGTCTACAAGAACACGATCCGGGCGCTAGAAGAACTCAGCGATCGTCAGCTTTTTGATATTGGCATTCCGCGTGGTGAGATCAGGCGGCGCGTATATCGGAACGTCTATCAGAACATACCCTATCTGAACGGCGTTTAAGCCTTTCCGGCGCTGAACGGATATCGGTCCATTTTAAATTTTGCTGAGGTAACGAGTATGCTGGATGCCAACCCAATCCTGAAACAAACCCCTTCAAAAAGCGCATTGATGCTGTTTGACCGGGCGATGAGAATACACGCGATCAGGGCGGATATCGTTTGTGCCGCCCAGGAACTGAATCGGCTTTCTGATTCCGATCTGTCAGAACTGGGCATCAACCGCTGCGATGTGGAAGCGGTGATTGCGCAATACATTTGATGACGGCTACTTAAGTCGTATCTAAAACAGCCGCTCCGAAGATACCGGAGCGGCTGTTTGTGTTTCAGGCCGTGTGGTCCACGATCTGCAGGTGCTGCGCCAGCGTGTCGATCTCGCGCATCCAGTCCTGCGCCAGCTTCGGGTCGCTGGGTGCAGCGTGAACTCCTGCGGGAATAGCGCGGTTCAGCACGGCCTCGACGGCCAGTGAAACCGGGATCGAAACCAACCGCGCCATCGCCGTCCCGCGCGCGTCGCCCCAGGCATCCATGACATAGGTTTTGTGCCAAACTTCAACGCCGTCCTTTTCCGCCTTTAGGCCCACACATAAAACCACGCGGTCAGGCTCGCCCTCGTCATAGGCGTTCTCGGCCCAGAACTGATCCGACATCTCTTTCAAGCGCGCATCGCCTTCGGGGCCGGACAGCGTTTCGATTTCGGTGAACACATCCGACCAAGCCTCAGCCCAGCCGTTCAGGCGCAAGGTGCCACGGACAAATTCCTTGACCGGCCAGTGATCCTCGAACTGGTACTCGGCCTTGAAGGGGATCGAGTCGCGGTTCGGGTAGACTTCGAAGCTTTCCGGAGTGGGCAGCGGTGCGATGTAGCTGGTGATCGCGTCCCAAGGTCGGGCGACATCCAGCGGCGCGTAGTCCCGGATTGACTTGGAAGGAGAGCGCAGCGCTTTGAGCACACCCAGAGGTGACCAGCTGAATTTGTAGCGGAACGGGTTGGGATTCTTGGGAACGCCTCCGCAATAAGAGATAAAGCTCAGGTGGTTTTGCGGATCAAACGCGTCCGAGGCGCGGTAATCGGCAACCAGCGCATGCGCCATCAGATGGTCGATGCCCGGGTCCAACCCAACTTCGTTAACCAGCGCTACTCCGGCCTCGCGGGCCTTGCTGTCCAGCGCGCGCATCTCAGGTGCGATATATGAGGAAGAGACAAAGTTGGCTTCTTTCGTGATTGCCAACTCTGCCAAAGGTACATGCCAGTCACCAGGCAGCATCGATACGATGACGTCACCTTTTCCCAGCACCTCACCCAACGCATCGATGTCGAAGGCGCGGATGTCGTCGGTGAGGTCACCAACCTCTGTCTTGGCCTTCTCAATGGTCCGGTTCCAGACAGTGACTTTGTGCCCTCCTTCAATAAGACGGCGCAGGCCGGGGATGGCCGACAGGCCGGTGCCGCACCAGTGAATCGTCATCGCTCAGATCCCTTCAATATGAGTTTTGTAAGTTGCTTCTGCCCGGCCCCAGACGCCGCTATCCAGATCGGTGAGGGTCAACAACGACGGAAGTAGTTGCGCCGCGTAGTCCTCGGAACTTTCGACAGGCAGCATCGACGGCAGGTTGTCGATCGCCATAACATCCATCACCGGATCGGTGGCCACGCGCAAGGCGGGGGCATCCCATGTGGTCGCGCGGTCATAGACCGGCACCGGGTTGTAATCGCTATCCGGGTCGCAGGCCACATCGCCGATAGCTGTAAGGTTCCGCGAGGTGGTCAGCGCTGACCGTGGGACAAAGACCGGTGTGCCGGGACGAGCGAAGATACAGTTCAGGAACAGGTCGTGATCGAGGATTTCTGGGAATGGTCCGCCGCGGGCGGTTTCGGCCATGTCCCACTTGGTAACGCTGACGCCCATTGCCTCGCAGAGATCAGCCGCGCCTGTGCCAACACGGCCCAACGCACCGATGACGATGGCGCGGGGACGGTCGGCGCCGGTGGAGTCCAGCTCGGCCAGCAATTCGGCGTTCAACGTGTCTTTGTTCTTATAAACACCAACCGGCGGGCATTCTTCATTTCGTTGCTGGGCCGCCCATGTCATGAGCGTCACGGCAGCCCCCGCGTACCCAGCCCAATAGCCGAAAGCGGCAACCCGGCGGCCGTTTTCCTCGACCAGATACTCCAGATCATAAAGTGTGCCGCCGCCAGCCTTGAACCGCTGCAAAAGCGCGCGTCCTGAATGTTGCCCCTTATAGGCATGGCCGAACACGATATGGCGGTGGGGCAGGGGCGTGCCGTCCTCGGGCAGCTCCTTGAGGCCAAAGATGATCGCGTCCAGCGGGGCATTGGGCCAGGAATTCTCAGCCGCGATTTCACAGCCCGCGTCCTTGTAGCCATCAATTGCGATGGCGCGGACGGAACTTTCCTCGACCGTCACGCGGATGCCTGCCGCGATCAACGCGGCAGTGCCTTCGGGGGTCAGCCCGACCCGTTCCTCGTTCGGGCGCTGTTCTGCCCGGACCCAGAGATGTGTCATTCCAATTCCTTTTGTCAGAGCATACCGGCAGTGCGTACCGCCTGTACCGAGGGACGCGCCTCCATCGCTTCGCGGAAGGCGATGATCTTTGGAAAGGCCGAGACGTCAACACCGTCGCCCTCCAGCCAGCTGCAAACCACGTAAAGGTACGCGTCGGCCAGCGAGAACGCCTCGCCCAAAACAAACGGCCCACGCAACCCGTTCGACGAGATATATGCGCAGGACTCAGTCATGTTTTGCGCGACTTTGTCCTTCATGTCTTTCCAGCTGGATTTCTTGTCTGCCCAACGGGGCCCGCGCATCTTGTGGGCATGGTTCACATGCATGGTCGAGGCGAGATAAAACATCACCTCTCGCATCCGCGCCGCCATAACCGGATCTGATGGCACCAATCCCGCCTCGGGCGCTTTAGCGGCAATGTATTCCAACAACGCTCCGGTTTCGGTCAGAATGCCGCCATCCACAACCAGTGCCGGGACCCGACCTTTTGGATTGATCTGCTTATAGGCGGGTTTGGTTTGCTCACCTCCGGCAAAGTCCAGTTGGATGGCCTCATACTCAAGCCCGGCCTCTTCCAGCGCAATTGCCACGGCGACCGAGATTGTGCGGGGGGCATAATAAAGTTGCATTGTAGCCTCCTTACAGATGGGTCTGCGCGAACTGACGGTCTGGCGCTTCCAGATGGGGCACTGCGTTGAACAGAACCGGACTTAGCTGCGCGCCAATCGGGTGCAGACGATGCATCGACGTGTTCATGATGGCAAGCGCCACCCGCGCCATCGATGGGATATCCAAGCCCATCGCCTGCCGCACCACCATCGAGATCAGCCCGCCCGAGGTTACGACAATTGCCGGACCGCCTTCGGTACCTATCTCTCGCAGAGCGTCGCGAACGCGAGTCTCGAACTCTTCAAAGGTTTCCGGCGTATCTTCGATCTCGCCCCGGGACCAGGCGGCAAAGGTGCGGGGCAAGTGCTCGACAAAGCCTTCGCGGTCGGTTGGTATTTCAACCCCGTGCTGCTGTTGGAACAACTGGGCAAGGGTGAAATACTCTATCTCATTCAGCCGCGCATCCCGAGTTGGCTGCGGCAGCCCCATGCTGGCCGCAGTTTCCACGTGCCGGTTGAGTGTGCCGCAATAAACCCGAGGGTAATGCAGGCGGGTATCGCGCAGATGCGCGCCCAGCCAACGGGCCTGTTGGTGACCCAGTTCGCTCAGCCGGTCATAGCTCAGCTCATCCCGTGCGGTTGTGTTGGCCTGCCCGTGGCGCACTAATGTGATATGTGACATGATGATCCCTCTTGCGTTGACGTCTTAGGACAGGTTCGGGGCCGGGACCAGAGGGCTTTCACGCGGGCCCGAAAAAACTCCTATATCAGGCGAAGTTTACCGCTATGGTCACCCCGACAAGGAGGACCCATGGCTGTCGATCACACACGGTTTCTGACCGATCTACACACGCTGCGTTCATTCGGGGCTTCGGGCGTCGGCAAGGGCGTCGTCCGCCCCGCCTATTCCAAAGCTGATATCGCCGCGCGCCAGTGGCTCGCCGCGCGCATGACCGAGGCTGGCCTGACTCCGCATGTCGACCCGGTTGGAAACCTGTTCGGGTTGGCTGATGGACCCTCGCTGCTGATGGGCTCGCATTCCGACAGCCAGCCCGAGGGCGGTTGGCTGGACGGAGCCCTGGGCGTCATTGCGGCACTGGAAATCGCGCGTTCTAGTGATCGACCCATCTCGGTCGTCAGTTTTCAGGACGAAGAGGGGCGGTTCGGCGTCACCACCGGATCGGCGGTCTGGTCAGGTGGATTATCTTTGGAACAGGCGGACGTGCTGACTGATGGCTCAGGCGTCACCTTTGGCAGCGCGCGGGCTGAAATGGCAAAGAAGTCGCAAGGCTTTGTTGATCCTGTCCGGTTCAGCGGCTTCATCGAAATGCACATCGAACAGGGCCCGGCACTGGATGCAGCCGGTGAACAGATCGGCGTTGTCACCGATATCGTCGGCATCCGCGATATGGTCATCACCTTCCAAGGCCAGCAAAACCATGCTGGAACCACGCCAATGCATTTGCGACGTGACGCGTTTCAGGCCCTGTCGCTGTTCAACACGCGCCTCAATGACCGGTTCCGTAATGTGGTCACGCCGCAAACCGTCTGGACCATCGGGCGTGTTGATGTTCACCCCAATGCGTCCTCTATCGTGCCGGGACGGGTGCGGTTTTCGATGCAATGGCGCGACGGCGATCCTGAGCGTCTGGTGCGTATGGAAGACATCATTCGCGCGACCGCACAGCAGATTGCCGAAGAGCAGGGCGTAACACTAACCTACGGCCCGATGCTGGGGTTAGAGCCCGTCAGCATGGACCCGGTTTTGCGCGGTGCGCTGGAAAGCGGCGCGCAGGCCATTGCGCCGGGGCGTTGGCGCAACATGCCATCCGGAGCGCTCCACGATGCCACCAATGTCTCGCGCCTGATGCCGGTTGCGATGCTCTTTGTCCCGTCGATTGACGGAATCAGCCACGATTTTGCCGAAGACACAGCCGAAGAGGATTTGGTTGCGGGTCTCAGGGTGCTTGATCGCGCAGTTCATTCCCTTGAGGAATGAAGGTAAGTTGAAGACCATTTCATGATTTTCCACGCGAAACCAAGTTACTATCGGGGATGTCCACCAGCTATGGGCGGGTGCTCGGCACAGTTTTACTGACTCCGAACAAGGAGTGTTGCCTAACGGAAAAAAGTTTCCTATAGGAACATTATTGATGCATGCACCCGTATACTGTTCTGCCGTGATCGAGGCGATCCGCTGAAATCCTGGGCTGAATCGTTGCAATCTGTGCAGCTTGGGTCAGACTGACAGGAACGTTTCTTGGTAACTGATACAGAGCAGGTGGCCACCATGACTTCATCCTTAAAACGCACGCCTCTTCACGCTTTGCATGTTGAGTTGGGGGGTAAGTTGGTTGATTTTGCGGGATGGGAGATGCCTGTTCAATATCCTTTGGGGATTATGGGGGAGCATAAGCAGTGTCGTGAGAAGGCGGCGGTGTTTGATGTGTCTCATATGGGTCAGGTGATTTTGCGGGGCGAGAATGTGGGTGAGAAGCTGGAAGCGCTTTGCCCGCAGGCCTATGCGACGCTGAAGGAAGGCAAGGCGCGGTACGGGTTCTTTACGAACGCAGAAGGCGGGATCATGGATGACCTGATCGTGTCGAATGCGGGCGATCATTACTTT
Organism: Ruegeria sp. CG1; assembly: GCF_056537265.1. NCBI lineage: Bacteria > Pseudomonadati > Pseudomonadota > Alphaproteobacteria > Rhodobacterales > Roseobacteraceae > Ruegeria > Ruegeria sp. CG1. The sequence continues at coordinate 684,693 of NZ_JBQFRF010000002.1, read as the reverse complement.
GTGGTGGTGAACGCGGCGCTGCGGCATCAGGACATTCCGCATATGCGTGAGCACCTTGAAGGCGTTGAAGTGATCGAGATTTTCGACCGCGCGCTGGTGGCGGTTCAGGGCCCTGCGGCGGAAAACGTTGTGGGCGAACTGTGCCCCGCCGCGCGTGATCTAAAGTTCATGGAAACCACGGTTGCCGATATCAACGGTGTTGAGTGCCGTATCTCGCGGCTGGGCTATACCGGCGAGGATGGCTACGAGATCTCGATCCCCGAGGACAAGGCGATCGAGATCACCAAAGCCTTTCTGGCGCATGAGGATTGCGAGCCGGCCGGTCTGGGCGCGCGCGACAGCCTGCGGCTTGAGGCAGGTCTGTGCCTTTATGGCAATGACATCGACCAGAGCACCTCGCCGGTCGAGGCCTCGCTGGGCTGGGCGATGCAAAAGCGCCGCAAGGAAGAGGGCGGTTTCCCGGGCGCGGCCCGCGTGCAAAAGGAACTGGCCGAAGGTCCCGCGCGCAAGCTGGTGGGCATCAAGCCCGAAGGCCGTGCGCCTGCGCGTCAGGGTGTGGAAGTGCGGTGCCTTGAGGGCAACAGCATCGGTCAGATCACCTCGGGCGTGTTTGGCCCCACGGTGGGTGGACCGGTGGCGATGGGCTATGTGAGCAAAGGCCATGGCGAGCCGGGCGAGAAGGTGAACCTGATCATCCGGGGCAAGCCGCAACCGGCTGAGATCGTGGCGCTGCCCTTCGTCAAACAGAATTACAAGCGTTGAAGTCAGGAGAGAGAGACATGGCAACCTATTATTCCGAAGAGCATGAATGGCTGAGCGTTGACGGCGACACCGCCACGCTGGGCATCACCAAACACGCCGCCGAGCAGTTGGGTGACGTGGTGTTCGTGGAACAGCAGGAAGCAGGCGACGAGTTCGAAAAAGGCGGCGAGATCGGCGTGATTGAATCCGTCAAGGCGGCGTCCGAGCTTTACGCACCGGTCGACGGCGAGATCACCGAGGTGAACGAGGCGCTGGCCGACAATCCCGGCGCGCTGAACGAAGACCCCGAAGGCGAGGCCTGGATCTACAAGATCAAGATCGCGGACGCCTCGCAGCTCGAAGACCTGATGGACGAGGCCGGCTACAAGGCCTTCATCGGTTAACTCAGGCGGCGGGTCCGTGCGCGGCCCCGCCCCTTCATCTGTTTCCAAATACTTCCGCCGGAGGCTCCTGCCGTCTCCGCCGGGCCTGACCTATCCTTGAGGAGCGCACACATGGCCTTCAAACTGACCGATTACGAAGCCTATGACTTCGCCAACCGCCGCCATATCGGGCCCAGCCCGACCGAGATGCGCGACATGCTCAAGGTGATCGGCTTCAAGACGCTAGACGAGCTGATCGACGCCACCGTCCCGCCCGCGATCCGGCAGAAAGAGCCGCTGGACTGGGGTCCGGCGATGACCGAGCGCGATGCGCTCTTTCACATGAAAGAAGTGGCGAGCAAGAACAAGGTTCTGACTTCGCTGATCGGTCAGGGCTATTATGGCACCACCACGCCGGCGCCGATCCTGCGCAACATTCTGGAGAACCCGGCCTGGTACACGGCCTACACGCCTTATCAGCCCGAGATCAGCCAGGGCCGACTTGAGGCACTGTTGAACTTCCAGACCATGGTCAGCGACCTGACCGGGCTGGACGTGGCCAACGCGTCCTTGCTGGACGAAGCCACAGCTGCCGCCGAAGCGATGGCCATGGCCAAGCGCGGCGGTCGGTCCAAGGCCAACAACGCGGCCTTCTTTGTCGACAAGAACTGCCACCCGCAGACCATCGCGGTGATTAAAACGCGCGCCGAGCCTCTGGGCATCGAGGTGCAGGTGGCTGATCCGGACACGCTGGATGCGGGCGCGGTCTTTGGCGCCATCTTCCAGTACCCCGGCACCCATGGCCATGTGCGCGACTTCACCGCCGAGATTGCGGCGCTGCATGAACACAAGGCGATTGCCATCGTCGCCGCCGATATCCTGTCGCTGGCGCTGCTGAAGTCGCCCGGTGAGATGGGCGCGGATATCGCCATCGGCTCGACCCAGCGCTTTGGTGTGCCGATGGGCTATGGTGGCCCGCACGCCGCGTATATGGCGACCACCGACAAGCTGAAGCGCTCGATGCCGGGCCGGATCATCGGTGTCAGCATCGACAGCCGGGGCAACAAGGCTTACCGCCTGGCGCTGCAGACCCGCGAACAGCACATCCGGCGTGAGAAAGCCAACTCGAACGTTTGCACCGCGCAGGCGCTGCTGGCGGTGATTGCCTCGATGTATGCCGTGTATCACGGCCCCGACGGCATCAAGGCCATCGCGCAATCGGTGCACCGCAAGACCTCGCGTATGGCTGCCGGTCTGGAAGAGGCAGGCTTTGCTGTGGAGCCGGAAGTGTTCTTCGACACGATCACGGTTGAGGTTGGCCATCTGCAGAAAACGGTCATGGAGGCCGCTGTGGCCCGGGGCGTCAACCTGCGTAAGGTCGGCGACACGAAAGTGGGCATCAGCTTGGACGAACAGACCCGCCCCGAGACCATCGAGGCGGTCTGGGGGGCCTTCGGCATCGACCGCAAGGATGACAGCTCGAACGTGGCCTATCGCCTGCCGGATTACGCGCTGCGCGAAAGCGAGTACCTGACCCACTCGATCTTCCACAAGAACCGGGCCGAGGCCGAGATCACGCGCTACATGCGCCGTCTGGCCGACCGCGACCTGGCGCTGGACCGGGCGATGATCCCGCTGGGCTCGTGCACCATGAAGCTGAACGCCACGATCGAGATGATCCCGGTCACCTGGCCCGAGTTCGGCAACCTGCACCCGTTCTGCCCCGAAGATCAGGCGCAGGGCTATCATGAGATGATCGATGATCTGAACGACAAGCTGTGCCAGATCACCGGCTATGACGCGATCAGCCAGCAGCCCAACTCGGGCGCGCAGGGTGAATACGCAGGCCTCTTGACCATCCGCAACTATCACTTCGCCCGGGGCGAAGGGCAGCGCAATGTCTGCCTGATCCCGACCTCGGCGCATGGGACCAACCCGGCCTCGGCCCAGATGGTGGGCTGGCAGGTTGTGCCTGTGCAGGCGGATGAGAATGGCAACATTGATCTGAATGACTTCCGCGCCAAGGCTGAAAAGCACTCCGATCATCTGGCCGCCTGCATGATCACCTACCCCTCGACCCATGGCGTGTTTGAGACCACCGTGCAGGAGGTCTGCCAGATCACTCATGATCACGGCGGTCAGGTCTATATCGACGGCGCCAACATGAACGCCATGGTCGGCCTGTCGCGTCCCGGAGACATCGGCGGTGACGTCAGCCACCTGAACCTGCACAAGACCTTCTGCATCCCCCATGGCGGCGGCGGCCCCGGCATGGGTCCGATCGGCGTCAAGGCGCATCTGGAGGAACATCTGCCCGGCCACCCGGAATACGGCACTGCCGTGGGTCCGGTCTCGGCGGCGCCCTTTGGGTCTCCGTCCATCCTGCCGGTTAGCTGGGCCTATGTGCTGCTGATGGGCGGCGCGGGTCTGACCCAGGCCACGAAAGTGGCGATCCTGAACGCTAACTACATCGCGGCGCGGCTCAAGGATGCCTACCCGATCCTCTACACCTCGGAAACGGGTCGCGTAGCGCATGAATGCATCCTCGACACCCGCCCGCTGGACGAGGCGGCCCATGTCAGCGTCGATGACATTGCCAAACGTCTGGTGGACAGCGGCTTCCACGCGCCCACCATGTCCTGGCCGGTGGCCGGCACCCTGATGGTCGAGCCCACGGAATCGGAACCCATGGACGAGCTGGACCGCTTCTGCGACGCCATGCTGTCCATCCGCTCCGAGGCACAGGACATCATCGACGGCAAGATCGACGCGGAAAACAACCCGCTGAAAAACGCCCCCCACACGGTGCGCGATCTGGTCGGCGACTGGGACCGCCCCTACACTCGTGAACAGGCCTGCTTCCCCCCAGGCTCCATGGGCGTCGACAAATACTGGTCCCCCGTCAACCGCGTCGACAACGCATACGGCGACAGAAACCTCATCTGCACATGCCCTCCAATGACCGAATACATGGACGCAGCTGAATAAACCTCAATCAATAAACCCCCGCCAACTGGCGGGGGTTTCAATCCGAATTCGGGAACGACTGCTCGCGGCCGAAGCGCTAAAGAAGGTGGAGGAGAAATGAAGCATTATGTCCCTGTAAATGACCATGCGCATTTGACCGAAACCACGTTGGCAAGACCCAAACGAGATCATCATATCGAGATCATTCTTTGCGAGGCCGAAGCGGAAGCATCGGCAGATATGCTGGTTGATTTCTATCGTGCCCTAAATGAACTGAACGAAGGCCATACATACATTACAAATATCCGCACCATTGCCGACGGCGCGGCGGGCGGACCCTTGCACTGGGCCGGGCGAACCGCGATTTTCTGGGGGGATATCTACAAAAGCTGGCCTCTGACACCGCCGGACAAAACCTGGATCGCCCAAGTATTGAACCTGTCCTCCCGATCAATTCTCGTTGGCGGTGCAGTGTTTCTTCTCGCCCAGACTAGTCGCGCAACCAAGCGGATTGCATCGGTTCACCCCAACTTTTCTGCCGCAGCGCAAGAGGTTGGACTGATCGACGTCGGTTCGGGTACATACTGGTCCTCAGATAGCCGCACCCATAGCGCATCAACCAGATTGGGCACGTTGCGTTTGTTGTCCGATTTTGTTGCCTTTGATCACGGCGAGCATCTTGCCGAGTCAGTACGCAGCTATATCGGGTTGGCCGACAGGCAAACTACATGCGCAAGCCAACTGGCAGCTCGATTGATCAGACGTTCAAAAGCCGACCCAATGGTGCGACAGGTTGTTGAAAAGATGCAGAACAATCTGGAGGATCCGGTTAGGATACCGGAACTTGCGATGGCGCTTGGTACATCAACGCGCCAGTTACAGCGGCGGTTTCTGGACAGAACGGGTGTAAAACTGCTGACAACGTATCGGGAACTTCGCCTAGAACGGGCCTATGGCCTGCTTCAATTTACCGAGATGACCTATCTTGAAGTGGCGACTGCTACGGGCTTTTCTTCCACAAGTGCATTGGTGCGTGCGTTCCGGGATCACTATGATGCATCGCCCGAAAGTGTACGAAATCGGCGATTTGCAGGCAAAACTCAGGCTGTTTAGCTTGATCGTGTGAATCGACAGCGCAGTCGAATGCGGTTGATACCACACTGGGCCTGACCTTTTGGCATTCACCATTCATGAGGTTGACGACAGATACGATTGTTAGTCCAGTTAACAATGCTTTGCCACCGGTTCAATTAATGACCCGGCCACATCCTCAATTGCCGTCTTACAGACAAGCTCGCAGCTACTCGCTGGCCAATTGTTGTCGTAGGACCACTCGCTTGTGATCTGCGAAGTTGATACGCTGGTGTTTCGATCGATACGATATTGTACGGGCCGGTTATCCATCCAGGTCCGCACTGGGAAAAGAGAGCATGAAACCTAGGAATTTCGTTCCGAAAGGGGCCGCGACGTTCGACATCGATTATGACGGATCATCCAACGAGATCTATTTTCTGTTGCTGCCGAAACTCACCATGCTTGCCTTTAGTGCAGCGGTTGAACCGCTGAGGATCGCCAATCAGGTCACCAACAAAGAGCTCTACAAGTGGTTTCTGATCTCTGAGGATGGGAACCCTGTTCGATGCTCCAATGGAGTCGAAATAGCAGCTGACTTGGCTCTGCATAATTTACCGCGATCATCCAGATTGTTTGTGTGTTCAGGGATCGAACCATCGGAAAGCATTAATTCAACGATCCTTTCGTGGATCAGCCGTCAGAAAGCGTTTGGCTGCAAGCTTGGTGGAATTTGTACCGGCGCATTTACGCTGGCCAAGGCAGGTATGCTGACCGGCAAGAGGTTCACACTGCATTGGGAAAACCAACCCGCCTTTGTTGAACACTTCGAACACCTGACACCATCGGCGAACCTGTATGAGATTGACAATGATCTGATGACCTGCGGTGGAGGTAACGCGGCAACCGATATGGTACTGGACATGATTGAAACCGACTTCGGAAAGGATCTGGCCATCATCGTCTCGGACATGTGCATCCACTCACGATCCAACAATCAAAAAACGCTCCAGAAATCCGCGTTTTCTGTCGCGTTGGGCAGTCGGAACCAATACCTGATCAACGCCATCCAGATCATGCATGAGAATCTGGAAGAGCCTCTGGATATCTCTGAGATCGCCAAGATCGTTCAGATTTCTCGCCGACAGTTGGAGCGGCTGTTTCAAAAGTATGTCGAGGTTTCCCCGGTACAATTCTACATCGAGTTGCGTGTGGCGCGCGCTTACGCGTTGCTAAGCGAAACAGAAATGACCGTTGCTGAAATTGCGGCCGCCACGGGTTTTGGCAGCGCGACCCAACTGACAGTTCGGTTCAAGAAACGATACGGCGCAGCGCCGACCTCATTCAGGCGAGGCTGGTCGGGACAGAACGATTGAGAGATGCCGGGCCGGTGGACCCGTCTGCCATCGTACTCTACCAATCAGGGCTAGAGTCTGAGTTCGCCCCGCTCGGATAGCACCTGTAATCTGGGAACATTAACCGCCATGGAATTGAACCAAACCGAACTTCGCCAACTTAGGCGGTCGTTCCACAGACACCCCGAATTGGGCTTCAATGAAACGAAAACCAAAGCCAAAGTTGCGGCGCTGCTGCGTCAATACGGGCTTGAAGTTCATGAAGGCGTGGGCGTAGTGGGTATCCTCAGGGCCGGTCAAGGCAACCGCGCGATCGGATTACGCGCAGATATGGACGCGCTACCCATTCAGGAAGCCAGCGATCATGATTACGTGTCGCAAAATCCCGGCATTATGCACGCCTGTGGCCATGATGGTCACATGACGATGCTGTTGGGCGCAGCAAAGACTTTGTCCTCGGATCCCGGTTTCAGCGGCACGGTGGTGTTCCTGTTTCAACCGAATGAAGAGCTTGGACTGGGGGCTAAAGCAATGCTGGACGAGAATGTCTTGACGCGATTTCCAATCGAAGAAGTCTACGCCATACATAACCTGCCTGGGGCACCCGTCGGGCAGATGTCGACCCGAACCGGTTTAATATGCACATCAGAAAGCCTTTTCGAAATTACGATCAATGGACAAGGCGGCCATGCATCCATGCCGCAGTCTGGACGTGATGCGCTAACCGTTGGGTCAGAAATCGTTCTGGCGCTTCAGACAATTGTCGCGCGCAAGCTGGCCCCGGGCGCCGGGGCGGTTGTGTCAGTGACCGAGTTTCTGACCGACGGGCAGCGCAACGTTCTACCTGGAACTGCAACGCTAAAGGGTGATGCGCGGGCTCGCAGCCCTGAAGATCGAAATATGATTGAAGAACACATGCGCAAGATTGCGCATGGCATCGCATCCGCGCATGGCGTCGAAGTCCAAGTGGATTTCAAAACTGAGTTCATCGAAACGATCAACGCACCGATCCCGACCGAAGCTGCCATCCGCGTCGCGCAGCAATCCGGGCTGGACACACTTCCCAATCGTCAACCGATGAGCTTTTCAGAGGATTTCGCGCATTTCTGCGAAGCCGTACCCGGCTGCTTTATTCTACTGGGCAACGGTGAAACTGGCCCGAATGGGCAACCGCTGCATTCGAATGACTACGACTTCAACGATGCGTTACTGCCGATCGGCGCGGAATTCTGGGCAAATCTCGTGCGCGATAGGCTTCCGCTTCAAGACGAAGACTGAACGGGGCCCAGCAACATAGCACCTTCGAACGGCCGTCAGATGAATGATCTAAGACGGCCGCTCACACTGTAATTTGGACCTTACCCTTGCTAGAGCCTGATGCGGAATGCCGCAAACCCATCAGCGCCTTCACCGGCATCCTCGATGGTGACGCCTTTGACTTCGCCCATGTAGTCGCGCGCCTTTGGACCAGTTTCAAACAACACGGTGGTGTCAGAAAGCGGCGCAAACGACCAGTTTGCATCGGCCTTGGGATCGATTGTTCCTTGCTCGACGATATACCGCACGATCACGTCGCGGTTGGTGTCAGGGGCTTCGAACACGACGGTATCACCCATTGCGCCCGGGAAAGAACCGCCGCCCGAAGCACGATAGTTGTTGGTGGCAATGATGAACTCCATGTCATCCGTGACCGCCTCACCGTTGAAGGCCAAATCTACGATACGGGCTGCATCCGGGTTGATCTCTTCCCCCTTGGGTCCAAAGCGCGACGGTTGCGATAAGTCGATCTGGTAGGTCACACCGTCCATCACGTCGAAATTGTAGGAAGGGAAGTCCGGGTTTAGCAAAATCGCATCCTCGGATCCCGCCTCGATCTGGTTGAACATACCCGCCGAGCGTTCCAACCAACCCCGAACCTGAGCACCGTTCACGCGTACCGCGCGCACGGTATTGGGATACAGGTAAAGATCAGCTACGTTTTTGATCGCAACATCGCCCACCGGAACATCTGTGTAATAGTCCGGGCCGCCGCGACCCCCGGCCTTGAACGGCGCTGCAGCCGATAGAATGGGCAGACCTTCATGTTCGGTGCCCTTCATCATCTCTTCGACGTACCATTTCTGCGCGATCGAGACGATTTGCACCGATGGGTCATCCGCAACTAACGCGAAGTAGCTGTGCAGCGGAGCCGAAGTCTTGCCGACCGCGCGGCGTACATAAGCCAGTGTTTCGTCGTGATCTTTCGCGACCGAGTCCAGCACCTTCTGATCGTCGCCAACAAGTGCTGTGATCGAACGATCTTCGTTGCGTTTTGAAATCGGGCGCGCTTCAGACGTGGTCGTCACCACGCGCCATTCGTTTCCGTCGCGCTCAAGCAGCAGGTCCAGCAGGCCAAGATGCGACCCCCAGAAGCCGCCCATGACCGCAGGTTTACCCATCAAGGTCCCCGTTTCGACATCAATTCCAGGGCGATCCGCAAAGGTAGCGGACGGGAACACCAGGTGATTATGCCCGGTCACCAGCGCATCGATGCCATCAACCCCCGCCAAAACGACCGAAGCATTTTCCATTCCATCAGCATGATCAGCATCCCCAATGCCTGAATGCGACAGGGCAATGATCAGGTCACACCCTTGTTCTTGCATCTCGGGTACGTAAGCCTGCGCCGTTTCGACTATGTCACGCGCCTGCACGTTGCCTTCCAGATGCTTGCGATCCCAGTTCATGATCTGAGGCGGAGTAAATCCGATGACACCAACCTTGATCGGATGCTTGCTGCCATCCCCCATTTCAATCTCACGCTCAAGGATGGCATAGGGCTTCACCAGAGTCATATCATCGCGGGGGGACGCCCCAGTCTCTTTTGCAACATTGGCCAGAACCACGGGGAATTCTGCACCAGCAAGCGCTTTTTCAAGGAAATCTAGGCCATAGTTGAACTCGTGATTGCCCAAAGTGGCAGCGTCATAACCAACAGTATTGAAGGCAGTGATGATCGGATGGCTGTCGCCTTCTTTCATGCCACGCTCATACGCGATGTAATCGCCCATCGGATTGCCTTGCAGAAAATCTCCATTATCGACGAGCAGCGAATTTGTCGCCTCGGAACGGATCTCATTAATGATCGAAGCGGTCCGCGACAGCCCGACAGTATCGCGCGGTTTGTCCGCATAGTAATCGTATGGGAACACGTGAACATGGATGTCAGTGGTTTCCATGATCCTCAGATGCGCCTGATTGTTGGCCGCCGCCGCCGAAAAGGGATGCAAGGTGATGGCAGCAGCGCTGGCGGTCGTAGTGGCAAGAAACTGACGGCGCGAAATCAAACTACGATTGGAATAGGACATAAGGCACCTCTCAGGTTTGTGGATCGACGCGTGTTCTGGATGCTTTTCACAACAAGGGTATGACAGTGAAGATCTTTGCAACAAACATGTCGAACTTGGGGGTAGGATCCTAAAAGCCTATTGTATTGAATTGCTCAGTCCAAGCCACTTTACGCACCAAAGGCGATTGCAGCGAACTGCCCCCATCGTCAGTCCATCCAACCAATGGATGGCGGTTTCCTCGAGAGCGCTAGCTGAGAGTCAGACCCCCGAACAGCGGTCAAAGAGCGCCGCAACGCGCACTAGACCCTTGAGCCTGCCGGACATGATCTCGACGCGGTTTTGCCGTCTGTACCGACGCTTGTCATATTTGACCGGGGTCTTGCTTTGCGTTCAGCCTGCATTGCAGGCACGTATCCCCTTGTCTTGCAATGCTTCCCGGAACCGGTCGGCATCGTGGCCGCGTTCCCTGGGCAATCATTCGACATTTAGAAGGTCGCCAAGCATCGCGCATGCGCCAATGCCGACGCTGACCTGTCCGGCGGTGACAATCAGGTTAAGCGAACGCCTCTGGCTATCGCAGATGGCGTGTGACTTGGTGTTCGTGCCGCGTTTGGTTCGACCAATCAGACGCCCCCCTGCGCCGTTTTTCGAAAATTAACAAATACTTGCAACTTGCTTACATCAATTTTCTTTCAGAACATTCCCGTGTCCGGCCCGCCCAAAGTAAACATATTCAGAGCTGTATTCATCGCCGTCAGTTTGATTCTGGTGCTCGTTATCGTTGCCTCGTCAGTAGTCATATGACCCTCATTGCTGGTCTGGCGGCTCATCATCTTCACCAATATTTGTTTGTTCCGCACGGGTGGTCAAAACCGAATTGGGCACCACTTATCCGGATGAAGGCGAGCTGATCGACTAGGTGCAGCGGGCATTCGGCGATGGGATAAGCGCGCGGTACTATTGGCTTTATCGAGCCACTCGCGCGCTTCAGGTTTCAGCGGTTTTCTATCTGTTTGGCCTCGTTATGGTGCGAATTCAGGGTTTCAAGCTCTGCCCTGGAGGCGTTACGATCATTGCCATCGTGTTGGGTTGGTTCATGATACTGATCACTATGCAGATTATCTAAAAGATACTTTGGATTCTAAATGTTGGCTGGGTGATGAAATCCGCCATAATGATCCTGCTGCTGGTCTGCGGTAACCTTGGGAGCCTTCAATGTGGCTTCGCCAATGAAATCATCCTACCGACCATCATTCCTTCGTTTGTAGCCGGGATGGTCTATCTTACGGTCATCATCTTCACCTACATGGGGTTCGAAATTTGACCCGATTATATTTGAGATCTGATTCAAAGGCGCACTGGCATCAACGCTAGCTGACCAACCCAGTCGCGCTCACAATGAAATTCCGCGTGTATTAATGGCAACTGCTACTCAGCGGCGCTCTTGAGTGAAGCCATAAGGTTGCGAAACTTCTCACCTTGTACGGCGACATGGTCACGCAGCGCATTCGCTGTTTCTTCCGGTACGCCTTTTTTCAGGGCTCTGACAATTTCTTCGTGTTCGGCCATGGACTGGGCCATACGACCACGGAACCGAAGCTGCTGTCGACGGAATGGTTTGAGCCTTCTGTGCAGCTTGGAAGTTTCTTGCTCTAAGAATGCATTGCCGGACTGTTGATAGATGATTCGATGGAACCGCTCGTTTTCCAGGTAGTACGCATCGGGATTGCCCGCATCCACGGCCAGTTGGCATTTGCTGTTAGCTTCGGTCAGTTCAAGCAAAGCTTCATCGGAAATGCGCAACGCCGCAAGTCGACCACAAACGGCTTCAAGCTCGGCCATGACCTCGAACATCTCCATCAGTTCCACCGGGCCGGGCTGTCGGACAAAAGCGCCCCGCCGCGCTATCAGATCGACCAACCCCGACAAGGCAAGTCTCTGGAATGCTTCCCTAAGTGGCGTTCGTGAGACCCCGAACTGCTCAGCCAGTTTGACCTCATCTAGACGGTCACCGTCCGAAAATGTCCCGTCAAAAATCAGCTCTTCCAAATCCTGAGCGATGGTATCTGCAAGTCGTTGGTCCATAGATTTCTGTTTTACTTGTGATTAGGCGAGAACTCAAGAAATCATATCTTGTATACAATAACCTTGAATAAAAAAACATTGCTGCCCTATGCTTCTATTCATCCCCGGCTCATCCGGGACTGAAAACGGGAGGAAAAAATGAAATCAGTGTTCAAAACGGCCGTCGCTGCGTTGGCGCTTGCATCCGCAGGTACATTGGGGTCAGCGGAGGAACTGCGCCTGTCACATCAGTGGTCGAACAAGGACATTCGCCATCAAGTAGCACAGATTGTTGTAGACGAAGTTGCGGCGGCGGACGTTGATCTGGAAATCAAGATTTTCGGCTCGAAATCGCTGTTCAAGCCGCGCGAGCAGTACAAGCCGCTCAGCCGCGGTCAATTGGATATGACCATACTGCCGCTGTCCTACGCCGGCGGTCAGCAGCCTGCCTATAATCTGACGCTGATGCCGGGATTGGTGAAAAACCACGATCACGCTGCCCGTCTGGCCGACTCGCCCTTCATGGAGGCGTTGGAAGAGAAAATGGCTCAGGACGACGTGATGGTGCTGGTGCATGGCTATCTGGCCGGTGGCTTCGCCGGTAAAGACAAGTGCATCACGAACCCTGAGGATGTCGCAGGCCTGCAGACTCGCGCGGCAGGTAAATCCTTTGAGCAGATGCTGGCCGGCGCTGATGCCTCGATCGCATCAATGGCGTCGTCAGAAATATATAACGCCATGCAAACCGGCGTTTTGCAGGCGGCCAACACGTCGTCCTCGTCCTTTGTCAGCTACCGCATCTACGAGCAGGTTGCCTGCTATACCCCTGCGGGCGATGTGGCGCTGTGGTTCATGTATCAGCCGCTGCTGATGAACAAATCCACCTTCGACGGACTGAACGAAGATCAGCAAGCCGCATTGCTGGCAGCATCGGAAAAGGCACAGGCCTTCTATTTAGAAGAGGCCAAGAAACAGGACGCCAACTCGGCCAAAGTTTTTGCCGACGCCGGTGTTGAGATTGCGGAGATGAGCGCCGAAGACTTCGAAGCATGGCGTACGCTGGCAATGGAAACATCTTACAAGGCCTTCGTAGAAGAGGTTCCTGATGGGCAGGACCTGCTGGACAAGGCTCTGGCAGTCGAATGACCCCATCTTGCCGGGCGGCCTGCCGCCGCTCGGCATCCGATCTTGGTTCTGATCTTCTCTGATCTTCAGACTTAATTGCATCTCAATCACAGGAGGCGCAAATGGCCGGTCATAGCTCTGCCGTTGCTTCCCACACAGGGAACAATCCCTTCCTTCGCTTTGTCGCTGCGCTTTCAACTCTGGCTGGATGGTGTTCCGCAGGCATGATCGTCGCTGCTGTCACCATCACCTGCCAGATGATCATCGTGCGCTTCGTGCTGAATCAATCGACCATTTGGCAAACCGAAGCGGTCATTTATCTGGTCATCGCCGCAACCCTGGTCGGTCTGCCTTATGTGCAGCGCCTGCGCGGTCACGTGAATGTTGACCTGATCCCGATTTCGCTCGCACCTCGAGCCCGCTTTTACATGGCGATCCTGACTTCGGTTCTGTCCATCGCCATCGTCTCAGTCATGCTGTTCTACGGCTACGAATATTGGCACTTCGCATGGGAGCGCGGCTGGAAATCCGACACGGTTTGGGGCGTTCGCCTGTTGATTCCCTACCTCGCCATCCCAGTTGGCTTTGGTCTGCTGCTGTTGCAACTGATCGCCGATCTCGTCGCCGTCCTGCTTGGCATCGATAAACCATTTGGTCTGGAGTAAAGCCGATGGATCCCCTTCTGCTCGGCGCTATTGTCGCCATCGCCACCATCCTTGTTCTTTTCTCGGGCGTGTCCGTGGCCATCGGCCTGCTGATCGTCTCGGCTGGGTTCCTGATCGTCTTCGACGGCCCGCGCTCGCTGGAACTGATGCCGGAAATCCTGTTCGGCAAACTCGATAACTTCGCCCTTCTGTCTATCCCGATGTTCATCATCATGGGGGCCTCAATCGCCTCTACCAGAGCCGGAGCGGATTTGTACGAAGCGCTGGAACGCTGGCTGACCCGTGTTCCCGGCGGTCTCGTCGTATCAAACCTCGGTGCCTGTGCCCTATTTGCGGCTATGTCCGGTTCGTCACCCGCGACCTGTGCCGCCATCGGCAAGATGGGTATCCCGGAGATGCGCAAACGTGGCTATCCTGACGGCGTCGCCGCCGGTTCGATCGCTGCGGGCGGTACACTGGGAATCCTGATCCCGCCATCGGTCACTATGATCGTTTACGGTATTGCCACCGAAACCTCGATTGGCCGTCTGTTTCTGGCCGGTGTGATCCCGGGCCTTATGCTGGTGGGTCTGTTCATGGCCTGGTCGCTGTATTCGACCTGGAAATCCGGTGACGCGACCCGTCTGGGTTCGGGCAGCTACACCTGGGCCGAACGGTTCGAGATTCTGCCGCGCGTGCTGCCCTTCCTCGGCATCATTCTGGGTGTGCTTTACGCCATGTATGGCGGTATCGCCACCCCGTCGGAAACGGCTGCTGTCGGTGCCCTGCTCTGCCTGCTGATCGCGATGATCATCTACAAGCTGTGGAACCCCAAGGACATCTGGGTCGTGCTGCGCGACAGCACCAAGGAAAGCGTGATGATCCTGTTCATCATCGCCGCTGCCGGTGTGTTCTCTTACATGCTCAGCTCGCTGTTCATCACACAGGCGATTGCCGAATGGATCGGTACGCTGGACGTGAACCGTTGGGTTCTGATGGGTGCGGTCAACGTGTTCCTGCTGATCGCCGGGTTCTTTCTGCCGCCCGTCGCTGTGATCCTGATGGCGGCACCGATCCTGCTGCCGATTATCACCACCGCTGGCTTCGATCCGATCTGGTTTGCGGTTGTACTGACCATTAACATGGAGATTGGCCTGATCTCGCCCCCTGTCGGCCTGAACCTCTATGTGATCAACGGCATTGCGCCCGACATCTCGCTCAAGACCATCCTGACAGGCTCTCTCCCCTTCGTGGCCTGCATGGTGATCGCGATTGTCCTGCTGTGCCTGTTCCCTGGTCTGGCCACATGGCTGCCTGACCTGGTGATGGGAGCAGCGGTATGACCCTGCTGGCGGATCTTCTATCCACCGTGTTCGAGCGGCGTTACCGCCGCGACGGCGCGGTGGCTCCGGATGGCCGACCGCTGACCGAACTGGCCGACCCGCTGGTTGGGTCAGCGGGAGAAACTTCGGGGCTGGCGCTGGCCGAGGAAATCCTGACCCGGTTCGATACGCTGAGTGATGACGACAAGCTGGAATTCTTCCGCTATCTCGCCACCGCCATGAATATCGATCCCAAGGCGGTACGTTCGTCACTGGACGAATACGAGCGCAACCCATCGAAAGCGACCTATCGCAGCTTTGCGGCTGCGGTGGAACCGGCCCGGCAGGAAATGATCCGCCGGTTGAACCGCGTGCCCGGTGCCACCGGCGCACTGGTACAGATGCGCGCTGATCTGCTGCGGCTGGGCGGCAAGGAGCCCGAATTGCAGGCGCTTGACCTGGACTTCCGGCACCTGTTTGCCAGCTGGTTCAACCGTGGCTTTCTGGTGCTGCGCCCGATCAACTGGGAAAGCCCGGCGCATATTCTGGAAAAGATCATTGCGTATGAGGCGGTCCACGCCATCGACAGCTGGGACGACCTGCGCCGCAGGCTGGAACCCACTGACCGGCGCTGCTTTGCCTTTTTTCATCCCTCAATGCCGGATGAGCCGCTGATCTTTGTCGAAGTGGCGCTGAACAGCGGTATTCCGGGTTCCGTACAGGCCTTGCTCGCCGAAGACCGCGATCCGTTGCCCGAAGATCAGGCCGATACGGCTGTGTTCTACTCGATCTCCAACTGTCAGGCCGGGTTGGCCAGCATCTCTTTCGGCAATTCGCTGATCAAACAGGTGGCCTCGGACCTGTCGGCTGAGTTGGCGGGCCTGAAAACCTTCGTCACGCTCTCGCCGATTCCGGGGCTGACCAAATGGTTGTCGCAGGAAGGCATCGATTGGAACATCGAAGAGCCCGATCAGATGAAAGCACTGGCCGCACATTACCTGTTGAACGCCAAAGGTCGGGGCGATCTGCCGTTCGATCCAGTGGCACGGTTCCATCTTGGCAACGGTGCGCTGGTCCATGCGGTTCATGCCGACGCAGATGTTTCGGACAAGGGCCGGGCACAGTCCGGTGGCACCATGGTCAACTATCTTTATGACCTTGGCCGCGTAGCGCAGAACCACGAACAGTTCGCCAACACCCGCGAGGTAATCGCCTCGTCCGAGGCCAAATCGCTTGCCGCGTCAGCCTCTCTCACCACGACACAGGAAAGGTAACCCTTATGGCCAATCCTCTCTATGACGGTTTGTTCGGCGCACATGCCGGTAAAGACACAGCCTTTTTGCAGTTGCTCGACGGAACGACCATCACCCATCAGGACTTCCTGAGCACCGCCGCACAAATCGCCCATGTGGCGACGCAGCTGGGCCTGAAACCCGGCGACCGGGTTGCGGCACAGATCGAGAAATCGCCCGAAGCGCTGGCGCTATATGCTGCCTGTGCGCAGGCAGGTCTTGTATTCCTGCCGCTCAATACCGCTTACACTGTGGATGAATTGACCTATTTCATCGAAAACAGTGGCGCCTCGCTGATCGTTTGTGACAGCCGGAGCGAAGAGAAACTCGCCCCGGTTGGTGCGCAGCTTGGCGCGAAGGTCGAAACCCTGAACGCCGATGGCAGCGGCAGCCTGATGGAGCAGGCTGCAGCAATGCCTGCCAGCTTTGAGACCGTTGACCGTGATGGCGACGATCTGGCCGCATTCCTCTATACATCGGGGACCACAGGCCGATCGAAGGGTGCGATGCTGACCCAGAACAACCTGTTGTCGAATGCACAGACGCTGGTCAAAGAATGGCGCTTCACATCCGACGACGTGCTGCTGCATGCACTGCCGATCTTTCACACTCACGGACTATTCGTGGCCACCAATGTCACGCTGGCTGCAGGCAGCAGCATCGTTTTTATGCCCAAGTTCGATCTGGATGAGATCATCGGGCGGATGCCCAATGCCACGACCATGATGGGTGTGCCAACCTTCTACACCCGCCTTCTGGACGATGACCGCTTCACCAAGAATCTGGCCGCACATATGCGCCTGTTTGTTTCAGGCTCGGCACCCTTGCTGGCCGAAACCCATGTACAGTTCGCAGAACGCACTGGCCATCGCATCCTTGAACGCTATGGCATGACCGAAACCAACATGAACACCTCGAACCCCTATGACGGTGACCGCCGCGCAGGCACGGTGGGCTTTCCATTGCCTGAGGTCGAGCTGCAGATCTGTGATTCAGACGGCAATGCGCTGGCTCAGGGCGAGATCGGCGAGATCGAGGTACGCGGGCCCAACGTGTTCAAAGGTTACTGGCAGATGCCGGAGAAGACTGCCGCCGAACTGCGCGAGAACGGGTTCTTCATCACTGGCGATTTGGGCCGGATCGACGAAGACGGCTATGTTCATATTGTTGGCCGCAACAAAGACCTTATTATTTCAGGCGGTTACAACATCTATCCCAAAGAAATCGAGCTGGTTCTGGATGACCAGTCCGGCGTGCTGGAAAGCGCCGTGGTGGGCGTTCCACATCCCGATTTCGGCGAAACTGTTCTGGGCGTGATCGTTGCAGAGCCGGGCCAAACCCCCGATCTGGACGCAATGATGGAGGCCGTGCGCGGTAGCTTGGCGCGGTTCAAGCATCCACGCAAACTGATCCTGCTGGACGAACTGCCCCGCAACACCATGGGCAAAGTTCAAAAGAACATCCTGCGCGACCAATACAAAGACATGTTCGTGGCAGCGTAAGATGACCCTCCCCGGCCCAGTAGCCCCTCTTCTCGATAATGCTACGGGCCTAACTTCAACAACCAGGGCAGGCGGACCTGTTCCCTGCTCTGGTTGTTGAATTTTTCTACCTGCTGGAGAATCAGAAATGTATGGAAATATTCTAGTCCCTGTTTCCTTTGATACCGACCGCGACGCGCAAAGAGCGCTGGATGTCGCACAAACTCTCCGCTCGGATGGTGGTCATATCACTCTATTGCATGTCATTGAGCACCTTCCGCAATACACAAGCGACCTGCTTCCTGAAAACCATCTGGATATCGCAAAGACCAGTGTTACTGACAAACTGGGCCCACTAGTCGACGGGGTAGCGGACTCCAAAATTGAAATTGTCGAAGGACAGTCGGGCCGTGGAATTCTCGATTATGCAACGAATAACAATGCAGACTGCATCGTTATCGCAAGCCACCAGCCTGGATTGCAGGATTATCTTCTGGGGTCCACAGCGGCACGCGTAGTCAGGCATGCAAACTGTTCTGTACATGTGGTGCGATAGTCTGGTCTACGGGCCAGACGCAACGCCCACACACGACAGTCATACACCGCTAATACATCTGAAATGGCACTGAGCGGTCTATTCCAAGTCGTGTTTACGATATTCTCTAAGAGGAAAAAGAGTGACCAGCCCGAATACGTCTAAAGTGTTAATCCTTCTGGGCCCTCCTGGTGCCGGTAAGGGAACGCAATCCCGACTGCTTGAGCAAAAATTTGACTTGGTTCAGTTGTCGACAGGCGATTTGCTCCGCAGATCGATTGAAAGCGGCAGCGAAACAGGCAAGGCGGTGGAATCTATCATGGCTGAAGGCAGGCTCGTCGGAGATGACATCGTCATTTCGATCTTGCGTGACCGTATGAGCGATTCGGACTGTGCCGGAGGGGTGATATTAGACGGATTTCCACGCACGCTTAGTCAGGCGCGCGCATTGGATCAACTATTGGCGGAAACGGGGCAGCAGATCAGTGCTGTCGTCAGTCTTGCGGTGGATGACAAAAAAATGGTCGACCGCATTTCCGGTCGCTGTACCTGTGCAGGATGTGGCGAAGGTTACCATGATACATTCAAACCGCTTGAGGCAGCGGAACGCTGCGACAATTGCGGAGGCTCTGAGTTTAAGCGCCGTGCTGACGACAAGGCCGAAACAGTCGCTGCACGTCTGATTGAATATCGTGAACAGACTTCACCCTTGATCGACCACTATAGCCATATGGGCGTTTTGGCGAGTGTTAACGCAATGGGACCGATCGAGGCAATCAATCGAAGCATCGAGGCCGCCATATCGTCAAGGTCGTGATTACAAAAGAAAGCAGAGGTATCAGACCTTCGCAATTACGCTTGGCCAAAGCAAAAACAGACCCAAGAAAGGCTGTTCAGACGTCATTTTCTTAAATGCGAAACGTCTTTAAGAAAAGAAAAGCGCTTGCGATAATCTCCCGGCGAGAGGTCGACTATTTCGTGAAACATTCGGCGGAATGCTGAAACATCCATATACCTCATATCCCGGGCGATGGTTTCGATACTGGACTGCGATAGTTCCAGCCTCTGACAGGCATTGGTGATGCGACGCTGTTGCAGGTATTCCGATGGCGTGAAACCCGTGGCCGTCAGGAATCGGAATCCAAAAGTGCGCAGCTCAAGTCGAGCGGTGCGGGCCAATTCGGAAACCGGGATCGGGCCCGCATAACGCATTTGCACCCAATGCTGCGTTCGAAGGATTGCGTTGTCCCCATGAGTCAGGTTGGGCGAAAAAGAGATGTAAAAGCTCTGCGCCCGCTCGCCAGGGCCGATCAGAAGAAAACCGGGCGACCTGCATCAGTGGTCGCGGTGCGAGCAGGTTGGTGGGCAAAGTGCTACTGCCACCTCCAACGAACAAGACAGGAGATGCCAGATTGAGATCGACGTTCACTCGGTCCCAGATCTATTGTTCATAAGGCATCACCAAATTGGACTATGTCGTTCTAGGAGGTTTAGTCGGTAAGATCTTTTTGCGACGCTTGTAAGGTGCGCTCTGCAGCATTCCAGCCACTACTCGAGCACCCATTACGGAGAGCAGTCCCATGACCGTCGGGGATGATGCCATTGGGACAGTCATCACGACAAGCGCCGCTCACACATTATTGATCGCAGCCTTGCACTCGTATTTTGCGACAAGGCTTCGCGCGCGCTGACTGAGGAAACCCGGCGAGGAAGGTTGCGATGACTGCAACCCATGTCACCAATGGGGTGTCGAAGAACGGGGCAATTACACGGCCTGCGGTGACCTCAAGTATTAACCCTATGGCAGCCCAAAAGAGGATCGAACTGATTGTTAACAAGAATATCAATGCGATCCAGTCAAAAGCCACCTTAATTCGCGAGTTGCTCCTGAGTTTCAGGTTCTCTGCGTATCGATCTATTGTGATGTCGGTAAAAACAGAGTTTCGGAATACAAGCAAAATGAGAAGTCCACTGCGACTGAGCTTCGCAAGTGTTGTTATTGCCCGCGCCTACGCAGTGTCATGTTTTGTATCTAAGTGATTTTCTTTTCGCTCTTTCAGCAGGTTCGTCAACCAATCCGGGTCCATCTCGGGAACCGAACTTAGCAGCAGCTTTGTATAGTCCGGGAAGGGTTCGGATAGAACGGTATTCTTCAATCCCTGCTCGACGACTTGACCATTCAGCATCACAACAATCTCGTCCGAAATAGCCTCGACCGTGGCAATGTCATGCGTGATGAACAGATAGGAAATTCCGCGCTCCTTTTGTAGGCGCATCAGCAATTGCAGGATGCCTTCCTGCACAATCTGGTCCAGCGCGGACGTCACTTCGTCACAAATAATCACCTCAGGGTCGGCGGCTAGAGCGCGCGCAATGCAAATTCTCTGTTTTTGTCCGCCGGACAATTCGCTGGGAAGACGATCATAGAAGTCTTCCGACAACTCGATGGCTTCGAGCAGTTCGATGACCCGGTTCTCCTGCGCCCGGCCCCGCAGAGCATGATAGAATTCCAGCGGACGTCCAATGATTTCACCTACGGTTTGACGCGGGTTCATCGCGATATCGGCCATCTGATAAATCATCTGAATTCTGCGCAGCTGATCACGGCTGCGATTTTTCAGTTCGTTTGGCAGGACCTCGCCATTGAACGTGACCTGCCCGCTTGTGGCTGGCAGCAAGCCGGTGATCACCCGTGCCGTGGTCGATTTACCAGATCCGGATTCGCCGACAATCGACGCCGTGCGCCCCCGCGGCAGGCTGATTGACACATTGTGCAACACCTTGGCGCTCTTGCCATAGGCCGCATCCACACCGTCAATTTTAAGGATGATATCATCCGAAGTCTCGGCCTGCTTTTGCAACAGCCGCACGGACCAGAGGGATTTGGTATACTCTTGCTCGGGCGCAGACAGCATTTTGCGCGTTTCCGCCTCTTCTACCTCTTCTCCATAGCGCAGCACCTTGATCCGGTCCGCCATCTGCGCGACCACCGCCAGGTCATGGGTTATGTAGATTGCGGCGGTATGAAATTCTTCGACGATCCGGCGCATAGCAGTCAGAACTTCGACCTGGGTCGTCACATCCAGCGCAGTTGTCGGTTCGTCGAAAATGATCAGATCGGGACGGGGTGACATCGCCATGGCTGTCATGATCCGCTGTAACTGGCCACCGGAGACCTGATGAGGATAGCGGTCACCAATCGTTTCGGGATGCGGTAACGACAACGAGGCATAAAGCGCGCGGGCATCCTCACGCGCGACATTCTCGGGTTGCAGTCCCTCGCGCACCGTTGCAGCAACGGTCTGATCCAACAACTTGTGCGCCGGGTTGAACGACGCAGCCGCCGATTGGGCCACATAGGCTATCCGCGATCCCCACAGATGCTGCAGCGCGTGGTCGTCCAGATCCCGCAACTCCTGCCCCTTGAACCGGATCGAACCGCCCGTGATACGACAGCCGGGTTGCGTGTATCCCATAGCCGCTTTGCCCAGCGTCGATTTGCCCGCGCCACTTTCGCCTATCAGGCCCAGCACCTCACCGCGCTTCAGGGTCAGGTTGACACCTCTGATGATCGGATTCCACTTTTCGTCCGAGAACCCCTCGATACGGATGTCGCGCATATCCAGCAGAAGATCAGACTCAGTGTTCATCGCGTAATCCGCTTGTTTTGTGCAAGAACCAGTCGACGACAAAGTTGACCGCCACAGTGATCAACGCGATCGAGGCAGCGGGCAGCAGTGGCGTGATCCCGGCCTTGAAATCATATTTGGCGAACTGGATCAGGTTGGCGGTCTCGCGCACCATGGTGCCCCAATCGGCGGTGGGGGGCTGAATACCGACGCCCAGAAAGCTGAGCGCAGCAATGGTTAGGAACACGAAACAGAATCGCAGCCCGAACTCGGCCACCAGCGGAGGCATGATGTTGGGCAAAATCTCGCGACGCATCACCCAAGGCAGTTTTTCGCCGCGCAGCCGGGCTGCCTCGACATAATCCATCACTGCCACGTTCACCGCCACAGCGCGAGTCAGGCGGAACACGCGGGTTGAATCCAGAATCGCAATAATCAAAATCAACGACAGCGCCGACGAGCCGAAAATCGACAGCAGCATCAGCGCGAAAATCAGGCTGGGAATGGCCATAAATACATCTACGCCCCGGCTGATCAATTGATCCAGCCAACTGCGGTTAATCGCAGCGATCAGCCCCAGACCACCTCCAATGAAGAACGCCAGCAGCGTAGTGACAAAAGCGATACCGATGGTGTTGCGCGCACCATAGATCAGCCGCGACAGAATATCACGCCCGATCTGGTCGGTACCCAGCCAATGCTCGGACGACCAGGGTGCGTAAGGCGTCGGGAATACCTCGGCCTCACCATAAGGCGCGATGACCGGCGCTCCGATTGCCATGACTAGATAGAACAGGATCACAAACATGCCGAAAATTGCTGTCGGCGGCGCTTTCTTCAGCTCGATCCAAATACGCTCGCGCTTGCTGCGACGGGTCCGCACGCGACCCACCTCGGCGGCGGCTGAATATGTCTTGCTTGTCTGGCTCATTTTGGGTGCAGAAGCCTCGGGTTGGTGACGATTCCAATGATGTCGGCAATCAGGTTCAGAAGGACATATGTGGCGGCGAATATCAGGGCGCACGCCTGAACCACCGGGATATCGCGCGAGCTGACCGCATCGACCATCAGTTGGCCGACGCCGGGATAGACGAACACCACCTCGACCACGACCACTCCAACTACCAGATAGGCCAGGTTGAACGCGACCACCGTTGAAATTGGCGCCCACGCATTGGGCAGCGCGTGATGCAGAACCACGCGGCGGGCGTTCTCTCCTTTCAACCGCGCCATCTCGACATAGGGTGAAGCTAGAAGACTGATCAGCGAAGCCCGCGTCATACGCATCATGTGCGCGACGATTACAAGTGTCAGTGTAAGCGCAGGTAATATGCATTTGACGATCCGCTCGACCAGCGGCATCCCTGGCTCCACATTGGCCAACGACGGCAACACCGGCCATAGCGTTCCGAACAGCAAAATCAGGATATAGGCCACGAAGAACTCGGGGAAAGAGATCGCCGTCAAGGTGCTGGCGCTGGCCAGCTTATCATAGCGCGAATTGCGCCACAGCGCGGTGGTGATGCCCAGAAACAGCGCTAGCGGAACCGAGATCAGCGCCGCCATACCCGCAAGAAACAATGTGTTCCATAAGCGCGGTGCGACCAGTTCCACTACCGGACGTGATCGATCCACACCCGAACTCGCCCGACCTGAGAACGACGTTCCCAGATCCCCGGTCGCCAACGCACCGATCCAATCGAAATATCGGATATAGGCAGATTTATCGAGGCCAAGCTCCGCCCGGATCACCTTTCCTGTCCTCTCAGATGCAGAAACTGCAGAGCGGCCGGATTTCGCGTCGTATCTTCATATCAAGCGCTCTGGCTGCGGGCCTTGCCATTCCGGCGGCACTGAGCCTATCCTGACAAGCACTTGCGCAGGTCCCTAAAAAAGGCGGAGCGATCAAATTTGGCTTTGGCAGCGGTTCGACTACCGACTTTTTAGACCCAGCAACCTATGAAGGCACGATCAAAACCGCTGTCGCCTATCTGTTCGGCAACAACTTGATCGAATTAGACGCAAACGGAAATTTGGTGCCCGAACTCGCGACCGAGTTTTCCTCGAACGACGCAATCACTTGGGTATTCACCCTGCGTGAAGGGGTCGAGTTCCACAACGACCAAACCCTTACCCCTGCCGTTGTCATCGCCACAATCGACCACCACTGTGGCGAAGGATCGAAATCTGCGGTGAACGGTTTGGTTGCCCAAATCAAATCGATGCGCGCCGATGGCAACAACTTGGTGTTCGAGCTGGATCCGGCAAATGCCGACTTCCCATCATCCTGTCTGGCTATCACTTGGTCATTATGCCTTCGACCGATGGCAAATTGACCGACCCACAATCCGGAATTGGCACCGGTGGCTAAATCATTGAGGTGTACGAGCCTGGCGCACAGGCGAAGCCGCCGATCGCTTCAACGCCATCGTGGTCGAGGCCCGTGCAGAGCTGGACGACGCCAAACGCCGCACTCTGTATGCCGAGGCGCAGACTTTGGTTCATGATGATGGCGGTGCAATCGTTCCGATGTTCGCCAATCATATCATGGGTGTTGCCAAAACCGTCGCCCAGGGCGAGATCGCCGCGAATTGGGAAATGGATGGTGCCAAAGCCCCTGAACGCTGGTGGCTTACCTGATCGAGCGCTCGCCGTCTGACGGCCCGTTTCGGCAGATCTCTGGCCTGCTACGACGATAGATGTCGCTTGCAGGCCTTTCTGTCGCAATCCAGCTTGCTGCGGCTATCTTGAAACTGCACATTTCGCCCATGACACAGACTGATATTCCGAAACCTACGGACCGCCGCGCAACCGGCTGTGATCTTGTGATCCTTGCATAAAGCAGGGCCTCGGGCCTTTTGCTTCACGCTGCGATTACAGAAATTTCGGAAGACCTCATGACAACTCAAACGCTGCGCCTGGCCATCGATATTGGCGGCACCTTCACCGATACGGTCCTTGTCTCCGGCGAAGAGGCAATCCTGGCCTCGACCAAGACCCTGACCACCCATCAGAACCCCGCCGACGGCGCGATGGAGGGCGCCGCGCGGGTGATGCAGCAATCGGGCCGGACGCTGGATCAGGTGACCGGCTTTATCCACGGCACCACCCTTGCGACCAATGCGCTGATCGAACGGCGCGGCGCGGTGGTGGCGACGGTGACCACCGAAGGTTTTCGCGACATCCTGGAAATCGCGTATGAGCGGCGCTATTCGCAATACGACATCAACCTCGAAAAGCCCGATCTACTGGTCCCGCGTGAACGCGCGCTGACCGTGCGCGAACGCGTCTTGGCGGATGGCGGCGTGCTGATCGCGCTGGAAGACGAAGCCATCGACGCGCTACTGGCCGATATCGACGCCAGCGGGGCCGATGCCATAGCGATCTGCCTGATGCACGCCTATGCCAACCCCGCCCACGAACGCCGCCTGCGCGATGTGCTGGCTGAGAAGCGGCCCGGTCTGACCGTCTCGATCTCGTCCGAGGTCAGCCCCGAGGCGCGCGAGTTCGACCGGCTGTGCACCACCGTCGCCAACGCATATATCCAGCCGCTGATGCAGACCTATCTGACCCGTTTCGTCGACCGGTTCGAGGCCGAGGGCGTCACCTGTCCGATCCTGATGATGACGGCGGGCGGCGGCATGTGCACCGTGCGCACCGCCGCGCGTTTTCCGATCCGACTGGTGGAATCCGGCCCCGCCGGAGGGGCCATTCTGGCCGCCCGCATCGCCGCCCGCACCGGGCTGGATCAGGTGCTGTCCTTTGACGTTGGCGGCACCACCGCTAAGCTGTGCCTGATCGACAAGGCCCGCCCGCAGACCTCGCGCCAGTTCGAGATCGCCCGCGCCGCGCGGTTCATAAAGGGCTCGGGCATGCCAGTGCGCATCCCGGTGATAGAGATGATCGAGATCGGCGCGGGCGGTGGCTCCATCGCCGGGGTGGATCGGTTGGGGCGGCTGACCGTGGGGCCGAAATCGGCGGGGTCTGAACCCGGACCCGTGGCCTTCATGCGCGGCGGCACCGAGCCCACGGTGACAGACAGTGACATTACGCTGGGCTACATCGTGCCCGACACATTTGCCGAGGGGCATATCAAGCTGGACCCCGAAGGCTCCAAACAGTCGCTGAGCCAGTTGATCGGGTCGAAACTAGATCTCGATGCCGTTGGCTCAGCCGACGGCGTCAGCCGCATCGTCGACGAAAGCATGGCCAGCGCGGGCCGGATGCACGCGGTGGAATCGGGCAAGGATCTTGGACCGCGCACGATGATTGCCTTTGGCGGCAACGGGCCGTTACATGCCAGCCGGGTGGCACGATCCGCCGGGGTCAGCCGCATTGTAATCCCGCCCAATCCGGGCGTGGGGTCTGCCGTGGGCTTCCTGTTCGCACCCGTGTCGTTCGAAATCGTCCGCTCGCTATATTCGCTGTTGGACAGCATGGACATGGATGAGATCAACGCTCTGTTCGACGCAATGATTTCCGAAGCCAAAGGCGTGGTTGCCCAGGGCGCGGGCGATGCCCCGACCGAAACCCACCGCACCGCCTTCATGCGCTACAACGGTCAGGGCCACGAGATCGAGATCACTCTGCCCGACCGGCATCTGACGGCAGACGATATTGCACCGCTGACCACCGCCTTTGAGGAAGAATATCGCAAGCAGTTCTCACGCCCGGTGCCGGGGATGCAGATTGAGATTCTCAACTGGGCGGTGCGCGTCGCGACCCTTGACAGCGCCGTGGCACCAGTGCCCGCTACACCTGCATTGACGACCTTCACCGCACCCGACACTCGCCCGATCACCTGCGATGTGGACGGCGCGCTGAAACAGGCCGCCTTCGTGGCGCGGGCCGATCTGAAGTCCGGCGACCATGTGCGCGGCCCGGCGCTGATCCACGAGCCGCAGACCACCACGCTGGTCTCGACTGATTTCTCGGCCCATGTGGATGCCATAGGAAACCTCGTCCTGGTTCAGGACCAGAAAGGAGGCGCATGATGACGACCGATCTTTCCCCCGCCCGCCTGCAAGTGATGTGGAACCGTCTGCTGGCGGTGGTCGAAGAACAAGGCCAGACCCTGATACGCGCCGCCTTCTCCCCCATCGTGCGTGAGTGCGGCGATATCTCAGCCGGGATTTTCGACGTCAATGGTCGGATGCTGGCACAGGCGGTAACCGGCACGCCGGGCCATATCAACACCATGGCCGAAGCGGTGCAGCACCTGCGCGCCGCCTTTCCGGTTCAGACCATGAAACCGGGCGATATCTACATGACCAACGACCCGTGGCTGGCCTCGGGGCATTTGAACGACTTCCTGCTGATGATGCCCGCGTTCAAGGATGGCAAGGTTGTGGGCTTCACCTCGTGCACCTCGCATCTGGTTGATCTGGGTGGTCTGGGCATGGGGCCGGAAGGCTCCGACATCTATGACGAGGGGCTGCTGATCCCGCCCTGCAAACTGGTCGAGGAAGGCATCCCCAACGCGCTGCTGCTGGACATCATCCGCGCCAACAGCCGCGAGCCCATCGCCAACGAGGGCGACATCTATGCCCTGATCGCCTGTTGCGAGGCCGGGGTGAACCGGCTGGTTTCGATGATGGAAGAGTTTGGCCTGACCGATCTGGATGCGCTGGGGTCCTACATCATCGACACTTCGCGCCGTGGCACGCTTGAGGCCATCGCCGAGGTGCCCGAAGGTATCTACAAAAACGTCCTAAAAATGGATGGCTATGAGAATGAGCTGGAGTTGCACGCAGCCCTGACCGTCAGTAAATCGAGGATGCATGTGGATTTCACCGGCACCTCGGGTTGTTCGCGCAAGGGCATCAACGTGCCGCTGAACTATGCCACCGCCTATACCGTGTTTGCGCTGCGCTGCATCGTCGGCTCGGACATCCCCAACAATGCCGGATCGCTGGAGCCGTTCACCGTGGACGGCCCCAAAGGTTGCATCCTGAACGCACAGCGCCCGGTGCCGGTGGCGATGCGGCACACGCTGGGTCAGGTGACACCCGATCTGGTGCTGGGCTGTCTGCATCAGGCACTACCTGATGAAGTGCCCGCCGAGGGCGCAAGCTGCATGTTCGACCTGCCCATGCGCCACGCCCCCGAGGTGGCCCGCGATGGTGGGCGCGAATTCGCAGTGGAACCGGTACATAATGGCGGCACCGGCGCGCGGCCTCATGCGGACGGGCTGTCAGCCACCGCCTACCCCTCGGGCGTGTTCGGTTCGCAGGTGGAGATCACCGAAAGCGTCGCGCCTGTCACCATCTGGCGGCGCGAACTGCGTGCGGATTCCGGCGGCGCGGGCAAGTATCGCGGCGGGCTGGGGCAGCGGATCGAGATGACCTCGTCCAACGGTGCGCCCTTCATCGTGTTCCTGTCGGTCGAGCGACTAAAGTTCCCCGCCCTTGGGCGCATGGGCGGCAAACCCGGCGCGCCCGGGCGCATCCGCTTTCGCGAAGGCGACAGCGACATTCCCGGCAAGGGAGAGCTGCGAGTTGAAGGCGGCGATTATCTGATCTTCGACACTCCCGGTGGTGGCGGTTTCGGCGATCCGGGCGACCGCAACTCGGATGCGCTGGAGCTGGACCTCAAACGCGGTTTGGTCAGTGCCGAGGGGGCCAAAGCTTACGGAGGTGACACATGATCCGCCCGGTTTCTCATGTCGGCGCCATGGGCGCCTATGCGCTGGCCGATCTGGGTGGAGAAGGCACCGTCTCGCTGGCGCAGAACGAAAGCGCCTTTCCGGCCAGTCCGTCCGCCGTGGCGGCCGGGCAGGCGGCGCTGGCTGATCTGACGCTCTACCCCGATCCCGAATGGCCCGACATGCGCGCGGCCATTGCCGGGGTACACGGGGTCGACCCGGCGCGGGTGCTGTGTGGCGCGGGCTCGATGGAGCTGATCGGCTGCCTGATCCGCGCCTTTGCCGGGCCCGGCGATCACGTGCTGGGCACGCAATATGGTTATGCCTTCGTCGCTTCGGCGACAGCACAGGCGCAGGCCGAATACGTGGCCGCGCCCGAGGTCGATCTGACCGTCTCGGTCGATGCGCTTCTGGCCGCCGTCACCCCGGCGACCCGTATCGTGTTTGTCTGTAACCCGGGCAATCCCACCGGCACCCTGATCCCGAACACCGAAATCACCTGCCTGCGCAACGCGCTACCCGGCGACGTGCTGCTGGTGGTCGATCAGGCCTATGCCGAGTTCGCCGATGCCGCCAACGATCCGACTGAGGTTTTCGGGCTGGCAGACCGGGGAGATACCGTTATCACGCGCACCTTCTCCAAGGCTTACGGGCTGGCCGGGGCACGCGCCGGGTGGGGCTATTTCCCCACCGACATCGCCAGAGAGCTGCGCAAGCTGTTGAACCCCAACAACATCTCGATTGCCTCGCAGGCTGCGGCAGCGGCAGCGATGCGCGATCAGGCGCATATGCGGGACGTGGTCGCGAAAACGGCAACCATTCGCGATCGGTTCGCGCAGGACTGCCGCGATCTGGGGCTGATCGTGCCGGACAGCCACACCAATTTCGTGCTGATCCACTTTGCCTCGACCGAGCAGGCGCAACAGGCCGACGCCGCGCTACGGGCCGAGAAACTGCTGATGCGCGGTATGGGCGGCTATGGTCTGTCCGACTGCCTGCGCGCCACGATCTGCGACACGCCGGTGATGGATCGCTGTCTGGCCGTTCTGAGAAAGGTAACGTCATGAGCCACGAAACGCGTACCCGGGCCAAGATCGGAGTGCTGGTGCCCTTCACCAACACCAACCTCGAGGCCGACATGGCCTTGATGCGCTGCCCGCACACCACCGTGCATTTCCAGCGCATGGGTGGTTATGACGTGGATGAAATCCCCGGCTCGGACCAGATGGCGGGGCTTGGGGCCTCGGACATCAGCCACGATCTGCGGATGATTTCGGGCGTGCGGCCAGATGTGGTGCTGTACGGCTGCACCTCGGCCACGCTGACCCATGGGCCGACTTTCGACGCCGATCTGGCGCAGCAGATCAAGGCCGGATCGGGAGCGCAATCGCTGACAGCCGCCGGATCGCTGATCGCTGCCATTCAGGCGCTTGGGGTGACGAAAGTGGGCTTTTCCTCGCCCTATCTGGGCGAGATCAACACGCAGGCGATGGATTTCATGGCCGCAAACGACATCGAAACCGTGCGTTGCGCCGATGTTGGCCGCGAGCTGGGCAATTACGGACAGGGAGAGCTGACCCCGGACGAGGTTTACGACCTCGCCTGTGAGGCAGACCACCCGAACGCGCAAGCCGTCGTGCTCAGCTGCACCGACATGCGCGCAGTCGAGGCCATCGAGCAGATCGAGGACACGCTGGACAAGCCGGTAGTGACCTCAAATCAG
The DNA here is from genome assembly GCF_056537265.1 of Ruegeria sp. CG1. NCBI lineage: Bacteria > Pseudomonadati > Pseudomonadota > Alphaproteobacteria > Rhodobacterales > Roseobacteraceae > Ruegeria > Ruegeria sp. CG1. The sequence continues at coordinate 654,389 of NZ_JBQFRF010000002.1, read as the reverse complement.
GCGATGATGTTCTGCATGATGCGGGCGCTGGGTCTGCCACGCCACGAGGCTCTGCCGGGCCGGTTGTTCGATCTTCTGTAAACGAACCGGGGCAGCGGTCGACCCCCCTGCCCCGATATTCCATCAGGGTTCGCCGCTGCCGATCTCTTCCTTGCGTTTGGCGATATAGGCATCCAGCTCCTCACGCACGGAGGGGTCCATCTCGGGCATCTGATACTCGCGTAGCGCCTGCTGCCAAACCTCGGTGGCGCGTTGCAGGGCGTCCTTGGCTCCGGCCGCCTCCCAGTTTTCATAGTTCTGCCAGTCGGACAGCATCGGTTTGTAGAACGCGGTCTCATAGCGTTCCATCGTGTGATCGACGCCAAAGAAATGGCCGCCAGTGGGCACCGATTTGATGGTGTCCAGGCCCAGTTCATCCGTGTCAAATTTCATCGGCTTGAGGAATTCCATCATGTTCTGGATGATCTCGATATCCATAACGAATTTCTCGTAAGATGCGGTCAGGCCGCCCTCAAGCCAGCCGGCGGCATGATAGACGATATTGGCCCCTCCCAGAACCGCGCCCCATGTGGCCATCATCGTTTCGTATGCCGCCTGCAAATCCACCACGTTGGATGCATTTGCGTTCGATGTCCGGTACGGAATGCCATAGCGCCGCGCCAGCTGCCCGCCGACAATATTCGCCTTGGCATTTTCCGGTGTGCCAAAAGCCGGGGCCCCGGATTTCATGTCCACATTCGAGGTGAACGAGCCATACATGACAGGCGCTCCCGGGCTGACCAACTGCGTCAGCACCACACCGAACAGCGCCTCGGCGTTCTGTTGCGCCAGCGCGGCAGGAAGCGTGACCGGTGTCATTGCCCCCATCAGAGTGAATGGCGTGACCGTCACAGGTTGACCATACTCGGCCATCGCGATCAGGCCGTCACCCATGGCATCGTCGAACAGGCGTGGAGAGTTCACCGAAATGATTGTGATCACCCCCGGATCGCCGCGCATGTCCTCAGGTTTCTGACCGCGCGAAATCGCCATCATGTTGATGCCATCCATCGCCCGCCCGCGCCCGATAGCGGTGCAGTGAAAGCTCAGGTCGCTATAGCTCAGGTTGGCGTTGTAGGTGTCCAGATGGCGGTTGTTGGCGGGCATTTCGATCGGGGCCATCACCTGATTGCCGATCAGATGGATAGCGTTGAAGTGATGCGCCAACCGGATGAAGTTGCAATAGTCATCGTAATTACCCTGACGGCGGCCATTTATACAGTCATGTACGTTCGGCGGCCCGGCAACCAAACCAAAATTCACATGATCGCCGCCCAGCGTAATCTGTTTCGCGCGGTTGCGAGAGGTCAGCGTGAATTCCGAGGGCACCGTTTTCAACGCTTCGGCGACAATGGTTTCGTCCATACGGATGGTCTTGGTGTCGCGGTCTACGATGGCCCCCGCGCATTCGAAAATGTCCATAACATTGTCGCCCATCACCCGGATACCGGCCTCGGACAGAATGCGCATTGAGGTTGTATGCAGCTGATCCATCTGTTCAGGGTTTAACAGCTCGAATGGCGGATAGCTGTTGCGCACCTGTTGCCAGGGCAGCTGTTCGATCCCCACCGCCGCGCGCCCGGATTTGCCGCGTCGCCCGCCGCTGCGTCTGTCTCGTGCCATTGACCTAGTATCCCCGTTGTGGATTTACGATGTTGTTCAGCACCTCGCCCTTGCGATAGCGCATCAGGTTCTCGGAAAACATGCGGACCGATTTCAGATCCCAGCCGTCATAGACCGAGCTGCAGTGCGGTGTGACGATCACGTTGTCCAGTTCCCAGAACCTGTGCCCCTGAGGCAGCGGTTCGGTAACGAACACGTCCAGCGCCGCGCCTCTGATCCGGTTCTGTTCCAGCGCGGCCAGTAGAGGTGCTTCGTCAATTACCCCACCTCGCGAGACGTCGATTATCACCGTCGTCGGTTTCATGGCGGCAAAAGCCTCCGCCCCGACCAGACCGCGCGTGCTGTCCAGCAGTGGTACGCAAACGACGATAAAGTCAGCGCGTGGCCAGAGATCAGGCAAAGCCTCCATCCCGTGTACCTCGTCCACGTTGGGGGTCGGTTTCGGGCGGGCCCGTACACCGATTGTGTTCAGCCCCATAGCTTTGGATCGTGCCGCAACAGCCTCTCCTGTTTTGCCAAGGCCGATGATCAGCACCGTCTTGCTGTCGATGGGCTCGACTTTGCCGCCGATCCAGTCCCGCCGCGCCTGCGCGGCACGAAAGCCCGGGAAATCCAGCGTGAAATGCAGCATCGCCCCCAGCGCATATTGTGCCATCATATCGGCGGCGACCCCGGCGGCGTTTGTCACCGTTACCTCATCAGGGTTCCAAGGGTTCAGGTGATCGGTGCCCGAGCCGCCGACCGAAGCCCATTTGATTTGCGGGTTCTCGACCAATGCTGCGCGTGGAAAGCCGAGGGTACCCGCAAAGCGAACGGAATAGACAACTTCGGCCCCTGTATCCTCGATCAAACCCGTGAGCGCCTCGTAGCTGTCGCAGGTGTGGATCGGCAGATCGGGATGACCTTCAGCAAGAACCGCACGGGCAGCGTCGGGGTTATCGGTGTGCAAGATCACGGTGGGGGATTTCATGCGGGTACCTCCGGTTGGAACTCAGCGCTGGCAGTGGCTACCGCGTTGGCGAAAAAAGCAGTGGCGGCGATGTCGAAAAGGACATCGAACCCCACACCTTTGCGGTCGTTGCGCCATGTGATTGCCTCGACATAGCCCACGCGGGTCTGGGCGATCTTTCCCACTGGAAAGGCACCGGGCGACTGGTCGACCGGGCAAATCTTGGCCAGCAGATCGAACAGGCGCGGGCCGGTCACGTGCATCATGGCCCAGGTTTCCTCGCGCCAGGAATAATAGCCCTTTGGCGTGGCGGCGACCTGCCACCGGGCATACAGGTCGGCAGGTGCATCCAGTACCACCACCTCTTCCTGACCCAGACGCAGAAGGCCATCGGCGGTTTCGTTGACGTCTGGCACCTTCAGGCCCCGCGATTGCAAAAACGCCATGGTGCCTCGGCCCTTGAGGCCAAAACGCGGCGTGTGGGTCAGGTCCTGCACGATAATCTGCCCGGAAACCAGCAGTGTGTTTTCAGCAGCGCCCTTTGGGTCAAGCGGATAGGTTCGCATCATCACACCTCCTGCCGTTTGTTCTCAGGATCAAAAAAGGTGTGGCCGCGCACAGTTGTAACGACGCGCTTGCCATTGCGGCACTTCACCGTGACCTGCGATACTTGCGTAGCGTCATCGCCATGCACATATGCCAGCGCGATATGGGTGTTCAGCGTCGGCGACCACAGGACCGAGGTCACATGCCCCACCGGTACATCATTCCTCAGTACCAGACAGCTTTCCCCCGGTACATCTGGCCCGTCGAATGTCAGCCCGACCAGCTTGCGCGGCAGGCCTTTGTTTCGGCGCATCTCGGTTGAGCGCTTGCCCACGAAAAACGGCTTGGTCTTCGAGATCGCCCATTCGAACCCCAGCTCATCCGGCGAGGTCAGCGCGTCGGTGTCCTGACCAATCAGGATATGGCCTTTCTCCAACCGCAGAATCCGGCTGGCTTCCAGCCCGTAAGGGCGCAACTCGTGCGCGTGACCCGCCGCCATCACCGCATCCCACAGGGTGTGGGCATAGCTGGTGGGGCAGTGCAGCTCGTAGCTCAACTCGCCCGTGAACCCAATCCGCATGGCGCGCACCGGCACCCCGGCCACCATGCCGCTACGCCCGTCGAGATAGGAAAATCCATCGCGCGAGAAATCGATGTCGCTGTCCAGCGCTTCGACCACGGAGCGCGCCTTGGGACCGGTAATGTTGAAGCCCGAGAAGGCCGAGGTGACGTTCAGCACATCCACATCCAACCGCCACTGCGCATTCCAGAACAACATATCCGAATAAACCCGCGCCACGGCCCCGGTGGTGGCGGTGACATAGAACAGATCCTCGGCCAGCCGATACGCCACGCCATCGTCGATCACCGTGCCCATTTCGTTTGTCATCAGGCAGTACCGGCAACGGCCCACAGGCTTCTTTTTATAGGCCATGGTGTAAATGCGGTTGAGGAATTCGCCCGCATCCGGGCCACGCACCTCGAGCCCGCCCAGAGTTGAAACATCCAGCACGCCGACCCCATTGCGCACCGCATGCACCTCTTCTTCGATAAGGCGCTTGGCGTCTTGTTTGGGGCCGTAGAAATAAGGCCGCCACCACGCTCCGACCGGGCGCATGTCCGCCCCCAACCGGATATGTTCGTGATGCAGCGCGGTGCGCCTGTCTGCCGGGTGATGATGACCAGACAGCACGCCCAGCGTTTCGGGGCCAAAGGGCGGACGGGCGGTAGTCACGCCGATCTGCCCGATTGTGCGGTCGGTCGCCTTGGCCACCACCCGGGCGGTGGCCAGCGCCGAGTGCCGCCCTTGTGACGGCCCCATACCAACTGTGGTAAAGCGCTTGATCAGCTCCAGCTCGCGATAGCCTTCCTTAACCGCGTTTTGCAGGTCCTTGATCTGAATATCCTCGTCCCGGTCGACAAAATCCTTGCCCTTGGGATGCCCGGCGATTGCCGGTTCGAAATTCGTCAACGAAGCCTCTACATCTTCGACCTGCGCGATGTCGCGGGTTGGCAGCCCCAGACGAGTCAACGCCGTCTGTGCCGCGCGTTGCGCATCGGCCACCACCGCATCAGGCGCAAAGACCCCGGCAACACCCCCGACAATGCCCAGCGGAGCATCTGGCAGAGACAGGGAAAACCGCGTCGCCGTTTCATTGTACCCAAGTTTCGCGCCAGCATGACAGGGCAGTTGCCACATTGGCGCATAGCCGACCGAAATCACCAACAGATCGCAATCCAGCCAGTCGCCTCCGACCTTTACGCCGGTAACATGGGTCTTGCCACGCGCCTCACCCACGGTGCCGTGAATGACACGCGTTCCCCTTGTTGCCAATTGCTGGCCAAGCTCACCGCCGCTGCCGCTGGGGCGCGGATCAACCACCGCCGCCAGTTCTACGCCTGCGTCCAACAGATCCTGCGCCACCCGATAACCGTCGAGATTGGCGGCCAGTACCACCGCGCGCTTGCCCGGTTTCACACCATAGTGCCGCATAAGCCGTTGCGCACCAGTGCCCAGCAAGATGCCCGGCAGGTCATTGTTTCGGAAGATCGCGGGCTGTTCGATGCAGCCGGTGGCCAGCAGAACCTCGCGCGCGCGCGTCTTGAACAGCTTGTTGCCCCGGATCAGCGGCAGCCAGTTGTCCTCGAACCAGCCGTTCACCACTGTACCGGTCATGATGCGGAGGTTCGGCAGGCTTTGCACTTTCGCCAGCAGGTCGGACAGCCTGTCGGCATCGCGGCCATAGGTCAGCGCACCGCCCAAGACCGGCTCCTGCTCGGCCAGGATGACGTCAGCCCCGGCTTTGGCGGCTTCGATGGCGGCGGTCAACCCGGCCAGCCCCGCGCCGACGACCAGCAGGTCACAAAACAGGTTGGCCTTTTCGTAGTCTTCATGCGGTGCGTTGATATCCAGAACGCCCAGCCCAGCCTTCTTGCGGATCAGCGGCTCCCACACTTTCAGCCAGCTATTGCGCGTCGGGCCCATGAAGGTGCGATAATAGAACCCCACCGGCATGAATCGCCCCAGCTTGTCCATGAATGCGTCGCGGTCTCGCGACAGTGATCCGTTGACGTTCTGCGCCGTAACTTGCAGCCCTGCCGAAATCGGATGCCGGTCGGCCTGCACGTTCGGGTCCGAGGGCAGTTGCACCAGCGTATCGGCCTCGGTGCCCGCCATCGACACCGCACCGCGCGGTCGGTGGTATTTGAACGAGCGCGACAGCATCCACTTCCCCTGACCGGCCAAAGCCGAGGCGATCACATCACCTTCGTATCCCTGAAACGCCTGCCCTTCAAAGCTGAACGATACCGGCGCATCTCGATTGATCCTGTTGCCCCAGGGTGCGGGAAGTCGGGCCATCACCTTTGCTCCAACCCTGAGGGGTCAAAAGTGCGGATCACCTCGTTCGTGGTGGCGTTGCGCTCGGCCAGAAAGAAATAGTTCGAGGGCACGTGCCGCCACCATTCCACCAGCGTTCCGCGTGAATTGTCGGCGCGGAACAGGTGACGTGCCCAGTCCTGATCGCTGGTTGCATCCGGGTCGGGGTTGGCGCGCAGAGGGCCGAAGCTCTGGAATTCATTAATATTGCGGGGCCCGTTCATCGGGCAGATCAGGATCTTCATGTCAGTGGCTCGCGGCAGTTGCGCCCATTTCATTGAGCAGATCAAAGGTGGCGAAACGCTCCATTGTGAAGGGTTCGAGTATCGGCGCGACCTTCTGGTTGGCGATGGACTGCGCCATGTACTTGCCCGCCACCGGAGTGGCTTTGAACCCCCAAGTGCCCCAACCGCAATCTAGCCATAGGTTGGACAATGGGCTGGCACCCATGATGGGTGAGTAATCGGGCGTCATGTCGGTAATCCCGGCCCATTGTCTCAGCAGACGCACCCCGTGCAGGAACGGGAACAAATGTACCGCGCCTTCGGCCAGATGTTCTTTCATGTCCAGTGTCGAGCGGGTGGAATACAGCTGATAAGGGTCCGAGCCACCGCCGATCACGATCTCGCCTCGCGAAGACTGCACCAGATAGGTGTGCAGGCTGACCGAGCTGACCAGCGTGTGCAGCCACGGTTTCAGCGGCTGCGTAACCATCGCCTGCAACGGATAGCAACGGATCGGCAATTCTACCCCGGCTTTCATCGCCATGTCGTAGTTCATACCCCCGACAGCAATCATCACCTGACCGGCACTGATATCACCGCGATTGGTGCGCACCTTTGTGATCTTGCCACCGGCAGTGTCGAACCCTTCAACCTCGGTACGTTGATGAATTTCCACCCCGCGCCTGCTGGCTTGCGCTGCATAGCCCCAGGCCACCGCATCATGCCGCGCAGTGCCTCCATCGGCGTGCCACAAACCGCCGATGATTTCCAGCGGCCCGCCCTCATCCATATTCAGATGCGGGGACAGGTCCTTGACCGTCTGCGCATCAACGACCTCGATCCGGGTGCCCGCGTGTTTACCCATCTCGGCCCGCAGATGGAACGAGCGTAGCGTCGCCTCGGTATGGGCCAGCGTCAGTTGACCGCGCTGGCTGAACATGACGTTGAAATCCAGCTCTTCGCTCATCTCCCCGTAAAGCTGCACACCTTTCTTGTAGAACGCGATGCCCTCTTTGGTGATGTAGTTCGAGCGGATGGTAGTGGTGTTCCGCGCGGTGTTGCCGCCCGCCAGATAACCCTTTTCCAGCACAGCCACATTGGTGATGCCGTGATACTTTGATAGGTAGTGGGCACAGGCCAGTCCGTGGCCGCCACCACCTACGATGACCACATCGTAACTGGATTTAAGCTCTGGCGTGGTCGGAATGTCTCCGGTGACAGGGTAATCGGCGGATAGCCCGTATTTCAGCAGCCTTAGCGGCATTTTTGTTGTCCTGATTTCAGCGGTTGTCAGCGGCGTCATAAATCAGCGCGCCGAGATCCGAGAATTTGGCGTCCGGCGACTGCAACCCCAAAACCGCGTCGCGTATGGCGGCGGCACGGCTGACCCCCAGCGGTGGACTGGCGAACTCCATGAACTTGGCGATCACTTCGTCACGGTCCATGGGTGCCTCGGGCCCGCCGCGCGCGTGGACGTCGCCCGACGCCAGTTCCCGCCCATCCGTCAGGGTCATGACGACATCAGCAACGCGGCTTTGAGGAAAGCGGTCGGAATGGCGTGCGGTCTCGGCCACCGAGATACGGTCGACAATCGCCGCGACCAGCGGATCGGAGAGGCCCGCGCCGGTGATATGCTCGACCCCGATACGGCCGTGCGCCACCATCGTCGCCACCGCGAAGGGCAGCGAATACTGCGCCTTCGAAGTGTCATCCGGCATACCCTGAAACAGGCAGGCACTTTCGTGGAAAGTGTTCACCTGAATCGCGGCAATGTCCTGATGAGACAGGCCATATTCAAGCATCAGCGCCCTGGTGGCGTCGATCGCTGCATGGGCCCAACGACAGATCGGATAGGGCTTCACATATTGATGTTCCATCTGCCAGAAGCTGCCCAGATCCCGCCAGTGATGCGCGACCTCATCCGCCTCTATTGTGATCGCCGGCGCGCCGGTAAATCCCTTCTCGGCCAGCACTGCCGAGGATACACCCACCAGCGCGCCCCAGCCCGAGCCGTCATGCAGCATCGTGGGGTTGGCAATCTCGCGCATCATTTGACTGCGTGGCCCGTGATATTCGGCGATGCCCATGGCCTGCCGCATCCGTTCTGCGCTCAGCCCGCGCAGACGGGCGGCAACGGCCACAACTCCCAACGCGTTCCATGCGCCGGAAGTGTGGTAGTCGCTGACTGTGTCATGCAACGAAATCCCCGCGCGCCCGGCGATTTCGTATCCAATAGTTACGGTCGCCAACGCCTCGGGGCCGGAAAAATCCGCGACCGTTTCCGCCAAAGCCGCCAGAGCCGGCACAACGGCAACACCGATATGGCCCTTGGTGGGGTTATAGCCGTCATGGCCATCCAGATTATCGGTCTGAGTCGCAGCGGCATAAGCCGCGCCGGCAACGCTAACCTTGCGGCCATCGAACAGCATCCGTGCGCTGAGGCCCGGATCGCCCGCACCGTAAAGCGCCACTGCGCTGTCACGCGCGATCTGACCGGCCTGCATCGGTCCGGACCCGATGGTGATCCCCATCGTGTCCAGCAGCATCAGTGCCGCCGCTTCGAGCGCGCTGTCGGGGAAATCCTGCACCCTTCGATTTAGCGCAAACTTTGCGATAGTTTGAAATGTGTTGGTCACGATGCCCTACAGATGAGGTTTCGGGTTCGGCCAAAACCTAAGTGTGTTTGCCCATCGCAGCACGAAAACAATACGAGGGCAATGGCCCCGGAAAATTTGTAGCTTTGGCTCCGCTCCATTGTAGCATATGAACCAGATCAATTCCCGCCGCGAAACAGAATTCCCGGCGCACCACCTACCCGCTCGCCCAGGAACCTATCGCCATGATGAACCTGCCCCACCTGATCTTCCTGCGCTCCTTCGAGGCCGCCGCCCGGTACCTCAGCTTTACCAGCGCGGCAGATGAGCTGAACTGCACCCAATCCGCCGTCAGCAACCATGTGCGTTCGCTCGAAGAGTTTTTGCAGCGGCCTCTGTTCGTGCGCCATGCCCGGTCATTGTCGCTGACCGACGTGGGCGAGGCGTATCTGCCTTCAGTGCGGCATGCTCTGCATGAGATTGACGTGGCCACACAATCGGTCATCCAGCGGTCACACACCCGCAAAGTCGTCGTGTCTTGCCCGGTCAGCCTGGCCGAGAATTGGCTACCGGACGTAATCCGGGGCTTTAGCGATCAGCACCCGGATATCGACCTGACGGTACACGGCACCGTCTGGATTGATGTCGAGCCGAACGTCTCGGACATTTCGATAACGGTCAATCATATTGACGATGTGACGGTGGGCGCGCGGCAGCTGTGGGCCGAAAAGCTTGCGGTCGTGTGTGCGCCCGATTTCACAGTCAAAGGCACGCCGCTGACCGATCCGGCGCAACTGCAAGAGGCGCCTCTGATCCATATTCTGGGTCGTCCAGCTTATTGGGAACGGGTCGCACGTCATTTTGATCTGGCAGACCTGAACCAGAAGGAAGGGCTGCGGACCAACGCTTCAAATCTGGCAATGGAGATGGCGGCGCAGTCGTTGGGCTGCGTCGCTCTGCCGCGCTCTTTGGCCGGGTCTTATGTGGACCGGGGGTTGCTGATCGAACCGTTCGAATTCGATTTGGACAGCCCCTGGGCCTATTTCGTGCGTCTCAAGGAAAAACCCGTTTCACCGTCGGTCAGGCTGTTTCAGGACTGGCTGCTAAACGCCGCCGCCAGCATGAACCGCTGACCTGCAACGGGGCTGCTCAGGCAGCCCCTTCCAGTGCCGGTTTAACATCACGCAGGCGGTTTCCATCCGGGTCAAAGGGAGGCTCGGACAGGATTTTCGCTTTATGGGGCTTGCCAAGGATGAACACTTCGACCGTATCACCAGATTGCGCGACCTCAGGACTTATATAGCCAAGCGCTAGCGATTTGCCGACCGAATAGCCGTATGCACCGGATGTCACGCGGCCAACCGGGGTACCATCCGGGGTAAAAATCGGCTCACCGCCGGTAGCGTCGGCACCCTCGGAGACTTCGACCTCGAAGATTGACAGCACTTCGCGCGCGGCGTTGTCCTTGACCGACAGATACGCATCCTTGTGCAGGAAATCCTTGTCCAGCTTGATCAGGCCCGCCAGCCCGACCTCTTGCGGCCAGTATTCCTGCGAATACTCACGGCCCCATGAGCCATAACCTTTTTCGATCCGCAACGACCCCAGCGCGCGGCCGCCAACGGGGCCGCCATCCAGCAGCTTGGCCGCATCCAGAAGCGCAGCGTACAGGCGGGTCTGATCTTCTTCGGCGCAGTGCAACTCCCACCCTAGATCGCCGGTAAAGCTGACGCGGATGGCCAGACAGGTGACACCTGCAACCTCGATTGTGGCCGAGCGCATAAAGCGGAACGCCTCGTTCGACAGGTCTGCATTGGTCAGCCGCTGCAGCAGGTCACGCGCTTTCGGACCGGCGACGTTGAACCCGGCTATGCGGTCGGTGGCGACTTCGAGGGTTGTGTCCTTTGGCAGGTCGATCATGTTGAAAAAGCGTTGATGATAGCGCTCGGCCATGCCCGATCCGATCATCATGTATTCGTCATCGGCCACCTTGGTTATGGTGAAATCGCCAGCCACGCCGCCACGCACAGAGATCAGCGGCGTCAGGCAAGACCGCCCGATCACGGTTGGTACGCGGTTGGCGACCAAGCGATCCAGCCAATCTTGCGCACCGGGTCCTTTGATGATGTAGTTCGCAAAATTCGATATGTCGATGACGCCCACATTCTCCCGCAGCATCTGTACCTCACGTCCCACCGGCTCCCACCAGTTCTGGCGTGTGAAGCCATTGGTTTCCTGTACACCGGGCTGATCGGCGAACCATAGGGGATGCTCCCAGCCGCAGTTCAGACCAAAGACACAGCCCATGTTTTTCTGCATTTTATAGGCAGGGCGGACTCGGGCGGGGCGACCTGCACTACGCTCCTCGTTCGGGAAGTGGATGGCAAAACGGTGGGTATACTGGTCCTCAACCCGTGCCTTGGTGAATTTTTTGTCGGCCCAGTCGCCGAAGCGGGCCAGATCCCATGCAAACATGTCGTATTGCGGCTCGCCCTCGATCATCCACTGCGCCGCCAGCAGGCCCAAACCACCCGATTGCGAGAAACCCGGGATCAGTCCGCCGCAGAGGAAATAGTTCTTCAGTTCGGGCACCGGACCCCACAAGGCGCTGGAGTCCGGAGACCAGATCATCGGCCCGTTGATCACCCGTTTGACCCCTGCGGTGGCGGCAACTGGCACACGTTCGGTAGCGCGGATCACGTTTTCCATGATCCGATCCAAATCGTCGGGGAACAGGTCATGGGCAAAGTCCAGCGGCGTACCGTCCTCGGCCCAGAACTTCATGTCCTTCTCATAGGCCCCGATGAGCAATCCGTTGCCTTCCTGACGGAAATAGTACTCGCCATCCCGGTCTGCAATTGACGGAAGGCGACGGCCCAGATTGGCAACTTCTTCGATGGATTCAGTCACGAAATACTGGTGCTCGGTCGGTTGCAACGGCAGAGTCAGCCCCGCCAGCGCCGCAACTTCGCGGCCCCAAAGACCAGCGGCATTCACCACCCATTGCGTGTGAATATCGCCCTTTGCGGTACGCACGATCCAAGACCCGTCGGGTTGCTGATCCGTACCTAGCACCGGACAGAACCGTTCTATGGTTGCTCCCATGGCGCGGGCACCGGCAGCATAGGCGTGGGGCACGCCCGAGGGATCCACATTGCCGCCATCGGGTTCATACATGATGCAGCGGATATCGTCGAACTGCGCCAGCGGGTGCAGTTCCTTGGCCTTCTCGCGACTGACCTCGTGGAAATTCAAACCATAGAATTTAGCCTTGGCTTCCTGCAGGCGCAGCTGATGTTCGCGTTCTTCGGTTTGCGCCAAATAGAGCGAGCCGGGCTGGAACACGCCGCAGCTTTGACCGGTTTCCTGTTCCAGCTCTTTATACAGATTCATCGTATAGTGCTGGATGCGGGTGATATTGTTGTTGTCGTGCAGCCCATGAATGTTGGCCGCCGCGTGCCAGGTCGAGCCGCTGGTCAGTTCGTCCCGCTCTAGCAGGACCACATCGGTCCAACCCAACTTGGCGAGATGATACAGAATTGAACAGCCGGCTAGGCCGCCGCCGATTACAACCGCTTGCGCATGCGTTTTCATGAGCTTCCCCTCTCAAATGCCTCAGGCGGCGATGGTTTTCATTGCACCCAGAAACTGGGCCACTTCGGCGACGCTGTTGTAGTGGCACATCGAAACACGCACGCAGCTGTCCATGCCAAGCGGTGTGAGGATGTTGCCCGAATAGTGATCGGCCTTGCGCAAATGCGTACGGATGCCTTGTTCGTTCAGTTGCTTGACCACATCGACCGACGGCACGCCCTCGACCTGCAGTGACACCAGTCCCTCGCGTGCTGGGTTATCGACACCGCCCAGAATGGTCACCTTCTCCATCTCGGCCAGCCCGGGCAGGTTGCCGGTTCCGCGGATCATCGCATCAGTCAACGCTTTTTCCTGCTCATGGATCGCCTCTCCGGCAGCGACGAATTTTGCGCGCCGGTCGGTGGCGTCGCTGACCTGTGCGCCCAGCCATTCGAAATAGCTGATTACGTCAGACATTGTAGCGTAAGAGCCGGTATCACGCGTCCCCATTTCCCAATTGTCGGCGGGGCCGTCGATCAAGCTGTTATGTGGCAGCTTGGTCAGCCGGTCAGAAATCCAGGCCACCCCGTAACCATGGCGCGAGAACACCTTGTAAGGCGAGATCACATAGCCATCGACATCATAGGCGGTCAGGTCGATCCGGCCATGCGCGGCGTGCTGGATACCGTCGATTATGATGAAGCAATTGGGCGCAACGGCGCGGATCTCGGCAGCCACAGCCGCTACATCCACGCCCATACCGGTCACCGGCGAGGTGTGCACGATAGTCGCAACCTTTGTGTCCGGCGTTACCTGCGCCGCATAAGCATCTGCGGTGACGGTGCCTGTGGCGTCGTCATGGACCACCAGAACATGATCTTGCCCGGCCACCCCGGCCCAACGCGCGCAAGCGCTTCGGGTCGCGGGATGTTCCAGCGTTGTGCCAAGCACCCGACCGGTGCCTGTGCCCAGACAGGCGTTCATTATCAAACGAAACAGCAGCTCGGTCCCGCTTTCGCCGACAAAGAACTGGCCACCGGGGGCGTTCATGAACACGGCCATATCTTCTTTGGCCTTGTTGATTACCCGCACCAGTTCGTGACTTCCCGGGTTGTCGCGGCCCTGATTGTCAGGGATCGCAGCATAAGCCTGCGAGGTGCCCACAACCGAATTCAGCGTCAGCGCCCCACCCGCGTTTTCAAAGAAAATACGCGGTCCCTGCTGCGGGCAGTGGTCAACCTGCGCAAATCGGGCACGGATTTGTTCAAGCAATTCTGGAGTGATCTTGGTCATCGGGAACCATTCCTGCGAAAATGTCATTCTGGCAAGATATATGCGCCCTTTTGCAAAACTACTCACAAAAAAACTTGGGGCATTGTGGGTGGAAATTGAGACCATCGAGCCAAGAGAACTCAGCCACAAGAGCAATATGGTTCGCGAATTTCAATTTCGTCGGCCCGATCACACCCTCACGCATGCCTTCGCTTGGTTGAGAAACCGCTGGTCAGGCCGACGGTTTGTAACCTGAGCGTTGTTCTAGAGACATCGCCTTGCAAAAGAAATTTGAGCTAATGCAGAACGGCTTGGACCCTGCGAAGCTACTGATTGCTACCGTCTTGGACACCAATCGCAGTGGCCATGCTGTTCTAGTTTGTCGCTCGAGTGATGGCGATTTGATTCTGGACAGTGTCACCAACAGGATCAAATCGTGGAAGGAAACGAGGTATCTTTTCCTACGAATACAGGACCCAAATCACCCTGATCGTTGGGTGCAGGTTTCTAGCTGCTAAAAACAATGTGGCGCGCCCTAGAGACGCGCCACAATAAAATTTTGGTCCTGCGACTACTGGTTGTTTCGCGGCAACCCAAGTTTAGGACACCGCTTCAAACTTTGGTCAAGCTTTCGCAGCGTTGTACAAACGCGGAGTCACCAGACCTGTACTGTTCAAACCGCGCATTGCCTTGGCTGCCGCAAGCACTGCCAGATCAGCAATCGGCTCAATGACAATTACCAGCATATAAGCGCCGCCAAAGGACAGAACCGACGCCATGGTTTCTGCGCCGAAACCCTGGCCGTAGAAGGCCCAGAACCCAACCCATGCGACTACTCCTCCCTGATACGTCGCACTTAGGGCAAGAGCTTGGCCATATTTGAGGTCAACATATGCTGTGCCGGGTGCGATGATGCGGCTGGCCAGTGCCTGTAGCGCAAATAGCGGCACCAGCAGAGTGGTCAGGTTGATGAAGTACTGCGGAAGATCGAACGGGGCAAAAAACACACCCTGAATCAGGAGACCAGCTGCCAATCCAAAAGCCGCGGGTGCAGCACCGAGAAGCAGAAACAGCGTCGACCCCAGGATGAAGTGGACTTCAGAGACACCAACCGGGAAATGCGGCAGGACTTCGAAGAAAAGGAAAACCCCAACGGTGGCGAGCACCGAGCGCATAACAAAAGATGCAGGTCCATTCGCACGCAATGTGGAAAACGTTTCTTTCGCTGCGTAAGTAGCCGCACCTGCGGCGGTAACATAGGAAAGCGCGATTTTGGCACCATTCACGATGCCCGGTTCGATATGCATGTTCTTTCTCCCTACCGCCTCACCCGGCGGCTTGTCAGGTTGAATCGACCGTAAGGCCGACAGGTTCAGTCTGGGCATAGCCCGGCGCTTTACGGCAGGTCTCCTGACTCGCGGGTGCTCGCTCCGCCAACCTTCCCGGTTCCATTACGAACCAGTGGTGTCTTGGCATCGCTCTCCGCTCACAGTTGCGGGGGCAGTTACGGAATTGGCGCCATTGAAAACACCGAACCGTATTCCCTTTTAATCCTTTTGGCTTCCGCCATCAGGAACCGAAAACAAATCACCGCTACAATGGCGGCTTCGCCTGTGTCAATTGTCTTTGCGACCTATTCCAATGTAAACTCGACCGAAGCAGGATTCACGCAACCGGTCACGTGATCAACTGGGTAAACCAAGCGTTACCTGAAACCTCTTGAAGCTCTAGCTGCTAGAGGCTTTAAGATTCGAATTAATTCGCGATAGTGCGATCCAAATACGTTAAACTTGTGAACCAGGACGAGACCTATGCTTACAAGGCGCCATTTCATTCAATCCACCACAGCGCTGTTCTCAGCGTCTGCGGCCAGTCCATTGATCGCCAAAACCTGGCCAACCGCATCGCAGAAGACCTATTGGGACAGTCAGGTCACGCCAATTGGTTACGATCCAATGACCTCAAATCCGTGGGGTGTTCACGACCGTTTTTTACCAAGACGCGTCGCGGCAAATGATGGTTTGGTTCCAGGTGACATCCATGTCGATGCCGTCGCACGATATCTTTATCATATCGAAGAAGGCGGGACCGCAATGCGCTATGGCGTAGCGATCGCGCGCGGGAACCTTTACGAGCCCGGCACCTATGTTATCCGCCGAAAGGTCGAATGGCCACACTGGACACCAACCGCTTCAATGATCGAGCGCAACCCCGAATACGCGGAATTCCGGAATGGCATGGAGCCCGGGCCGAATAATGCTCTCGGCTCTCGTGCCCTTTATCTATACGTTGGAGACCGAGACACATATCTCAGAATTCACGGCACGCCTGAGCCAAGAAGCATCGGCGGTCGCGCAAGTTCTGGATGTGTGCGAATGATCATGGCTCATATCAATGACCTCTACCCAAACGTGAAAACCGGCTCGACCGCTTTCCTATACTCTGCCGAAGATAGCGTCACAGCCCGCTCATGAATATTGGGCAGCGTACATGGACGTCGCTGCCCTCATTTCGATCAGGCGTCGCGCGCAATGCAGATCGGAGCGCCATTCGTCGCGCGCAATGGTACCAATGTCGTCTCGACGGGTCCGCTGTGCTCATACCAAAAGCAATTGTCTTCGGGCAGGAGGCGCGCTGTGGTCAAATCCTGCGCCGGCCCTGCCAGCGCTACGACCGAATCTGGCACGTTGCCTGGTTCAAGTGCTTTGCTTTTGGCCCCGGTGAACTGGGCTGAACAACCAGCCGTAATCGAGACTAACGTGATGGTAATTGCGATCCGTTTCTGCATTGATCTGTTCCAAATTTTTTGCGTCATCTGCAATTAGATTGCATCCACACGGCCGGCCCGCAAGACGAAATGAACTAACAATATCGCAGGCAAAGAACCCGGATGAAAAAAATATAAAAGGTATTGAAGCTCTAGTCACTGTAGGAACTATTTACAAAGGACCATAGAGATTCTTGAGGTCCAATCATGTCATCCGATACCCAAAGCCACGACCATGGCCACGAAAACAAACATGGTCACCACGCATGCGGTAGCGGCTGGGTGTCACAGGCCCACCGGCCGGAAGGTGCTATTGTGCGGTGCCAACTCGAACCTACATAAGCTGTAACTTTGTAAGGAGACCCAGATGCTGACGATCGGAACGCTTGGAAAAAAGACCGGAACCAAGGTTCAGACTATCCGCTACTACGAGCATATCGGACTTATGCCGGAACCGGGGCGCACCGAAGGTGGCCAGCGGCGTTATCGCCATACCGAACTGGATCGTCTGGCTTTTATCCGTCACGCCCGCCAACTGGGGTTTTCGCTTCAGGCAATACGCGAACTGCTTGATTTGTCCGACGATCCAGATCGCCCATGTCATGAAGCTGACAGTATTGCGCGCCGACAACTCAAACAGATTGAGCAAAGAATGGCACGGCTGGAAGCGTTACGGAACGAGCTGGAGCGCATGGTGCATGAAAGCTGTGTCGGCAACACCTCGGATTGTCGTGTTCTCGAAGTTCTACGCGATCATTCCGAATGTCTTACTGATCACGAAGAAATCGGCGCGTAACCCTGGGCAGCGTCGTTGCGAACTGGAATTAGCCCCTCGAAGCCATAGTCACTATAGCAATTACAAGTCTTTCAGAGTTGATTCGACGATAGACCAAATGCTGAACAGAGACCCGTTGCTAGCCGCCACACCTCTGCTTGATTTTGAAACACCCGCAATCTTGGGGCTTATAACGGAACGGCGCTGGTCCGATCTGCCTGTCGTTTTTGGCACTGCCTCTCAAGCCTGTCGTTGAAGGCATCCCTGGTTGGAAAGTTCGGGATCGGCACCATGAAATTGTGCCGGGAGTAACCACCAGCCCTTCAACGGATCCCTTGTTGTTGCCCGTACCAGGACGCCCGTTGCGGACCTGGATCACATAGTGGGACAGCATTTTGCTGAACAGCCGCGCACGCCTGCGAGTTCCGTCGGGCTCGATCTTTGCTACAAGGCACTGATCGTTATCGTACAGGATCGACCGCTGAACGGCCTCAAAGAACCTAAAGGCATGGACGTGCCCGTCCATCCAGGCCTCGGCAGCCGCCGCAGAATAGGCGCGGATGTAGCAGGCATCGCTATACGGTAGATCCAAGGCAAAGAAGTGAGCCTTTTGCTCAATGCCGCCGATCACCACCATTGCTTCGCCGAAATTGGCCTTAGCATAGCCGGATGCATGGTGAAGCGGTAAGAACATCTCGCGATGCTGTCGACCATGCTCCCGAACATAGTCCTTGATGATGGTGTAACCACCCTCGAAACCATGCTCATCGCGCTACTGCTCGAAGATCCGCTTGACCATATGCCGCTGTTTGCGCGGTCGCTGCCGATCCTCCGACAACCATTAATCTTGGAAAATGCGCGCCTTTCAAAGTGATCGTCACAGTTTGCTCCTGTCACGTCCCAGCCCGCGTTAACAGGACTGCGTTCGATCTGAAAAGTGGGGGCAGAGTTTACGACAGAACCACCGCCTGTTCAGCCCAGGAAACTTGCGAAGAAGTATGTCACCGAAATCACATTCTCTTACTGCATGAAACTGCAGACCGACAGAATTAGTAATAGTAGTTATTAGTACATTTTGCGCACTACTCACACACGATGCTCTCTATTGTCGATCATTCAACCGATCGCCGCGCTTTCTCTGGCAAGCCACGGCACGTTCATACCAATCGTTGATAGGTACTCACCGCCACACCGTTGTATGCTCAAGTGCTTTGAATATGTTACCGCACGCCAAGATAGTTCTCCTGATGAAAAGCAGCGGCGGTGCGCACGAAGATTGAGGCCGTGGCGTGGTCCCTGCCCTACCCCATAGACTGTGCATCAGTTCCGCCGTGACAAACTAAATAAATTGCAGATCACCTGCCCCAGTTTAACATCAATGCGGCGCGACGCCTTATATTGATTAACTGGACTTGATGTCATCGCCTCTGCTCGGAATGCAGCCGCCCGAAGCACAAAACAAGCGTTTGAATCCGGGTGGTACGATCAAATGGTTCAGATGACTTCCTGAGGTTCTGACTCAAACAGCTGTCCAGTTTGTGCAAAAAAACGGCGCTGAAATTAACCAGCGCCGCGCTTCGGATCTATCTCGCTAAGCCCGCCTTACCCGTGGGTAAGATCGTCTTCTTCTCGCAGATCCTCGATCAAGGTGGCCACAGCACGTTCTAATTTCGCCCTATCGACACGGGTAAAATCGAGATCATAGCGAAGTTCGATCCTTCCGCTGGATGCAGAACATTTTGCAATCCCTGCCCTGCCCCTTACCTGAAACGTTGTCTTCGCGCGGCGTGGTTTACCAACGGCTTCAGCCTTTGGCTTGGCGGCGGTCGCATTTTCGATTGTGAGAAAATCGCGAAGAATGGCCACTTCGCGCACGCTGTCGCGATTTGGTTCACTCACCAAAGCCGCACTGACTTGTCGGATCAATCCAGGATCAGAGTCGAGCTTTCGTTTGAGTTCAACCCCCACATTCCGTGGAATGTCGTTTGGGTGCATAAGAACCTTTTCCAACATGGCCAGCAAACTCGCAAACGCCCGAATATAGCTGCGCTTGGTATAGCTTGCAGATTTGAACAAGGTTGAAACCGCTTTGTCGACATCCGGACAATCATTGGCGGGGTCTTCCGCATAGGCACGCGCAAGCGCGCCCATTTCCGCAAACGAGATATCCTTTCGGATCAGGTTTTCATCGACCATGCGACGATAGCTATCATCCAGCTCTGCAACGTCAGAAACACCGGCCGGAATCGTCGCAAATCGCGCGTCGCCAGTTTCCTCAAGTAATGCGCGAAATGCCGATAATCTGCGCATTCCTTGAATTAACTCAAAGCGTCCATCGTTGCGACGCTCGACCCGGATCGGGTTCGAAAGACCCACATCCTGAATAGAAGCCTTCAACTCATCCAACTCAGGATCAGGGCCAGGCTTGCGGTCGCGCGTCAGGCGCTCGGTAACAACATCCGCCAATGCGATCTGTTCAGTAACATACCCTTCGGAACGTAGTCGCACAAGCTCGTGCGCTAACCTGTCATTTTCGACTCTGATTGCATCTTCGGTAGTTTGCTGGTCGCGTAGCGCATTAGCGTTCTCGGAGATTGCAGTGGCCATTGGTCCGCGCCTTTTCTCAAGCGCTTTATCCGGAACCTTGCCAACCGGGATTTCTTCCATCGCTGGCATATCGATATCGAACATTCTGCGTTTTCGGCTCATACGTCATCCTCCAGCTTGTCCCAGGCCGATAGCATGACGCCCCGGAATTCATCATAAACATTATCAAATGTCGAACGCGCGCGACGCCAGGTTTCCCTCGTCATCTCACGGTAATCCATCTCATAAACTGAACTCAGGAATCGACCCGATTGCTCGACCGCGCGCGTCATCTCGACCGGGTGCTCGGCGAGGTGCTCACCAAAGACTTTGCGGAATGCGTCATACATCGCTGTGTGCAGTGCGTTCCCCGGTTCGTAGCGCGTAAGCAAAAACCGAATTTCGCAGAATGTCTTGGGTAAACCAATCTTACCCGTGGGTAAGGTCTTGTCGAAACCATAGGCCAGATCTTCGAGGGCTTCAGCCAACTGTCCAATGAATGAGGTGGTTGAATCGTATTCCCAGTATCCGGGCCCCGACGGGATATACAACATGTCTGCTGCGAACACCGCATTCATGGATTGGTATCCTATCGCAGGCGGGCAATCGAACAGGATCAGGTCATAAGCATCATTCGGTATTTGATCCAGATAGCGAGACACAGCTGCAAAAAAAGACCACTCAGGATTCAGGTGCCGATATTGTGCCGATGCGAATTCGACGAAAGCAGCATTGGCGCAAGAAGGGATTGCATCAATCGTTGACCATGAGGTCTGCTTGATAAAATCAGAAATGCGCAGTTCGCCGAGGCCCATATCCGTTATAGAAGGTGGTAATTCTCGGCGGGGCAGGGCAGTTCCTGACTCCGCAGCCGCAGGGCGGTTATTCATGCGCTCGGTTTCACGGATTAGATCCCGCGCCATGATACCCCAGACGGTGAAATCTTCAGCGACATCGGTCAGACCCATCGAATGGCTGAGCGTCGCCTGAGGGTCAAAATCCACCACTAATACTCGGTAGCCGTCCAGAGCAGCGGCGTGCGCAAGATGCAACGCCACGGTCGACTTGCCGGCCCCCCCTTTGAAATTGGCAACAGCGGCCCGAACCGCCCGCTTGCCCGCAGGGCGTGGAGGAGTGAGCGCTTTGCGATTAACCTTAAGCCGCCGCCTGAGCTCATTTACCTCTTCCAGACTAAACCAACGCTGCCGCCCATCAGGCTCGACCTCGCCTCCCGGCAATGAAGGATCGGCGGCCAGCTTTCCTCGGAAAGTCGATTGGTTCACCTTAAAGATCAGTTCGGACACCTCCCAGCTTGAGAACCGCCTTAGCGTCTTCTCCATCTCAGGGCTGAAAGTCTGCTGGCGAATCCAGCCCTGCAATTTCAGGGACTGGGTGCGCAATGCATTCAGGTCTTCGTGCGTGTACATGCCTCAGTTCTCATTCTTCTGGACGTTATTTTTCTCTCTTTTGTTATTTACGCCCGATTTGCATATTTGGCAAAAGAAATTATTGTAAGGTTGTGATGTTACCCATGGGTAAGAAAATATGTCCGTATCTAGTGCTGACCGATTCGGAACACTGCTGCTCTCTGCAATCGTCCTGACTTCGGATATCCTACCAGATTTAGGGGGACGTAACTCAAGCTGATACGGCATATAGGGGGACATTATTGCTCCATAAGGGGACACCCAGCATGTCCCCCATCACCATAAATTCACCTATTTCTTCTATTTTTTGATAACGAATAGCACCTATCAAATAGCGTGATCTCAACGAACTCTTGACAGAATCGAAGTATTGGACGCTAATCAGTGAACAATCACGAAAAGCGTTGGGAAACGGCGCGATTACGGCGGGATCAACCCGCATGAGGCAAAAAAGAGCGGTGAGGAAACGGATGCAGGTTGCGAAACCGGTCGGGCGAAATGCGCCTGCACTGAAGTACGATATCTTGTCGGCTCTCGCCGTTCACGCCTTATCAGGTGACAAGCATCGTCATCGCAGTGTTCTTCGCATCATGACATTAATTACCACGCGCTATAACTGGCGCTCCAATGAACTGTCGATTGGCCGGGAAGAGATCGCTCGGTTGTGGTCCGTGAACGAACGCACAGTTAAACGTGAG
Source organism: Ruegeria sp. CG1 (assembly GCF_056537265.1). NCBI lineage: Bacteria > Pseudomonadati > Pseudomonadota > Alphaproteobacteria > Rhodobacterales > Roseobacteraceae > Ruegeria > Ruegeria sp. CG1. The sequence continues at coordinate 632,438 of NZ_JBQFRF010000002.1, read as the reverse complement.
ATGGCTAAGCTGCGCAGCGCAGGCTGGATTGCGGTCAAACGACCCGCCGCTCGGGGTCGGGTTGCAGTTTATGAACTCGACCTCAAGCAGATCATGCTGGACACAATGGAAGCCTGGCCCGTGATCGGAACGGATTTCCAGGAACGAATGCAGCAGAAGCCAGAGCGCGATACTAATGTTGTGCCATTTCAGTCAAAGCCATCGATCCCGCCGCCGCAGGGTGAAGACGTTTGGACACAGGTTCAATCGATCCTACATGAGCGTGACCCAGAACTTTGGTCCAGTTGGTTCAAGCATCTGAACGAAGCCGAAAGGGCAGGGGGGGTGGCGATTCTGATTGCACCAACGCGTTTTATGGCGGATTACATTGCACAGAAATGGTCGGGGAGGGTTTTGGCCGCTTATTCGCGTGTAGACTCTTCGGTTCGAACAATTCGCATTGAAGCGGCAGAATAGGGCGCGGGCTTGCTCAACTGGCAACAGGCGACTATCTAGCGGAAACTGTTTATGAGCGCGTCAGATGTGACATAGCTCGATCCTGATCACAGTGGACATGTGCATTGCAAAAGATCAAATCAAAATTTGCGGCTGTATTGAGTGATTCCGTCCTGTGGCGACTGCTCTCCGAGAATATGCGCGAGCAAGCGGTACCTTATACGATCGCGATCATCGCGATGGTATTTGTTGCGGCAACCACCGCAGGTATCGCATTTATCATGCGTGATGTGGTGGATTCGCTGTTTGACAGTGAAAACTCAGCCAAGATTTTCGGCGTTTCGATGGCCGTATTCTCGATCTTCCTGGTCAAAGGGATTGCGACTTACGTTCAAATTGTGGCTCTGACCCGTGCCGGTAACCGGATCGTCTCGAAACAGCAGATCAAGCTTTACGACAAGCTTTTGCGGCAAGGGGTGTCATTCTTCAATTTGACCGAAAGCTCGGATCTGTTGTTGAAGGTGACACAAACCGCCCAGGCTGCGCGCACGGTGATCGAGATCATGGTGACCACTGCGGTGCGCGATATGCTTACATTGATTGGTCTTTTGGCCGTGATGTTCTACCAGCAACCGATCTTGTCTTTGTTTACGCTTATCGTCGGCCCCTTGGCGATCTTGGGTGTTCGCATGCTGCTTCGCAAAGTGCGAGAGATTGCGGATATGGAGCTGCAATCAATGGGCGCGATCATGAAGGTCATTCAAGAAACCTCGGCTGGTATACGTGTGGTCAAGTCCTTCGGATTGGAAGAGCGCATGGCCCTCGAGATGAATTCGGCGGTGAAAAGCGTTGAGAAGCGCCGCAACAAGCTTGCGCGTTTGCAAGCTGCAACGAGCCCGCTGACGGATATCCTGGCCGGGTTTGCAATTGCCTCGGTCATCGGGTTGAGCGCTGGTAAGCTGTTTGGCGCTGCAGCGTCCACTCCGGGTGAACTGATGTCGTTCGTGACCGCTGTGATGATGGCCTATGAGCCCGCGAAGCGCCTGACGAAGGTGCGGGTGAAGATGGAGTTGGGTCTGCGCCGGGTGCAGATGTTGTTCAATATGTTGGACGAGCCTGAAACTCTGCCGGAAGAGGCCAATCCCAAAAGCCTGCCTGATGGTCCGCGAGAGGTGGTGTTCGACGACGTCACTTTCGGCTACCGTCGTCGCGATCCGATCCTGAAAGGGCTTTCGTTGACGTTCGAAGCTGGCAAGACCACCGCTCTGGTTGGTCTGTCCGGCGGCGGCAAGTCGACCATTCTGAATTTGGCCCTGCGCCTCTATGACCCGACCAGTGGTTCGGTATCGATCGATGGTCAGGATATCAAGTACGCCTCGTTCAAATCACTGCGCCAGAACATGTCGTTCGTCGGGCAAGAGACGTTTCTGTTTTCGGCCTCAATCGCCGACAACATCCGTTTTGGCCGTGAGGGTGCCTCGCAAGACGACGTGATCGAGGCTGCCAAGGCCGCGAATGCCTATGACTTCATCATGTCGCTTGAGAAAGGCTTTGACACTCTGGTTGGTGAAAATGGTGCCTTCCTGTCCGGTGGTCAAAAACAGCGCCTTGCGATTGCGCGCGCGCTTCTGCGCGACAGCCCGATCCTGCTGCTGGACGAACCAACTAGTGCGCTGGACTCGCGGTCGGAACATCTGGTTCAGGAAGCCTTGGGCCGCCTGACCGAAGGGCGTACGACAATCATCGTGGCTCACAGGCTTTCAACCATCATGCATGCGGACAAGATCGTGGTGATTGAGGCTGGTGAAGTTCTTGAGCAGGGCAGCGCCCAACAGTTGCTGAAGAAACCGGGGCCATTCAAAACCCTGTATGACCATCAGTACTCGAACGCCGTCAATGCCGAATGATCCCGACGTGATCCAACGGCCTGACATTACACAGGCGCGTTCGTCCCTGAGCGCGTCAGTGATCATCCCGACCTATCAAAGCTGGGACCAATTGCAGCGTTGTCTGGATGGGCTCGCCTCTCAGACACTGAACACAAACCAGTTCGAGATACTTGCAGTCAACAATGATCCGACCGACCCCATGCCAGACGGGTTTCGCCTGCCCGCCAACGCCCGCATCCTAAGTGAGGCAAAACCCGGCTCATACGCAGCGCGCAACCGGGGAATCGAAGAAGCCACCTCGGAGCTACTGTTTTTCACCGACTCCGATTGTCAGCCTGACCCGCTCTATCTAGAGGCCGGGTTGAAAATAGCCGAAGACCACCCCGAGGTTAATCGCTTTGGTGGCAATGTTGTGCTGATCCCGAACGGGCAGGATTGGAAGACGACCGAACTCTATGATGTTCATTTGGGATTAGAGCAAAAAAAATGGGTGGAGCGTGGGCGCGCGGTTACGGCCAATCTGATCGTTCGGCGGGAGCTTATGGATCGCATCGGTCGGTTCAACGACACGGTGTTGTCCGGCGGGGACATGGAATGGAATGATCGTGCACAATCTGCGGGTGAAGCGATTGTGTTTGCCGAAGACGCCATCGTCCGTCACCCGGCGCGCGACAGTCTTGGGGATCACATCACCAAAGCCCGTCGTATTGAGGGTGCTAGGCTGCGCCGCAATGCCAAGCGCGGCATCGTAAATTACATCCCGCCTTTGCAGAAATTGATCCCTTCCTTCAAGACGTTGAAAAACCTTCTGAGGAATCAGGATCTGTCAACCAAACAGGCTTTTGGTGTGTGGGGCGTTCACTATGTGATCCGCGTTGCAAAAATTACGGAAACCATTCGGCTTCTCTGGCTGCGGAGGCCTGACCAGCGGAAGTAGTGGCCACTGGCAATGATAAACCACTTTCAGACCATGACGCTACGCGTTCTGGTTCGGCTTAATTCAAGTTGATCCTTACGGTAGGACTCTTGGACAAGTGACTGCGGCACACTCTGTGTTCGCCGCTCGACCAACTAGCTTTGTTTAACATGGCGCTCTGGAAATCAATGTACTCTAGCTTTGAGCTCATTCATCACAGCTGGTGGCACGATTAAAGTCGATCTCCGCGTTCGCGTATACTTACGGTCAGTACTTTGTTCATATCTGATCACGCTGATCCAGGTACCGATTGCACAGGGCGTTGACCGTTGCGTGCAGGATGATGGTGAGTACCGCCAACACGATCAGCGCGGCGAACATCAGATCGGTTTTGGCACGGCCATTGGCCAGCAACATCAGATATCCCAGACCACGCGACGCTCCGACCCATTCACCGATGACGGCACCGATCGGGGCATAGACGGCAGCCAGACGCAGGCCGCTGGCAAATCCGGGCAGAGCAGATGGAATACGGATGTGCAACATTACTCGGGCGGGTGACGCCCCCATGACCCGAGCCAGATCCAGCCAGTCGCGATTGCTGCGCATCAATGCATCAAAGAAAGACGAAGTAACCGGGAAATAAATGATCAGCAGCGCCATGGCGATTTTGGCCTCGAGCCCGAAGCCAAGCCACAGGGTCAGAATCGGTGCCAGAGCAAAGACGGGGATGGTCTGGGAAAACACCAAAATTGGTCGCACCAGCGCGCGTGCTAGCGGTGAGGCGGCAAGGCCGATGGCCGACAGCCCGCCCAGCACTGCACCAAGGGCCAGCCCGATCAGCACTTCGGTCGCGGTGACCAGCCCATGCTCCAGCAGAAGGTTGCGGCTGTTCCAAATGGTTTCGGAAACCAGCGCTGGCGGGGGCAAGATAAAACGCGGCAAGCCGGTGGCCCAAACCACCAGTTGCCAAAGCGCTACTGCCATTGCGGTGGCGGCGATACCCGCACGCCAACCTGTCATCGGGCTACCGGGAAGCCTGCCCATGCGGCATCGAAAAAGGCACGCTCAAGGGCGACGGCCTTGCCGAAGGTTGCAGCGACCTCGGCCTGTGCCTGGTCCGAAAGGGTCGACCAGATCGCGTCCAATTGCCCACGTAGGTAGGCGACCACACTTTCGAACCTGTCGCCTGAGTGCAGAGTGATCCATTCTCCCAGCCAGAACGGCAGATCTTCGGCGCGGGCTTCGACCGGGCTGGCCCAATCCAGATAGACCCATTCCGCGACCACCAACACCGCCAGCATCCGCTCGTAGCGCCCGGATGTGCGGGCTTCGTCCATCAGGGCCTGAAACGCCAGGGTTTCGGGTGCGGCTTCGCTTGCCTGGGGCACGTCCAGCGCGTCTAATGCACGCAGGAAGTACGTGTTCTCTGGCCCGCAGATCTGGCCCAGAAAGCGCGCGCCCGGCACAGCATCGGCGAGGTTGGGTGCATGCGCCACTGCTGAGGCCAGCAGACGCACGAAGCCTTCCACGAAAAGGTAATCCTGCTGTAAATAGCCAGCCATTTTGCCGTGATCGAGCGTTCCGGTAGCCAGCGCATTGGTAAAGTCATGTGTCGTGGCCGCTGTCCAGTTGTCCTGGTTCAGCGCCCTGAGAGTTTCGCTTGCGCTCATCTGTCCGTCCTGAGTTGTTGAAGCAGCGCGGCCTGGATGCCTAGCACGCCCGGATCATCAACAGGGCGCGGGATGCTGCCCATTGGAGTTTCGACCGGGTGCAGCCCGTCGCGCGTCATGATCATGATGTTCTGCCCCAGCCGCGCCACTTCGGCCGGGTCATGGGTGATAAGCAGCACCGTACGTCCCTTCAGCAGCTGTGCGGTGAGGTCCTGCATATGCACCCGAGTCAGGGCATCAAGGGCGGAAAAAGGTTCGTCCAGCAGCACAATGGGGCGGTCTTCCATCAGGGTTCGGGCCAAGGCCACGCGCTGTCTCTGCCCACCGGAGAGCTCTCCCGGTTTCTTGTCTAGATGCGCGCCTAGCCCAACTTGCTCCAGCACGTGCTCGGCTCGATCCCGGTCAAGCGTCTCGCCGCGCAATCGTGCCCCTATTGCCACATTGTCGAGCGCTGATAGCCAAGGCAGCAACAAATCACTCTGCGCCATTAGGGCCACCCGCCCGGCCAGCGCGCCACCGTCCGAGGCCCAGATTTCACCGTCCAAAGAAACATGGTCTCCCACTCCGGCCAGCAGCTTGAGCACTGTGGATTTGCCCACACCACTGGCCCCCAGAAGACAGGTCCACCGCCCTGCATCAAGTCGCAGATCAATGCCGCGCGCGATGGATGTGTCGCCAATCGACAGTGATCCGCGCAGATATAGGGCGGGGGCCGGGCTCATGGCTGCGATGCCATGCCCCAAAAGCCGACCTCAAGCTCGGTCGCCTTGTGGAAGCGGTCGCAAAGATTTGCCCAACGTGGGCAGTTTTGCGGGTCATCCCCGATGCGCCGCGCTACCACGCCATCGATCAGCGCGCCAACATCGCAGCAGACCTGTTGGTAATCTTCCCCGCCATAAGTGTTGATCCAATCGGCATAGGTTTCCGAGGTCTTTGTCGCCGAAAGCTCTGCCCCGATCTCACCATAGCCCATGACGCAGGGGGCCAGTGTGGCCAGAAGATCAAGCATATCCCCGGAATGCCCGGCATCCAGTACATAGCGTGTATAGGCAAGATTGGCCTGACGCTCTTGCGTTGCAAAAAGTTCTTCCTCGGAAATCCCAGCCTCGGCGCAGATGCCGATATGCAGGGCAAGCTCGTCATTGATCAGTGCATTCACTGTCCCCGCGGCGAGGCGCATATCCGCGACGGACTCGGCCTTGGTCACCACTAGCGCCCAAGCGCGGGCGAAATGGATCAAAAAAACGTAGTCCTGTTTGAGATAGTGCAAAAACGCCGCGCGCGGGAGGGTTCCATCACCCATGCCCCGCACGAATGCATGGCGGGTATAGGCAGCCCAGGTTTCCCCGGCCGCCGCTCGCCATGCCTCAAATGAGGTGCCGTAGTTCATTGTGCCCCCAGATCGACTGCGATTTTCGATACCGGGCGGGTGCCCTCGACTAGGCCGCTTTTGGCCAGAAATTCCTCGAAGCGGATATAGCGGCCTTCGTCCAGCGCCTCAGGACGCAAGGCAAAGCGGGGTAGGGTGTCGACCCAAGCCTTTGCATTCAGCTCGTCGTCCAGCTCTTCCGCGTAGCTTTTGAAAACCTCCCAGCTTTCATCCGGGTTGTTGACGATGTATTGCGTGGCCAGCTCGGTGGCGCGCAGGAAGCGGCGCACCTTGTCCTTGTCCATCAGCTCGGGGTTGGCGACATAGATCAGCTCGTCATATGTCGGCACGCCTTCTTCTTCGACATAGAAGCATCGGCCTTCGACGCCTTCGATTTCCATCTGATTCAGCTCAAAATTGCGATAGGCACCTATCACCGCATCGACCTGCCCCGACATGACCGAGGGGCTGAGCGAGAAGTTGACGTTGATCATCTCGATCTCGTTCAGCGCGACGCCGTGCTTGCCCAGCATGGCGCCCAGCACTGCCTCTTCCACGCCAGCGACCGAGAACCCGATCTTGCCGCCCTTTAGCTGGCTGATCTCTTGGATCGGGCCGTCCTTTAGTGTCAGAAGACAGCTGAGTGGCGTTGCCACAAGTGTACCTACGCGCATCAGCGGCAGACCTTCGGCTACCTGGAGGTGCTGGTTTGGTTGATAGCTCACGGCGATGTCACCCTGCCCGGCGGCTACCAGTTTCGGTGGGGCCGAGGGATCAGCAGGCGGCACAATCTCGACCTCAAGATTCTGGTCTGCGAAATAACCTTTTTGCTGCGCTACGATGATCGGACCGTGATCAGGGTTTACGAACCAATCCAGCAGCAGAGTCATCTTGTCTTGTGCCAGCGCCGGTGTAGCCATCAGCATCGCCGCTACGGTCAGAAAATGTTTCAATTCGGTTTCCTCGTTTCAGTTGTTGTCACCAAGGGCCAGAAGCTTGATTTCGGGCCCGTTTTTCGTGGAAATCCGCATCGCAGCCTGCCAGGCCCGAAGACCGGAACGGCAGGCAAGGATGAGGCGTCTGTTGTTTTGCAAAAGGGGGTCACGCGGATCGATTTCATCGACACTGAGGCGCTGAGCCCCGGCCAGCTCCGGGCCAGTTTCATCTGCGGCGCGTAGGTCGATTACCAGATCGTCGGCCCGAAGCATCTCTTGCGCTATGAAGTCCGGCTCTGGTGCGGGATCCGGCGCGCCGTCAAAGCGAAAACCGCCAAAGCGCATGCTGGTGGCCTCATAGGTCACCAGACGCCCCATTGGCGTAAGGTCCCCGCTCAGCACCGCAACCGCGATCTGCGCTTGCAGACTGCCGATCATACCCACCGTCGGGCCAAGCACGCCATCGGCGTCACAGGAACCCAGCCTTGCAGGCAGATCCGGGAACAGCGCGCGCAGACCCGGAGCCTTGTGGCAGAAGCCCCCGACATAGCCCTCCGAGCCCACCACGCTGGCGCTGATCAGCGGCAAATCGGCATCAAGGCAAACATCCGAGGCTACATAGCTGGCGGCAAAACTATCGGCACAATCCAGCACCAGATTGATGCCCTGACAAAGTTGCGAGGCATTGGCCGGATCAAAGCGGGTTTCGACCGGTTCGATCCGCACCTCATCATTCAGCGCCATCATTTCACGTGCTGCCACCTGCACTTTGGATTGCCCTATGTCGCGTTCACGGAACAGCGTTTGGCGGTGCAGGTTCGACAGGCTGATCTTGTCAGCATCAACCAAACGGATACGTCCCACACCGGCCCCGACCAGATATTGCAGCACTGGTGCGGCAAGCCCTCCTGCGCCAATCACCAGTACATGCGCGGTGCGCAGGTTTTCCTGCCCCGACGCGCCAAAGCCAAGTACAGCAATCTGGCGTGCATAGCGGCTCATAGGCAGATCCTTAGCCATTCGCGTACACGGGCTTCTGGGTCGTCCTTCAAGGTGATGTCGGTCACGGCGGACACGATGTCGGCCCCGGCGGCGAACGCACCCTGCGCGCGCTCGACCGACATGCCACCTATCGCCACAAGCGGAATAGGTCCGATCCGCGCCTTCCAGTCGGTCAGCTTTTCGACACCCTGCTGGTGCCATTTCATCTTTTTAAGAATGGTCGGATGAACGGGCCCGAGTGCCACATAGTCAGGCCGCAAAGCCAGCGCACGCTTAAGCTCTGCTTCGTCATGGGTTGAGACTCCAAGTTTCAATCCAGCAGCTCGGATCGCGTCAAGGTCAGCGGTATCCAGATCTTCCTGCCCTAGGTGCACCCAGTCGCAGTCAAGCTCAATCGCCAGTTCCCAATAGTCATTGACCACCAACAGCGCGCCGTGGTCGCGGCACAAATCCCGCGCCTCCGCCAACTGCGCGCGCACCGCATCCAGGGGATGTTCCTTGATGCGCAGCTGCACCAACCGCACTCCGAGCGGCAGCATTCGGCGCAGCCATGAGATGTCATCGAATATCGGGTAGAACGACGGCAGCGTCACAGCATGGCCTTTCCGAAAACAGGTGTTGAGGGCGAGGCCATGTCGCGCGGTTCCATAGCATCGGCACCGAAGGCCAAGGCACCGGCTTCAACCGCGCGGGCAAACGCTTGGGCCATCGCCGCCGGATCACCTGCCTTAGCGACCGCCGTGTTCAGCAGCACCGCATCATAGCCGATTTCGATGGCCTGTGCCGCCTGTGATGGCAGGCCCAGCCCTGCATCAACCACAAGAGGCACCTCGGGAAAATGAGCCCGTACCGAGCGAAGGCCGTAAAGGTTGTTCAGCCCCAGTCCGGTGCCGATCGGCGCCCCCCAAGGCATCAACACACGACAGCCTGCCTCGATCAGTTTCTCGCACAGCACCAGATCTTCGGTGCAATAGGGGAAGACGTCGAACCCATCGTCGGCAAGGATGCGCGCCGCCTCCACAAGGCCGAACGGGTCGGGCTGCAGAGTGTCGGCATGGCCGATCACCTCAAGCTTGATCCAGTTGGTCTCGAAAAGTTCGCGCGCCATCTGCGCCGTAGTGACCGCTTCGCGTACTGAGTAGCACCCGGCGGTATTGGGCAACACCTCGACACCCAAATCACGGATCAGAGACCAGAAATCCTGCCCGGCCCTTTCACCACCCGCCTCGCGACGCAGCGACACCGTGGCAATGCCTGCGCCCGAACGTCGAAACGCATCGGCGAGCACTGCGGGCGACGGATACTGCGCGGTGCCCAACATCAGGCGCGACGCTATTTCCTTGCCGTAGAATTCCGGCATGTCAGCCCCCCTGCCGCGGCGAAACCAGCTCGATCCGGTCCCCATCGGAAAGCATTTGCGCCGCACGTGTTGATGCCGGAACGAACACCTCGTTCACCGCCGTGGCCAGTTTGTCATTGCCTTTGCCTAGTTCGACCAGAAGATCGGCAAGGCTGGGGCCCTTGGCCTCGGTGACCTCACCATTCACCATCAGTTTCATGTGGTTCTCCCCAGCGTTTCATACGCGCTTTTCGTGCCTTCGCAGTTCTCGTACCAAAGCGCGGGCTGCGTGCCGCAGGTCACCAGATCTGCCACCATCCCCGCCAACGCCGGAGCAAGCAGATAGCCATGGCGGTACAGCCCGTTCACCATGATGCGATCTTCGAAATGGCGGATGCGCGGCTGATTGTCCGCAAAGGCCGGGCGGGCATCGACGCCAATTTCCAGCAGCTCGGCCTCACCAAATGCCGGGTGCAGCGCATAGGCCGCATTCATTAGTTCCATCACGGATCGCAGGCTTGCGCGGGTGCGCTGCCCACTTTCGATCTGGGTTGCGCCCAACATGAATACGCCATCGCCGCGCGGTACAATGTAGAGCGGGAAACGAGGATGCAGCAGCCGCACGGGACGCGACAGTGACACATCCGGGCAGCGCACGATGAGCATCTCACCCTTGACCCCGCGCAAATCGCTCAGCCGATCCTGCGCGGCGAGACCACGGCAGTCGATGACCTGACCCAGCGTTTCGCCTGCAGTCAGAAACTCAACGCCCGAAGCCACCAGGTGTGCATGCAACCCGGTCAACATCGGGCGGGGATTGAGATGCGCTTCACTTGCGATGAACAACGCCTTGCCGAATTGCTCGGCCAAATGCTGCTCGTGGAGCGCGATGCCCTCGCGGTCCAGCCATTCCACGCCTTCGGCGCGCCGTGCAAACATCGTCAGCTCGCTCTGATCCCGGCCCAGAGCGACAACCAAGGTACCGTTCCGGGTCACATCCAGACCGAACTGCGCCCCCTGCTTTTGCCACCAATCCGCTGCTTTACACCCGTGTTCCACCACGGGCTGTTCGGCGACTGCGCCCTCGCATTTCGGTGCCAACATGCCCCCGGCCCACCAGCTGCAGGAATGCGTATTCACGGGACCTGCCGGGTCGATCATCCGTACGGAAACACGGCGTGACACCAGCTCGGCTGCCACGCAAAGCCCGGCAACCCCTGCACCCAGTATGGTGACAGCGCTCATGCCCACATCTCGTGAAAATGATGCACCGGGCCGTGGCCTTGTCCAATCTCCAACCCGTCGGCACGTTTTATTGCAGCGTGCAGCCAGCCATGCGCCCGCCGCACCGCGGTCTCAGGATCCATGCCGCGCGCCAGGCAGCCCGCAATTGCTGCGGAATAACTGCAGCCAGTACCATGCGTGTTGCGGGTCGCGATCCGCGGTGCCCCCAGCGTGACAACGAACCCTGACTTTGCCAGCACATCAAGGCACTCAATGCCATCGGCATGGCCGCCCTTGATCAGAACCGCCTTAGGACCTAGCGCCAGCAACGGCGCAACCAGTCCGGCACTGTCGCCCTTATGGGTTTGTCCCAGCAGCTTGTCCGCCTCGGGCAGGTTTGGTGTCAGCAGGTCAGCGCGCGGCAGAAGATACTGCTTCAGCGCGGCAATCGCTTGATCTTCAAGCAGGGCGACCCCGGATTTCGCCACCATGACGGGGTCGAGGACGACAGGTCCGGAAAAACCTTCCAATGCACGGGCCACTGTTTCGACCAATGATGGCGTGCCCAGCATTCCGATCTTGATGGCGTCTATGCGGATGTCGTCCAGGACCGCCTTGATCTGAGCCGCGACAATATTGTCGGGTACCGGATGTACTGCGGTCACGTCACAGGTATTCTGCGCGGTTATCGCGGTGACCACGCTGCAACCGAACACGCCCATTGCGCCGAATGATTTAAGATCTGCCTGAATTCCCGCGCCGCCCCCGCTGTCGGAACCGGCAATCGTCAATGCTGTCGCAACCATGGCACATCCCTCATTGTCATGGTCAGGATGTGCGTGGAAAGACCCGTAGCCTGCATTGTGACACGAGTTGTGACACGGGGCGCCCGGTATGTCTGTTTCCTCCGCCGGTCCTAACCGGGTCAGGTTCAATGGGTTTGCAAGTCAGCATCTCAGCCCCGAGGGGCACCCCAACAGATGGTTACCGACTATTGATGAGATCAGGTCTCGTCAACAGTTTTGTTGCACACAGTTTGATGGGTGCGGCTTCGCTTTGAGCTTTGCAGTTAACTCGGGGTGTTGCCGGTGTCGCAAAATGGTGGTGTTTCCAGATGCTATGACCGGAAAACGGCACAATAAGACAGGGACACTCAGCGCCGACATCGTGGTCGTTGACCCAGCCCCGCGATCCGAAATTGAAGGCAGAAACAGTTTTTTTGAGATTCTGTCACAAGTTACTGCTCATAGATGCAGATAGTTGCAGCGCGTGAATTGCGATGGGCAAATTCAGGTCACAAGCCGGCCGATAGTCTCATTTCAGGGCGCTCAACTGGCTTGGCCAAATCACCTAACCCGAAAATTGCCCATCGCAATGAAGAGGGCTCAGCCAATATCTCGCGTGCAGGTCCAAACGACCCTCCAAGACAAATCGTCCAGCCGTAGAAAACCCGCGTTAGAAAGAATCCTTTTACAGGCCCGTACACCTTTGTGCCCATAAATGAGGCGATGGAATTCAATAACAATGGCTCGAATGCCCGACAGGTCCGCATTCCTCAAGAAATCCAGTTCCGCCCCCTCAATATCCATCACAAGAACCGTCGGAGCGAACTCTCGTTTCACCGCTTCGAAGTCCGCTTTAGCTACGCGCACTGATGTTATTGATTCACCTTCATTATCAAAAACTGAAGACCCTAGATATGAAGCGTCAATATGAAACGGAATAGAGTCGGGATCCTTTGGATTGGCGCTTAGTATCGCATTCCGGACTTCGATCCGGTCTGAAAGCCCATTTAGGGCATGTAAACGACGGATGTGTGGAATTAGATTTGGATTGGCTTCAAAACTGAGAATAGCCTCTGGTTTGTTCTCGAGCGCGACAACACCACTCACGATACCCAGCCCGGCGCCCATTTCCAGAATACGATCCTCAGGTTGAACGACGCTCAAAGCGCCATCCATTTCCCAGCTTTCATAATTGTCCTGCTCGATCAGATTTATAATCGTTTCGTCCAGAAATGGCGATGAAGGTATCTTCAATCCACGGTACTGGATCGCAACATCAGGGTTCGTTTCGGTCATTCTTGCTCCATTCCAAGGATGAGCGGTCGGTAGAGCATGTTTTGCATAAGGTCAGACTATTTGCATCAAACATCATGTCGGTAATCTCGCATAGAGGTCCGACATATTCATCTTCAGAACATCGTTGAACCACTCAACCGACAAATCAAACTCGTGGTCAGGATAATAGGTATCCAAACCCCGGAAAGGGCGGACCTGCACATCATCGAGAAGACCATGACCCCTTAGTCTTTCTTCGGTGTCCTTGTCGTATTTTCGGATAATGTCATGAAGCTCTTGAACAGCATTCAAAGAAGATGAATTTTTCAGGAATTGGACCTGTTCATAGCGGAAATCGTTGCTGCCCTTAGGTGATTCATATGTGCCCATATCATGATATCTCAGCAATTTGAGCATCCAGTGGATTTCGGTCAGTCCGTCAAAGTGACAAATGACCGATTGTTGAGAAACATGTCGCTTGATGTTGCCTCTCCACCGCTGTGGCGCATGAACACCTAACTTGATGTTTTTCCCCGTTCGGGTGGCGCTTTTTCCGAAACGATGCGCACAAAATCCTCTGTCGCTGTACTTGAGTCGTTCTTCTCCGAATAAGCTTCGGGCGACATAGCCGCGGGTGTGCTTAGGCTTCAGCATAAGACCACCAAAAAGTCCGGGTGTGGTGTCCTCGGTCGAAAACACGCGCTCGCCATTAGGAATTGAAATCGTATCAACATCCGAGGGCAGGTCAGCAAGCTCTTGCGCAAAATCATCGGCTTGCAGATACTCGTCCGCATCGAGGAAAAGCATCCAATCGACCGTTGCTTCTCGATAGGCTTTTGTCGCTATCAGTCTTTGGCGTCTGAAACTGTTTTCTGGATAAGCACAGTCCCAGTTTCTTCGAAAAAACGTGTCATCCATCACTTCAACGCGACAGTTCGGTATCTGAGCCAGAAGTTGCCGCGCTTTCGGATCATCACCATCCAGAAAGATAAAGATCTCTTGCGCGCTGAGTGACGCATAATAGGAAGCAAATATAGCCACCAGCTCTGGCGGCTCTTTGACCATGGTAACGACACCCCAGGTGGCCATCTTTAAAGGAGTCCTGTGTTTGGGAAGGGCCAAAATCCCTGATTGCACGTCTTTAGAGTCACCGGCTTCCTCTATTGCCCAATAAGTCTGGATTTGTGGCAACCTTGATCGGTGAATTTTCCGCCTTAAGCAAGAGCATCCTGAGGTCTTATTGGACGATCCGATTTAAGACAGTTTGGGTGATCTTGCGACCTTTGTCGGGGAGGACTGAGAAAATTGGACCAAAGTTGAGGTAACCAAACAATTACTGCTTATTGCGAGCCCCTAAAGTTTGATCGTTACCGCTCGTTCTTTTTCGCGAAACACAAAGGTGCGAGAATTCTGACTAACGGACCTGCGCTACAGACAGTTCATATTGGACGGTTGGGTCACCATCACAATTGCGCTTGTATCGGGATCATTAAACCAGTGGATCGAATACCGGAGCCATGCTAATGCGGAGCAAGCGAAAAATATAACGGGCATTGATCCAGCATGGAAATTTCTCCAGTAATTTCATCGTTTTGGCATGGATCCAGTCTGACTTTTTTCGAGCAACTCTGCCTCAAAAGCTTTGTGGATCACGGCCATAAGGTCAAGTTGTACTCTTTGAATGAAATCACGAATACGCCACCGGGCGTTGAAAATGCGGATGCACGTATTTTCTTACCTGACCACCTGAAAATATGGCGAAACGAAAAGCGAAACAGCGCTTATGCCCCGTTGTCGGATTTTTTCAGGATCAACATGCTTCGGGAATCCGACGAAATCTGGATGGATTGCGATATGCTGTGTATGCAGCCGATCCCCGACATTCCGTATGTTTTCGCAAAAGAGAAACGCTATTTTAACAATGCGGCTCTCCGGTTGCCGCACAGTTCTCCAACATTGCAAGGTATGTATGACTTTATGAACGGGTCTGAGATCGTGATCCCCAATGACTGGCCGTGGAAAAAAAATATTGATGTTTCCATCGGCAAGTCCAATGAAGATGGCTCTTTCTCGGTACCGTTGGAAAACCTGTCGCAGCTGCCATTTTATACGTTCGGGCCTCAGGCTATCTCTTATTTTCTGGGCAAAAACGGTGAAGTTAAACACGCCCTGCCACCCGAGTCATTCTATTCCCAAGAACCTACAGCCATGCGCTTGAATTATTTTCGGCCGCGGTTTTCCCGCATATCGCTCGATGAAAACGCGTTGGGGGTTCATCACATTGGCGGCTCAAGCATGCGCAAGAAATACAATATGGACGGTGGGTTTCCTTTGCCGCATCCCAACAGCCAGGTCGCCAAGCTATGCAAGAAACATGACATCGATCCCTCTAAGGCGATGCCACAGGATGTGCTGAAGTCTGTTGACCAAGATTAAAATGTCTGGGCAAGTCAGAAGCGCCAGTATGTGTCCAAGTTTCGGACGATCGGAATCAAAAACACTAGGCGTCATCTGCTAACACCGTAGTGCCAAGTTGTTCGGCAGACAGTTCCCCAACCGGCCACTGTATTGAGTACAACGTGCAACAACTTGGCAATCAAAGTAATGGCGATCGCTTCAGGCAAGGATGATAAACTGCGACACTGTCAACATATTCGATTGTCTTCCTACGGATAGAGCCTTTACTTTTTCTGGCGTAGAAATTTCACTACGATTACTTGCAGCGGCGCAGGTACGGCCATATCAGAATACTGGGGTGAATAGGGCCGAATGTTATGAAGCCCGAACACAGATCTTGGATTAATCTGGGGTCCAGTTTATGGGATAGGCGAATGTCAAAGAAGCTGGCTACAGATCACAAGGATATTCGCCGATCATCTATCCCGGCCTTTAACACCAGAAGACCGACTAAAAGCATGTCTTTGTCGACCCGGTCGCTCTGACCGGGTGTGAACAAAGATGTCTACGCTTAACGATAATGATCTGAACCAACCTCCTCAGCCTGATCAAGGATGGTCACGTGAACTTGTTGCACTTGAGCGGGCTATCGTGGTTCCGCCCGCAGTCTCCGATACGGTGCAGGAAGCCGGTGTTCTGACTGAAGACCGGGAATATTGCGCGCATGGGGCGCTTTGGCGGGGAAAGCGTGCCATGACCACCCAACCGGTATCGCCAACAGTCCCTTTGCCGCAATTGTCGGGTCGCTGGCTTTATGCCGGGCTGTTATGGGTACACTTTGGTCATTTCCTGGCTGAAAGCACCGCACGTCTTTGGCCGCTGCCGGCAATCGCGAAGGATATTGATGGGGTCCTCTTTACCCCCAAGCGACCCGCCAATGGGGATGAAACACGCCCTATGCAGCATAATTTTTTTACGCTTCTGGGTATTGATCTTCCAATCAAAGTGGTGACCGAGCCAACTCAGATAGAATATCTGCATGTGCCCGGTCAGGGGTTTGGGCTGGGCCCGATTGTGGCGGGAACGCCTGAATATCGTGCCTTGATCCATCAAAATTTTGGCGCCGACGTTCCCCCTGATGGGCCGGAGCGGCTTTATATCTCGCGCGCAGGTCTTGGAATACGGCGGGGTGGCGTTATCGGAGAAGAGTTTCTCGAAGAGAATTTGCGCCAGAACGGGTACGAGATTTTCTATCCGGAACAACACCCGATGGAAAAGCAGATCGCGCGTTACAAAGCCGCCCGTCAGATCGTTGCACTAGACGGGTCGGCACTGCATCTTTTTGCTCTGGTAGGCCGTCCAGATCAGCAGGTTGCAATGATCCCGCGCCGCACTTCTTCGGTGCATCACAATATCTCAGCTCAGCTAGCGGCCTTTTGCGGGCAAGAGCCTTTAGTCGCCAATGCCATTCGCACCGATTGGGTATTGGCTTCGCGCGGTCGTCCCAACCGCCATTCACTTGGAGAGCTTGACATGTCCAGATTGCATAAAATGCTTGCCGATGCAGGATTTGTCTCACCTGATCTGGCCTGGGAAGAAATGTTCTGGCGGCAGCGGCGGCGAACCATCCGAAAACTGGAAAAAGCCCTTGGCGACCAGCTGGTTCCCATCCATCAAGAGCCCGCTGACTAATGCAGCTAATCCTGGATATACGCGACACAGCTCGGGATCAGGCGCGCCAAGCCAATGGGGTTGCGTCTGTTTTGAGTATCGATAATGCGGATTTGCAGCAGCAACTGGTTACGTTTGCGCAGATTACACGGCGAAGACGTGCAAAGGCCGAGCCGCCCGAATTTTTGCCCGCACTCGCTAGTGCGATTGCTAATGAGCGACCGTGGTTCATGCTTTTGGCCATGCCAGGGCTAGCAGAAAACCTCACCACGGAAGTCTCTGTTAGTCGAGTCCACGAAGTTTTGGGGCAATTGGCGGCCGACATCCTGATTTTGACTGATCTTGATTCAGGATCTGATCGCGCCAGAATTTGGGCCACACAATTTGGGGCCGATGCGATAGTTAACCGGATTGACTGGCCAGATGATCTGACTGCGCAGCCTCCTGCATTCTCTACCCTGGCCTCCTCTGCAAAAGAAGAATCCACTCCAAAAGAAGTGCTGCCATTTGCCCGTCGCTTCTTGCCGCGCAATGACCTGACCAGTTTTGATGAAAGTCAACCCATGGGTGACACGGTGCCGGTGGACCTAAGGCCGCCAGAGGGTACCAGCGGCACGGTGCTGATCGGTTGCATGAAAAACGAAGGCCCTTTCCTATTGGAATGGATTGCATACCATCAATCGATCGGTGTGCATCACTTTGTTATCTATACCAATGGCTGCGAGGATGGCACGGATCTGATGCTAGATGCGCTGGCCAAAACCGGTCTGGTCACGCATGTCGACAACAACAAATGGAAGGGCAATTCCCCGCAACAGTGGGCTCTGAACCAGTCTGCAAAGCTCAAGGTGGTCAAACGTGCTGATTGGGTTATCCATATTGATGTGGATGAGTTTATCAACATCCGCTTTGGTAACGGGACACTGCCGGAACTTTATAAGCGCCTGCCCGACGGAGTCAGCAATATTGCCATGACCTGGCGGCAATTTGGGTCGGCCGGGATAAAGACCTACGAAGACAGGCCGGTCCTGGCGCAATTTGACCGATGCGCTCCGTCATATCTGCCCAAACCGCATACCGCTTGGGGCTTCAAGACCGCCACCAGGAATATTCGTGCCTATCGTAAACTAAGCTGTCACCGGCCAAATAAGCTGAAAGAAGCAAAAGCCGAACAGGTGCTATGGGTCAATGGATCGGGTCAGGATATCACGCACAAAGTGGCAAAGAATGGCTGGAGGTCCGATATCAAGACCATCGGTTATGAACTGGTCCAGCTAAACCACTACGCACTAAGATCTGCGCAGTCTTTCTTGGTCAAGCGTCAACGCGGACGAGCCCTGCATGTGGATCGCACTGTCGGGCGCAACTATTGGATACGGATGGATTGGAACCAGTATCAGGACGTTACTATCCAACGCAACCTGGCCAGATTGTCAGTGGCGATGGAAGCGTTGCTAGCCATTCCCCAGATTGCGCGGCTACACGAAAAAGCTGTTGCCTGGCACCAGGCTAAGATTGAGTTTTTGATGGATGAGCCCGAGTTTCGCAACCTTTATGACGAGATCACCAGCATCGAACTTGAGGATTCGGAACGGATCCGCGCCATCATAGATGCGGATATGCATAGCTGACAATGGAATACCCCATTTGATTTGAACCACCGTTATGATTGAAAAGCGGAGGATCGAGAATTTCGATCAAGAGACACGAGGCAGAGGAAATAGATCAGAAACTGCGACAAGTTGATGTGCTTGTTGGTTAGGGAATGATGCGTGCAGATGTGATCTGCGAGGTTCGCATAACGGAACAAACCTACTACCTGTGGCGTAAGCAATATGGTGGGATGGGAGCCGATTAACGAAAGGAACTCAAGCGTTTGCAGAAGGAGAATGAGCTTCTGCAAAAGGCCGTTTCTGACTGACGACAAGCCCTTTGTTCCAAACTGGCAAAGTGCGCGAATGGCAGGTAAGTGTAGCGTTTCTATGACTGACCATCCGATCCACCATGTCCGCCCACACCGTCAAGCCGGCGTTGACAAGGGACTATATCACGAGTTTCTGTGTCGCCTCTGAAGTCTGCTACGAACCCAAAGCAACCGTCGATCTGGCGTCTATTCTTTTCGAGTTCGGCCCGTCGCGAACCTAATAATCCAGGCGCTCAATGCCAGGTAACGAATGGCGGTTGATCGGACAAAGCCTCCTTTCACTGGAAGTAGCCCAATGGCAGTCATATGTTCATTGCGTCAGCTTTTAGATGAAAAACACACATTTTACACCGCTTCAGTCTATTTTCAGTACAAGAAGCCAATCTATGCCAATTTTCGTGTGGAGTTCCTCACAATCAGTTCAGCCTGAAGAAGTTTCGATTTAGGAACGGCTTGGTTTTCCAACCACTCAACTATCGCTGTGGCAGTGGCTTCACCCATCCGTGTGACGGGCAAATGCACGGTCGTGATTTCAGGAAAGGTGCAGGATGAAGAGGGCAGATCGTCGATGCCAACAATTGACATTTCATGAGGCACTTTTACCCGCTTTCTTTGCAATTCAAAAAGAGAGCCCATCGCCAAGACATCGGAAAAACAGAGAATAGCAGAAAAGGCCGTGTCCCCTGCAAGAAGATTCTGAGTTGCGACGCAGCCACCTTTTATTGAAATTTCCGTTTCGTACATTTGCAGGGTGTGGTTCACATCCGGATTCTTCAAACCATCAAGCCGTGCCAGCGTCCTATCGTTGTTTTTTGTTGGCCCGTGAATCACGGCAATATTTCTATGCCCAGCAGACAGAAGAAAATTGAGAGCGGTGCAAGAAGCGCCGGCGTTATCATAACCGATGGTCGGAAAATGGTGGTCCCTTTCATAGTAGGAGGTGGCGATCACAGGGAGGCGTGTCCGTTCGATGATCTTTTCGAAGTCTTGACTGTGTGTGATGCCGGAAACAATCAGTGCTTCTGCACCAATATCAACCAGACCTTGCGCTTTATTCGTTTCTACGTCCGGGTCGCCATTTGTAGTTGCGACTACGAGTGACAAACCATTTAGTGCCAAACCTTTTTCAAGAGCAGCTAGAAATTTTGAGAATATTGCATTGTCCAGAGTTGGAACCATGGCCCCAACGACTCGGGTTCTCCCGGAATTGATCGCACGGGCTGCAGCACTTGGTACAAAATGCAGCTTCGAAATAACATCAAGCACACGGTGGCGCGTGTCTTCAGACACGGTTTTCGGAGAATTCAGTACGCGCGACACCGTCGCAACGGAAACATCTGCTGCCTTGGCAACATCCCGAAGGTTCGCGCGCTTCTTATATTTCTGCTCGGTCAATTCCTTTGAATTCCTTGGATATCCTCGATCTCGCGACAGTTACCTTGACACATGTAACTAGTTTCATCAAGATTATGTAACTAGTTACAATAAGCGACTCACTTTGGAATACGATGCGCGATTATTCGATACTACATGAGTTCAGCAATAGCGGTTACATGACGCCTGGACGCTTTTACCCAGGGTTTCAGAAGCCGTCGCACGGAAAAACATATACGCTAGGTCCGCGCGAAATACTGAATGTTATCATGCGACCAGGTGATCTTCTGTCGGTGACAGGCAATTGGCCTAAAAACCAACTGCAAGTCATTGCTTTTGACGAAGTGGGCGGAGATGCGCTTGTGTCGCTAGCGCTTATTAAAGCAGGAGTTTTGGATTTCTCCAAAGTAGATGGCGAAAAACTGATCAATTGGATTGCAGCTCAGGGAGGTAAACCAGAATCCGAGATTGGTATCGCTTACCTTCCTGAAAATGATGATCTGATCGTTCTAAAAGCCAGTGCTACAATTTCAGCTTGGATCATGCGGGCTATGGATCGTGATCAACTGGCAACCGGGTCCAGAGGTGGATCAGTCAGTATCTCTCATCAAATGGCAAATGCCAGTAGTTCGATATTGCCCGAACCCCTGGGTGATGTGCGAAAGGAATTCACCGTAAAGCGCGGCACTGGATTGTCATATGAAGTTAAGCAAGGCGAAATAGTCCAAATCATTGATGTCGAGGGCCAACAATGCTCGGACTTTATCGCAATGCGAGCAGATAAACTCGAAAAAGGTGAAGAATGGCTGATCGACAGTACTGCAACTCGGTCTTTGGTCCGGCGCGCTTATCCTGGCCCTGGTATGCTCGACAAGTTTTTCGATAGTGACATGAACCCGCTTCTAAATGTCGTTCATGACACTTGCGGACGACACGATACTTACGGGTTGGCTTGCACCGCACGGGGATACGCTGAGCGAGGTTTTCCAGGCCATGTCAACTGTTCTGACAACATTTCTGAAACACTGGCGCAATATGGAGTTAGACGCCGCGCGGCCTGGCCTGCAGTTAATTTCTTCTGGAATACTTGGATTGATCATAATTCCCACGAACTGCTGGTAGATGAAAGCTATTCGCGCCCAGGCGATTACGTCGCAATGCGGGCAATGGAAGACTTGGTATGCGCTTCCACGGCGTGCCCAGACGACATTGACCCGATAAATGGCTGGAATCCCACAGATGTGCACGTGCGGATCTACCGTCCAGATACTCCAATCCGCCGTGCGGTCGCTTATCGCGAAAAGGAAGATGCCCCCATGTCCATAAGTCAGGAATCGGCCTTTCACGAGCGTCTGGAGCCGCTGACCCAACATTTTGCGCCTGCGCGGGACATGTGGGCACCTGTTAGCTTTCCGTCATATGGTACATTGGGCGAATATTGGGCCTGCAGAGAAGCAGTAACTTTGCAGGATATGAGTGGGTTGCGTAAATTCGACATCATTGGGCCAGACGCTGAGAAACTGTTGCAGCTGGCAACCACGCGCAATGTCGCCAAACTGCCGGAGTGGCGGGGTACTTACACGCTGATGTGTGACGATACCGGCGCGGTAATAGATGACGGTACGTTGTTCCGACTCGCAAATGACCTGTTCCGCTGGTGTTGTGGCGCCGAGGAGAGCGGTCGGGCATTGCAGTCATTGGCGGAGGAACGCGGGTTCCAAGTGCGTATCCATGATCTGCGGAATTCGCTACCAAACCTGGCTTTGCAAGGGCCGAAGTCCCGAGAGGTTTTGCGCAAAATCGTTTTCACACAACCACATGTGCCCTCCCTTGATCAGCTCAAATGGTTTGGCTGTACTGTTGCCCGATTAAATGGTCGCGAAGGGGCACCTTTTATGCTGTCCCGCTCTGGCTACACTGGGGAACTCGGGTACGAGATTTTCTGTTCAAAGGCCGATGCCGTAGCCATTTGGGACGCAATCATGGAAGCAGGTGAAGGTTTCGGGATCACCCCTATGGGATCAGCCGCGCTGGAGATCATCCGGATCGAAGCGGGCCTAGCAGCTGCAAATGCTGAATTTGCGCCAGGCGTCGACGCGTTCGAGGCCGGCCTGGGATTTGCTGTTGATCTGACCAAGGCCGAATTCACCGGCAAGGCAGCATTGGAGCGTAATCGGCAGAGTCCGCGGCAGGTTCTCAAGGGATTACTTTTGGAAACTGACGATATTCCCATGCATGGAGATGCGGTATTTGCAAAAGAAAGACAGGTCGGGGTGATTACCTCTGCAACCAAGTCTCCTTTGCTTGAGCACGGTATCGCGATCGCACGCCTTTCGGTGGAACACTCGAAAACTGAAAATAGGCTGGAAATCGGGCAGCTTGACGGGCGCATGAAACGCCTTGGTGCGAAAGTCACAGAAATTCCATTCATAGACC
Source organism: Ruegeria sp. CG1 (assembly GCF_056537265.1). Classification (NCBI taxonomy): domain Bacteria; kingdom Pseudomonadati; phylum Pseudomonadota; class Alphaproteobacteria; order Rhodobacterales; family Roseobacteraceae; genus Ruegeria; species Ruegeria sp. CG1. The sequence continues at coordinate 609,794 of NZ_JBQFRF010000002.1, read as the reverse complement.
CGCAACGAAAGCGGGCGCGCGCATAAGAATTCAACTTACCAGCAGGAGAGTTACTATGAATATAAGCATGAAATCCCTGACAGTGTCAGTCTCGCTGGGCCTCTTGGCCCTGCCCGCCGCTGCGGCTGAAGAGGTAAAAATCGGAGTCCCATCCTGGACTGGTGCTCAGGCAATCGCACATCTTCTAGGCGCGGTTGTCGAGATGAGGATCGGAGGCACAGTCGAGTATGTACCCGGCAATAACGCTACGATTTTCCAGGCGATGGACCAAGGTAAGGGCGACATCGATGTTCACCCTGATGTTTGGCTACCTAATCAACAAAGTTTTACTCAAAAATACGTAGATGACGCGGGAACGGTCACCTTGTCGTCCAACCCTTACGAAGGTAATCAAGGTTTCTGTGTATCCAAGGACTTTGGTGAAGCGAACAACATCACCGATATTGCCGATCTGGGTCGTCCTGATGTTGCCGCACTGATGGATAGCGACGGCAATGGCCGTGGTGAAATGTGGATCGGTGCTCCAGGCTGGGCTTCAGCAAATGTAAACGAAGTCAAGGTGCGCGACTACGGCTTGTTGGACTTTATCGAACCGGTCCGTGCTGAAGAAAGCGTTAAAACAGCGCGTATCAAGGATAGCATCGCCAAGGGCGAGGGCTATGCATTCTATTGCTATAAACCTCATGCAGTTTGGTACATGTTTGACGTGGAAATGCTGTCGGAGCCCACATTTGACCCCGAAAAATATGTGATGGTGCAGCCGTCGGATGATCCCGATTGGTATGAAAAGTCGACAGTTGCCACCAAGGACGCGCTTAAGAACGTGCAGATCGCATGGTCCAACTCGCTGGTTGACCGTTCGCCGGCTATTGCTGAGTTTTTTGCCAACTTTAAGTTAACAGCTGATGATGTTTCAGCCTTTGCCTTCGAAATCAGCGCCAATGGCCGCGACCCGGCGGACGTAGCAAGAGAATGGGTCGAAGCGAACCCCGAGCGTGTGGATGGTTGGCTGGGTCTTTGAACCCAACCTGAAGAAATGACCATGGTGGCAGTTCCATTTCGCTGCCACCCTGAGCCAACTAGGCCCATTCCGAGGCCGCTGGGGGACGCATGGGTGACGATACAGTTATTAAAATATCGAATGTCTGGAAGATTTTTGGAGCGAAACCCGAAGTCGCATTGCAGGCAATCCGTGAGCGTGGGCTGAGCAAAGCTGAGGTACTAGCTGAATTCAACTGTGTTGTCGGCGTGGCTGATGTCAGCCTGTCTGTGAACCGCGGTGAGATATTCTGTATCATGGGCCTGTCTGGCAGCGGCAAGTCCACGTTGGTGCGCCACTTCAATCGGCTTCTGGAACCTACCGGTGGCAAGATAGAGATCGAAGGAACCGACGTTATGGCACTGGGGCCGCAAGAGCTTCAGCAGTTCCGTAACAACAAAATCGGTATGGTGTTTCAGAACTTCGCTCTAATGCCGCACCGTTCGGTTTTGGACAACGTCGCCTTACCGCTGGAAATCAGACAAGTTAGCAAAAATGAACGTATGCGGCAGGCCGCCGCGATTCTGGACATTGTCGAGTTGGGGGCCTGGGGGTCAAAATTCGCGCACGAGTTGTCCGGTGGAATGCAGCAGCGCGTGGGCTTGGCGCGCGCATTGGCTGCGAACCCGGATGTGCTGTTGATGGATGAGCCGTTCTCGGCGCTCGATCCGCTCATTCGACGACAATTGCAGGATGAATTTATTCGGCTCAGTAAGATTTTGAAGAAGACTACCATCTTCATTACGCACGATCTGGACGAAGCGGTGCGCATCGGTAATCGAATTGCAATCATGCGCGATGGCAAAGTGGTTCAGATCGGCACTGCCGAAGACATCGTTATGAACCCTGCCGACGATTACGTGGCAGACTTCGTAGCGGGTATCTCGCGCCTCAAAGTGGTGCGCGCGCACGCAGTGATGCAACCAATTTCAGACTATGTAGCCACCCATGGCCCGTTGGACGCAGATGCACCGCGCGTCAATGAGGCGGAAAATCTTAGCACTCTGATCAATTTGGCGATTGACCACAGCAGCGCCATCCTGGTGGAGGACGGCGGCAGGGATGTGGGTTTGATTACCCGCGCCGATTTGCTGCGCACAGTAATCGAGGGGACGGAAGTATCATGAGCACATCCGACGCGAACCCTGATGGCGTAAACCCGCTGGAAGATACCGAAAGCGAAGCTGCTCTGGCCTATGCTGAAGAACGGCGCGAGAACATTCGCACATTTGTACGTACTAACCCCGATTATTACATCAAAAACTTTGACAAGATCGGCGCGTCCGCTCGCTTTACGGCGACCTTCAATCTGATGGCCGGGATTTTCGGTCCAATCTGGTTCGGAGCGCGTGGCTTGTGGTCTTGGGCACTCCCATTCCTAATCATCGAAACACTCGCCTATGTGCAGATTGCCCGCGGTCTTTTTGGAGACCTCGCAGCCGACGCGATGGCTCGTATCGCTTCAATTGAAGGAACATTGGAGTTGCGTCGTCAGCAATTGGCTGCTGCGATCGAAGCAAATTCCGACAAGATTGATGTCTACCAGCGTACTGTCGAATCTCTTGAGGCCAATATCGGCGGTATACGAGCCGAAGCCGAAGCATTGGCCGCCCAAGGCCCCGCGATCATATTGTCAGGTCTTATTATTCTGTTGGTCATAAAAGCGGTGCAGTCGGTTGTGGCAAACTGGGCGCTTGAGGCACGGTTTTCAGAATGGATTTCGGATCGTTCGATCCGTTCAGCTATGCCTGTTTCTGAGATCGTGTTCAGCACAATTTTCATGGCGTTAATCGTAACAGCGGCAATGTTGCACTACAGCTTCCCCGGGCGTTTTTCATTGCTCAGTCACTTTCCAACAGATCCTGATATCCGTTTGACCGGCATCACTTGGGTGGAAGACTTCATCGCGTTTTGCGTCCGCAACAGTGAAGCTTTTTTTGATGGGCTGACGATCGGTATCCGTGCACTGCTCGATGCCTTAGAGGTCATCCTTGTCCAGACACCTTGGATCGTAATTGCATGTCTGATCATACTGCTAACTTGGCTAACTGCCGGTATCAGCACGGCTATCTACTCAGGGGCGTTCCTGGCCTATATGGGTCTTTTGGGCTTCTGGGAGGCGGCAATGACGACACTTGCTTTGCTAGGCACTGCTGCTTGTCTCTCAATCGTGATAGGCATTCCACTTGGAATGTTCGCCGCACGGCGCCCGCGTTTTTATGCTTTCATCCAACCAATTATGGATTTCATGCAAACCATGCCGGCGTTTGTCTTCATGGTGCCTGTGATCGCGTTTTTTGGCGTCGGCAAGCCCGCAGCCGTTATTGTCACGATGATTTTCGGCGGTACTCCTGTGGTACGCCTGACCGTACTGGGCCTGCGCGGCGTGCCTGAAAGCGTGCGCGAAGCGGCAATCAGTTTTGGCGCAAACAAATGGTACTTGCTCACAAAGGTCGATCTGCCCCTGGCTAGCCCCTCGATCCGGGCAGGAATCAACCAAACCATCATGCTGTCGCTCGCCATGGTCGTGGTAGCTTCGTTGATCGGCGCCAAGGGTCTGGGCGAAGACGTGCTTGAGGCGCTGCAATACGCCAATGTCGGGCAGGGAATCCTTGCAGGTTTTGCCATCCTATTTTGCGCCATGATACTTGACCGAATTGTGCAGGGACAGCGAAAGTGAGGCCGCTTGTCCTAGTCCATGGTTTCATGGGGGGAGGCGCGCAATGGGCACCGCAACAGCACCAATTTTCAGAAACCCAAAAGCTGATCACGATCGACTTGCCTGGGTTCGGACAGAATGCAGGCTTACCTAGCATCGACACGATCGGCGGATTTGCTGATTGGGTCCTGGAACATCTATTCCACCTTGGCGTCGAACAATTCAACCTCTTGGGACATTCGATGGGCGGAATGATCGCGCAGGAAATGATACATCGTGCCCCGCAACGGATAGGTGGGTTGATCCTTTACTCCACTGGCGCGGTTGGCATCCTGCCCGACCGTTTCGAGACAATCGAGGAAAGCAAACGGCGTGCCCAAACCGAGGGTTTCCAGGAAACAGCTCGCCGCATCGCTGCGACATGGTTCTTGGATGGCCGGTCTGCTGAAGCTTACTCAGACTGCGCTGAGATTGCAGCGCAATGTACACCGGATGCCATGCTCAAGGGGCTGGACGCAATGCGCGCTTGGCGCGCCGATGATTATCTCTCTGCCATAAAAGCTAACTCTCTGGTGATCTGGGGTGACATGGACCGCACGTATTCGTGGACACAGACCAAACAACTTTGGAAGTCGATCAATCAGGCTGAGCTTTCCGTCGTTCCCGGCTGCGCCCACGCGGTACATCTGGAAAAACCCGATATCTTCAATGTTGTGCTGTCGGATTTCTTACGCCGGACTTAAAAAGATGCTTGTGCTGATAGCGTTGCTGATTTTAGCGTCTCTGCGGCGTAGAAGATATTGCACACCCGATCTTAAATGGCCGCTATATCAAATTGGAGGAGTTGCCATCACAGATGCAGCGAATGACCGATACTAAGGGCCAAATCGCAGCAATGGCAACCATAGGTAAATGGTAATAACGGGCCGTTAATGTGTGAACCCAATTGAGGGCTTCAAGATCGGAAGCCGGTTCTATTTGGGCACTCGTCCAAACTGACTGGACACGCAACGGAGATCACGTGTGCGTTTCAAGATCATAGTCGATCTAGCCGAAGCCGCGAGTGCAGGAAAGGTGTTTCTTATTCGCTCGCAGCGACGGCCTCGCCTGTCGAAAATAGCGCGGCAAGCATCGCCTCACTTCCAGCCAGCGCGCCCTTGCCCACGGTCGCAAGAACAAGTTTCCGAGCCGACGATTGTGGGAGACAAATACTTTTGACGTAGTCAGACCGATACCGCAAAACATCGGGGACAGGCAGAAGCGTAAAACCCAACCCTGCCGAAACACACTCCATAATCGCTTCAAGGTTATCAAGGACAATGGTTTCGGAACCCTTTGGTCTTTTGTGCTTAAGCATCTCTCCAGCAATGAGTTTTCCGATCCCGGTGTCGGGCATAAAGTGAAAGAAGGGCTGCGCATTCAATAAACCCGCGAGGCCGTCTTTCAGCAATTTCTCATGGGCTGCAAAGGCAAAGGGTTCCTCTCGAAGCACCTTTTCCGCAAGCGTGTCGGGAACACCTTCTGCATCTGTAAGAAGGGCGGCATCAAGCTGACCGCTTACAACCTTTTCTTGTAGAACCTTGGACAGGCCGGTTTCGAATGAGAAGGTCGCTTGCGGTGCTTGACGTTTTGCGTTGTTCAGGAAGTTCGGCAGCAAGCGAACGGCAGCAGTTGTGACAAATCCTATTCGGAAATGCCCAACAAGCGTGTCCGTCGGGCGACAGATTTTGAGAAGGCTGTCTTCGTGCTGCAGGAGCGGGATCGATGCCTCGACGACGCTCCGGCCGATTGGCGTAAGTCGCGGTGGTCGTACGGTGCGGTCAAAGAGGTCGACGCCAAGCTCCACCTCAAGCGCCTTCATCTGCATTGAAAGTGCAGACAATGTCATGTTTTGCTGCTCGGCCGCTTTCGCAAAGGAGCCGACATTCGAGACCCGTATGAGGGTTCTGAGAGAACGTGTCTGCATAACTTAAGGTATATTGGATTAGATATCCAATTTTATTCGATTGTGTTGTATTACTGCAAGCGTATTCTGTTAAAAACAGAGACGAGGGACACGCATGCCGCATCCGCTTGTGAACGTTGCGAAAGAACTGGCCCCAGAATTTGAGAAACGTGCCGCAGATTGGGACAGATCGCGCAGGTATTGCTGGCTGAATGTTGGTGAATTGGCCGATGCTGGCATCATGGGTATGACCATTCCAAAGAAATATGGTGGGCAGGGCGCGAGTTTTCTGGATGTCACCATGGTGGTCGAAGAGATCGCGAAAGCCTGCACCCTGACCGCCCGCATCGTTGTCGAGAGCAACATGGGCGGCATCAGTGCGGTCATGGGGTACGGCAATGATGAGCAGAAGGCTTTTTGTGCTCAGCATGTCCTGGCAGGAGATAAGCCCGCGATCTGCATAACCGAACCAGACTCGGGAAGTGCCGCGACCGAATTGCAGACTACCGCGCGGAAACAGGGTCGCACATACATCCTCAACGGGTCCAAGCATTGGATCACTGGTGGAGGGGTCTCGAAGCTGCACCTGATCTTTGCCCGCGTGCTCGATGAGGCAGGCGTCGATCAGGGGATTGGCGGTTTCATTCTGTTTGCCGATCCGATGTCAGGTGATACGCCCAAGGGGTTCACCGTGGTGGGTCGCGAATACACGATGGGCCTTTGCGGTATGCCCGAAGCAGAATTGCGGTTCGAAAATATCGAGATCAACGAGAAATGGCTGGTCAAACCGCCTTCAGGATTGAAGCGTGGCTTTGCCGACCTGATGAACGCTTACAATTCGCAACGCGTCGGTGCGGGAGCAGTTGCTATGGGTGTTGCGGCAGGGGCACTTGAACATGCAAAACGCTACCTCGTTCAACGTGAACAATTCGGGCGCCCGCTTGCAGAATTCCAGGGGCTTCAATGGATGCTGGCCGATATGGACACGAAAGTTCATGCAGCTAGGCTGCTGCTCCATGAAGCGGCACGATCGCGTGGCCCAAACGGCAGTCAGTATCCCGATATGACCATGGCCGCCCGCGCCAAGCTTTTTGCGTCCGAGATGGCTATTAAGGTGGTCAGCGATGCGCTGCAGATGTTCGGCGCGCGCGGCTACAGCGATCGTGAACCTCTGGAGCGGATGTATCGCGATGTGCGCATGTTCACTATCGGCGGCGGGACCGCACAGATTCTCCGGACCCAAATCGCCGGAAATATTCTAGGCATTAAAACACCACAGACGCGGGACGGATATACGCGCCTTGCCGACATGGAGCGTTACGCGGCTGAATAGAAGACCCTGTAAAAATTGAAAAAGACTTTCGGGCCGCCGACTTTCTTGTGCCGCAGCCCTACGCGGCTGCGTGCCGTCACGCCTGCGGCATGCTCGGCCGACGGTTTTTTCGCGTTAAGCTAGTTGCCTAGTTAGCCAACTTAGCTGCGCAAGAAAGTCGCTGTATTCATGCGCCAGAGAAGTTTGCGACCGAGCCAGCGAAACAAATGCAATTTTACGCTGCTTAAAATGGCTGGGCTATTTTTCGACAATCGTAAACTTCCTAAATGAGATTTGCCTAGGCAGGCAAGTTTAGCGCGTACGCCAAGCAATTACTTCGATTCCCGAAAGGAAAGCTGCGATGAAAAAGTTCATTTTTGTTGCTCTCATCAGTCTTACCGCATGCACTCAGTACCCGATGCAGAAGCCACTGATGGTTGACGGAACCAGGAATGCGACCTTCTACACAGATGAGGCTGAATGCCGATTGATGGCCGCGAGTTTCAATCCTGGGCAGCGTAAAATAGATGCTACGTTCGGCGCTATTGATGGCGCGGTTACTGGTTGGGTTGTTGGCGAGAAGGAAGATGTCATCGGAGGTGCGATCGCAGGTGGCATAGTCGGATCTGTGCGCGGCCAGTACAATGACGAAATGGCGCGGCGTCATGTGCTTGTGAACTGCATGCAGGTGCGTGGTCACGGTGTGGTGGGCTAGTAATGGCTGCAGATTACTCAGTGGTTTATCGAACGGGGCCTTGGCCGTGACTCAGAAAAGGGTCCGAACAGAATTCGTAATTTGGGGTAAATTCTGACCAGAGAAGGAGTGCTCTAATGCCGAATAAACGTTTCAGTTGTAACAGTTAAAGAAACCGGCCTGATTGGGTGGGTGAACAGTGTCGCGCAGATCTTCCAAAGACGCGTTTCGATTGCCTTGCATGTTGGCGCATCGAATTGACATATCCCACCCAGAAGCGCGCTTCTTTCAGGCTACAGGTGATCAACTTCCGCATGTTTAGCACCGATGAGCAAAGTGTTTTGCAATGCCGAAACTACGTAAAAGGCCGTCCCCAAAATGTGCCAACTCTGACAAACCATTCCAGACATGGACCGGCAGCGACCGTTGGCCCGCTTGCGTGAAAGCTAGAAAATGAACGACGATCTGATGATATAAAGTCAGCCATCTGACGTGGTTTACTTATTGCTGCGTACAAGGGTGATGCGATTCCAGATAACTGTGAAACCCACCGATGAATAGGTGTGCGGAAACTGGATAAGCCGGTCAAGAATCTGACAAACCAGCCTTGTGAAGGCTGGCCAACAGGTTCTCCTTAAAAGTGGCGTCAAGTTGCCAAATGGCAAGTATATCCGATGCAACAGATGAAAAATCTGGGCGTAGAACCAACAAGCTGCGTAGGGCCGCCTGGGCCTGTTCCCCATTTCCCAGTTTGCTGTGTAGCGCGGCCTGCCATAGATGGGTCCAGAAGAAACCTGGCATATCGATTTGTTCCAATTGTGCCAGCGCCGCTGCATAGTCGCCCTGGTCGAACTCGTAAAAAACCCGCGGAAACAGATACCACTGAGGATGCACAGGGTTCAGAGCGATTGCCCGGTCTACAATAGCAAGTCCTTTGTCCCATTCGCCACTGAACGCCAGACGCATCCCGTAATGGGCCAGAATGTCGGTGTCATTCGGATTCAGGTCAATCGCCCGTTGCCCGGCCTCGCGGAACCCGGCAAAATCACCGAGCACGAACCGCATATTGGCCATCATCAGATGTCCCGCCGCCAGATTTGGGTCGATCTCGACCGCCCGGCGTGCTGCGGCATCGGCTGCGGCCAGAATCTGTTCGCGATTTCCGCCCAGCCCAAAACGTATCTGTTGCAGATACAGGTTCGACAGCACCGCCCAGGCCTCGGCATAATCCGGAGCCTTCTCAAGCGCGTTCAGGATGCAGGATTTGATTTCGGCATGGCGATCCAGATTGATGGTTACCTGATAGCTGTAATAACCAAGCACACAGTCATAAGCATCGCGATTGTTGGGTGGAATTCTATCGGCATCTCGCATCGCGCCAAGCGTCAGTAGCCCGTATTTCCCGGCCAGTTTACCCATTACATCTCGGATAATGCTGTCCTGTACCGCATAGATTTCCTCGGAGGTATTGCTGACTTCATAGCTTTGCGACCAGATATATCTTCGGTCTTTCAGATCAATGAGGCGTGCGGACAGGCGCAAGGTGTCGCCCCTGTCCATCACATTGCCTTCCAGCGCGAAATCGGCGTTGAATTCTGTACGCAAGCTCGTCGTATCAATCTCGGTTTCACCAGAATGCAGTGTGCTGCCAAGGGGCAAGACCCAGATGTCCCGGAACCGGATCAACTCGGTCGTCAACTGCCGGGTAAGACCATCGGCGAGGTACTCGGGGCCCTCTCCCAGAGTTTCAAAGGGCAGTACAGCCACGACGGGCCCTTTGGGCAAGCTGTGATTTGCCTGTTCCTCAGGCGTCCCTGAACGGGTCAATCCCCAGATCAGCCCAAACAATGCCAGGCCAAAGGCGACAGCCAGTCCAATCCCAGCGCGTCGTCGCCTCCTGAGCCCGGCATTGGGCCGGGCGTCAGCAGGTGCCGGAACAGGGCCGAGCAGTGAAGATTTTTCGAACCGCGGCGCGTATCCTCCTTTGGGTATGATGAGACGTATCGGATCGCCCCGGCCGGGCCCGGCATAGTAGGTGTCAATGTCCTGCCTTAGTCGCCGCGCCTCAAGTCGGACAATCGGATCGACCTGCTGGTCGAAGCTTTCGTCGCGGTCAAAGACGGACATGGCAATCGACACGCCTTTGATCTGATCTGAACGACCGGCCAGATATTCCTCGATGATATAGTTCAGAAATGCGCGGCGTTTGGGGCTAGCGGTGAAATCCGGATGATGCAGGATACGTTGCATCTGTACCCGAATTTCGCGCTCGGTAGTATCCACTTCAATATCCCTCTGCCTCGGGAAAACCAAGGAAAACCATTATGTTGGCCTCGTTGATACATGTGTTTTTCGACAGGTGGCAACATGTTTGCACTTCTCGGGAAAAATTCTGCGGATAAGAGGGCCGCACTGCTGGTCGTACAGGCAGGCACCCGGCTTCCAAAAGATCGCGCATCTCGGCACTTCTGGAGGTCAATGCACCGGCGGGACGAATTTCAACCTCGTGGTTCGTCCCGTCAGACCTCCTGCGCTGCGATCTCTTTTGAAGCGTTCATGATAGGAACCGATTATATATGCCACGCCGAACCACCTTACTCTTGACCGTCACCCTTTTGACGCTGACCTCAGGTCTTGCCGTCGCGCAGGATGGTAGTCCTCAGCACTTTGACCCGAAGGGCAAGCTGCCCTCGGATTACACGATCGAATTCCAGCAAACCCAACGCAATAACCTGCCGTTCGATGACGAGCGTGACTTTGAAGAAAGCCGCAAGGGGCTAATTGCGGTTCCAGAATACCGCCAGATCAAAACCGAGGATGGCACCGTCGCCTGGGACATCGGCAGCTATGACTATCTGCTCGAGGGCAAAGAGTTCGACTCGATCCACCCGTCGTTGCAGCGTCAGGCGATCCTGAACATGAATTTCGGCCTGTACGAGATTCTCGACGACAGCATCTATCAGGTGCGTGGCTTCGATCTGTCCAACATCACTTTTATTCGTGGCGATACCGGCTGGATCATCTTTGACCCGCTGGCCTCCAAGGAAACTGCCGCTGCAGCGCTGAAGCTGCTGAACGACACCGTGGGCGAACTTCCTGTCAAGGCGGTTGTCTATTCGCATTCCCACGCCGACCATTATGGCGGTGTGCGCGGGGTGATCACCGATGAGGACGTGGCAAACGGCGTGGAGGTGATCGCGCCCGAAGGTTTCATGGAACATGCGGTTTCCGAAAACGTCTATGCGGGCAACGTGATGAACCGCCGTCTGTTTTTCCAATACGGCGTATTGCTGCCACGCAGCCCGTTCGGTCATGTGGATCAGTCCATCGGCAAGAACATCTCGGCTGGCACCACGGGCCTGATCGAACCGACCCGCTATGTCTCGGACGCGTATGAAGAGATCATCGTAGACGGCGTGCGTATGATCTTCCAGAATACACCGGGTACTGAAGCACCTGCTGAGATGAATACCTATTTCCCCGACCTCAAGGCATTCTGGGCGGCGGAAAACATCACTGGCACAATTCACAACATCTATACCTTGCGTGGCGCACTGGTGCGCGATGCGCTGAGCTGGTCCAAGCATGTCAATGACGCGCTGTACAAGTTTGGGCAGGATGCCGAGTTGATGTTCGCCTCTCACTCTTGGCCCCGTTACGGAAATGAGCGCATTCAGGAAGTGATGCGTGCGCAGCGTGACACTTACGCCAATCTTAACAACGGGGTACTGAATCTGGCCAACAAAGGCGTGACCATTAATCAGATTCACAACGTCTATGACGTGCCGGAAAGCCTGCAGCAGCAATGGGCCGCGCGCAGCTATCATGGCTCGGTCGAGCATAACAGCCGGGCGGTGATAAACCGTTATCTGGGCTACTGGGATGCCAACCCCACCACGCTGACACCCCTGTCGCCAGAAGACAGCGCGCCGCTGTTTGTCGAGATGATGGGCGGTGCCGAACCGATCCTGACAAAAGGGCAGGAACTGGTGAACACCGGCAAATACCTTGAAGCGACCGAGATTCTGAACAAACTGGTCTACGCCGAGCCACAGAACCAGGCCGCCAAGGACCTGTTGGCCGACGCGTTCGAGCAGATCGGGTATCAGAAGGAAAGCCCTTCGGTCCGCAACTCGTTCCTTGGTGCGGCGTTCGAACTGCGCAACGGTATTCCGCAGGGCGCTACCATCGAGACCACCGGTCCCGATACGATCAAGGCGATGCAGACCACGATGTGGCTCGACTTTCTGGCCATTCGCGTCAATAGCGCCAAAGCCGCCGATATGGAGTTCACCATCAACCTGTCGATCCCCGACCGGGACGAGAACATCGTTGTCGAGATGAGCAATGCCACTCTGACTCATATCGTCGATCAGGTGGCGGAAGACGCCGATCTTTCGATCAGTCTGAGCCGCACGGACTTGGAAAAGGTCATGACCGGTGAGCGCAGATTGACCGAGATGCTCGCTGATGGCACCGCGCAGTCTGAGGGCAACGCCGAGATCGTAGCGCAACTGGCTTCGACCCTGGATCAATTCGATTTGGGTTTCGAGTTGATGCCCGGCACCGGTGCGCAGGATTTGACACCACCCGCCAATGATTTTGCCCAGCCCGGGTTAGCAAACTCGAGTGGCGGCTGAGGCGGGACCGTCCGATTGAAAGCTGGCTCAGGGTTTTGCTGCCCTGGGCCTCTCTCTTTCTGACTATTGGACCGGGAGAAGTTTTCGACCAGTAGTGCTGGTATCGGAGCAGCAGAATGCCCCGTCCGAACGACTGCTGGATTGTTACCGCCGTGCGCGGACTCTTTCATCCGTGGTGTCAATGCGGGATCAGAATCTTCAGCCTAAGAAAGTCAAAGCGCATGACGCAAAAATCAAACTGGGTTGTTCTGAAACTTGCAATTTGTGAACATCAGCCAAGATATCAAACTACCTAGAGGTCCCGATCCGTAGATTTCAATTCACTCCTGGACCCCGTCCCGTACAACGATTCAAAGAACTGGCTGCTTAGCGCCGCGGGTCGGATGGGTATCTTCGAACTGGAGGAAGCTTCACAACCCAACTGTCGAATGTGAAGTGGTCAGACCTTAGCTGCGAAATGCTATGATCGCTTCCAAATTTCGATAAGACACTGTGTGTCGCAAATCGAAGTATTTAGTGTAATCATTAATGTCTTTGCGGAAACGGCAGCCTTCAAAAAGATCATACGTAAGACCGTTCTGAGAACTACTTTAGCGAAACGAATACCTCAACGGGCTGTTTGGTCAGCCCGAACCCATATCTTGCGACACTTCTCAAGTCGTGAGACGAAACTGTATTTCAGGTTCATTGGACCGAAAGTAGTAACCTGATGTTAGAACAGTGGGACGATTAACTGGGCCAGAAATGCTTGTTCTCTGAAGAAGCACCCGTCACACTGTATTTTTCTTCAAGCCAAGGTACTAAATTTGGGTTAGAACGCACATTCTAACCAACGCTTCGCGACATTCTACAAACAGGAAATTCCTTGCCAAGTGGACTAGCCCCTGCCGAACTGATCGCAATCCTAATCGCCGTGACTGATGATCAGCCGCGTGTCATGACCTTGCGTGGCGGTAACGCGCTACCTTCGGGACCGTTCGAATCTTCACACCGCAGCTTGCAAAGCGGCTTGCGGGCCTGGATTGAGGCGCAGACCGGCCATCCGGTGGGATATCTTGAACAGCTTTACACCTTTGCAGACAAGGATCGCGATCCACGCTCGGGTTATGCCGACAACTCTCAGCGTATCTCGATCAGCTATCTCGGTCTGGTGCGGGAGCAGGATACTACTGGTGCTGGACGTCCGGCATGGCGTAGCTGGTATCAATACTTCCCATGGGAGGATCATCGCGATCGCAGCCCCGAAGAACTACCACAAATTATCAAACGTATCTCAGCTTGGGCAGGGAGTGATCCGCTAAAACTGCAGCGTGTGGACTATCTGTTTGGTCTGAATGGGAAGACCTGGAACGAAGAGCTGGTTTTGCAACGTTATGAGCTTATGTACGAAGCAGGGCTTGTTGACACTCCTGAATTCGGTCGTCACATGGAAGCGGACAACCGTCGCATTCTCGCCACCGGCATATCTCGCTTGCGGGCCAAGATAAAATACTCTCCGGTTGTGTTCGAGCTCATGCCCGAAAGCTTCACCTTGCTGCAGTTACAGCGCACAGTTGAAGCGCTGTCTGGTCTACACCTGCACAAACCCAATTTTCGCCGCCAGATTGATCAGCAGGAATTGATTGAAGATACCGGCGAAATGTCCAGCGGCACCGGTGGTCGTCCGGCACGCCTGTTCCGATATCGGCCGGCCATTCTAGAGGCTCGCATGCTGTCGGGCGTCAGATTACCTCTCTCCCGGTCCTGAACCTCGCTTGACATAATCTCGAATCGAGAATAAGCATGACCTCAATATACTCGATTCGAGTATAAATGGAGAAGCCAATGAAAGATTTTCGCCTTCCAGACCTCTACGACCGGGTAAAGCAGATCATCCCGCAACCCGAATGGATGCTGTTTGAAGATGATCTGGAAGCCATCCTTGATCTCAAGCGTGAGAGGAATGCGGTCATCCTCGCCCACAATTACCAAACGCCGGAGATCTTCCATGGAGTTGCCGATATCGTGGGCGACAGCCTTGCGCTTGCGCGAGAAGCTGTCGAGGTTAATGCCGATGTAATTGTGTTGGCTGGTGTGCATTTTATGGCGGAAACTGCCAAGCTGCTGAATCCGGATAAGACAGTGCTGATCCCAGATTTGGGGGCGGGGTGTTCACTGGCGGATTCCATCACACCCGAGGATATTGCGCTTTTGCGCGAAGCCCATCCCGACGTTCCGGTGATCACATATGTAAACACTTCGGCAGCGGTGAAGGCGGCATCGGATATCTGCTGCACGTCGGGCAACGCAGTAAAGGTGGTGGAATCCCTCGGGGTGTCGCGCGTGTTGATGATCCCGGACGAGTATCTCGCCAAGAACGTCGCCAAAGAGACCGATGTCGAATTGATCGCATGGCATGGACATTGCGAGGTGCACGAATTGTTTACTCCAGCCGATATACGTGAAATGCGCGAAGCGTGGCCGGGTGTTACGGTCCTGGCCCATCCTGAGTGCCCGCCCGAAGTGGTTGCCGAAGCAGATTTTTCTGGCTCTACCGCAGTCATGTCGGATTTCGTCAGCGACAAAAAACCGACGCGGGTTTGCCTGTTGACCGAATGCTCGATGAGCGACAACGTGGCGCTGAACCATCCTGAGGTGGAATTCGTGCGCCCCTGTAACCTGTGTCCACATATGAAGCGCATTAGTCTGCGCAACATTCGCAACGCATTGGAACTTGGCCATCACGAGGTCACCGTCGATCCGGCCATCGCAGAAGATGCGCGCCGCGCGGTGGAACGGATGCTGGCAGTGAAATGATCGGGCTCGAAGGGCTTCATGGTCGAACTGCCATCATCGGTGGCGGCATCGCCGGGCTGACGGCTGCGCTGGAACTGGCTCCACAACCCGTAGTACTAATCACCCGTGCAGGGCTGGGCCAGGAATGTTCCAGCGCTTGGGCTCAAGGAGGGATTGCCGCCGAACTAGGCGCGGATGGTGATCCTGCGCAACACTTGGCCGATACTTTGCGAGCGGGCGACGGGCTGTGCGACGAAACCCTGGCGTCGGCCATTCTCTGCGAAGCGCAAAAGGCGATCACTGGTTTAGAGAAACATGGCGTTCGTTTCGATAGAACCGCCGACGGCACATATGCCTTGGGGCGCGAGGCCGCGCATTCCCGCCGCCGCATACTGCATGCAGGCGGCGACCGCACCGGAGCCGAAATCACATCGGCCCTTGCGAGTGCCGTGTTGCAATGCCAGTCGATCACTTGCTTGACCGGAGTCGAAGCCCGACGGGTGTTGACGCTAGACGGACACGTCACAGGCGTTCATCTGCAAAAAGATGCCCAAGCAGAGGTATTGCGCACATCTCAGGTCGTTATGGCGACAGGCGGTTGCGGCGGTCTGTTTGGTGTCAGCACCAACCCTTCAGGTAATTTCGGCCAGGGTGTCATGATGGCCGCCCGCGCCGGGGCAGCGTTGCGCGATATGGAATTTGTCCAGTTTCATCCCACAGCGCTGGATGCCAAGCAGACACCACTGGCATTGGTCAGTGAAGCCGTCCGGGGCGAAGGCGCAATTCTGATTGACCAAACCGGCAAGCGCTTCATGTCGCATATTCCGGGGGCTGAACTGGCCCCGCGCGACGTGGTGGCTCGTGCCGTGCATCAGGTCATATTGGAAGGTGGGCGAGTGTTTCTTGATGCTCGTGCCGCGCTTGGTGCCGAATTTGTCCAGCGGTTCCCTGGCATCCATGCATTGTGCGCAGCAAGCGGAATTGATCCGGCGCGCGATCCCATACCGATACTTCCGGCTGCGCATTACCACATGGGCGGTATCGCCGTTGATGAGCATGGAAGAAGCACTCTGTCAGGCCTTTGGGCCATAGGTGAATGCGCGGCCACTGGCCTGCATGGTGCCAATCGCCTTGCTAGCAATTCACTGCTGGAGGCGGTGGTGATGGGATGCCGCGCCGCAAATGATGTTGCCAAGGCAGAAATGAGAAACCTGTCATTTGTTCCTACAGTTACCGCTCTGCCTCGTTCTGACCCTAGCTCTGTCCGGCCTTTGGCTACAAAATTTCTGGGTTTGATCCGCGACGAGGTGGGATTGCGTCAAGTCATTTCAAAGTTGTCTCCGTTGGTCGAAACCGCTGCCTGCGCTTCTGACCCGGCACTAGTCGCGCTTTCGATCGCGGTCTTTGCCGATCTGCGCCGTGAATCGCGGGGCGGACATTACCGAAGTGACTTCCCCAATCCTGAGGCGAACGCGCAATCTCTTTTGATGACTCTGACCGAAGTACTTGCTCATGCGAGTTTGACCAGTCAGGAACCCTTTTTGAGGACTGCTTGAGAAATGACTATCATGCCCCTAGCCCCGTTGCCCCGAACGATGCTGGAGCCGGTGATCCGCCGCGCACTTGATGAAGATTTGGGCCTCGCCGGAGATGTCACCTCTTCGGCTGTTATTCCTTCGGATCATGTTTCCGAAGTTGTGGCTTGCGCGCGTCAATCCGGATGTATTTCCGGTCTGGATTGTGCTGAATTGGCTTGTGAGCTGATAGATCCGGCGATCAAAGTAATCCGCCATGTCGAGGATGGTGGGACAGTTGCGCCCGGCGCAGTGATCGCCACTTTCAAAGGGCCGTCGCGCAGTCTGCTGATTGCCGAACGTACGGCGCTCAACTTCTTGGGTCATCTATCGGGTATTGCAAGTGTGACTGCCGATATGGTTCGCCGCGTCGAAGGCACGCGTGCTGCCATCGTCTGTACCCGAAAAACAACGCCCGGTTTGCGGGCGTTAGAGAAATACGCTGTGCGATCAGGCGGCGGCATGAACCATCGCTACTCCCTAAGTGACGCGGTGCTGATCAAGGACAACCACATCGCCATAGCCGGGGGTGTCCGCCCAGCCTTGACTCGGGCCAAAGAGACAGTCGGTCATATGGTCAAGATCGAGATCGAGGTCGACACGCTGGAGCAGTTGGCCGAAGCACTGAAAATCGGTGTTGATGCGGTGCTTCTAGATAACATGGATCCAAGAACCTTAAGCGAAGCTATAGGCATGATTGATGGTCAAGCCATTGCCGAAGCTTCAGGCGGGATAACCCCAGATAATGTGCGGGCTGTGGCGAACACCGGTGTTGATTTGATTTCTATGGGCTGGATCACCCACAGTGCACACTGCCTCGATATTGGTCTGGATTTTGTGCTCTAACAGCACCAAGAGTAAACCAACAGTTACGACGCTCATTGCCCAAATTGTCGAAATCAACGGCCTTTCCAAAAGATTGCCAACGGCAAGAGCATCGCGCGCACCTTAGGAATCAAGGCAATCAAAAGGTGCGCGGCGGCGCAGCCTGCCTGTTCAGTCTTGTCACTCCGTTAGCCAGCTAAGCTGGGCAAGTTTTAAGTCGCATTCATTCGTCAGAGAGTTGGCGACCGAACCTTTCGTTCTCGCCCACACTCGATTTCTTATGCTGCTTAAATAAGCAGGCCATGACATCTCAATTCGGAGAAACCGCATCGTCGGCGTCATTGCCTCCGGACGTTTTACCCTCATGGCCGAAGAAAGTCGGATCAGTCTCAAAATCAGGCGCAAGGAACTCGGACATCTGGTCAGGGCTGTCTGTTTCTATATTATATATCA
This sequence comes from Ruegeria sp. CG1, assembly GCF_056537265.1. Classification (NCBI taxonomy): domain Bacteria; kingdom Pseudomonadati; phylum Pseudomonadota; class Alphaproteobacteria; order Rhodobacterales; family Roseobacteraceae; genus Ruegeria; species Ruegeria sp. CG1. The sequence continues at coordinate 591,878 of NZ_JBQFRF010000002.1, read as the reverse complement.
ATAATTTATCCGGTTGGTCCTTAAAAAAATCGGGCACCTCCTGATGATGCCGGTCCCATTCTTCTGACCAATGATCAATTACCTGATCAACCGACTCGAAATTCATACCCTTACGATAACGCTCGGCATAAAACCCATTGCCATGGTTTCGGCGACTTGCGATCCACCTGTCTTTGTCTCGAGTGTTCAATATGAAATAGGAATTGGGATAATATGCCGCGAGTTGACGAAAATAACGGCAACCTTCAATCACGCGTGAGCCGCTCACCATCTGCATGTCGGTGTAGCCGACCCAACGGTCAATGCCATTGAGCGGCGCATAGCCATACTTAAGATTGTTAGCGAGCGAGCGGGCCAGATTGCCACGCTTGAAGTGAACCGTCGGAATGCCGTTGTTATCTAGAAAGGCGGAAATCGACCTTGTGCCGCACTTGTTGAAACCGACCTGAAATATCCGCCGCGTACGGCCTGCACGAGTAGACAGATATTCAGGATGGGTTTTTGATGATTGCGGCACGAAGGAAGGCTCCTACTCGGACTCTGCGGCGGCTTTCTGGTTCGCGCGCATGGCAACTGAAATAAGCTGACGGGCCGTATGCTCCGTCAGAGGTGTGGTTTGGCCAGCCATCATCAGGCGAGCAAAAAACGCGCGTTCAGGTTCTGACTCCAAAAGTTCCTTAAATCGCTTGTGCCGCCATTCGCAGGCCTTGTCATGTAGCTTCTTCAGTGTGGCATCTGATTTTAGCTCGGTAACCCGAGCAGCCCGTGCCGATTGGTAGCGGGAAATAGAGACGTCCTGATCGCTGTTAAAGTTGTAATCGACCCAATAATCCATGCCGATTTTCTCTTTGAAATGCACCCCACGTCCACGCGCACGTTTGAGCAGAAAGGAGTCCATCGCGCCCAAAGCATAATGGTTAAGCTGAACCCTCATGGTCGTATCTTGCGTATAGTTGGAAAATACCCGCTGGCGGCGATGATCGCCACCAAGCAAACGGCCTGATCCATCATACCAGCGCGCCTCATCCACGCGGGTCTGATCAGGCGAAATTGGCCGATGAATGCCTGGTTTATGGTAAATCCCGTTGTTGCGATAAAGCGTTTTGAACATTGAGGCGCGCCAGGGCCAAAGGATGGGTTTGGGGGCGCAGGAAGTGAACTGTTCGGTCACCGGCGCATCTTCAAAATAAACGATCCCTGCATTTCCGAATAGCCGCCAGGTGAGCGTGATCGCATCCGCCTCGGGTAGGCTATGGATGAGCGCGTTTAATGAGCCGTCGCCAATATGGATATTTACAAACTCATCAATATCGAGCGCCAGTATCCAGTCTGCTTCTTTCAATAGAGGATGTTTGGCGGCTTGTTTCATAGCCTGCCACTGTACGCTCTTATCAGGCTTGGCTTCATGGCTGACATGAGTGATTTGCCCCATCTCTTCGAGTCGGTGCAACATCAGATCGGTGCCATCCGCGCAATCATTTGAGAAGATCAGAAAATCAGTGAAACCAACCATCTGATGATGGGCGAGCCATTCCAACAGGAACGCGCCTTCATCTTTGACCGTCAGGATCGCTAGCTTTCGTGTCATTCTATTCCTTTGATCCGACGCTTCAGTCTGGTGATCCGCCAGACCGCATGTCATGTGGTGCTCATTGAGAATAACGGTTTTGCAGATGTTCTGAACTGCGAATTTCGCGTAGGAACGAAAAAAGTACAGCGCGGCATCATGTTGCCAACTTGGGTGATTTCCAACTCGGTGGTAGGTGGATCTAAAAGGCTGAGAGTGAACCGGATAGAGGCACTTATTGTTCAATTAGCCGTCGTAGCCCGACGGCTCCGTTTTCAAGTGCAGATCGGCGGTAAGACTTCAGAGCTACCTGCAGATCGCTGAGTTCTGCATCACTCGCCTCTGAAATGCGGGTCAGGCTTGCCTCTAACCCATTGTCAGCAATCAGCATTGGTGGTCGGTAACAGGCCTCTGACCAGCGGTCCATGACGATCGGCACACAGAATCCACCCGAAGAGGACAGGGCAGATGTGATCTTGATCCGTTGATATTGTTCATAGTCAAATGGCATGAGCGGATGTATCACCTGAGCGCCCGCCAGTGCGTTAAAATACGCGGCATGCCCCACCTGCCCGCTGTCGTCCAAAGGCACGCACGTAAAACGCGCGTCAAGCTTTCGGTCCTGGATCTCACTTTCAACCTTGGCGCGATCTCCGCCTCCTGACGGCAGAATGAACTGCAGATTCTGAAAGGCGTCCGGTCGATTGCCAAGAAGATCCAGCAGGCCAGGGTAATCACGTGTCCGCATGTTAACGTTGCCGGGGATCACGACCTGACGCGGCTGGCCCAACTTTGGTTCCGGATCATCGATCCAATAAAACGGCTCCAACGTCGCGATCCTGTCCATATGGGCTTTGCCCACCCGGCTGATCCATTCAGCCGTGACATGTGCACTCAGGCTGATGTAGCGCGCATTTGGCATCTGAAGCGTCTCGCGCAGGGGTGCCATCTGGCTGAACTGATCCAGATTATGCAGGACCATGATCAATGGCTTTTTCACTCCATGCGCCCAGCTTGCCGCTTTTGGACGACTCAAAGAGGCCATGAGGACGAAGTCATGTTCGGCCGCTTCAATTGCAGCCATAGTAGACTTGATATGTTTTGGTGCATCCGCAGCCCGGTAATCCGGCGTGCTTATAGGCACATACTCAACATCAAATTCCAATCCCGGGACCAAGGCCATGATATCTCCGCGCAGCTTTAAGATCCGGCGATGCAGAAAGATTCGTGGTCGGTACCCGTTGGCATTACAGGCGGCCACCAAGCTGGGGATGACTTCTTCATGGCGCGGTTCAAATTGTACAATTGCACAGCGCTTCATAGTTTCTTCCTGTTGCCTGGGTTGCCTCGGGCACTCGTTTTCGGTTTGACCCTGTGGAAGTTGTCTATCGATAGCTACACTTGCCGTCTACATCCAACGCCGAACAGGCCGGATCTCAGACCAGATTGTTTGAGCGGAGGTATCCGGTGTGATGGTATTTCCCAGCGTTGCGGTTTCGTTCACTATTCCGATAAAAAGCGGGTTTTAGCAGATCATCACAATCTGGGTCTGTAACTCCGCGGGTCTCGCGTAGATGACTGGCGTGTGATTTGGGGAATAAGGGCTCAAGACGCGCTATATGTGCGCCAGCCAACCAATATAAGTCAGACATATTCACCGCTCGATTTCGAACCGTGAATCGCGCTAGCAAGCTCCGTTCGCTGGGTCGGGATTTGCCGCAGGGTTACTCTATCAAAGCTTGGTCGTAACAGGCTTGGGTTTCTGCCGAACAGAAGCGGTGTAAGCCCTATATTCTGTAGGCTTGAAGCGAAAGATGACGCGGCAATGTCAAAACGGGAAGCGAGAAGTTTCCAATCTCTTAGTTCACGAGCCGGGTCTCAATGCAGTTTCTGCGCCTGCTATGTCGATTGCGAGCTGCGATGCGGGTGGGAAATCAATGGTTTCTGGTTTTGGGTCCACTTGTTTCGATGCGGCGTTTGCCTGCGATGTTGTAGTAGGGGATCTGGTCCAGATCGCAGAGAAAGGTGCCTGGAGCGGCAACGGCTTTCACGTCGCTTGCGATGGGTTGGAAATCCGCCCGGAAATGTGTGGTGCTTTTGACACAGATCACTGAATAGGATGTGGGATTCAGGCCGATATGGGTGAAATGAGCGCGGTCTAGGCATTGGTTGCGCACACTGGTGACGACCAAGTCTATCTTCGCGCCAGACTCTATCATCCTCAGAGCGGCCGTTTTGCCAAGCGTCGCGATGCCGCCTCCGTACATCTCACCTGAGTATCGGCAGATGCCATCTCCGATGGCCAGAACTTCGAACTTTGCCTCAACGGGGTGGTGTCCGGGCAGACCTGATTTTCCGCCGATGGCCAGGTTCAGTTTTGCGCCTTGGCCTGCACGATGCGCTTTCTCTGCGCTTTCGGCGTCGTGGAAGAGACCCATCAACACCTTCTGCGCGTCCCCCTCTATCAAAGCGGCCAGAAGTCCGGTGGTATCGGATGTGCCGCCTGCGCCTGCGTTGTCCTGTACATCCGCTAACACGAGCGGTTTGTCGCGATGCGAACGACAGGCCAGAACGGCTTCGTCCAACGACAACATAGAGCAGTCCACATCAGGTTCTCGGGCCAGAAAAAGGTCGACAATTTGATCTACTGCGGCGGTCGCTTGCGCGGCACTGGTCGCGTAGGCAACGCAGGACGGACCAGTATCGGGATAATCCGCCGCAGTAAAACCCAGCGCGATTTCTGCAAAGACATGGGTATGTTCGAACTGGGTGGGCATCTGATAAATCTCATCAAACGGTGCGGCCCAGGTGTATTGCGCGTGCAATGGGATCAAATAGGGCACCTGCCGGAAGGCTTTGTGCAGTTTCTCTCCGGCCAGTAGCCTTTGCAGAACCGGCACACATCGCGCGCCGGTTTCGCCCATATCGAGGTGCGGGTACGTGCGGAAAATTGCCAGATAGTCCGCCTGCGAGATCATCTGGTCAGAGATATTGGCATGCAGGTCCAGGCTCGCCACGACCGGAACGTCCTGCCCTACCAGATCACGTACTCGGCGCAACAGTTCTCCCTCACCATCGGCAAGGCTTTCAGTCACCATGGCACCGTGCAGGTCGAGATACACTCCGTCCAGCGGTCCCGCGCCGCGAAGGCCATCCAAGATCATAGTACATATCTTCTCGAACGCGTGATCCGTGACATGAGCGCTAGGTTCTGCCGCACACCACAGGATTGGGAAAAGCTCGAAACCTGCCTGGTTCGCGGCGGAAGAAAACCCGGCGATGGGTAGGTTCATGCCTTTGGTGTCTGCGATGACACGCGCGCCATGCAACATTTCGGGCCAGGAATCTGCCATCTCGAACTCGGGCAGACCCGCTTTGGTCGCTCCGAAGCAGTTGGTTTCGTGTTGAAATCCGGCAATGGCAATGCGTTTGGCTGTCATTCTAAAATTCCAGTTCTTTTCTGGATTTGGTGGCGCCAAACACAATCTGTCCTCGCCGGATGGTTGCAACAATCGATGTGTCGAGCAGCCGTTCAGGATCATCTAGGGGATTGCGAGAAAGGATGGCGAAATCTGCCAGTTTTCCGGGCTCAATCGAACCGCGCTGATCTTCTTTAAACACTTGCCACGCCGCATCGATAGTTTGTGCCCGAAGCGCAGACAGTACGCTGATCTTTTCCTTTTCACCCAGTTGCCGGCCGGACGCAGTCAGTCGATTCACCGCGCAATGCGCCAGATGGATTGGCCGCGTTGGCGTAACCGACGCGTCATTGTGGATCGTATAGCGTACACCGTATCGTTCCGCAGTTGCGGCTGGCGAAATCCGTTCAGAGCGTTCCGGGCCGAGGAAGGTATCGTAATGTCGGTCCCCCCAGAAATGCACATGTGCTGAAAAGAAGCTGACAGTTATTCCAAGCCGCGCCATGCGGTCCAGTTGATCGTCGCGCAGAACCTGGCCGTGGATGATTGTATGGCGGTGATCGTCTCGCGGATGCGCTAACAAGGCCTTGTCCACCGCATCGATGAACATCTCGGCCCCGGCATCCCCGTTGCAATGGCAGTGGATCTGAAACCCCATAGCGTGTAGGCGGAGAACCTCGAAATCCATGTCGACCTGCGTGGCATAGATCATGCCACAGGGGTGATCGGGGTCCAGCGACTTGTGGTAGGGCGCAGACAGATAGGCAGTCTGTAACTGGAATGCGCCATCGGTAAACAGCTTGCGCGCACCCAGCGTAAAATGTGGGTTGCCGGGCCAGTTATCGTCGATCCAGCCCTGGCTCAGAGCCGGTTCCAGATCGGCAATTGGCAATAATTCCAAATCAATGCCGGGATCCTGATCGGCACGAAGGCTGGCAAAGTGGTCGAGCATAACCTGCGATGCCCAAGCGTTCTGTGCATAAGTTACTCCGTGGGACAAATACTCATCACGGCAGGCGTTGAACCCTTGCCAGAACCTGTCCCGGCCGATCAGAAAATCAGTATCGCCCATTTCGCCCATGGCCAACAGCCCTTCGACCAGCCCCGTCAGGGCGCCGGTATCGGGGTCGCGGCCATAACGCCCTCCGGCCGGGTCCGGGGTGTCGCGATTGACGCCATGCAGCTTCAGCGCCATCGAATTGGCCGCGCCGTTGTGACCCGAAGCATGCAGAACCCAGATTGGATGCGCCGTTGAGACATCATCCAGTTCGGCCCGGGAGGGCATGCGGCCTTCTGAAATGGCGGTGTTGTCGAACAAAACGCCCATCACCCAATCGCCCTCAGGCGTCTCTTCGGCCCGGCAGCGCAGCTTTTCCAAAGCTTGCGCCATATCCATACACGCGCCGCGCGGAGGTGATGCAAGATCAACCCGAAACAGCTGGATGAAGCCGGGATCTGGGAAGTGGCCGTGCGAGTCGATGAAGGCTGGGATCAGGGTCTGGCCAGCTAGGTCATATACACCCGCATCGGATGACATCTGCCGCCGCAGCGTTGCTTCGTCCCCCACCGCAATGATGACATCGTCCCGCACCAACACCGCCTCGGGTCGGGAATTGTCGGCGTCCATCGTCAGGATGGGACCGCCAAAATAGAGTGTTTCCCTCATCCTTTAGTGACCCGGAGCAGGCGCACCCGACAAGGGTGCGAGACAGCGCAGCCCGTGGCCCGCCGCAACCTCCCATTGCGGTGTCTGTGTGCAGATGTCTTTGGCAAACGGGCATCTTTCGCGGAACTCACAGCCCGACGGGCGTTGCAAGAGGCTGGGCGGCTCACCTTTGAGCGCGATCCGTTCAAGGCGCGCATCGGGGTCCGGCTCGGGGTTGGCGCTGAGCAGGCAGCGGGTATAGGGGTGGCGCGGATCGTCGAAGATCGCCTCGGTCGTGCCTTCCTCGACCAGTCGACCCAGATACATAATGCCCATGCGGTCTGCCACGTGGCGCACCACGTTCAGGTTGTGGGTGATGATCACCATCGCAAGGCCCAGGCGTTCCCGCAGGTCATTGAGCAGGTTCAGCAGCTCACCCTGTACCGAGACATCCAGCCCTGCCGTTGGTTCATCCGCCAGGATCAGTTTCGGCTCCAGCGCCAAAGCGCGGGCGACACCAACCCGTCGTGCCTGGCCACCGGACAATTGATAGGGATAGCGGTCCGCGAAATGCACCGGCAGGTTCACCATTTCCAGCAGACGCTTGGCTTCGGCATCCAGATCGCGATCTTTCATGCCCTGAATGCGATAGGGTTCCGTGATCAAGCTTCGGATTGTCAGGCGTGGTGACAAGCTGCCCACAGGGTCCTGAAACATCATCGCCATGTCCTTGCGCAGTGGGCGCATGACCCGTTCCGGCGCACCCCGTATCTCCTGCGTGTCAAACACGACCGAGCCGGCTTGCGCCGGGGCCAGACCAGCAATCGCACGGATGACAGTTGTCTTGCCCGAGCCGCTCTCGCCGACAAGAGCATAGGTTTCGCCAGCTTCGACCTCAAAACTGACGCCAGCCAGCACGTTGACAGGGCCATAGCTGGTTTGCAGGTCGTGGACGTTCAGCAGGCTCATGTCGCGGCCTCCTCATGGTTCAGCCAGCAGGCGGCGTGATGCCCTTCTTTCAGAAGATCCAAGGGGGGAACGTCCATTGCACAGCGCGGCATCGCCTGGTCGCAGCGGTCGCGGAAGATACATCCACCGGGCAGGTTGGCCAGATCGGGTACTTCGCCCGGAATGGTTGGCAGGACCCGTGCGCGTTCCTTGATATGGCCCGGGTCACAGTCGATTAGACGGCGCGTGTAAGGGTGCTTGGGATTGTGAAAAATCTCGCGCACTTCACCGCTTTCGACAACGGCGCCTGCGTACATCACAACCACTCGGTCGCACAGTTCCGCGATCACACCCAGATGGTGCGAGATAAATAGGATGGCGCAATGGAATTCGCGCTGCAGCTCTTGCAGGCGTTCGATGATCTGCACCTCAAGCGTGGCGTCCAGCGCGGTGGTCGGCTCATCCGCGATCAGCAGGTCGGGTTTCGACATCAACGCCATGGCAATCGCGATCCGCTGCCGCATCCCGCCCGAGAACTCATGCGGGAACTGCTTTAACCGAGCCTCTGGGTCCGGGATACCGACAGCCCCCAGCATCTTTGCCGCATTGGCCAGTTTTTCCTGCTTACTAGCCTTGGACCGGTGCTGAATATCGACCATCTGCTGGCCAATGGTCAGAACCGGATTGTGGGTCTGCATCGGGTCCTGAAAGATGATCGAGATATCGGCCCCGCGCAAATCCCGCATCCTGCGTTCAGGCACTTGCAACAGATCCTGCCCCTTAAAGCGTATTTCGCCTTGCCGGAACCGCGTGTTCGGTGCGGTCAGCCGCAGGATCGACGAGATCAAGGTTGATTTTCCGCAACCAGACTCACCGACAATACCCACGATCTCTCCTTTGCGGATGTCAAAGGTGATATCCCGCAATGCTTTGAGATCTCCGCGTGCCGTTTCATAATCGACGCTGAGGTTCTCGATTTCCAGAAGAGTTTCGGTCATCGCTGTTTCCTCAGTTTGGGATCAACCACGTCGCGCAGGGATTCCCCTAAAAACGTAAAGCCCAGGGTTGCCAGAATGATCGGCAGACCGCCGCCCACCACCAGCCAAGGTGTCTGTCGGATCAGGGAATACCCGTCCTTCAGAAGTGCGCCCCAACTGGGGGTTGGGGGCTTCACGCCAAGCCCGAGAAAGGACAGCCCCGCCTCAAGCGCGATTACCGTCGGGATGTCCATAGCAGCCAGGACGGCCAGAACCCCCACGATATTTGGTAGCATGTGCACACCCAAGATGCGGGCCATGCTGGTCCCCATCGACCGCTCGGCCAGAATGTACTCGGAATTGCGCAACGTCAGGGTCTGCGTTCGCGCCACACGGCCATAGGTTGGGATCGAAGTCGCCATCACCACGAACACAACCGTTTGCAAACTGGGACCGACCAGGGCCACAACGGCCAGCGCGAACATCACGGTTGGGAAGGATCGGATGGTGTCAAAGAACAACATCAACAGGTTGTCGAGCCATTTTGGCCCATACCCCGCAATCATTCCCAAGGTTAGGCCAATTACCATCGCACCAAAGACCGCAGGCAAGGCGACTTTCAACGCAACCTGACCGCCGGCAATCACGCGGGAAAACGTATCGCGGCCAAGTTGGTCCGTACCCAGAAGGTGCTCGGCAGACGGGCCTTGCAACCGGGCTTTGATATCCATGGCCACAGGATCATAGGGCACAATCCAATAGGCGAAAATCGCACAGAAGACGATGGTGCCGACAATGACCAAACCAATCAGACCCAGAGGGTCGCGGGCGACGCCGACAATGATCTGACCAAGTTCAGAACGAGATTTTTCCATTTCGGCTTTCCTCAATGCGCTTGTCTAGCGCGTGGGTCGAGCCACGCATTGATCAGATCCGCCAGTGCGGTCGACACGACGAACAAACCGGTTGAGATCAGAACCGAGCCCATGACAATCGGGTAATTGCGGGTGGTTATGCTGTCGATCACCAGCTTGCCCAGACCCGGGCGCGCGAACACTATTTCGGCGAATACGGCCGAACTCAGCAGGAAACCCATGCCGACGCCGATCACCGTGACAACCGGAAGAATGGCGATACGCAAGGCATAAACCATCACCACGCGGCGCTCTGCGATACCGAAGGCACGTGCGGTCCGAACGTGGTTTTCGCCTAAGACTTCCAACATCGAGGCGCGCACCAACCGCGCGATGTAGCCCACCCAGCTTAGCCCGATGGCAAAGGCGGGCAAAACGAGGTGATCAATGCGACCCCAGAAGCCTTCGCCCGCGCCGATGGCTGGAAACCACTGAAGATGCACGGCAAAGACCAATAGCGACAGAAGTGCTACGACAAAGGCGGGTGCTGCAACAAAACTGACCGAAATCGCCGCCGCAATGCGATCGATCAGAGTGTTTGGATGGGCAGCGGCATATGCCCCAAGTGCAATTCCCAAAGTGGCGGACCACAGGATCGACGCAAAGATCAGTTCCAGAGTGTAGGGTAGCTGCTGGAACACGATATCTGTCACTGACCGGCCCGAGAATACGTCGATTCCCAGATCGCCACGGGCCAGGTTTCCATAGAATATGACCAGCTGTTTCCAGATTGGTTGATCCAGCGCCAACGCAGCGGTGAGCTGGGCCTGAAGCTCAGGTGTTGCGCGTGGCCCCAACATGATCTGGACCGGGTCCCCGGGGACGGCGCGGATCATCAGGAACATGACGGTAACCGCCACGAACAGGATAAGCAGCGCTAGCCCGAAGCGGCGGGTTGCAAACTTCAACATGAAAAGCTGGCTCCTTTTGGATGGGTGGCGAGCTGTTTTGTCCGGCGGGCGTCAAACCCCGCCGGACATAACCGACCTTGGGGAGGTCAGGTCGCCTTGCCGAAGTACCGCAGCAGTGCCAGACCGTCGGGTCTTAGCGCGGGGGTGACACGCGCCGAATGAATCACCGGTGTCGCCTCGTGGGTGATAAAGCGGTATGCACCACTTTCTTCCATCAGATCCTGCGCCCGCTGATACATCTCAGCGCGTTTGGCCACATCCGCTTCCTTGAATGCCGAGTTGTGAATTTCGTCAAATTCAGCGTTGCTGAACCGCTCCCAGTTCCAGATGCCGACCTGTTCGGTGGTGAACCAGGCCGTCGCATAATATGGATCGGGGGTCATCGAGAAGCGGTTCAGAACCAGTTGCAGGTTCTCGTTGTCTCCGCTTGCCCAGAATGCACCGGATTCCAGTACGTTGACTTCGACCGTGATCCCGATCTGCGCCAGAGTTGCCTGAATGATCTGAGCCGTCGTTGTGAAAGTGGTCTTGTTCAGCGTGTCCAGCGTAAGCGTCACATTGGTCTCGCCAGATTCCGCCAGCAATTGCGCCGCTTTCTCGAAGTTTGCCGCCGGAGGGACCAGAGATTGCGGGCGGTGGCCCGCAAGGCCAGGTGCGATGATGCCTGTCGAGGGTTCAGCGGCTCCAAAATAGGCCGCCTCTAGGATGCTTGGTACGTCGACTGCATGTTGAATCGCCTGACGCAGTTTTGGGTTCTGAAGCTTGGGGTGATCCAGATTCATGCCCAACCAGACATAGAACAGTGAGGGTTTTTCGACCAAAGATCCGCCGTTCGGAACACCGGCCCGATAGCGTTCGACCGATCCCAGCGAAACTCGAGTCATGTCCAGTTCGCCCGCCTCAAAGGCGATCTCGGCGGTGTTTTCGTCGTCGATCGGCAGGATTTCGATTGTGTCCCATGTTGGTGCGTCACCCTTCCAATCCGGGTTGCGCTTAAGCACGGTTTTTTCTTTGGGTGACCAGCTGTCCCGCAGATAAGGGCCGGATTCAGCGACCGGATCAGCCCCGATGCGGCCCCCTGCGGCCTCGACCGCAGCTTTCGAGACGATGTTGCCGGTTATGTAGGGCAGGGCGATCGACCAAATCGGAGCAAACGGCTCGTTCAGAACGATGGTACCTTCGCGTTCGCTGCTCACTTCGACATGGCTGAACGGACCCAAATCGGGCTTGTTCGGGCTTTCGGTCGCATCGTCCACGATGCGCTCCATGCTGAATTTCACGTCTTCAGCGGTCATCGCACCGAAGCCATTGGTGAAACCGATATCATCGCGTAGGGCGAACTTGATATGGGTCGGGTCAACCTGCTCGATCATCGCCGCCGCATCCAGCTGCCAACCCCATTCCTCGCCGGGCTTGTATTGGATCAGCTTGTTGTAAATCGAGGCATGCACTTCTTCTTCGACAACACCGACGGAATGTGCGGGGTCCATGTTCTGGGCATCACCGTAGGCGCGCACCCGCAACACCCCGTCATCAGCGGCGAAGGCGCGATTGGCCCAGCTTGCAGGCAGCGCGGATGCCGCCCCAAGCGCAGTTGCCCCTTTCAAGAAGCCTCTGCGCCCGACATTTGCTTTTGTCCATTCGATTTTCATGATGTTCTCCCTTGGGTCAGATCGTTTACAGAAGCCTGCGCGGGATGGTTTCGTTCCATTCCTTTGTCAGAACTTCTGTTTTGTCCGCGCCTTCGGTGGCGCGCAGTTTTCGATGCAGATAGAAATTCTCGACGTCACAGGTCATCGCGTTTTCGGTGCTGATCTCGACCTGCCATTCGTCCCTCTCGAACGTGAAACGCCAGCCCGCCGTGAATTGCGCGGTCGCTGGGTCATCGGGATGGATCGCATAGCGCATGGCGACGTGGCTTCCGACGATGAGGCCGTGGCCGGGGTCCTGTGCTTTGCCGTAGTCGTCGAATGTCTCAAGTACGACGGTTCCATCCGCTTCTATGCGCCGTTCGGATCGGCCCGACGGCGCGCGCAGCTCGGTGCTTTGCAACGTCGGATAATCCTGCGCTGGTCCGGGATGTGCAGGATCAGCTTCCTCAGACATCGTCCGAACCGGCAAATACAGCGCCGAACCTTGCAGTTGTAACGTCACCTCTGCCGCTTCTGGCGCGGGCCAAACGATAGGCCAGTAAGCGGTAGACAGCGCAAGACGCAGGATATGACCGGGTTTCACGCGATGCGCGCACTCATTTAGTGCGATTTCCGCACTGTAGACCTGACCGGGAACCAACGCTTCAGGGGTCTCGTGGCTCTTGTAGTGCGTCAGGTTCAGCGCCCGATAGGTGATCCGCTGAGAAACCCCATCCGGGGCGACATCACACAACCGCGCTATCAGATGGGCTACCGGTCTGTCCACGGTGAAGGACAGTTTCAGTCGCGCCCGTCCAAGCAGTTCAAGCGGCTTGTCCAGCGGTGCCGTATCGAAACAAAGCGACAGTGCGTCATCGGCTGCTTGATCTTCGGCCAACTCATTGTCGATCCGCATGCCCGGGCAGAAATACCCGCCAGCCTGTCCGATATGGGCCGGATTCGATACGGTTGTCTCGGCCGTAATGGCGACGTCGGAAAACCCACCCAATCCCAAATGCCAGACTTCATCGCTGACATTGGGCGACGGCCATTCTGTCTCGGCGATCCAGCGGCCCTGCCTGGGTTTGTTCTTTTTGCTCGGGCCAAAATGATCCTGCATATAGGTTCGGTAGGCGGGCAGGTCTTCGGCGCCATTCTGCTGCCCCTTCAGCCAGCGATCAAACCAGCCGATCACCTCGGAATGGAAATCTCCTGCCTCCAGTTTCGAGATATGCGGATAGCGGTGCTCCCACGGTCCGATCAGTGCCTTTGACGGCACGGCCAGATTTGCTGCCAGCGCTGGCGGAGCGTTGACATATGCATCCGACCAACCCGTTATCGCAAGAACCGGAGCTTGAATCGCCGACCAATCCTCGCAGACCGAGCCATGTTTCCAGAACGCGCTGCGCGTTGGATGACGCAGCCAATCGGCTGCTGAGAATGGTACATTCTCAAGTCGGGCAAGCCAGTCTTCTCGCCAATCAGATCGCAGCTCGGGGTCTGCGGGCCGTGTCAAATAGGCGAACATTTGACTGCCCCAGTTGATATTGTCGCTTAACAGGCAGCCGCCCATGAAGTGTATGTCATCGGCGTACCGATCCACGGTCGAGGCGACACTGACCACCGCCTTGAGCTCGGGCGGATGGCGAAAGGCCAGCTGCAGCCCATTGAACCCTCCCCAGGAGATACCGATCATCCCAATGTTTCCGTCGCACCAGTTTTGTGCGGCGATCCAACTCAGGACGGCTTCACCATCGCGGAGTTCTTGTTCCGAATACTCGTCGTCGAACTGCCCCTCGCTATCACCGGTTCCGGCAATGTCGACGCGGATGCAGGCGTATCCTGCCTCGGCAAATACTGGATGAGTGGTTGCATCTCGCGGCGCAGTTCCATCCCGTTTGCGATAGGGGAGGTATTCCAGAATGGCGGGTGACGGCCCGGTTTCGGGCAACCAAATTCGTGCAGCCAGTTTCCGACCATCCGGCAGGGGGATCCAGGAGTTTTCGATGATTTTTGTGGACATTCGGAGCGAGGTCCCGTTGTTGCGTTTGGTACAGCCAACCCGCATTCCGAAAATTATTGAACTGAGCTACTTTACGCGCTTTTATTCAATCTTTAGCATTATAGCGTCAAAACGCGAAAGAAATGACGCTTATGTCCGAAAGTTTTTCCGCAAATTTACGGTCTTTGTGCGCCGAGCGAGGCAATATCTCGCAAGTCTGTCGAGAAATCGGCCTGAACAGGCAGCAGTTTAATCGCTACCTCAACGGCGAAAGCTTGCCATCAGCCCACAACCTGCGCCGTATCGCTCGGTATTTCGATCTGCCTGAGGCGCAGCTTTTTGCACCTCGGGCGGATTTTGAAGAAACATTGAAAGACTCGATCGTCCGTCGGAAAGAAACTCCTGCCAGCTTGTTTGTTAAGCCGTACAGTGATCAGGTGAAGAATCTCAGACGCTATGTGGGCTTCTATCATTCTTTCTTTTGCACCCCGTCTTGGCAGGGGCGCATTTTTTGTTCTCTGATCCGACTTAAGGAGGTGGATGGCGTCGTGACGATCCGCTCGCACGAAAACGCCACGTCCCCGGACAAAAGCGTTCGGCAGATTTCGCGCTACGAAGGGCTGGTTGCCCTGCGCGGTAACAGGATCTTCGCCACCGAACATGAAAGCGGCAAGGAAGGAAGCATAGCGCAGACCATCCTTTATTCCGCGCATCGCCAACAGCTAAAATACTTGCGTGGCATGACAATGGGTGTGGCTTGGCGGCCGTTTCCACACCCTTATGCGGCGAAAACAATCTGGAAACGGCTTGATGAGCGCATTACCGCCCGTGAAGCGCTCACTGCCTGCGGTGTCTATTCAGAACAGAGTAAATCAATCGACCTGGCGGTCCGAAAGTACCTTTTGGGATCAGGCGATGCCCATTTTTCAGCGATACCAACAGAACTTGCCAATTGAGTGATGCATTTTGAAATCGCCGTTTAGTGGCGCCATTTTCACACGGGGCGGATCCTGTTTGTGACTCAGAACCTTGTGATGACCGTCGCACCGATTGAGGTAAACTTATCCATCCCTATCAAGGCCTTGGGCGCGTCTTCCAGGCTGATTTTTTCCCCCACCAACCGGGCCGGATCCAACTTGCCATTTTTAATCATGTCGAGCATCGCGCCATAGCGATGCGCCTGCATCCCGTGCGAACCAAGCAGTTCGATCTCTTGTCCTACGATCTTTGGCATGGGTACTGCTGGCGAAGCGTGATCACCCAGCATCAGACCGACCTGAATGTGCTTGCCGCGCGGACGCAGGCAGAGGATTGAGTTGGTCATAGTGACGGGATGACCCAATGCGTCGATTGACACATGGGAGCCGCCTTTGGTGATTTCGCGGATCGCTTCGGGAACATCAGCATCTGTACCGTTAATGGTCGCAACTGCACCCAGTTCTTGCGCAAGTTCGAGTCTGGCTTCGTCTAGATCAACCCCGATGACATTGGCCCCGACGGCGGCAGCAATCATAACGGCTGACAGACCGACCCCACCGCAGCCATGCACGGCAACCCATTGACCGGCCGAGACCCTTCCCTGATCGACGACCGCGCGGAATGAAGTGGCAAACCTGCAGCCAAGGCTGGCGGCGGTTGCAAATTCCATGGTTTCAGGCAGCGCGACCAAATTAAGGTCAGCCTGATGAATTGGCACATATTCCGCGAAACTGCCCCAATGGGTAAAGCCGGGTTGCTCTTGAAACAGACAGACTTGCTGATGCCCTGCGTGACATTCGCTGCACGTTCCGCAGCCGCAGACGAAAGGCACGGTTACTTTGTCGCCAACTTTCCAGTTCTTTACATCCCGTCCGACGGCTTCGACCACGCCAGCCAACTCATGACCGGGTATGTGAGGCAGCTCGATATCACTGTCATGCCCCATCCACCCGTGCCAATCGCTGCGACAAACGCCGGTGGCTTCGACCTTCAGAACAACGCCATGAATATCGGGTGCAGGGTCGTCGACAGTGACAACCTTGGGGGTTTGTTGGAACTTCTCGAACAGGACAGCCTTCATAGTGTGCTCTTTCATTTTTTCGAAAAGTTGTGTGAACCTAAACCAACTCAGCCGAACTGATCCAGCCATAGGGATGAACCCAGGTTGTGGCATTTTAGCACTATTTTAACCAAATCCAGTTTTAGACAAATTTAAGAAATCCACTCTCCTTAAACTTGCGCATATCTTTCTTTAGGTGGTGATGGGGAAATTCCCAAAAGCAATGTGTTGCTTTTGGGTGCAGCTCTTCTTTGCCTTCTGTGCTGGTGAATTGGGTTGTAGGGTCTCAAGGTGTCAAAGTTTTCAAACCTGCTGTTTGCGCTTTCTATTTTTCTATTTAATTCAACACCTTTGCTTGCCGCGCCGACTGCAGATTCAATTGTTGGAGACACTGTTAACAACCCTGTGACTGGTCTGGATACGACAGTCACTGCACTGATCGTGGATCCCGCTTCAACACCTACAGCCGGGACGACGGCTTTTGTTGAGACGGCGGATGGCTATGTGTTTCTCGTCAAAGATGCCGGCGATACAATTTACAACTCCGACAATCCCCCACTGGCATTTGAGATTGTATCCATAACGGGAACAGCGGCTCAGATCAGTAATTCTGGTGCGACCGGAACGGCCAGCTTGTCCACTCAGCTGACCCTGTCTCAGTACAACAGCAACTTCAACAGTTCGGGTACTCCTGGCTCTGTCACCCCGCCGGTGAACGTCTCCGGACCTAACGGTGTGAGCCAGGTCGTTTACGGGCGAGATGGCAGCAATGGGCGCGATGGTGCGCTTGTTGTGCCACCAAGTTCAGGTGGAAACGGTGCCGATGGCCCAACCCAGACTCAAACCCTGAACGGGAATGTCAACGCAACCAGCAATGTCGGTTGGCAAGTGGGTAGCGTTGGCGGTGACGGTGGTCAGGGCGGCGACTCGTATCTGAGCTTTTGGGACGGGCGCGATGGCGGCGACGGCGGGGAAGGCGGCACGGTAAACGCAACACAATCCTCCAGCAGCACGATCCAGACATCGGGCGACGGCTATGACGGTATATTTGCGTTCAGCCGCAGCGGCGAGGCTGGTGATGGTGGCAGCGGCTTCGCGGCTCCGGGTGGGGGCACCGGTGGCCACTCGGCAGATGGTGGCGATGTAACCGTTACGCAGCGGGGTGACATTTCTACGTCCGGCGACTCGGCTGATGGCATCTATGCGCTGAGCGTTTCGAACAACGGCGGTAATGGTGGGTCACAATGGGGGCTGGTTGGCTCGTCCGGTAACGGAGGCTATGGCGGTAGCGGTGGCACCGTAACGGTAAACACGACCTCAAGCGGTAGCATCTTGACGACCGGCGACTATGCGAACGGTATTTACGCACAATCCATCGGCGGTTCGGGGGGGTCAGCGGGGACAAGTGGCAACTTGTTGGTTTCGCTCATTGGCGGGGCCGATAATGGCGGAAATGGAGGCAGGGTTAACGTCTCGCATGGTGGCGCGATTGAAACACAAGGTGATTTCGCGCGCGGTATTGTTGCCCAGTCCATCGGCGGCGGCGGTGGTTCGGGCGGAACTGCAGGCGGCCTGGTATCACTTTCTCTTGGTGGTGTGGGCTCGAACGGCGGTAGCGGGGACGCGGTGAATGTCACTGTGCAAGGTTCGGGAAGCATCCTGACTTCGGGCATTGGGGCTGACGGTGTCATGGCGCAATCCATCGGCGGCAGCGGCGGAACCGGTGCAAATTCATATGGGCTTGTTGCGATTGGTGGCACAGGATCTCGGGGCGGAACGGGCGCTGCGGTAAGCGTCAGCAACTACGGGCGTATTGTAACCGAAGACGACAACGCCCGCGGGATTATCGCGCAATCCATCGGCGGCGGTGGCGGTGATGGTGGCTCGTCCGGTGGAATGGTCTCGGTCGGTGGCAATGGCAGCGGCGGTGGCAGCGGGTCCACTGTGACGATCGTGAATGACGGGATCATCACCACTTCGGGTGATGATGCGATGGGTATTCTGGCCCAGTCGATTGGTGGCGGTGGCGGCAATGGTGGTTCGTCCGGTTCGGTAGGTGCGTTTGTCGGGGTAGCCATCGGTGGTGATGGCGGGGCCGGAGGGACCGGTGGCAATGTCAACGTAACCTTATCCAACACCGATGGCAGCCAGCCGTCGGCTATCCGGACTTCGGGCGCGCGCTCGGCAGGTGTATTTGCACAATCCGTCGGCGGCGGTGGCGGCAACGGTGGCGGAGCGGTCTCGGTTGCGGTTGGCGCATTTGGCGCGGCATCGGTCTCGGTTGGTGGGTCCGCTGGCAATGGTGGCAACGGTGGGACGGTCACGCTTAGCGGCAGCGGTTCAGCTTCTGTACAAACCGGTGGCGACGACTCGGTTGGGGTGATGCTGCAATCTGTTGGCGGTGGCGGGGGCAATGGTGGCTATGCCGTATCTGTCGCAGCCTCTGGAGGTCCGGTATCGGGTTCGCTGGCTGTTGGGGTTGGCGGTGACGGTGGTACGGGCGGCACGGGTGGTCCGGTCACGGTTGGCCAGTTCGATGGTAGTGGCGTCGCAACAGCAGCTGGGTTAGAAGGCACTGTCGTCACGACCGGAAACCGGTCGACAGGTATGCTGTTTCAGTCCGTCGGCGGTGGTGGTGGCAATGGTGGATTGGCGGTCGCCGCGACCGGTGGCGCCTCGGCACTATTTTCGGGCAACGTATCAGTTGGAATTGGCGGCAAGGCCGGCAGTGCGGGCAATGGTGGACTTGTTCAGGTCTATACCAATGCTGACGTGACCACGACTGGCACAAGCTCCAGCGCGATCATCGCGCAATCCGTGGGTGGCGGTGGCGGTAATGGTGGTGGAAGCATCGCGGCCGGTATCAGCGCAAGCGGAGGCGCTGCGGTCGGGATCAACGTCGGTGTCGGCGGAGATGGTGGTGGTGCCGGTATCGGTGGCAACGTCATTTTGCGTGCCGGTGGGACCTCAATCGAAACCAGTGGCGCATTCTCCAGCGGTGTCGTTGCGCAATCCGTTGGCGGCGGCGGTGGTAATGGTGGTTATGCCATCGGTGCCAGTGCCGATATTGCGGGCGGCGCTGCCGGGTCCATCAGTGTAGGCCTCGGCGGTAAAGCTGGCGGTGGAGGTGCGGGCGGTACAGTGACGGCCCAAGTTGATGCGGATGTCATCACCCGTGGGGATGATGCCGGTGCGGTCGTGGTGCAATCCATCGGCGGTGGCGGTGGCAATGGCGGCTTCAGCGTCGCTGCTGGCTTGGCGGCCGGCGGTGGCGGTGCCGGAACGATTGGAGTCGGACTTGGCGGCGACGGAGGCAGCGGCGGCATAGGCGGTACGGTAACCGGCGTGCGCGTCAACGGCGACGTTCGGACCGAAGGTGCACGCTCGACGGCTGTCGTTATTCAATCCATCGGCGGTGGCGGTGGTAATGGTGGTTTCAATGTCACCGCCGGAGTGGCAGCGGCAGGAGCCGGTGCTGGGTCAATTGGCGTCGGGCTCGGCGGCAACGGCGATACAGGCGGCAATGGCGGCGTGGTTGAAGGCCAGGTTGCAGGAAACGTCACAACAGTGTCCGAAGGTTCAGGCGGCGCAGTTTTCCAATCCATCGGCGGCGGTGGTGGCAATGGCGGCTTCAACGTGACGGCCGGTGTTGCTGGTGCGGGGGCAGGTGGCGGTGCCGTCACCGTAGGCCTTGGTGGCGACGGCTCAGGAGGTGGAATCGGTCAATCGGTGACCGGTCGAGTCACAGGCACCGTAAGCACCGGTGGCGCGGACTCAACTGCCGTTCTGGCACAGTCCGTTGGCGGCGGCGGTGGCAATGGCGCTTTTAATGTTAGCGCGTCACTTGCAGGGGCTGGGGTTGCGAGCGGTGCAGTTTCAGTTGGCCTTGGCGGCGACGCAGGTACGGGTTCGACGGGTGGCACTGTCAATCTGACGAATACAAATACGATTGTAACTGTCGGGGACCGTTCTTCAGGCGTCGTCGCCCAATCCATCGGCGGTGGTGGCGGCAATGGTGGGTTTAATATCTCGGGGACCGGGGCCGGTGCAGGTACTGCAAGCGGTGCGGTCAGCGTCGGGCTTGGTGGAACGGGCGCAGGTGGCGGTAATGGCGGGTCGGTTACGCTAAGATCCAGTGGGACAATTCTGACGCAAGGCGACTCGGCGACAGCATTCCTCGCGCAGTCCATCGGCGGTGGCGGAGGTAACGGCGGGTTTAACGTCAGCGCATCGGTTCAGGGATCGGGCACTGCAGGGGCTGGCGTCTCGGTCGGATTGGGTGGCAACGGCGGCGGTGGAGGCGATGGCAGCACGGTCGATGCCACATCGAACAATGCGGTTGAAACGCAGGGGGATCAGTCCTCGGGCGTCGTAGCGCAATCCATCGGTGGCGGAGGCGGCAACGGTGGGTTCAACGTAGCCCCGGTTCTGTCGGGCGCAGGTACAGCCAGTGGTGCGGTGAGTGTAGGACTGGGTGGTTCAGGTGATACCGGCGGCAATGGCGGCATTGTCACGCTGACCTCGAATGGCACCATCCTGACGGATGGCTTCGCCTCTAGCGGGTTTGTTGCGCAGTCGCTTGGCGGTGGCGGTGGTAACGGCGGGTTCAATGTCTCGCCCACCGTGTCCGGGGCTGGAACGGGTGCGGGATCAGTTTCGGTTGGTCTGGGCGGCTCAGGGTCCGCCGGGGGTGACGGCAGTTTGGTGACGGCCAGCACAACAGCTAACGTGGTAACCCGAGGGGATGCTTCGGTGGGTATCCTCGCGCAGTCCGTTGGTGGCGGTGGTGGTAATGGTGGCTTCAATGTCTCACCGGCTTTGGCTGGGGCCGGCACCGGATCGGGCGCGATCAGCGTTGGCCTGGGTGGGTCCGGTGGCAGCGGCGGCACGGGGGGTGTTGTTGGCCTGACGGTTGCCAATAGTGTTCAAACCGAAGGTGCGCAGTCCAGCGCAGTTGTGGCGCAATCAATCGGCGGCGGCGGCGGCAATGGCGGGTTCAACGTTTCTGCTTCCGTCGGTGGCGCAGGTACGGGTTCTGGCGCTGCGGCAGTTGGCTTGGGCGGTCGTGGAACTGGCGGCGGTGACGCCTCGGCGGTCACGGCGAATGTAACCGGGAATCTGATCACGCAAGGTGAAACCTCCAGCGGTCTCTTGGCACAATCTGTCGGCGGTGGCGGCGGTAATGGTGGCATGAACGTCTCGGTTGCAGTGGCCGCGGCGGGCACCGGCTCGGGTGGGGCATCCGTGGGTCTTGGTGGGGCGTCCGGTACCGGCGGCAACGGAGGCACAGTTGAAGCCACATTGAACGGAAACGTCTCGACACATGGCGATGAATCCGGCGGGGTGATCGTGCAAAGCCTTGGCGGCGGTGGGGGCAATGGAGGCATGAATGTTTCCGCCACAGTCACTGTCGCAGGAACCGGCAGCGGTGGTGCGTCTGTTGGTCTTGGTGGCAGCGGTGGTGACGGGGGCGACGCGGATACGGCCGAAGGCACGGTCGTTGGCAATGTTACCACTACCGGTGACAATTCTGGCGGCGTCTTGGTGCAATCTGCTGCGGGTGGCGGCGGCAATGGCGGGCTGAACGTATCAGCAGCCGTGAACATCTCGGGGACCGGGGGCGGCGCCGTCGGGGTTGGCATCGGTGGCTCGGGTGGCGATGGCGGTGCTGCGAGCGCGGCGACGGGGTCGGTCACCGGCGATGTCACTACAAGTGGTGAGAACGCGACGGGCGTTCTGGTCCAATCCGTTGGCGGCGGCGGCGGTAATGGCGGCGTCAACATCTCGGGCGCTCTGAGCATCGCACGCACTGGATCGGGTGCGGCAGGTATCGGCGTGGGCGGCTTCGGCGGCAGTGGCGGGACCAGCGGGGTAGTCGACAACACGTTCTCGGGCAATGTGAGCACCTCGGGTCCGCGGTCGGCAGGTATTATCGCACAAAGCCTTGGCGGAGGTGGCGGCAATGGCGCCACAAACATTTCCGGGGCCATTTCTGTAGCCAGCAACTATTCCGGCGGTTTGGGGATCGGCGTCGGCGGCTTTGGCGGGGACGGTGGTGCGGCAGATAACGTCACGCAGCGGGTCACCGGAGATGTCATGACAACCGGTGATGACTCGGTCGGCATTCTGACGCAAAGCCTCGGCGGCGGTGGTGGCAACGGCGGCACCAACATCTCGGCAGCGTTGTCTCTGTCCCGATCAGCCAATGCGGCGGTCGGCATCGGTGTGGGCGGCTTTGGCGGCGGCGGCGCTGATGCCGGAGCGTTGGTGCAATCGACAATCACCGGCGGAGTGACCACGACCGGCGATCGCAGCACCGGGATCCTGACACAGAGCCTTGGCGGCGGTGGTGGCAACGGCGGCACTAATATCTCGGCCTCGTTGGGTATCAGCCAGGAAAATGGCGGCTCGGTCAGTCTGGGCGTTGGCGGCTTCGGTGGCGGGGCGGGTAACGCTGGTGAAGTGAACAGCACATTGCGCTCAAGAACGGACAGCAGTGGCACAACTTCGGTGGTAACCACTGGCGTAGACAGTATTGGTGTCATGGCCCAATCGGTCGGCGGCGGGGGCGGTAACGGCGGTCTGAACGTTTCTGGCGCTGTCAATCTCACCGGCAAATCCGGTGCAGCGGTTGCCCTGGGACTTGGTGGCTTTGGTGGCGGTGGTGGCAATGCCGATGCGGTCACGTTGGATGTTCAAAGCGATGTAGTGACGGCGGGTGACGGGTCGCATGGTCTGTTTGCGCAAAGCCTTGGTGGCGGTGGCGGTACCGGGGGCGTGAATATTTCGGGCACTCTGGCGCTGACTAAACCATCGGGGTCGGACACGATCTTTTCGGTTTCAGCGGGTGTTGGCGGCTTTGGCGGGGCTGGCGGTGACGCAAGTGACGTCGATCTGGACTATACCGGCAATGTGCAGGCCATTCCGATGGTCGAGCAACCGGATGGAACATTCGCTGTTGATGAAAGCAAAGGAGCCAGTGGCATCATTGCTCAGTCGCTTGGCGGCGGCGGCGGTGACGGTGGTACGAACGTCTCAGGCGGCCTCGCGATCAGCGGCAAACCCGGCGCAGGCCAGACAGATAGCAGCAAATCCTACGCGGTTGTCGTGGGCGTCGGGGGCTTTGGTGGCGGCGGTGGAGACGCCGGAAATGTCGATGTGAACATTGGCGCAGGCAGTACGATCACAGCTCACGGCACTGGCCAATCCGGCCTGCTGGCCCAATCCGTTGGCGGCGGCGGTGGCAACGGTGGTCTGAACGTGTCAGGCGGGATCGTATCCGACAGCTCTCTGATCGTGGGCGTCGGTGGTTTCGCAGGCGATGGCGGTCAGGCCGGAGGCGTCACGGTCACCTCGCAAGCGGATATTACGGTTACAACGAACCCGGACGATATATCGATCCCCAATACAACGACGTTCGAAGACAAACTGCGTGATTTCCTGGGCGACTCGATCGTAGATGAGACCGAGGAATTGGCGTCGAACTTCGGGTTGGAACGCCTGTTCATCGACATGGGTGTCTTCAACGAAGAAAAGCCGGATACTGACGGTTCGGCGGGTCTACTGGCGCAGTCCATCGGCGGCGGCGGCGGCAATGGCGGTCTGAATGTCTCGGGTGGAATCGCGCTCAGCAAAGATGGCAAGATCCCTTCGGTTACGTTTGGCGTCGGAGGCTTTGGCGGTGACGGCAATGTCTCGGGCAATGTGGGCGTCAATCACGCGGGAACTGTGTCAGTCGCCGGCAACTGGAAACATGGAGTTTTGGCCCAGTCGATCGCAGGCGGCGGTGGCAACGGTGCATTGAATGTGACCGGGCAGCTGAACTATGGCGACTCCAACAACTCGGACGGCAAAACGGATCTGAGCATTGTGGGCGGCCTTGGCGGCCACGGAGGTACTGGTGCGGATGCGGGTGACGTGTCGGTCACTCAGACCGGCAACATCGCAACAAATGGCTATCACGCGCGTGGAATCTTTGCCCAGAGCATCGGCGGCGGCGGTGGCACTGGCGGCATCAATGCAACCTTTGTTGGTACTAAGGACAGCTCACCGATCGCGATGGGGATCGGCGGCTTTGGCGGCGGTGGCGGCGATGCGGGTGACGTGACCATCGCGCGTGGCACAGCGGCCCTTGCTGCGGGGACAATCACGACCGATGGCGTTGGATCGCACGGTATCGAGGCGTCGAGCATTGGCGGCGGCGGCGGCGATGCCGGGATCAACGCAGTTGTGGGTATCAGCAAGACCACCGGCAATCAAAGTAACGGCGGCACCGGCGATTCCACGGATCGCAAGACACCGACCAATACCGGCGTCGATGACTCGGTCATCGCCAACTACAACGCGGTTTTGGATGAGCTTGAAGGCAAGGTGAACCCTGCAGATTCCTCGGGCAACAAAACCGGAGTGTCGGCGGTGGTTGCCATCGGTGGCGATGCAGGTACGGCAGGGGACGGTGGCGAGGTCGATGTTGACCACTATGGTGATATCGTCACCTTGCAAGATGGCAGCCACGGTGTGTTTGGGCAATCCATCGGCGGTGGCGGCGGCAACGCCGCCTTGAACCTCGGCATGACCTATGAGCTTGCCTCCGACGCGACCAACAAAGGCTTTGGCTTGGCTATTGGCGGCGGCACGGGTGAGGGCGGCATCGGTGGTTCGGTGGATGTGCGCAATACAGGCGACCTCGCGACCTCGGGCGCAGATTCCCATGGTCTGTTTGCGCAGTCAGTTGGCGGCGGCGGCGGCAATGCTGGCTACAATTCGGCATCGACGTCGGTTGATGGCGGCAATGTAAACATCCAGATCGGCCGCACGGGTGGAACCGGGGGCAGCGGTGGGGACGTCTATGCCAGCTCGAACGGCGCGATCAGCACGACGGGCAACCGGTCTTATGGCTTCTTTGCACAGTCCATCGGCAATGGCGGGGGTAACTCGTCATCAACTTCGGTCAGCATCGGCACCCCGAAATCCGGCGACAGCAAAGGCAACAAAGCCAGCCTGTCAGTCGGGCTTGAAGGCGGTACGGGTGGCGCAGCAGGCGATGTGACTTCTGTGGTGGCGGGCACTGTTGTCACACAGGGCGATGACGCACATGGCGTATTTGCCCAGTCCGTTGGCGGCGGCGGCGGCAATGGTGGCAAGGCCAGCAACTCGGCTGGCAAGGGTACTTCAATTGCCTTGTCCATCGGTGGTACCGGCGGCACCGGAGGCGTTGGTGGCACGGTGGACGTCACCAACACTGCCCAGATCGCAACGTTAGGAGATCGCTCGATTGGGCTGATGGCGCAATCCATCGGTGGCGCAGGCGGAACTGGCGGCATGGTACAGGCCGGACAATCGAACCTCGATACCATCAAAGCTGTGGTCAACCCGTCCACAGTCGGCACCACAGCATCGATCAACATAGGCGGTACCGGTGGGGACGGTATGACCTCGGACATCGTTACCGTAGTGAGTGACGGAATAATCAGCACTGCAGGCACCATGGCCCATGGTATCTTTGCGCAGTCCGTCGGAGGCGGCGGCGGCATGGGTGGTGTCGTGGAAAACCGCATCATCAGCCTGCGTAAGGAGATTGGAAACACCGCGACATTGTCCATCGGCGGCAACGGCGGCTCGGGTGCGATGTCGGCGGCGGTATCTGTGACCAACCGGGACGTGATCCTGACCACGGGCGACAAGTCGGTGGGTATCTACGCGCAATCGGTCGGCGGTGGCGGTGGTGATGCACAGCAGGTTCGAAACATTATTCTGGGCCGGTCCTCGGAGGGGTCTACGACAAACGCGATCCTTATTGGTGGCACCGGCGGCACCGGTGGTTCTGGCAGTACAACCACTGTTGTGAACGAAGCCGATGGTACCATCGTGACCAGCGGAGCCGAAAGCCACGGTATCTTCGCACAGTCTGTCGGCGGTGGCGGCGGCAATGGCGGATCGACAATCTCGGTTGATGGTCGCTATGGCGGGGCCGAGGCGAGCACTCGGCGGGCGTTGCAGTTTGGCCTGGGTGGCTCGGGTGGTTCCGGTGGAACCGGAGGCAACGTGGCCGTCACAAATGCAGGTACGATCCTCACCATTGGTGCAGGTGCGCATGGCATCTTTGCTCAATCCGTTGGTGGTGGCGGCGGCAACGGTGGGAGTTCGATCACAGGGACTTTGCGGCTGAAGACGGGGGACAGCAGCTCTCCGACCGCGCAGTTGAACATCGGTGGTTCGGGTGGCAGTGGCAATGCTGCCGGAAACGCGGTTGTCACCAATACCGGCGACATCCGCGTTGATGGCGAAGGGGCCTACGGTATCTTCGCGCAATCCGTTGGTGGCGGCGGCGGTAACGGTGGTTTGGCCGTCGCGATGGATGTGAACGACCTCAAAAACACCATGACCGGCCAGTCATACTCGAAGATCGCCATTGGCGGTTCTGGTGGTGACGGGGCGGATGGTGGAGATGTCACGGTCAACCATACCGGTACGATTGTCGTGAACGCTGAAAACGGGTTCGGTATCTATGCCCAATCCGTAGGTGGCGGCGGCGGCAATGCGGGATATTCGGTATCGTCGCCCTTAGTCTCGGCGCTGGATTACACGATCTCTCATGTGTTGGGCGCGCGAGAAGGGACCACCGGATCGGTGGGAACCGCGAATGTCAATTCAACTGGTGACATTCTGGTGAATGGTGCAGGCAGCGAGGCCATCTTCGCACAATCCGTTAACGGCGGCGGCGGCAACTCTGAAACATCGGTCGACTTTACGACTGCGACGGCAAGCGCGGGTGGAACCGGCACGGTTTATATCAGTGACATCTCGCTGGGCGGTGATGATGTTTCGGGCACAGCGGGCAGCCAGGTTGCCCAGTCGCACGTCGGTAACATAGCGACCACCAGCGACCGCTCGACAGGTCTGATGCTGCAGAGTGTTGGCGGCGGTGGTGGCACATCGGCCAACAACATCAGCCTTCAGGATGGCGACGGTATCGAGATTGATGCGCGCCTGGGCGCGATTGATACGAATGATGCAGCAGGTGGCGATGTGTTCGGCAGCCGGACGGGCGATGTCGGCACTGATGGTGCGTTTTCCTCGGCAGGTACGGCGCAATCTATTGGCGGCGGCGGCGGTAAGCTGGTGCTCAACAGCACGGGCACGGCTGATACCAACAGGTTTGCTTCGGTAATCCTGGGGTCCGATCCAAGCTTCCGCAACAACGGCGGTGATATCGATCTTGATCTGAATGGAGATGTCTTCACCAGCGGTGACCGGTCCTTTGGCCAAAGCGTTCAAAGCATCGGCGCGGGCGGTGGTGAAGCTGTCGTTGCTGGTCTTGGAGGCGTCGATGTGACCCTCGGGGCGCAGGACGATTCAACTGGAGATGGCGGCAACGTCGATTTCACCAATACCGGTGACGTAAACACAAGTGGTACCGGATCGCATGCGTTCGTGATCCAGAGCATCGGTGGTGGCGGTGGTCTTGTCACGACAGACCTGGACCCCAGCCAGGTGACCGTAAATCTGTCAGCTGCAAATGGCGGGGACGGCGGGGACATTCTATTCTCGCAAACTGGTAACACGATCACCAGCGGAGAGAACGCGATCGGTGTTGCAGTGCAATCGCTGGGTGGCGGTGGCGGCATCGTCGACTCCATATTCCGGGGTGCCGCAGGTGGCGCCGGGTCGGGCGGTGCTATCGACATGACCCTGACCGGCAATGTGTTGTCGGTCGGCGACGGGGGCATTGGTGTCTTTGCTCAATCCGAAGGCCGTGACGGGGCAGACGCCATCATGCTTGGTTTCGATGGTGTTGTCATGGGCGGCACCGGGCAAGCGAATTCGGTTGCCTCGATCATTGTCGACGGAGGTACCGACAACACGCTGACCCTATCAGAAGACACGGTGCTGATCGCGGGCAATAACCAACTGGTGAACGCCGGCGATGGCAATGAACAAATTACGCTGTCCGGACGCGCGCTTGGGAACCTGAACCTTGGTGACGGGACGAATGGCCTGACCGTGGAAGATGGTGCAACCTTCTATGCATTGGATACCGTGAATCTGGGCGACGCCGGGCTCATGCAGGTGGATGGCAACTTGGTTCTGGGCGCAAATTGGGGCGTCGACGGAGGCCTGACGGCTGCTGTTCAAGCGGATGATTTTTCCTTCACCGAAAATGTCAGCCAGACCACGAACGTGACCGGAAGTCTGGCCTTTGGCGGCACTGCGACTTCAACGTTCGACGTGTATTTCCGAACCACTGGCATATCGGGTGGAGACAGCGATCTGATCAATGTCACCGGGGATGCCACCATTGGTGGTACATTGGTGCCGCGGTTGAACACGCTCGAACGCGCGTTGCCGCTTGTCATCATCAATCCCGATGGAACGGCCGCAGATGCTGGCACGACCATCCAGGACACTGTGGTTCTTGATTACTCCATTGGTTTGAACGGGGCGACGTCGGACGGCAGTTCGATCGATCTGGTGATCACACCAGACTATTCGACGCCTAGGATGAACTCCAACCAGACCGCGATCGGTGACTATATCAATGATGTCCTGAACGGGCGGGGAACGTCCGAACAGGGCGAGCTTTTGGCGCTGATCGGGAACATGCAATCCGAGGCCGATGTGATCGCGGCCATTGAGAGCTTGTCGACAGCGGACTACGCCGCAGATGCGGTGGATGCGTATTTTGGCACGCGGGTATTCGCGGATACGCTGCAAAACTGTGAACGCTACACCAATTATCAAGCCGGGGATGATCCGCGTAACTGTATCTGGTTTACCGGCGGCCGCTATTTCTTCGACCGCGAGCAGACCGGGATTTACAACGATCTGAACGTCAATAACACCAATTGGTCGGCGGGTGTCCGTCTACCGGTGGGGGATGAGTTGTATGCAGGGTTTGCCCTGGGCTACGACCAGATCAGCCTGCAGAACGGATCGCAATACAATGCATCCGGCGATCGGTTCAATCTGGGTGCATCGCTGACCAAATACACAGGCGCGTGGGAGTTTGCGGCCATGCTGTCGGCAGGTTGGTCAAACTACGATACAAGCCGTGCAGGTGGGATCCGGGGCGTTTTGCCCAATGGCACAATTGTGGACACCGTTGGTGTCAGCGAGATCAAGCACAAGATGAACAACCAGAACCTGCGGCTCAGCCTGGCGTATGATCAAAGACTTGGCGCTGGTGGAGCGTATCTGCGCCCCGAACTGGCCGTCGATGCGACGCGGTTGGCGACGGAAAGCAATGGCGATGCCACTTTGTCAGGTATCGTCTTGCAGGACGACAACGAGATGATCTATTCGCTGACGCCGTCGATTGAGATCGGGGCCGAGCAGATCCTGAGCGCCTCGCAGAAACTGCGTGCGAGCCTGCGCGCCGGTGCCATCCTCTCGTCTGACGACACGGTGTCGGTAACCGCTGGCTTCAGTGGGGCCAGCGCCGCCGACGGAGGGTTCGTGAATACCAGCTATATCGGTGACGCCCACGGCGTCGTGTCCGCGCGGTTGGGATTGTTTGCTTTGGATGAAAGCAGCTTTATCAACCTGAGCCTGGACCATATGTTTGGGGACTCAACCGAAGCCCTGCAGGTTGGCATTGGCCTTGGGATACAATTCTAGTTTATGAGGAACAGCAGTATGAAAACTTGGATCTACGCTTTGGTGGCGTCGTTCGGTTTGACAACTCAACTTGGCGCACAGGAAAACGAAGCGCCATTGTGGTCGGTCAACTGCAGCAATCAGGTCAACGGAACTGAACTGATTTGTGAAATGACCCAGACCATTATCTTAACCGAGAATAATCAAAGGCTTGCTTCGATTGCGTTCGTCAAACCTGCCGGCAGAGACGAGATCGAAGCGGTGCTGACACTGCCATTTGGCCTGCTGTTCTCTGAAGGGCTGATTGCTAAAGTGGATGATGCCGAGATCGCGCGGCTGGATTTTCTAACCTGCGAAGCACAGGGTTGTTTTGCCCGTTCTCCTGTCTCTCAGGACTGGATGTCAAAGATGCGCGCTGGCAATCTGTTGAGTATTGAAAGCGTAAACCGGGTCGGCGATCCAATTTCCTTTGGTTTCGATCTGGCGGGATTTAGCAGAATATCCGATATGCTGCCGTGATTGCCTGGCCTTCCTTCCAGAAGGCCGCGCAGGCCTTCTTGGTCAGCAACGCGTAGAAGGGTCTGACCAGAGCGTTCATTTTGTGATTGCGCTCGCAACGAGCGGAGGCTGCGGCGTAGGGCTATGTGATGGCTTTGGATTTCCGAAATGCGATCGTTCGCGCCGACTAGTTCTCAGAGACACTCCCGGTCGGCGATGTCGAGGGTGCGGTCCAGAATCGCCAGCCCTGTCATCAGGTCGTCTTCACTGATGTTGAGCGGTGGGGTCAGGCGGATCACGTTCGAGAAGAAGGACAGGTAGAGGCCTTCGTTCATCGCAAAGCTCATCATCTCGCTCATGGGTCTGGCGTCTTCGCCTTTGGCGGCAAACGGCACCAGCGGTTCGCGGGTGTCGCGGTTCTTGACCAGTTCGATCCCGTTGAACATGCCCTTGCCGCGAATATCCCCGATCGAGGGGTGTTTCTTTGCCAGCTTGCGCAGTTCGGCGCGCATCTTCTCACCCATCGCGGTGGCGTGGGCCAGCGTGCCTTCTTCCTGCATGGCTCGGATCGCGGCAACGCCAGATGCGCAGGCCAGCGGATGGCCGGCATAAGTCAGGCCTCCGGGCAATGGGTAATCGCGCAGCCAGTCATGCAGCTCGGTACTGACGGACATGGTGCCAAGCGGCACGTAACCCGAGTTGATGCCCTTGGCCGAACAAATGATGTCCGGCTGAACACCCCAGTGATCGACGGCGAACCATTTTCCGGTCCGGCCAAACCCGGCCATGACTTCATCCGCGATCAGTAGGATGCCGTATTTTTCGCAGGTTGCCTTGATCGACTGCAGATATCCGTCGGGTGGCACGATGATCCCGTTTGTGCCGACAATAGGTTCCAGAATGACAGCGGCCACGGTGTTGGGGTTTTCATACATCAGGATTTCTTCCAGATGCGGCCCGCCTTGGGCGACCGGGCACTGGGCCGGGTCTTTGTGGCCAGTTGGTAACCGATAGACGTAAGGATCAAGCATCCGCACGATGCCCGGCATATCGGCGCGGGTCAGATGGTGGCGCGGGTCGCCGGTCAGCGATAGCGTGCCACCGGTTGCCCCGTGGTAGGAACGGTAGCGGGCAATGATCTTTGTCCGACCGGTGTAATGCCGCGCCAAACGGATCGCGGTTTCATTGGCGGCGGACCCTCCTGTTGTAAAAAAGGTTGATGAGATGTTGGCAGGCGTGATCTCGGTCATGATTGCCGCGAGTTCTGATCGAACATCCGAGCCCATGGCCGGGCCGATATAACAAAGCTTGTCCGCCTGATCCTTAATTGCTTGTACGATCTTGGGGTGCTGATGACCCATATTGGCGTTCACAAGTTGGCTTTGGAAATCGAGGTAGCGTTTACCTTCGCTGTCCCAGAACCAGCTGCCCTGCGCGCCGGTGATGACACGCGGGCGGCTGCCCTGTTTAGACCAGCTTTGCAGATAATGATCCGCGTGCATGTCTTTGACCCATTCGGGATCATGGGAGGGGTAGGCGTT
Organism: Ruegeria sp. CG1; assembly: GCF_056537265.1. Lineage (NCBI taxonomy): Bacteria > Pseudomonadati > Pseudomonadota > Alphaproteobacteria > Rhodobacterales > Roseobacteraceae > Ruegeria > Ruegeria sp. CG1. Next base: position 560,191 of record NZ_JBQFRF010000002.1, on the reverse strand, counting down.
GCTGAAGTCTTCCATAACAGGCCTCTTGGCGTGCGGGGTTGGGATCAATCGATGATGGTTACTGGCTGGCCCAAAGCGTCTGCATCAGGCGTGACGCCAAGGCCGGGGCCTTCGGGTGGGGCGATGCGGCCGTTCCGGCGGCTAGGTGCATTCGGATCGAGACGCGGTTTGACATAGTGGGACAGATCGCATGTATTCATGATGCCGTGCGCTGGGGTTGAGGCCGCAAGATGCAGCGAGGCGGCCGTCGTAACATCGCTGCCCCAGGTATCCTCGATGCACATCTGCGTGCCAAGCGACAGGCAGAGATCGCGGATTTGACGCATCGTCGAAAGGCCGCCCATCTTCGACAGTTTCAGCGCAGCAGCATCCATGCAGCCAGCGCGGTGTCCTGCCAGAACCGAATGAATGTCACAGGCGCTTTCGTCCAGCTTCATCGGCAGACCAGTCGCGGCGCGGACATGGGCGCATTCCTCGATCGTGGCGCAAGGTTGTTCCAGCATTATGTCCAGATGCGAGACAGCGCGGCCAACTCGTGTGGCGGTCAGCGTATCTGACCCGCAATTCCAGTCTCCATAAACCAACGGGCCATCACCAACAGCCTCGCGCACTTGAATCAAACGAGCAACGTCGGCTTCCCAGTTGTTATCTGCACCCAGCTTCACCTGAAACTGTCGCATGCCCTGATCAAAGGCATTGCGCGCCATGCGCGCCATTTCTTCCGGTGCGATACAGGTGATTGAATGATACAGCGGCATATCGGCAACGGCGCGCCCACCGAGCAAAGCATATAGCGGTAGTCCCGCTGCCTGTGCGGTCAGATCCCAAAGCGCTGTATCAATGGCTGACTTGGCGTAGCCATGCCCGATCAGATGCTTATTAAGGCGCTCCATCAGCGCTTCGGGACCAACCGGGTTAGCGCCGATGAGAACGGGTGCCATCTCTTCAAGCGCTGGAACCACGCCCTTGGCATAGGCGGGTAAATAATGCGGGATCGGACAAACCTCTCCCCAGCCCGATGCGCCGGTGCCGGTATCCAGGCGGACGACCACTGAAACCGTCGTATCGCAGGTCTTGCCCTCGGCCATGTAATAGGTGTCATGCGAGGTCAGCGGGACTTCCCAGGCGGTGATGCGGGTTATCTTCATCAGGCGGTTTCCATCAGGCGCAGGATTCGTAGGTTGCGACAGGTGGGCCAAGGCTGTCAAAGTCCGGCGTCACCCCAAGCCCCGGAGTATCTGTGGCATAGAGTTTACCGTCCCTTACTGTGGGGCCGCCAATCCCGGTGTTACGGGTGTTGTAGTTCATCAGATCGGTTGAATTGATCAGCATCTCTTGGGGTGTTGAGGCCGCAAAATGGCCGACCGCAGCGGTGGTGATCTGCCCGCCCCATGTGTCCTCGGAGACAACCGGAATACCGTGATCAATCAGGAAATCACGCACCCGGCGGGCTTTGGACAGCCCACCAAGGTTTGAAATCTTCAGACAGCAAATTTCGGCACCCCGATCGTTTACAATACGCCGGGCCATGTCGATCCCGGTCACACATTCATCCAGCTTCATCGGTTGCTCGGCTACGCGGCGCACCTGCTGGCATTCGTCATAGCTGTGGCAGGGTTGTTCAAGGATAAAGTCCAGATCTCGGGTTGCCCGGGCCACACGGATGGCGTTGTCAACGCGCCAACCCTGATTGGCGTCTGCCATCGCCTTTTCACCGGGTTTCAGCAGGGGCACGCCTTCGCGGATACGGTCGATATCGGTCACCCAGTCGCCACCTACCTTGATCTGGAACTGCCGGTATCCCGCTGCGCGGTGCTGCTCCATCTCGGCGATGGTTTCTTCCAAGACAGGCCTTTGCGGCACAACCCGGTACATCGGCGCACCATCGGTGAGTTTGCCGCCCATCAGCATCCAAACAGGTTGTCCGGTGGACCGTCCCAGAATATCCCAACACGCTGCATCAAAGGGCGCTTTGGCGTAGCCGTGACCTTGGACCGTGCCATCCATCAACCGTTCGATCTTGGACAGCTGGCGGGGGTCCTCACCCAGCAAATGCGGGGCGGCAAGGCGGGCAAAGGCCTCGACCCCTTCGGAATGGGCGATCATGTAGTTCTCGCCGCAAGGGGCAAACTCGCCGCAGCCCTGCAGCCCTCCATCCGTGTCGATCACCACTACCGAAGACATCGACGTTGTGATCGCGTTGCCCGCCCCCCAGCCGTATGAGCCGCCGATATATGGCAGGGGGGTCTTGAAAACTCGGATGCGCGTAATCTTCATGGTTTCACCACAGGGCTCCTGCGATGGCCGCCATGCGCTGAGGAGCAATCCCCGGCGCACTGACATTCAGATCACGCCAATTCACGAACCGCATCCGTACGTGGGCGCTCAGATTTCGGATCATAGGCTGCTTCGCCGAGGACACGCCCTTTGCGGGGTACACCAGCGATAACTACTTCGATCTCTGTGCCCGGAACATTCACGTGTGGCTTGACGTAAGCAAAGGCGAGGATTTTGCCGACGCTGTGGCCATAGGCGACCGAGGCTGTTGCACCGACAACCTCGCCGTTGATCCGAATAGCCTCGCCCCCATGACCATCTTCGACCCCATCCGGTTCGATCTCCAAATAGGCGCAAATCCATGGCATCTCGCCCGCCTCAGACTGAGCGGCACTGGCGCGCGTTGCTTCGACACCCAGATACTCTTTGTCCAGCTTGAAGAACCGGCTGACATTGGCCTCTGGCAGCGTGACCTCGTTGGTCAGTTCTCCAGCACCGGGGAATGCTTTTTCCATGCGCAGGCTGTTCATCGCAAACGAGCCGTAGTTTTCGATGCCAAATTCCTCGCCGGCAGCCCACAGTGCGTTGTAGACGTCAACGCAGGCTTCATCCGGCATGTGGAATTCCCAACCCAACTCGCCCGCATAGGACATGCGAAAGGCCCAGACCTTGTGCCCCGCGATGGTGATTTCCTGAGCCGACAGCCAGCGGAACCCGGCGTTGGACAGGTCCGCGTCGGTGCATCTGGCCAGCACCTCGCGGGAATTTGGCCCGTTCAGGGACAAAGCCGACCAATCTTCGGAGAGCGTTTTGACAAAGACTGTCTCTCCCGTGAGGTTCTGGTTCAGGTGATCGACAAGGCGTTGTTCGAAGAAGGCGGCACATACAAGGTAGAACCGATCTTCAGCCATGCGAACGATGGTCGTCTCAAGCTCGATCCGGCCTCGGCGATTCAAAAAGTGGGTCAGCGTGATCGAGCCGTCTTTCTGCGGCATCTTGTTGGCCGTCAGACGGTCAAGATAGGCATAGGCATCGGGGCCTGAAACTTCGACTTTGGTGAACGCGGTCACGTCCATGATGCCGACGCGTTCACGTACGGCCTGGCATTCCAGCGCCACCATGTCAAAAACCTCGTTACGGCGGAACGAATAGTGATCACGCTGTTCAACACCATTGCGCGCGAACCAGCGGGGGCGTTCGTGGCCGAAAACCTCTTCATGGACCGCGCCCTTTTCCTTGAGGATTTCATAAAGCGGCGAGGGTTTGATCGGACGCCCTGCAAGGCGGTTGAAATGCGGAAAGGGGATCTCGTGCCGCAGCTTGTAATCCTCATGCGCCTTGATGACCTGCCAGTCTTTCTTGGCATAGCTGCCAAAGCGGCGCGGATCATAGTCACGCATGTTGATATCGGCAGCACCGTGTACCATCCATTTGGCCAGTTCACGGGTCAGACCAGGCCCCCAACCGATGCCGATCTGCGTGCCACAGCAGCACCAGTAATTCTTGACGCCGGGTGCGGGGCCGACCATCGGGTTGCCATCTGGCGGGTGGCTGATTGCACCATGGACTTCGCGGGTGATGCCCAGTTCAGAAAAGATCGGCATCCGTTCCAATGAGTTTTCCAGCCAAGGCATGACACGGTCATAATCCGCCTCGAACAGCCAGTTTTCGTACTCCCATGGGCATTCATCATGCCAGACAGAGTTCGAGTTCTCCTTTTCATATATCCCGATCAGGCCCTTTTTCTGTTCCATGCGGATATAGCCCGAAACCATCTTGTCATCGCGGATCACCGGCAGCTCAGTTATCAGGTCTTTGAATTCAGGCACATCTTCAGTGACAAAATAATGATGGGTCATCGAGGTCATGGGTAATTGCAGGTTCGACCATTCGCCCATCTGACGGGCATAGGTGCCGCCTGCATTAACGACGTGTTCGCAGGTGATGGTGCCTTGTTCGGTTTCCACCACCCATTCACCTGCATCGTTCTGGGTAATGTTGGTCGCGCGACAGTGGCGGAAAATCTTCACACCTTTCTGACGGGCGCCAGCGGCCATGGCCATAGTCACGTTCGAAGGATCAACGTGACCGTCATCTGGCGTGTAAAGCGCGCCAATGACACCGTCGAGGTTATAGTAGGGGTGCATTTCAGCTATGAAGTCAGGCCCTACCAACTCGATGTTGAACCCCAGCGCTCGGCCAACTGATAATGTGTGGCGCAGCCAGTCCATCTCATCCTCGGTATAGGCCAGACGGAATGAACCGCAGCCGTGCCACGTGACCGCTTGACCGGTTTCTTCCTCAAGTGTCTTGGAATAGAGGCCAATGTTATAGTCGACCATCTTGCCCAGCCCGTAGGAACTGGTGGAGTGAGTAATCTGACCAGCGGCATGCCAGGTGGAGCCCGAAGTTAACTCGTCCTTTTCCAACAGCACCGTGTCTTCGCCCCAACCTTCATGGCCCAGGTGATAGGCCAGTCCGCAACCCATGACGCCACCGCCGACAATGACGACCTTTGCGCGTGCAGGCAGTTCCTTTTTAGACATCGCAACTTCCTGTTTCCGAGACATGGAATTCTGTGGACTTCCTATTGCTACATATGTACCACTGTCAATTAAAAATGGCACAAATGTACATACCGAGGTAAGCAATGTGCGGTACAGATGTTTCAAGTGGTATTCTGACGCGTACGGATGTTACGAATCCTGACGCGATCTTTTTGACTGAAACACCAGCTCGGCTTGTATCAGGAGAAAAAATATGACTGTCCTGCCAACCCACTCGCTCGAGGCCCGGTACTATACGGATCCTGACATATTCGACAAAGAGATGAACGGCCTGTTGTGCAGAACTTGGCAATACGCAGGTCATGCGGCAGATATCCCAAATGTAGGCGATTACTTTGCGTTCGAAATCGCTGGTCAGAACCTTTTTGCCATTCGCGGACGCGACAATCTTGTCAGGACTTTCTACAACGTATGCCAGCATCGTGCGCATGAAATGGTGACCGGAACTGGGAATACCCGTGTAGTGGTTTGTCCCTATCATCAGTGGACCTATGAGCTTACCGGCGGCCTGCGGTCTGGGCCGAACATCAAGAAAGTTCCCGGTTTTGATCGCGCGAAAATCTGTCTGACCGAAGTACGGACCGAAGACTTCCTCGGGTTCATCTTTGTCAATTTGGACGATAACGCGGCAACGATGGACGAATGGTATCCCGGTGTCCGGGACGAGTTGTCTGAGTTCGTGCCGAACACTAACGCTCTGGCCCCCTTAGAGTGGGTCGAAATTCCTGAGAACTGCAATTGGAAGGTTTCGATCGAGAATTACTCGGAATGCTATCACTGCCCAACTAATCACCCGACCTTTGCCGAAGGCGTGATCAAACCGGAAACCTATGACATTCAGCCCGATGTGTCGGGAGGTTACGTGCTGCGTCACACGACCGAGTGCCAAAGCCTCGAAAAGATGACCTATCCGATTGATCTGGAAAGCAACAAGTACGCGGGCGACTATCAAAGCTGGTTCCTGTGGCCGATGTTCTCGTTCCAATGCTATCCGGGAAATGTTCTGAACACCTATCATTGGCGGGCAAATACAGTGGACAGCTGTACCGTCTGGCGCGGGTGGTACACAGAAGGCGGTCATGAAAGCGACGTGATCCGTGGCCTTGCCACTCAGGATCGCGAAACGACTGTGGCCGAGGATATTCGGTTAGTGGAATCCGTTCACCGCGGCCTGAAATCCAAAGGGTACAAACCGGGACCGCTGGTGCTTGATCCGGCCTGTGGCGTCATGAGCGAGCATTCCGTTGCGAAGCTTCAACAATGGATGCGCGAGGCGATTGAATAACGTTACGTGCTGTGGATGGGCCAGATAAGACATCACCGAAGCCAACGCTGTGCCAAAGGGCACACCCGACCAGAACGACGCGATCGAGCCCCTTGCCTTCGGTGGTGGGGTTGGTTGTAAGACAGGGGCGGCGGCTTTAGCGGAATATCGAGCCAGGACCGACTAAGTTGCAGATCGGTCGTTTCACCTGAGGAGAGAATGATGGACGACAACCTGTTTGAACATGGCCTGAAGCAGCGCAAGTCGACGCTGGGCGACGAGTATGTTGAGAAGAACCTGGCAGCGGCGGATGATTTTACCCGCTCATTCCAAGAGAACATGACTGCTTGGTGCTGGGGCTTCGGCTGGGGGGATGACACGATCGATCACAAGACCCGTTCGATGATGAACCTCGCTATGATTGGGGCACTCGGCAAGATGCATGAATGGGAAATCCACTGTAACGGCGCGTTGAACAATGGTGTCACCAAAGAGGAAATCCGATCAATCATTCATGTGATCGGCATTTATTGTGGCGTCCCGCAATCTCTTGAATGCTTCCGTGTCGCTCGCAAAGTCCTGACCGAACGTGGGCTGCTGGACTGACCTGATCCCTTCGCGAGATCTTCAGAAGGAACGACACAATCAGCGAGATTGCGCGTCTGCAGTTCGCGCGGTCTGCTGACACCTGCCTAAGCCGGGTCTGGTACCTCACCTTGCCAATGGTCCCCCATCGCGACGATGCATGAAGTACCGTTGGCGTAGTTCTGAACGATCATCCAGTCTCCGCTTGTGCGTTTGACCCAAACCTCCAGCATTGTTTCGGGATCGCGCAAACCCATGCCCTGACGTTCGGCTCCCAGAACCTGTTTCAGTGTCTGTGCCATCCGCGCGCTGTCATCACAGCTGACATCCGCCATTTTAGACTGCGCAGTAGAAGGCACCGCAAGGCATAGAAGAAGAAGGCTGGCATGAAGACGGGTCATAGGTGAAGGTTAGTTCTTTCTGCGCTCAAGCGTAACAGTTTTATGACGCCCTGTAGATAAAACTCGCGCAGAGTCCTGCGAGAAACGCCACACACTGCAGAACCAGGCAATCATCGCGCCTGTCACAAATCTTTCGCGTAGATGTAAACGAAACGATTCAAAAGCGTCACGAAGCTTTTGTTTTGACGTTCTATCCGCCTCGCAACGATGGGGGCGATATGCTGAGAATTGAAAAGCTGACCAAAAAGTTTGGTGACAAACGGGCCGTGGATTCGGCGAATATCGTCGTCAACAAGCCAACCATGATCGGGATTATAGGCAGCTCCGGGGCTGGAAAATCCACGCTTTTGCGCATGGTCAACCGTCTGAGCGATGCAACGACCGGCACAATTACTTTTGAAGGCGAAGAGATTTCTGCGCTTCGCGGTGCTGCCAAACGCGAATGGCAATCGCGCTGTGCGATGATCTTTCAGCAGTTCAATCTTGTACCGCGCATGGATGTCGTCTCGAACGTTTTGCATGGCACGCTGAACAGGCAATCGACCTTTTCGACGATGTTCAACCTGTACCCGCGGTCGGATATTCATAAGGCGATTGAAATTCTGGATCGGCTAGGCATTGCCGAGCAAGCACCCAAGCGAGCCGAAGCCTTATCAGGCGGCCAGCAGCAACGCGTCGCCATCGCCCGCGCATTGATGCAGGACCCGAAGATCATTCTGGCGGATGAGCCGATCGCTTCGCTGGACCCAATGAATGCACAGGTTGTGATGCAGTCGCTGCGGGCCATTCACGAAGAAGACGGCCGTATGGTCATTGCTAATCTGCACACATTGGATACCGCGCGTCGCTACTGCGACCGGGTCATCGGAATGCGTGATGGTCGGATTGTGTTCGACGGCACCCCTGCGCAGCTGACCACGGGCGTAGCGCGCGACATCTACGGTGCAGGTGCAGACTTTTCCGAGGCCGCAACCTCGACCGAGATCGAAACACTGGACAGGCCAGAGGTCCGCGAAGCGGAAGCCTACGTCTGAGCCAGTTTCCCCCCGCGTCCGTCGCGGGCCACCTTCATCTAACCGAACGGAGAAAATGATGAAAAAGACCCTCGCACTGGCGTTTGCCGCCACGACCGTTTTGAGCACTGCTGCTCTTGCCGAAGAAATCACCGAGTTTCGCATTGGCATCCTCGGTGGTGAAAATGCCCAGGACCGCATGAACTCGTACCAATGTCTTGCAGACTATACCTCTGAGGCGTTAGGCGTTGAGACCAAGCTATTCGCCCCGGCGGACTACAACGGTGTGATACAGGGCCTGTTGGGCGGTACACTCGACATGGCATGGCTGGGTGCCTCTTCTTACGCGGCCACCTATCTGCAAGACCCCGAAGCAGTTGAGCCCGTTCTGATCAAGGTCAATGTGGATGGTTCAATCGGGTATCACTCGATCGGGTTCGCCCGTAAGGATAGTGGCGTCACCTCACTGGACGACATGAAAGGCAAAGTGTTTGGGTTTGGTGATCCGAACTCGACCTCAGGTTATCTGATCCCGTCGATCGAAATCCCGCAATACAAAGAAGGTATCACCATGGAGTCGGGTGAGTATTTCGGTGAGGTCAAATTCACTGGTGGCCACGAGCAGACGATCGTCGCTGTGAATAATGGCGACATTGATGGTGGTGTGACCTGGGCCGATGGTCAGGGCAACTGGGAAGATGGATACAATTCTGGTGCCCTGCGCAAAGCGGTTGACGCAGGTCTTGTCGACATGAACGACATGGTCCAGATCTGGAAATCGAACGTTATCCCCGAAGGCCCTGTGGTTCTGCGCAAGGCGTTGCCTGCCGATGTCCGCGCGACCATGACAGATCTTGTCGATGGCCTGCACGAGCGTGACCCCGATTGCGCATATGGTGTGGCGGCAGGCGAAACGCTGGGTTTCCAGCCGGTATCGCATGACACCTACATCTCGATTGTTGAGGCCCGCAAAGCCAAAATCGGTGGCTAACGCGCGCACATGACGTTTCCGGCAACCCATTGGGGTTGCCGGTCTTTATTCATTCGGGGCTCGGGATGGCAGATTTATCAATCGGTGCGGCGCCAGGCGGCGTTGAGACCATTCAATCCAGCTATATGGCACAAGTTCACAAGCGCAGGCTTTATGGCGGGCTGACGCTGCTGATCTTTGTGGTCCTGATGGTATCAGGTTTCAACATTGCGGATTCCCGAAACGCGGGTGGGTTCTGGGACGGATTGTATCAGATCGGTGATTACCCGGCGGATGTGCTGTCTGAAGCTTGGGAAAAGCGGGCCGATCTGCCTGGCCTGATCGTGAAGTACTTCCCTGCACTGGTTGAGACGGTGAACATTGCCGCAGTTTCCACGTTGATCGGGGCCATCGGTGGTCTGATCCTGTCGCTTCTTGGCACACGCGGGCTGGCGAAATGGCCGGGTTTAATCCCGGTCTTCCGGCGTATCTCGGATGTTATGCGCGCAGTGCCGGAAATCGTTATCGCGCTTGTGCTGATCTTCGTCCTTGGGGGCGGTCCGGTGCCGGCGATGATCGCTATCTCAATCCACACCGCAGGGGCGCTTGGTAAAATGTTCTCGGAAGTATCCGAAAACGCTGACCTGAAACCGGTTGAGGGGTTGGCTTCGACCGGGGCGACTTGGTCGAAACAGATGATGCTGGGTATCCTGCCACAGGTCGCGCCAAACTATATCAGCTACACGTTGCTGCGATTTGAGATCAATATTCGCGCTTCTGCCATCCTGGGCTTCGTCGGCGCGGGAGGGTTGGGTTACGAACTGCGCAATGCCATGGCTTGGGGTCCGGGTCGTTTTGACGAGGCCGGCGCGATTTTCATCCTGCTATTCGGCACCATCGTATTCTTCGATCAGGTGTCCAGCCGCTACCGCAACCGTCTGACCGAAGGGCAGGGCCAATGACCACAATTGATTGGAACTTCGGACTGGACGGGGCCAAGCTTGACGCCGAAAAGCTTTTTAAGCGTAAACGATTGATCGGCTTTAGCATTCCTGTCGTGATCCTCGTTTATCTCACCTACATCTTCTTTACCTTCGACCTGCCGGGCCTTGCGCAACGTGCCAATCTGGACAACGCCGTTACACTGGCTTCTGATAGCTGGTCACACAAAGTGCATGTCACACGCAATAATCGGAGCGGTGAGGTGACCTATGCTGTTGAGGGCGAGCGCAAGGGCACTTATCCCGAGGGTCAACGCCCCGACTGGGTATCGGGTGAAGAGGTGACGACGATCGATCTGGGCCGCAATCATATCGTGCGGTTCCTGCCTGACAACCGGACCGAGATTGAAATACCTGACTTCCAGCTGATCGAAGTGCAGGCCAAGGGACGTCGCCTGACGACAAATCTGCCCTCTGAACTGCCCGACTGGATTTCCGCATCTGAACGGCGTGTTGGTGTCACAACGCATGAGGGCCGGATCACCATGACGGGCGCTCGGACTGAAGTGTTCAACTATTTCCCGGGTTGGGAGCTGTTCTGGTTCACGCTTGACAGTCCCTACCACGGCCATGGGCTTGGAGAGATCCTGTTTGGCGCGCAGATCGATCCAAGCCGTTCGAATATCGCAGGCGCAATCTCTGACTGGTGGAACAACGCGATGTGGCGGCATAAGGATGTGGCCTGGGCCATCGGAGAAACGATCCTGATGGCATTTCTGGGTACGATGGGTGCCGCGATGATCGCGCTGCCATTGGCCTTTCTCGCCGCCAAACGGTTTTCGCCGATCATGTTGCTTCGCGCCGCAACGCGCCGTCTTTTCGACTTTGTGCGCGGTGTGGACGCATTGATCTGGACTGTGGTTCTGTCTCGGGCCTTTGGCCCAGGACCATTGACCGGCGCGTTGGCGATTCTGATTACCGACACGGGCACCTTCGGCAAGATCTTCTCGGAGGCGTTGGAAAACGTTGATCAGAAACAGATCGAGGGGGTGTCCTCGACCGGGGCCAAACCGCTACAGCGATACCGGTTCGGGGTGATCCCGCAGGTTGTTCCCGTGCTGCTGGCCCAGATTCTATATTTCCTCGAATCCAATACACGTTCAGCGACGATCATCGGTGCGATCACCGGTGGCGGCATCGGACTGATGCTGACGCAAGCCATCCAGACGCAGAAAGATTGGGAAGAGGTCGCCTATTACATTGTCCTGATCATCATCATGGTAATGTTCATGGATTGGGCCTCGGGCTGGTTGCGCGGTAAGCTGATCGGGCGGAAAGACTGATGGCGCGGCTTTCAGCGGAACAGACCTTCATTCACCCCGAATGTGAGATTACCGAAAGTACGTTCGGGGCCTATGTTGAAATCGGCAAGGGCAGCCGCGTCGTACATACAAAAATGGGCGACTACAGCTATTGCGATCGTTATGCCGACATCGCCAACGCGAAGGTCGGTAAGTTCGCCAACATCGCCGCGTTTTCGCGGATCGGCGCGACTGATCACCCGCTGCACACGGCGTCCTGTCACCATTTCCTGTATCGCTCGAACGATTATTGGGACGATGCGGATCGGGACGAGGTGTTTTTCAGTCACCGCAAATCCCGAATTGTCCATATCGGGAACGATACATGGATTGGCGCAGGCGCGATGATAAAGCCCGAGGTCACACTGGGTGACGGGGCCGTTGTGGCTGCGGGTGCCTTGGTGACGAAGGATGTAGACCCCTACACAATTGTTGCCGGTACACCTGCAAGACCCTTGCGACTGCGTCAGCCACGACACATCGCCGATCGGTTGATCGCATTGGCCTGGTGGAATTGGTCTCATGACAAGTTGCGGTTGGCGCTCGACGATTTCCGTGCTCTGACGGCGGAAGCGTTTCTGGAGAAATACGAGCCTTAACTCTCAAGGGTCAGTGTCACCCGATCTCCAACAAACCAGGTTCGGCCAAATTCAACCGGTTGTCCCTGTTCGTCAACATTCACTCCGGATGATCTAAGCAGCGGATCACCTTCCGAAACCTGCAGATGCAGAGCTTGAGTGGCCGTGGCGCGCGTGGCCGTCAGACGGGTTGAGGCCCGAGTATAGTCAGTGACACCCGACCTGTTTAACGCCTCGGTAACGCTGCTGGTGTCTTGTAGCGCTGCGCAGATGCCTGGCAGTCGATCAAGAGAAAACATGCTTTCGAATACGGCAATCGGGTGCCCGTCCGCCAATGAGAGGCCGTGATACGCACAGATCTGATCACCGGGTGAAACAGTCAGCGCGGTGGCCTCGCCCTCGGTCGCTGCCCGTTCTTCAACATGAAGCACCCTCTTTTCTGGTCTGCGACCAGCAGCGATGAGGTTTTCATGGAATCGCACCCGCGAGCCGATGGGGTAATCGGTGGGCGTGGCTGCCACAAAAGCGCCCGCGCCCCGGCGCGTTCGGATTAGGCCCTCATCCACAAGGGCCGAGATGCCGTGACGCACTGTATGGCGGTTCACACCGAACCGCTCTGCCAGTGCCGCTTCGGTTGGCAGCTTATCACCCGGGCCATAGCGCCCTTCGGCCATATCGCTGCGAAGTGCGTCGGCAATGGCCTTCCAGATCGGGGTTTTGGTGGGAGTGTCACGCAAGTTTCACAAAATTCCTCTGTCTGACGGCGGCAAATATGATAAGATGTGTATAGTTGTATAGTATATGGAAAAGTTGTCGAGATGAAAGACACTTTTGATGAAAACGCGGACCGGAAGGCTTGGATGAGCCTGCTGGCCAAAGCGCCGGAGGGACGCGTGGCCGCCCTGTTGGATGCAGCGATGCCTCGCCCCGGCTTCACATGGCTGCGTGCTCCTGAGATTGGCAGCACCATGGTTCGGGCTCGCGCAGGTGGGACTGGTGCGCCGTTCAATCTGGGCGAAATGACGGTAACACGCTGTGCGCTGACTCTGGGAGCGGGCGAAGTCGGACATGCCTATATACAAGGCCGTCGGAAAGAAGATGCCGAAATCGCCGCGCTGGTTGATGCACTGATGCAGACAGATGTGTCTGATCTGTTGCGCACAAAAGTGCTGACCCCTTTGCGAGATGAGCTGACCAATGCAAAGGCCGCGCGTGCCGCCAAAGCCGCAGCCACTAAGGTTGATTTCTTCACCATGGTACGAGGAGAGGATTGATGCAGTCAGAAGCCCTGATCGGCGGTTTCAAGGACCCCGCGATCCAATCTGCCCACGCCTTTCGCAGCGTGATGGAAGCAATGGCGCGTCCCGGTACCGTGCAAGAGATTTCTGGCGCAGTTCCTCCGGCCCCAATGTCACCAGCAGCAGGTGCGGTGTTGTTGACGCTTTGCGACACTGAGACGCCCGTTTATCTGGCAGGTGCGCTAGATTGCGACGCCGTACGCCGCTGGCTTGCATTCCACACCGGCGCACCGCTGACCGGCCCGTCGCATTGTATGTTTGCCATTGGTGCGTGGTCGGATCTGGAACCATTGAACGCATACCCGATCGGGACGTCTGAATATCCGGATCGTTCTGCCACGTTGATCGTGGAATGCCCCGAACTCATCGCTTCAGGGGCGACACTGACAGGTCCGGGAATCAAGGATAAAGCCGCGCTTTCATTGCCCGAGCTTGAGGCGTTTCAGCATAATCAGACGCTATTTCCACTGGGGCTCGACTTCATCTTCACGAATGGCAGCCGCCTAGCGGCTTTGCCAAGAACGACCGAGGTGTCTTGATGTATGTCGCAGTAAGAGGTGGCGAGCGTGCGATTGAAAATGCCCACGCCTGGCTTGCCGAAGAACGCCGTGGTGATACCGATGTGGCGGAACTGAGCATCGCGCAAATCCGCGAACAGCTTAGCCTGGCGGTCAATCGTGTCATGGGCGAAGGCTCGTTGTTCGATCCTGATCTGGCCGCACTTTCGATCAAGCAAGCACGAGGCGATCTGATTGAGGCCATCTTCTTAATCCGCGCCTATCGAACCACGTTGCCACGCTTTGGCGCATCCGAGCCTGTTGATACCGGGGCAATGGCTTGCGACCGGCGCATTTCGGCAACCTTCAAGGATTTGCCGGGCGGGCAGGTGCTTGGGCCGACCTTTGACTACACTCATCGCTTACTGGATTTCAAACTGGCTGCTGATGGTGAGGTGCCCAAAGCCCCAGCGCGCGAAGCTGAACTGGGTGAAGTGCCGCATGTCACGGATTTCCTCAATCGCGAAGGCCTGATCGAAGAAGCGCCGCATGACGATACGCCGCCACCTGATCTGACCCGCGAGCCGCTTGAAATGCCCGCCGATCGCGCCCTGCGCCTTCAGGCGCTGACCCGCGCGGATGAGGGTTTCACCCTCGGTCTGGCGTATTCCACACAGCGCGGATACGCGCGCAATCACGCCTTTGTAGGAGAGCTTCGGATCGGGTCCGTTCCGGTGGAAATGGAGATCCCTGAGCTCGGCTTTGCCATCGAAATCGGTGAAGTCGTTCTGACCGAATGTGAAACAGTTAACCAGTTCAAGGGCTCCAAAACCGAGCCGCCGCAATTCACCCGAGGTTATGGGCTTGTGTTTGGTCAGACGGAACGCAAGGCGATCTCGATGGCTTTGGTCGACCGTGCGCTGCGGTGGGAAGAACTGGGTGAGGATAATGTTGGCGCACCTGCTCAGGATGCCGAGTTTGTCCTCTATCACGCGGACAACATACAGGCGACGGGGTTTCTAGAGCATATCAAGCTGCCGCATTACGTCGACTTCCAGTCTGAACTGGAACTGGTGCGCAAACTACGCCGCGAGGCCGGCGCGGATCAGGTGCAGGAGGCTGCGGAATGAACGCCTATAACTTTGCTTATCTGGACGAGCAGACCAAGCGGATGATCCGCCGTGCAATTCTGAAAAGTCTGGCGATCCCGGGCTATCAGGTGCCGTTTGCCTCGCGCGAAATGCCTATGCCGTATGGCTGGGGTACGGGCGGTGTGCAGGTCTCGGCCGCGGTGTTGACCCCGGATGACACGTTCAAGGTGATCGATCAGGGCTCGGACGATACCACAAACGCGGTCTCGATCCGCACCTTCTTTGAACGCACTGCGGGGGTTGAAACAACCACAACGACAAGCGACGCCTCCGTGGTTCAGACTCGCCACCGGATTCCCGAGGAGCCGCTGCAAGAAGGTCAGATCCTTGTCTATCAGGTGCCTATCCCTGAGCCGTTGCGCTTTCTGGAACCGCGAGAGAGCGAAACCCGCAAGATGCACAGCCTTGAGGAATACGGGCTGATGCATGTGAAGCTGTACGAAGATATCAGTCGTCACGGGCATATCGCGACGTCGTATGCTTACCCGGTGAAGGTCGAAGGCCGCTATGTAATGGACCCGTCGCCAATCCCGAAATTCGATAACCCAAAGCTTGGTGATATGGCTGCGATCCAGCTGTTCGGAGCTGGGCGTGAACAACGGATCTACGCGCTGCCACCCTACACGCAGGTTGTCTCACTGGATTTTGAGGATCATCCGTTTGAGGCGTCCAAGGCCGACCAAGCCTGCGGCTTGTGCGGTGCCGAGGACAGCTATCTGGACGAGGTAATCATCGATGACGCGGGTGGGCGGATGTTCGTCTGCTCGGATACCGATTATTGCGAGGCGCGCCAGGCGGCGGGTCACAAAGGAAAGGACGCTGCATGACACCTTTGCTGTCTGTTCGGGACATCACAAAGCGCTATGGCCCAAATATTGGCTGTGCCGATGTGTCATTCGACCTCTATCCCGGTGAGGTCATGGGGATCGTTGGCGAAAGCGGGTCAGGTAAGTCGACACTGCTGAATTGCATGGCCGGGCATCTGACCCCGGATGCCGGAGAGGTTGTGTTCGACACCCGCGCAAAAGGTCCGCAGGACACGGTAACGATGTCCGAGCCCGAGCGCCGGATGCTGAGCCGTACCGATTGGGCCTTTGTCCACCAACATGCACGCGACGGGTTGCGCATGGGCGTCAGTGCCGGTGGGAATGTAGGTGAACGGCTGATGGCCGTTGGAGAGCGTCACTATGGCGACATACGTGACAAGGCTACGGATTGGCTGCAACGAGTGGAGATCGATGCCTCCCGTGTGGATGATCGCCCGACGACCTTTTCGGGTGGGATGCAGCAGCGCCTGCAGATTGCACGAAACCTCGTGACCGGTCCTCGGCTGGTGTTCATGGATGAGCCAACGGGCGGTCTGGACGTGTCCGTTCAGGCGCGGTTGCTCGACTTGTTGCGTGGGTTAGTTCGCGACATGGGCTTGTCGGCGATCATCGTCACGCATGATCTGGCCGTGGTGCGCCTGCTGGCAGATCGGTTGATGGTGATGAAATCGGGCCGCGTGGTCGAGGCAGGCCTGACCGATCAAGTGCTTGATGACCCGCAACACGCCTATAGCCAACTTCTTGTCAGTTCCGTTTTGCAGGTGTGAGCAATGATTGAGCTTAACAACGTCTCAAAGACTTTCACTCTCCATAATCAAGGTGCGGCCGTGATCGAGGTGCTGAGCGATGTATCCTTCTCGGTCTCTCCGGGCGAATGCGTGGCGCTGACGGGCGCGTCGGGGGCGGGCAAGTCCACCCTCATGCGTATGATCTATGGCAACTATCTGGCCCGAAGCGGAGAAATTCGCATCGGTGATGTGGATATCGTGCAGGCAGAGCCTCGGACAGTTATCGCCCTGCGCCGCGAGGTTCTGGGCTATGTCAGCCAGTTCCTGCGTGTGGTGCCGCGCGTGCCCACCGTCGATGTCGTGGCCGAGCCCTTGCGGGCTGTGGGCATTTCCGCTGCCGACGCGAAGGCGCGGGCTGAAGCTCTGTTGCGGCAACTGAACATTCCCGAGCGGCTCTGGACCCTTTCACCGACTACCTTCTCGGGTGGTGAACAGCAGCGTGTCAACATCGCACGCGGGTTCGCCCATTCTTATCCCGCGATGCTGTTGGATGAGCCGACTGCCAGTCTGGATGCGGCCAATCGCGAGGTTGTTCTAAGGCTCATCGAAGAGGCAAAGGCGCGTGGTACTGCAATCATCGGCATTTTCCATGACGAAGCGGCTAGGGCGCGCGTTTGTGATCGCGAAATCGACGCCAGTCAGTTTTCGCCCGAGGTCGCGGCATGACCCGGGGTCGCCTCATCGCTGTGGTTGGCCCGTCGGGGGCTGGCAAAGACAGTGTGATGCTAGGGCTTTGTGACTTGTTGCCCGATTTGCATTTGGTGCGCCGCGTCATCACCCGGGCACCAGAGTTGGGCGGGGAAGACTATGACGCCGTCGAACTCGCCGAATTTGAAGAAATGGCGGCGAATGGCGCCTTTGCGATGCATTGGGTTGCTCATGGGCTTTGCTACGGGATACCGGTTGCCGTCAAAGATCGGCTGAGTGATGGCGCAGACTGTCTGGCAAATTTCTCGCGTAAAGCTCTGCTCGAGGCCGCAGAAAATTTCCCGCGCTTCATTGTCCTGAATATCACCGCGAAGCCGGAAACTCTTGCCCGGCGTTTGGCGGCTCGCGGCCGAGAAAGCGATAGCGAGATTGCAAATCGGCTTGCTCAGGCAGAAAAACCCTTGCCCGATGGGTTGGGCGTTATCACCATTTCCAACGATGGCCCACTGGCCGAGACGGTTGCGCGCGCCGCGGAGGTCCTTCAACCAGCGAGCGCGTACCGATGAATAAGCTCGAAACGCCCATCAATGCGCTCGCCGCACAAGGCAATTTGGTCGATGACGAAGGGCTCGGGCAAGGCTGGCAAATGGCGGTGCAGCGCCTCGGTCCACACAGGAATATCGCCATTCGGCAGCCGACCCGTCAGCGTCATGTGAAACCGAAACTCGTCCATCACATAGGGATAACCCCACTCGATCAACAGTGCGTCTTGACGTGGGCTCAGCCTTGCACCGCGCCGCCGCTCAAGTTCAGCCTCATTGGTTGGGGCGCGAAACGGGTCAAGCTCACGTACACAGACCGCAGCAATTCTTTGCAAGCCGCTAACATCGCCCTGTGGGGTCAAAGCGAGAAACCGGCCCAGCCTCGTCAGACTCAGCCCTTCACAGCTCGAAGGCGCCAGGCCAGCGGCCATCTCAGACGCCGCCGCTTTCAGGGCTTCAAGCGAATAACCTCCGGCAAGTTGAAAGGGTGGTTTCAGCGTTCCGTGAAAGCCGTATTTGCGCGGTGTCATCGTAACGTCATGCAAATCGGGCAGATCGGGCTGAGGCACCTCGCAGCCCTGCACGACATCCCATCCCAGCCAGCGCGCGCCGAACTGTTCCAATGGTCCTTCGGGCGGCACGTAGTAGATTGCAAATCGAGAGTATGACATGAATTCCCCTTTTCCCGCGCCCTCTTTGGCAAAGGCTTGTGACAGCGATATGTCAGATAATCTGTGCCTTGCGAATGCCCAGCTTGTGATGCCCGATCGGGTAGTAACCGGTTCGGTGACAATCGAACAGGGCATCATTTCCGAGATCACCGAAGGGGATCATGTTCCGACCGGCGCGGTCGATTGTGCAGGTGATTACATCCTTCCGGGACTGGTCGAGCTGCACACCGACAATATCGAACGTCATATCGAGCCTCGCCCGGAAGTGGACTGGCCTCATCTTCCGGCCCTGATCGCGCATGATAGCGAGCTGGCTTCGACCGGAATCACAACCGTGTTCGACGCCATGCGAGTAGGTTCCATTCACAGCGGCAAGGGCCGTTACATCGATTATGCCCGCAAACTGGCGGACGAACTGTTGTCGGCGCGCGCCGCAGGCTATTTCAAGATCAGCCATTTCCTTCACCTGCGAGCCGAGATCTGCTCGGAGACACTGCTTGAGGAATTGGCGACCTTCGGGCCGGAAGACAGGGTTGGCATTGTCAGTCTGATGGACCACACGCCGGGTCAACGTCAATTCAGCGATCTGAGTGCATTGAAGACCTATGTCGCCAAAAAGCGCGGTATGACCGACGCCGATTTCGTTGCACATGTCGAGAACCTGCGTGGTCTACAGCAGCGTTTCGGAGAAAAGCACGAAGCCGGTGCAGTGATCGAAGCCGCCCGTCTTGGCGCCGCGCTGGCCAGCCATGACGATACCACGGCGCGGCATGTCAAAAAATCGTCCGAAAATGGTGTGGCATTCGCCGAATTCCCAACCACGTTCGAGGCGGCCGAGGCCTGCCGTACCCGCAACATCGCCGTCATGATGGGTGCCCCGAATCTGATCCGTGGCGGCTCGCATTCCGGCAATGTCGCGGCTGAAGATCTTGCAAAGGCCGATCTTCTGGAAATTGTGTCTTCCGACTATGTGCCTTCTGCGCTACTGCTGTCGGCTTTTCATCTTGCCAGTGTTTGGGACGACCTGCCACGTGCTGTGGCCACGGTTACACGTAATCCTGCAATGGCTGTCGGTCTTGATGACCGTGGCATCCTGAAAGTAGGTCTACGCGGTGACGTTCTGCGTGTGCGTCGCATGGGTCAAACACCAGTTTTGCGCGGTGTCTGGAGCCAAGGCAACAAGGTTGGATGAGTTGTGATTGGTTGAATCAAACTTGCTAAACAGAACATTGCTGGCGGCCGAAAGCTCGCGGATTATCAGATGGGATTTGCGCCCTTGCTCCGCTTGATTTTTCTGGACCCGCATCTTGATAAACTGATGTCGTGCCAGAACATTAAACTCGTAAAGAATATGGTTACTTTTTTACCGCACTTTCTCCTGTAACGCAAAATGCGGGCAGCAAGTTCCACGATTAACTGACTGGAAATTTGTTGCTTATCTCAGAGTTGAAATCAGGAGCTTTGGCGGGATGAGGGCATGGTTGTCGGTTGTGATAGCCACTATTATTTTGGCGGGCTGCAGTCAGGATTTACAGGGAACCAAGTCCTTTGATCCCGGGGCGACACCAGCCCCCGCTCCCTTATCGGGGGGGAATAATCTGAAGGGAAATGTCGCACGCACTGAATTCGCTGAGTTGGTGCGAAGGTCTGTCGCGACATCGCCCACCACCGCAGCCGGAGCCGCCAGCGTTCTGGCTTCGAAATCCCGCATTGATGCCGAGCAAGGCGCGTTCCTGCCGCAGATCGAGGCCGAGACATCCCTGACGTCCGATGGGGATACCGTACCGATCCTGCGGCTTAGCCAGATCATCTATGATGGTGGCAAAGTCTCGGGTCGTGTGGGTTTGCGTCAGATTGAAGCCCGGCAGACCTGGTTAAACGAATTGTCAGAGCTGAGCGCGCTGAGCTTCGAGGCCATCGAAACCATAATTGATCTGGATCGAAATCGCCGCCTCGAAGAACAAGCCCAGCAGAATCTGGATCGTACGGACGTTTTGGTCAGCGACCTCCAGTCCCGTTTTGATGCCGGGGCGGGGTCGGTGGCGGATTTGCTGGCGGGGCAGGGGCGGAAGTCTAATGCCGAGACAGAATTAGCGCAGGCTCAGACGGATGTGGAACTGGCGACGGCAACATGGGTCGAAGTCTTCGGAACGCGACCCGGTGCTATTCCGACCATCCCCCCCGCACCCATTCTGGCAGCGGCCACCTCGCAGCAAATGGTTGCACGCAGCCCGCGTCTGCGTACTCAGGTCGCCTTCAGTCAAGTGCGTGCGCAAGAGGTTGTGGTTGCTGAACGAGCGACCCGCCCAACACTCTCTGCGATTCTTGAGACAGATTTCGACCAGGGCAGTATCGACGACGGTGTGCAGGCCCGATTGGGTGTAACGGTCCCGATTTACCAAGGGGGATCCGCGCGCGCCAATGTCGAAACCGCAAGGGCGAATCTTCAACAAAGCCGGGCTGATGAAGAAGAATTGCGGCGCGAGTTGCAACGTAATCTCTCCCAGGCCTTGGAAGAGACCAATTCAATTCAGCGACGGCTCGCCACAGCCCGGCGCGCTGTCGAGATCAATGAGCAAGCGCTGGATGCAGCTCGTGGACAGTTTGATATCGGGCGCAGCACGCTGGTACAGATATTGGATGCGTTGCGCGAGTTGAATCTTGCGCAGGTTCGGGTGATCCAGCTTGAGGCTCAGGCACGTCGTGCAGAATATGCCGTGCTGGCGGTCACGGGCGATATCCTGGACGCGTTGGGTGTTGCACAGCCGACCGATCCAACCTTGTGATATCCGTCGTGAACCCGACTGCGACTAACCCGCTGAATACGCACCTCCGACTACTGACAGAGCATTTGGGTCTTGGGTTGTCCGAGGTGGATATCTTTCGGGTGTTCTAGGGCAATGAAGTCGCCTAGGCGGTCAGCGCAGTGGAAGCGGTGGGCTACAGTCAGGTTTTGGGAAAGCGCGGTTACTGAAACTGGACCTGAACTTGTTTCTGGTCCTGGCGTTTGCCCCAGATGTTCAACCTTTAGTGGTTCTGGATCGAGAAGACACCGACGCTTTCTTGTGATCGATGCCAGCAGCGGATTCAGCGAACCTCAGATCTGGCGGCGACAGGAAACACGACTGCGCAAGACGCGCAGGATATTGCGAGCATAATGCTCGCGCCGCTGGAACGAGAATCGTTTACGCCACAAGGTCATCGGTTTTGGTCCGCGTTCAGCGATCTGCGCGGGGTCTACATTCAGATCCTATTGGCCGCGATGGTGACAAGCGTGCTTGGGCTGGTGACGTCGCGGTTCACCATGGTCGTTCATGACCCCATTCTGCCAAACGAAGTGGTTGATAGCTTGCTGGCTCTAGTCGTCGGGGTGGCCTTGCACTGTTGTTCGATTTCCTGATCAAGAAATTGCGGACACGGTTCATCGATGCAGCGGGAAAACGGGCGGACCTGAAGATCACCGAGCGGCTGTTCAATCAGTTGATGGCGCTTATAATGAAAGCCCGGGGCGGGCAGAATGGACGCATGGCCTCGATCCTTCAGGACTTTGAAGTCGTGAGGGATTTCTTTACGTCTGCCTCGCTGGTTGCTTTGGTCGATCTGCCCTTCCCTTTCGTATTCGTGGCGTGATCTAGGCGATTGGCAGGCCGCGACAGGGGATTGCGATCGCGTCGCGCGCAAGACTTGAGGCTCAGATATCCGGACAAGAATTTGATCTCCCCGACCGTACAAGTGTGGAGGCGGCGTTGCTGAAGGAAGAGATTGGCGTGATCCAACCTCTGGTCGAGCACGGCATCGAAAGTCCGCTGGCGATGATTGACTTGCGCCGGCAGCTTAACCGCCAAATTGGGCAGCTTAGAGAGGCCGGTAGCCGAATACTGATGACTTTGTCGGAGCGAAGAGCGGAAAACTCTGTCAGATTTCAGCCTGGCCGGAACCAACTCCCAACCAGGCTGTTGATTGAGTCAAAGGCACTCAGACAGTGTTTTGGCCAGATTGCGGATGAGTTGCGGGTACAGATTTACTCCGGGTTCCAGATCAGATCCCAGCGGGTCCATGATGCCGGTTTTGGCTTCGGTGCCGTCGAGAACGGTTGCGACAATTCCGGGGTTGAACTGGGGTTCAGCCATGACACAATCCACACCTTCGTCGCGGATACGCCCCTGAATTTCGGCGATCCTTGCCGGGCTTGGATCGGTCGCATCGCTGAGGGAAATTGCACCCGAGGCCGGGAAGCCAAAGGCATCTTCGAAATATTGATAGGCATCGTGGAACACGATGAAGCTGCCACCTTTGACCGGCGCCAGCGTTTCGGCCACTTCCGCTGACAAAGCAGCCATTTCTTCACGCGCAGCTGCCGCATTTGCAAAATAAGCACCTGCGTTGTCTGGGTCAGCCGAAGAAAGCTGCGCCGCGATCGTTTTCAGCCAGATTTCTGCGTTGACCGGAGAGAGCCAGGCGTGCGGATCATGTTCGCCATGCGCGTGGCCCTCATGGTCGTCATGTCCGGCGTGGTCCTCATGATCATCGTGGTCATGCTCATCCGCATGCTCTTCGTCATGATTATGATCATCATGCTCTTTGTCCTCGGCATGATCCTCGTGATCGTTGTCATCGTCTTTTGCATGATCGTCGTGGTCGTCGTGATCATGACCATCATCCTCAGCATGGTCGTGATCGTCATGATCGTCATCCCCATGATCTTCGTCGTCGCCATGGTCATGCGCTTCGAACAAAGCACTTTCACGGAAATCGAGCAGAACCGTTCCGTCCGACTCAAGCAACGCCGTAACAGTCGCCCCGTCGCTGAGCGTCTCGACTGCGCCTTCCATCCACGGGGTCAGGTCCTCGCCAATCCAGAATACCAGATCTGCCTCTTGCAGTGCGGCTGCTTCTGACGGACGAAGGTTGTATTCGTGTGGCGAGGCACCGGGCTGCACTATCAATTCAGGCGTTCCTACCCCCTCCATCACCCGGGCCACGAGTGAGTGAACGGGTGCGATGTCAACCGCAACCTTGGGTGCATCCGCCATGGCGGTTCCGCCCATCAATGCAGCGGTAATCGATAGTGGGAGCAGCTTTCTGGACATCAGACCCTCTGTGTGATTTTATAACGTTACGAGCGGCATATATGATATGGTATAACATGACAAGTGAGATGCACCCCATTTCGGTTGGTGAAGATGCGCCGGTAGGATTTCAGGAGCATGATCACAAGAATTGCGTCGAAACGGCGTTGGCCACAGCGGATGCTCGGTGCAGGGAAGAAGGGTTGCGGCTAACCCCTGTGCGGCGAAAAGTTCTTGAAATGCTGTTGCAAGACCACAAGTCGCTCGGGGCATACGCTATTCTGGACCGTTTGCGCGAAGCCGGTTTTGGCTCTCAGCCGCCGGTGGCTTATCGCGCGCTTGATTTTCTTGTCCAGAACGGGTTCGTCCACAAGATCGAACGTTTGAACGCCTTTGTGGCCTGTTCTCATCCAGGAGCGTCGCATTCCCCGGCTTTCATGATCTGTAGAAAGTGCGATGCTGTTGCCGAGGCCCAGTCGGCGCCATCCAAAGGCGTCCTCGGCGCAGCTGCGCGCGCGGCGGGTTTCGAAATCGAGCGAACCGTTGTAGAAGCCGAGGGACTCTGCCCAGACTGCACCGAAAAGGCGTAGACATGACCCTGATCACCGTTGAGAACCTCAGCGTGCGTTATGGCGCGAATACCGTTCTGCGCCATGTCGGCATGACGATCGAGGCTGGTGAAATCGTGACGATCGTTGGTCCAAACGGATCGGGAAAGACCAGCCTGTTGCGTGCCGTCATTGGCGCGACCAAGCCTGCAGAAGGTAAGGTTACGCTGAAGCCTGGGCTAAAAATCGGGTATGTCCCCCAAAAACTGCACATTGATCCGACCCTGCCGATATCAGTCGAAAGATTCATGCGTCTGACGGATCGTGTCTCTAGGCTTCAATGTACAGAAGCGCTTGAAACTGCTGGGGTGCCGGATCTGCTAAAGCGCCAAATGTCGCAATTGTCAGGCGGACAGTTTCAGCGCGTCTTGCTGGCGCGGGCGTTGATCAATCGGCCCGACGTTCTGCTTTTGGACGAAGCCACTCAGGGTCTCGACCAACCGGGGTCTGCGGCGTTTTATCGTCAGATCGAGGAGGTCCGGCGTGAAACCGGATGCGCCATACTGATGATCAGCCATGAATTGCACGTGGTCATGAGCGCGTCGGACAGGGTGATCTGCCTCAATGGTCATGTGTGCTGCCAAGGGTCCCCCGCAGTCGTAGCTTCGGCCCCGGAATATCGGGCCCTGTTCGGAACGGGTACCGGAGGCGCACTGGCCCTCTATCGCCATGATCACGACCATGATCACGATCACGGTCACTGTGAAACCTCTCAGGAAGCCGCAGAATAATGCTGGATGATTTCATGACGCGCGCGACGCTTGCAGGTGTTGGCGTTGCTTTTGCTGCGGCACCACTGGGGTGTTTTGTTGTCTGGCGTCGAATGGCCTATTTCGGGGATGCCACCGCCCATGCGGCAATCCTGGGTGTCGCTTTGTCGCTGACGTTTCAGCTGTCCATCTTTACTGGGGCGCTAGCTGTTGCGCTTGCAATGGCACTTACCGTGACACTGTTGTCCGGACGTGGCTACGCGATGGATACACTGCTGGGTGTTCTAGCACATTCTGCACTTGCCTTCGGTCTAGTCGCCGTATCGTTCCTGTCCGGTGTTCGCATCGACCTGATGGCCTATCTCTTCGGTGATATTCTGGCCGTGTCACGCACCGATCTGGTTGTGATCTGGGGGGGCGCAGCGCTTGTCGTGGCCCTGATCGTATGGCGCTGGTCGCAGCTTTTGACGGCGACCATGAATGAAGAGTTGGCCTATGCCAGCGGCTTTGACCCCAAGCGAGAGCAGTTGATCCTGACGCTGTCTCTGGCAGTTACAGTGGCCGTGGCGATAAAGGTCGTAGGTGTTCTTTTGATTGCTGCAATGCTGATCATCCCGGCGGCGGCTGCGCGCAGTCTGGCCAGATCACCGGAAGCGATGGCTTTGATTGCGGCGGCGATTGGTGCATTTTCCGCAATCGCCGGGCTACGGGCTGCTTACATATTTGATACGCCTGCAGGGCCATCCATTGTTTGTGTTGCCGCAGTAGTGTTTGCGTGTTTCAGCCTGATCGGATGGCAAACGCGGCGTGGAACCTAGGGCATCTGCAAAGATCAATGCGGTCGCGTCGACACGGTCACGAATTCAATTTCGTCTGACAGGATGTCCCGCACCCCATGTGGGAGCTTGGCGTCGAAGCTGAGCGTGTCACCTTCTGAAATCTCGAACTCTTCGGTCCCACAGCCATAGATGGCGCTGCCTTCAATCATGTAGATGAAGACGTAGCCTTCGTGCTGATAGTTAGGCAACTTGCGTTGGTCTTGTTTTGAGATGCGGATGCGTGCGGATTGGAATGACCCGCTAGGCCCGCTGTGTTTGCCGAGCAGTAGATAGTCATGGGCATGGTCTGGTGTGATACGCCGCGACGGCAATCCGGTTCCCGCCTGAACGTGATGCACATCCGAGGTCGTGTCGGTATGGCTGAACATCGCCATCAGAGAGACAGATAGTGCATCTGCCAACGCGTGTAAGGTACTAAGGGACGGCGACACATGACCATTTTCGATTCGGCTGATCATGGGCGCGGAAACCTTTGACTGCGCAGCAAGTTCGGTCACCGTGAGCTGACGTTCCTGTCGCAAACGCTGCAGGGTTCGCCCGATCTCAAGTTCTGGTTCTGTTTTCTTGTCCTGCATCGGGCCGCTTTGACATTCCTTCTTCCAGTTAAAGTAGCTGTGGCCTGAATTGCAGGATAGTAAAAGTGTGTTCTAACAAAAAACAAGCTTAGCTGAGCGATTGGCGCAAAACTGCGCCAATGCGATGAAGGCAGCGGTGTTTTGAACTTATTTTCCTTTCCAGACCGGATCACGCTTTTCAGCGAAGGCTTTTGCGCCTTCAAGCTGATCCTCGCTGGAATAGAGGATATCGACGGTGCGCAGCTGGCGCTTGGTGATGCGGTTCATGGCGTCCTGAAATTTGCTGTCTTCAGCTTCGCGCACGACCTCTTTGATCGCAGCATAAACCAGCGGAGGACCCGAGGCGAGCAGACGCGCCAATTCCCAGGCACGATCCATCAGTTGATCGGCAGGCAGGACTTCATTGACCAAGCCCCAACGCTGACCTTCTTCGGCATCGAACCAGCGTCCAGTCAGCAATAGCTCCATCGCGATGTGGTAGGGAATGCGTTTGGGTAGCTTGACGCTCGCCGCATCTGCAACGGTTCCGGATCGAATCTCAGGCAGGGCAAAAGTTGCGTGTTCAGCGGCCAGGATCATATCGGCTGAAATCGCAAGCTCGAGCCCGCCACCACAGGCAATACCATTGATGGCCGCGATGACCGGTTTGTTCAGATCGCGTAACTCCTGCAAACCGCCAAAGCCACCGACACCATAATCTCCATCTACGGCATCGCCTTCGGCGGCTGCCTTCAGGTCCCAGCCGGGGCAAAAGAATTTGTCACCTGCTCCGGTCAAGATCGCGACGCGCAGTTCGGGATCATCGCGAAACTTGGCAAATACCTGCCCCATGATGCGGCTGGTAACTAGATCGATTGCATTGGCTTTTGGCCGATCCAGCGTCACTTCGAGAATTGCGCCGTCACGGCGGGTCTTGATCGGGTCCATTTCTCAGGCCTTTCTGATAAGCGCATCCACCGCCACCGCCCGGGTGGGCGTGCAGAGAAGCGGGTTGATTTCGACCTCGCCGAGCGTTTCGGCATTTTGCATTACATAGTCTTGAACGGCCTGAATGGCGGCAACGATTTCATCCATATCAGCCGCTGGTTGGCCTCGATAGCCTGCCAGCAATGACGCGATCTTTAGTTCGCCGAGAGCAGCGCGAATACTGTCGGATGTTGCCGGGACCAGAAGAGAGGTGGTATCGCGCAATATTTCGGTCAAGACACCACCGGCCCCTATTGTCAGCACAAAGCCATGGGCAGGGTCCCGCACCACACCGACTAGGATTTCAGCCACCGCACCCGTGATCATCTCTTCGATCAGAATCTCATCGGTTCCAATATCCGCTGCCACACCTGTCACATCGGCAGCCTGAACCCTCAATCGTACAGCGGAATGTTCGGACTTGTGGGCAAGGCCGACGCCTTTGACAGCAAATGGCGCTTCCATTTCTTGCGCCGCGCTGAGGGCTTCCTTTGCGCCACGAACGGACCTGTTTCGAGGGATGCGCAAACCATGGGCAGCCAGAGCTTGCTTGGCCTCGGCTTCGGACAGCGTATGCTTGACATCAGACGTACCCGGCAAGCAGATTGGCGCGCTTGCAGGTACGGCGACCTGACCCGCCGCGCGCGTTGCAGAAAGGGCTTCGCGGAGACCCATGAGGGGTACCACACCGGCTTCCATTAGGGTTTGTGCTACATCCTCAGGTAGCAATTCGGGCAGGGTAGAAACCACAGCAAAACGCGCACCCGTATCTGCCCGCACTTTTTGTGCTGTACGCGTGGCAGCGGCCCAATCTGTGGGATCGGTGGTCGGGTAATCAACGATCGTGAATGTCAGATCTATGTCGTCGCCAGTCATTCCCGCCCAGGCGTTCGCCATCGCCTCTTCATCGCGCCAGATATAGGTGTGGTAATCGAGTGGATTGCTTAGTGCGACCATCGGACCAAGCGCATCGCGTAATCGGGTTTGCTTATCTCTGGACAGTTCTGGAAATCTGAGGCCGGTGCCGATCGCCATATCGGCGATCAGGCTGGCCTCGCCGCCCGAGCAGCTGATCGAAGCAATGTTGTCCCCCGGTAAAGGCCCATAACAATGCAACAATTTCAGGGTTTCCAGAAACTCGGGCAGCGAGGACAGGCGCGGGATGCCCAGCCGGTTTAGCAAAGCCTGCGCACCCGCATCGCTCCCAGCCAGTGAGGCGGTATGAGAAACTGTTGCTGCCTGCGCCTGTTCGGATGCACCCACCTTAAGTGCGATCAGAGGCACGCCTTTCCGATGTGCTTTGGCAGCAAGGGCCTCCCATTCGCGGATATCCTTGAAGCCCTCGATATGTAAACCGACCGCAGTGACCCGTGGATCATCGATCAGCGACATGGCAATCTCAGCCTGACTGGTCTGCGCCATGTTTCCGCAAGTCACCATATAGGCAATCGGCAGGACTCGTTTCTGCATAGTCAGGTTGATCGAGATGTTGGAGCTCTGGGTCAGAATGGCAACGCCTCGATCTACCCGAGCGGCTCCATGCTGATCGGGCCACAATAGCGCACCATCAAGCGCATTGATAAAGCCATAGCAGTTCGGCCCAAGAATGGGCATGCTGCCTGCTGCATTGATCAACTCTGATTGCAAATCTCCTCCTGCCTGATCCTCGGCTGCAGCTTCCGAGAAGCCAGAGGCAAAGCAAACTGCGCCGCCGCTGCCCATGTCTGACAGAACCTGAACGGCCTCAACGGTGGCGTGACGGTTGATGCCAACAAAGGCCGCGTCCGGGGACGATGGCAGGTCTTCAATCCGTGCGTAGGCCTTGTGCCCGGCAATTTCATCCGCCTTGGGATGGACAGGCCAGGTTTTCCCTGCGTAGCCCATGCGTTCCGACTGCAGGATAACCTGCTGGCACCACGCGCCGCCGCCGATCACCGCGATGGATTCTGGGCGTAGAAGACGGGAGATATCTTTGCTCATTCGGTCCTCAGGCACCCAGGGGCCGCAGCAGATCACGACTGATGATATGCCGCTGGATTTCACTCGTACCATCCCAGATACGTTCTACACGCGCATCCCGCCAGAACCGTTCGATCGGGAAGTCGTCCATCAGACCCATGCCACCATAGATTTGCAGCGTCGTATCCGTGACCTTAGCCAGCATTTCCGAAGCATAAAGCTTGGCCGAGGCGATCTCGCGATTTGAGGGCAAGTCCTGATCCAGACGCCATGCGGCCGCGAGCGTCAGCCAGTCAGCAGCGTCGATCTCGGTGATCATGTCGGCGATCTGAAAGCCGACACCCTGAAACTTACCGATCGGCTGGCCGAATTGCTTGCGTTCAGCCGCGTAGTTCAGCGCATAATCAAAACAGCGCCGCGCGCGCCCGACCGAAAAAGCAGCAACCGTCAGGCGCGTTGCATAGAGCCACTCGTTCATCACGGCGAAACCGCCATCGACCTCGCCCAGAACCTGTGCGTCGGGCAGGCGGCAATTGTCAAAATACAGGATATAGTTCTTGTAGCCTTTATGGCTGACTGAGTTGTACCCCTCGCGCACTTCAAAACCCGGCGTACCACGATCTACGAGGAAGGTAGTGATCCGTTTTTTGGGGCCTTTGGGAGTTTCATCCACACCTGTTGCGATGAACACGATGAAGAAATCCGCGTGCTCCGCGCCCGAGATGAAGTGTTTCGAACCGTTGACGACCCAGTCACCGCCATCGCGTACGGCCTGACATTTCATGCCCCGAACATCTGAACCCGCGTCAGGTTCGGTCATAGCCAGAGCATCCATCTTTTCGCCACGCACGGCAGGCAAAAGATAGCGTTCACTCTGGTCGGCGTTGCAGGCCATCAGGATATTCTGCGGGCGACCGAAGAAATGGGTCAATGCCATCGAACCTCGGCCGAGCTCGCGTTCGACAAGAGTGAAATCAAGATGCGAGAGACCTGCGCCACCAACTTCTTCGGGGAAGTTACAGGCATAAAACCCCAGTTCGATGCATTTCCGCTTGATTTCGTCGCCCAGCTCCTGCGGCACCTGTCCGGTGCGTTCGACCTCAGCTTCGTGGGGGTAAATCTCGTTCTCAACAAAGCTCCGCACTGTTGAGACGATCATTTCCTGTTCTTCGGTTAAGCCAAATTGCATGACGCGTTCCCTTGATGTCTGATTGGCAATGAAACGTAATTGCCTGACACGATGACATGCAGTAATCGTACGATATCATGCCGAGTTAGAAAAATTTGACCCAGATATATAACTTTTTGTTGTTCAACGGGTTCTCGAACCTTTGCCTCGCCAACATGGTCGAGCCTCTGCGCGCGGCGAATACACTGGCGGGGCAGGATCTCTATGCCTGGCAGTTTTATTCACCCCATGGTGCGCCAGTCCAAAGCTCCAGCGGGTTGCAGGTCGCGCCGCATGGAGCGATGGGCATTGAGGCGGGTGATGCTTTGGTTGTCATGCCGTCTTATGGGTATCTGGAACACTCGGTTCCCGATACCCATCGCGCTTTGCGCAGGGCCGCAACCCGTCATCGCAAACTGGCTGGTCTGGACACAGGGAGTTGGTTGCTCGCGCGTGCGGGACTGTTGGAAGGGCATCGCGCGACCATTCACTGGGATGAACTTTCCCGGTTCGAAGAAACTTTTACCGATGTCGAGGTCGTGCAGGAACGTTTTGTGATCGACCGGGACCGGATCACCTGTTCAGGCGCGATGGCTGCTTATGATCTGACGACTGCTCTGATTCTTGCGGATCACGGGCCGCTGTTGTCGATGGAGGTGGCGCATCTTCTGATGAACCGTGGTGAACCAAGTGCTGCTTCATCACAGATGAAATCCGAAGACAGGCTGGTGAATCGGGTGCTGGGCGTCATGCAGGGCACGTTGGATGCGCCAGTAATGATAAAGGATATCGCTCGTCAGCTCGGGTGCTCTCAAAAGAAGATTGAGACCCGGGTTTTGTCCGAGCTGGGTGTAACACCGCAGGCGCTCTATCGTCGCCTGCGTCTGAATTTGGCGCGTAAACTTGCGGTCGAGACCCAGCAGTCCGTGGCCGAGATCGCCAGCCGCTGCGGGTATGAGAACCCAAGCGCAATGACGCGGGCGTTCCGGATGCAATTCGGGCAGACACCAACAGCCTATCGAAACGGGGAGTAACTTTGGGATTAGCCTCGCACGCGTGAGAGGTCCGGGTCATACGGGGACGGCGCAATCACCTCGGCCGCGATCATTTCTCCGCACAGGTCAAGTTGCATTCGGCTGCCGGGTTCGGAAAACTCCGGATTCACAAAGCCGTAAGCAAGGTTTAGCCCTGTTCTGTGGCCCCAGTCACCTGACGTGATCGTACCAACAACCATGTCGTCCAACATCAGGGAGGCTCCACCATGCGCCGGTGCTTTGGTTGCATCGATTTTCAGGCTTACCAGTTTCTTTTGAGGCCCATTCTCAAGGCGTCTCTGCAACGCGTTTCGGCCAATGAAATCGCCTTTGGTCAGTTTCACGAACCGATCCAAACCGGTCTCAAACGGGTCGAACTCTGTGAGCAGATCGGCTTTCCAGTGCAAGAACCCTTTCTCCATCCGCATGGACTCGACGGCGCGAGCACCAAATAATTTCAAGTCGTGCGTCTCGCCAGCTTTTCTGAGCGCCAGATAGGCCGCGTATAGTGAGGCGTTCGGGACATGTATCTCGTAGGCCAGTTCCCCTGAGAAGCTGATATTCAATACAGTTGCTGGCGCGAACCCGACAAAGCACTCGCGAACTGACAGCCAGGGAAAAGCTTCTCGCGACCAGTCTCCTCGAGCACAAGCGGACAGCACGTCGCGCGATTTGGGTCCGGCCAGCACTAATATTGTCTGATCATTGGTGAGTGAGCGGATTTGCACATCTTCGCCATCATGCAGATGCGCCTTTAGCCAGTCCATATCATGGTATTCGCTGGCGGCGGCGGACCCGTACCAGACCCGTGCCGGGCCGCGATCACTCGCGGGAAGGTTGGCGATGGTGGCCTCGGCTTTGACCATCCCGTGGTGGTTCAGCTGATAACCAAGGCCGACCCGCCCGTCGCGTTTTGTCACCGCGCCGCACATCATCCGATCCAGAAACCGATGCCGATCGGTTCCGGTGATTTCCAGCCGGTTGAAGCCGTTCACTTCGGCCAGTCCGACATTTTCTTGAAGGTTTCTGATTTCCGCTGCCACGACGTCAAAGGTCTCATCAAAACTGAAACTCAGCGTTGGGTGAAAATCTGGTGCAGGCTTGATGTAGTCGACCCGCTCCCAACCGTTGACCACTGTAAATTCAGCCCCTTCTGCTGCGAGGATCGGGGTCAGCGGTGTGGTTTTGGCGGGGCGACCGGCAGGCCGGTGTTCATGCGGGAAATGAAAGCGGAATTCATTCTGGTAATCTTCGATGGCTTTCAGCGCGGTCAGCTCCACATTTGTGTGGCCGGTAAACCGACGCGGATCAAGGCACCAGGTGTCATAGCAGGCTTCGCCATGAACGATCTGTTGGGCCAGCAGCCAGCCATGGCCACCCCCTTCGCCCAAACCCGCGCGCAGACCGATGATGCAGAAAGCATTGCGCTTTCCGGGGATTGGCCCGACCAAAGGTGCGCCGTCAATTGTGTAGGTGATCGGACCATTCACCACTGTATGAATGCCGACATCCATCAGTGCAGGCATGCGTGCGAAGGCACCTTCCAGCACATCCGTCACGCGGTCCAGATCGTCAGGGCACAGCGCGTTCACAAAATTCGGATCGATCCCGTCCATGCCCCAGGTTTTGCAATCCTGCTCGTAGAAGCCAACCAGCAAGCCGTTCTTCTCCTGCCGACAATAATAGTCGCTGATCGGACAGCGCAGCAGAGGCATCCGATGGCCTGCGTCGCGGATTGATGCGATTTCTTCTGTCAGAAAATACTGATGCTCCATCGAAGCGACAGGGTGGTGCACGCCCATCATAGCGCCCACTTCGTTGACCCGATAACCACAAGCGTTAACTACGATATCGCAGTCAATATTGCCATGTTCCGTGTGAACCGTCCAGGTATCGTCCTTGTGCTGTGTCAGTCCTGTGACCGGAGTATTGCGATATACCTCGGCCCCGGCTTTGCGCGCACGGCGTGCCAGAGCTTGGCACAGTTGAGCCGGATCGATGTCGCCATCTAGCGGATCCCATAGCCCTCCTAAAAGGTTGTCGGTGGAAATCAACGGGTGCCGGCGGGCGCATTCCTCTGCATCTATGACCTCGAAATGCACATCCATTCCGCGCGCCATAGACGCAAAATGGTGGTACCCCTGCATCTGCTCAGGCGTATTTGCAAGCCGGATGCCGCCGTCACCGTGGTGGTAGTTGATAGGATAGTCCGGATCCTCGGCCAGTTCCTTGTACAGGTTGATCGAGTGGGTCTTCAGACCAACCATGGTCTGGTTCATGCCAAAATTGGTCACCTGCGCGGCCGAATGCCAAGTTGTGCCGCTGGTCAACTCATCGCGCTCGACCAGCACCACATCGGTCCAACCTTCACGGGTCAAGTGATACAGAGTCGAGCAGCCGGCGATACCGCCGCCAATAACGACCACTTTAGTGCGCGATTTCATCAAGGACCCTCCGGTAGGTAGTCTTTTGGGGATTAGCCTGTTCTGTCAGTTGGTTCACAAGCGGTTGGATATTGTTACGTAAAAAATCGAAAAAAAAACCTCATTAACTCGTAGTAATTCGAATGCGGTTGAAATTGGCTTTAGGCGTTTAGTTGAATTGATCAACCTGATGCGGTTGGAGGATCACAAATGGCTGCGCAGCAGGCGAAAAGGTCCGGTCGAAAAGGACGTATCGCACAGCGGGCTGAAAAGCCTGCGCTCGACCCCTGTCCGCCAGGTCAACCGGGAGGCGCTTACAAACCCTTGACTGGGTTTGAGCTTGAGCGGATTTACAACACGGCTCTGGATCTTCTTGAGAAGCTGGGGATCGGCGAGGTGCCGGATCGCTTGCGTTCTGATTTGTTGGCGGTTGGGGCGCAAGATAGCGGGGAGGGGAGGATACTTTTTTCGCCTCAACTTGTGGAACAGGCGATTGATCAGGCCGCCAAGACCTTCGTTCTGCACGGGCGTGATCCAGCCCGATCCATCGAAGTTGGCGGTAATCGCGTCTATTTCGGAACCGGAGGGGCGGCGGTTCAGACGCTTGATCTGCGCAGTGGTCACTATCGGCCTTCGACCTTGCAGGACTTGCATGATTTCACGCGTCTTCAGGATGTCTTGCCAAATGTCAGCTGGTTCACCCGCTGTTGCGTTGCAACCGATCTGGAGGAAACCTTCGATCTGGATGTGAACACCGTCTACGCGCTGTTGAAGAATACCTCCAAGCCCACCGCGACGTCTTTTACATTGGCGCAGCACGTTGCGCCAATTGTTGAGATATTGGATATCGCAGCCGGGGGACCCGGTGAATTCGCAAAACGCCCGTTCATGAAAGCACATATAAGCCCGGTGATCTCGCCGATGCGCTACGGTGAAGACGCGGTGGATGTGGTCTACGCCTGCATCGAACACAATATTCCGATTTCTTGCATCACCGCTGCTCAGGCCGGCGCGACTGCACCGGCGACCTTGGCTGGTTTTCTGGCGCAGTCATTGGCAGAAACCCTTGCGAGTCTGGTAATGGTCCACGCGATCCAGCCCGGGTTTCCTATGGTCTTTTCGAATTGGCCACTGGTGATTGACCTTCGGACCGGCGCGTTCTCAGGTGGCAGCGGAGAGACGGCTGTCCTGAATGCAGCATCAGCACAATTATCAAATTGGCTTGGGCTGCCTTCAGGCGTGGCCTGTTCGATGACTGATGCCAAGGCGATCGACGCTCAATACGGGATGGAAAAGGGACTGACCTCAATGGCGGCGGCGCTGGCAGGTGGTAATCTGATCTATGAAAGCTCAGGCATGACGGCCTCGTTGCTGGGTGCAAGTTTTGAGGCGTTCGTGTTGGATGATGAGATGCACTCGTACACCTACCGCGCTTTGAGGGGGATAGAGGTGACACACGAGAATCTGGGCTTTGACGCAATCTGCGAAGCAGTTCTGGGCGAGGGCCATTTTCTGGGTGGTCAGCATACTTTTGCGGCCATGGAACGGGATTACTTTTATCCCTCACTCGCAGACAGGGATGAGCCCCGGACTTGGGCAGAAAACGGAGCGCAAGATGCCTGGAGCCGCGCGCGACATCGGGCTCAAGAAATTTTGCAGACCCATACGCCAAGATTCCTGTCAGACGAACAGGATCGGCAAATCCGAGATCGCTTCAACATTCTTTGAAAGCTGATCCAGTGCTATTCGATAAGTTTGAAACTATCCGTCAGCCACGGGATATCATCGCGCAGTGGGGAAATGATGCGGTCATTGATCAATGATCGGGTTTTGGCATCCACAAGCTCAATCACTGATCTTGAACAATCCGGCGTCGCGACCAGCGCCAGTTTGCGTGCAAAGCTCTTGCCCGGAAATGGGTGCATGCACAGCTTTGATTGGAACCGCTTTGCCCGAGAATACAGCAGCGGCGTCGTGATGGTCCAACCCGCACCGGAGGACACCATCGACATCAGCGTCTGATTGTTGCTGCATTCAAACCTGTGAGAGGACGAAATCCCCATCCGGCGTAATTGGGACTCGATCTGGCGCGCGATGATCAGATTGCTGGAATATCGTAGAAACGGCAATTTGGTTCTACCCTCAACAATGTCTTGCAAAGACTTGTCATTCACCGCAGGCAAAACGATCACAAATGGATCGCGCAGAAGGGGGCGATCCTGCAGATCGCGCATTCGTTCGCTAGGAGTAGTGGAAATCCCCAGATCCAACTGCCTGTCGCGCAGCATGTCGATAATCGCGTGGCTGGAATCCGTGTGGTACATGAAATCACAGGCGGGCATGTTCGCGTAAAGATAGACCGCCAGCTCTGGAATGATGTCGCTGTCGAAGTCTTCGATCGTGCCGAAACGCAGATAGCTGGCCTCGGTGATGCTTCCTGCAGACGCTTCGGCCTTGGCCTTTCGGATCAGGTGCAGCGCATCGTCGATATTGCGCAGGAAGACCCGGCCCTTTGGGGTCAGAACCATGGGTCTACGGGTGTGGTTGAACAGCTCAACGCCCAGATGGTCTTCGAGATTGCGCAGGTGATGGGAAACGGTGCTTATCGTCAGCCCTGTTTCCTTTGAGGCCGCCTGTAGCGAGCCCTTTTGCGCGCATATCTGAAACAGTTCCAGCCATTTGAGGCTGAGGTTTTTCGGAGTAGACTGACGCGGCATTCCGGTGCTTTCGTGAGATCAGGGCATTCCCGGCAAATCTACGCAGATAATGAGAGCTTTGATATCAGAATCTTGGAATTCTGGCTCAATTGCCGAGCACTCAGGTTTCAGAGCTTTCCAAAAAGCCGCGCGCGGTCTGTGCAGCATCCGCGATATGGCTTTCGACTGCTTTTCGGGCTTTGGCAGGATCACCACTGAGGATGGCATCATGGATGGCAGTCATGTGGCTCATCCCAGAACGCTCTCGATTCCGCGCTGCGAGGGTCAAGGCCCGCAGGCGGCTGATCCGGCCGTTCAGACGTTGCACGACATCCCAGGCGATGCTGTGCCCAGCCTGTAAAAAAATCATTTCATAGAAGCGAGTTGTGGCCTGTAGCAGATTTGACCATTCGGTGTCATTCTGCGCCGCGCCCACTGCTTTCAATGCCTTGCCCAGATCGTTTGCGAAACCTGTCTCATGCGCTTGTGCACAGGCGGCGGCGGCTGAGCCTTCTAGCTGTAAGCGGATGTCATAGATTTGCCGCGCTTGGTCCCAGCTGAGGGTCGAGACGATTGGCCCGCGGTTGGGGATAATCTCAACCAAACCTTCGGCTTCCAGAAACCGGATCGTCTCGCGGATGACGGTGCGGCTGACACCAAGCTGATCGCAAAGCGGGCGTTCAACAAGCCGCTCACCGGGGGCAAAATGCCCGGCGATGATCGCTTCGCGCAGGCGCGCTTGCACGATATCCCGCAAGGTTTGCGGTGCTTTTTCGATCTTTTGCAGGGTGGAGTCGGTGTTCATCATCGACGCTTTCATATCTGTGGTACGGATCCGGAACAAGTATGATTGACATATCGTATTATGGTATACCATATTCTCGACCAAAGGCTTGCCAAAGGAATCACCATGTCCGCCGAAATTCGAAAAACGCTTCTGCATGTCGAAGACACTCTGATCGAGGGTGGTAAGTTGGCGGACACTCCGCTGAAGCTAATTGCCGCAATGGCTGTCATTCGGAACCCTTGGGCTGGTCAGGGTTTTGTCGAAGATCTTGGCCCCGCGATCCGCGATTGCGCCCCCGGATTGGGGGAGTTGCTGACCAAAATGATTTTGGATGCTTCAGGTGGCGGCGATCGGGTCGAAGCCTATGGAAAATCCGCGATTGTGGGCTTGAACGGAGAGGTCGAGCATGCGTCGGCCCTGATCCACACGCTGCATTTTGGCAATCATTATCGCAAAGCAGTCGGCGCGAAATCCTACCTTTCCTTCTGCAATACGCGCGGCCCAGCCAATGCGCCGCTGCTGATCCCCTTGATGGACAAACATGATGGCGGTCGTCGCTCTCACTACCTTACGATCCAGACTTCGGTTGCAGATGCACCTGCGGCAGATGAGATTCTGATTGCACTGGGTGCATCGATTGGAGGGCGGCCGCACCACCGGATCGGGGATCGCTATCAGGACATCGAGGAACTTGGTCATGACGTTGACAACCCTGCAGCTGTCTAACTCGGGCCGATCAGTCGCGTTCAGAGAGGCGGGCGAAGGGCAACCGGTCTTTATGATTCATGGCGTTGGCATGCAATCTGCGGCCTGGGGCCCTCAGTTTGACACGCTGAGCCAGCATTGCCGTATAATTGCGGTTGATCTGCCGGGGCATGGAGGCAGTGACCGTCTGCCATCTGGAAGCCAATTGCCGGATTTTGTTGGCTGGATGCATGATGTTGTCGACGCATTGAATCTGGCTCCGGTCGCAATCATCGGGCATTCAATGGGGGCACTGATTGCCGCCGGCTTTGCGGCAGAGCACCCCGATATCACTAGCCGTGTTGCTATGTTGAACGGCGTCTTCTGTCGCGAAGCCTCAGCCCGCGCCGCAGTCATCCAACGGGCCGCTGAAATCAGCGCGGGTCGAGTTGATCTGGAAACGCCGTTGTCGCGCTGGTTTGGTGACAGTCCGGGTGATTTGGCTGCCCGTGCGCAGGTGGCGTCGTGGCTTGGGTCTGTGGACCAAAGAGGCTACGCCACCGCCTATTCCGCTTTTGCGCGGGGCGATGCCACTTACGCCAGCAAGATGAATCTGATTTCGTGCCCGTTTCTGGCGCTCACCGGCGACGGAGACTCGAACTCAACCCCGGCTATGTCACAAGCTATGGCCGCAGCAGTTCAAAACGGTCGGGCCGTTGTGATCCAAGGCCACCGACATATGGTGAACTTGACAGCACCCGATGAAGTAACAGCGCATCTGGTTGAATGGCTCGGCCAGCCCGCCGAAGAAAGGATTGCGCAATGACCTCGATCGATCTCCGCACGCTGCGAAATGCATTTGGAGCGTACATGACGGGCGTCACCGTGGTTACGTCGCATGATACCCAAGGTAACCCGATCGGGTTTACTGCGAACTCGTTCACATCCGTCTCACTAGACCCGCCGCTTGTGCTGGTATGTCTCGCCAACAGTTCAAAGAACTATGACGCATTGATTGCCGCCGACGGGTTTGCCGTCAATATCCTGTCAGAGACACAGATCGAGGTATCCAATACCTTTGCCCGGCCCGTCGAAGACCGGTTTGCCAGCGTCGAGTGGCGGCGTGGACCTGCGGGATCGCCGTTGATCGATGGGTCGTCGGCCTGGTTTGACTGCGCTATGCACAAAACCATCGAAGCGGGGGATCATGTGATCCTGATCGGCGAGGTCAAAGCCTTCGACAATACTCCGGCACCCGGTCTCGGATATGTCAGGGGGGCCTATGTAACGCCATCAACAGCGGCTGGCGCCTTGATGCAGGACACCGGCCTGATCGTCTCAGCCTTGATCGAACGCGCAGGTGAGGTTCTGTTGATCGATGCCGGTGACGGCGCGCTTGCACCGCCTGAGGTGGCGGTTGGATCAGAGGGCGTTTCGGCTGCATTGGACAAGCTAATCGATGCCACCGGGCTGACCGCAGAGCCGGGCTTTGTTTATTCGGTTTACGAAGATGCAGAGAAAAAGCGTCAACACATCGCGTTTCTGTGTCAGGCCGCAGATGGCGAGCCGAAGAAAGGTAATTTCGTCCCGCTGGATATCGTATCCTTTGGCACTGTAACCGACACGGCGACCCGAACCATGCTGGAACGATTGTCCGAGGAATCCCGTCTGGGAGATTTTGGCATTTACTACGGAAACAAGAACAGCGGCGAGGTTCGCCCGATTACACGAGGAGGTCACTGACATGCGGTTTTCGCTTTTCGTTCATATGGAACGCACCTCTCCCGATCAGGACCAGCAGGAGCTGTATGAAAACTTCATAGAACTGGCCAAGATCGCTGATGCGGGCGGCATGCATGCGGTCTGGACCGGCGAACATCACGGGATGGATTTCACCATCTCGCCGAACCCGTTCCTGAATATCGTCGATCTGGCACGCCAGACCAACAATGTGCGTCTGGGAACTGGAACCGTTATCGCTCCGTTCTGGCATCCGATCCGGCTGGCCGGAGAGGCCGCAATGACGGACATGATCACGAATGGCCGTTTGGATCTTGGCATCGCGCGTGGCGCCTACAGCTATGAATACGAGCGGATGGTGCCGGGGCTGGACGCCTGGGAGGCAGGCCAGCGTATGCGCGAGCTTGTCCCGGCATTGCGGGGTCTTTGGGAGGGCGATCATGCGCTGGACGGAGAGTTTCATTCTTTCCCGGCAACCACATCTTCACCCAAGCCTCTGCAACAAAACGGTCCACCGATCTGGGTTGCCGCGCGCGATCCCAACAGTCATGAGTTTGCGGTATCGAACGGTTGTCACGTGCAGGTCACCCCTTTGTGGCAGGGCGACGAAGAGATCACCCGGCTGATGGATACGTTCAATGCCGCTTGTGCCAAATTCCATGACGTCCCGCGCCCCGAAATCATGCTGTTGAACCACACCTACATTGCCTCGGACGAGGCGGATGCCCGTCGCGCGGCGGAAGAGATCAATCGCTTTTATTGCTATTTCGGCGCGTGGTTCAAAAACGAACGCCCTGTGTCGCAGGGTCTGATCCAGACGCTGAGCGATGACGACATCGCTAACCATCCCTTCTATTCGCCCGAGGCGATGATCCGGGACAATGTGATCGCCACGCCCGACAAAGCAATCGAACGTATCAAGGGCTATAGCGATCTTGGATATGATGAGTATTCTTTCTGGATCGACAGTGGGATGAGCTTTGAGCGCAAGAAAGCGTCGCTTGAGCGGTTCATCGCGGACGTCATGCCCGCCTTCGCCTAAGGAGAGAAAATGCGGCAGTTTCAGCACTATATCGGCGGCACGTTTTCGGATGGGACCGCGCAGTTTGACAGCCTTGATCCCGCGACGGGCACCGTTTGGGCGAAAATGCCTGAGGCCAGAACACATGATGTGAACGCCGCGGTTGAGGCTGCGTGTTCAGCGCTGAATGCCCCCGAATGGGCGACCATGACAGCAACGGCGCGTGGTAAACTGTTGTACCGGCTGGCCGATCTGGTCGCCGAAAATGCTCAGACCTTAGCCGAGCTTGAAACGCGCGATACCGGCAAGATCATTCGCGAAACCTCTGCTCAGATCGCCTATGTCGCGGACTACTACCGTTACTATGCCGGATTGGCGGACAAAATCGAAGGGGCGCACCTGCCGATCGACAAGCCCGACATGGAGGTTTGGCTGCGCCGCGAACCAGTTGGTGTGGTGGCCGCCATAGTGCCGTGGAATTCGCAACTGTTCCTGTCTGCGGTCAAGATTGGCCCGGCGCTTGCCGCCGGTTGCACAGTCGTTCTGAAAGCATCCGAAGATGGTCCGGCCCCGATGCTGGAATTCGCGCGTATTTTCGATCAGGCAGGCTTCCCGCCCGGAGTTCTGAACGTCATCACCGGCTTCGGGCCG
Organism: Ruegeria sp. CG1; assembly: GCF_056537265.1. Classification (NCBI taxonomy): domain Bacteria; kingdom Pseudomonadati; phylum Pseudomonadota; class Alphaproteobacteria; order Rhodobacterales; family Roseobacteraceae; genus Ruegeria; species Ruegeria sp. CG1. The sequence goes on along the minus strand of NZ_JBQFRF010000002.1, from coordinate 518,882 downwards.
GAATGCGGCGCCGTTCTGACCAGTCACCCGGATGTCGATCATGTTGCCTTTACAGGCGGCCCGGAAACCGCGCGCCATATCGTGCGCAACTCGGCTGAAAACCTCGCTTCGACTTCGTTGGAACTGGGCGGAAAATCCCCGTTCATCGTGTTCGAAGATGCCGATATCGAAAGTGCTGTGAACGCGCAGGTCTCGGGGATCTTTGCTGCGACCGGGCAAAGCTGCGTGGCGGGATCGCGATTGGTAATCTCTGACAAGATCAAAGATGAGTTTCTGGCCCGGCTCACCGAAAAAGCGGGTGAGATCGTGATCGGGGCGCCCGATGACCTAAAGACCGAGGTTGGCCCGCTGTGCACTCAGGCTCAGCTTGTGACTGCTGCAGATCTGGTTGCTGAATCCGTCTCGGCAGGGGCTACCGTGATAACGGGTGGGCAACCTTTGGACCGAGAGGGGCATTATTTCCCGCCGACGATCATCGATTGTTCGGACGCTCCAGATGCGCCTTGTCTGACGCGCGAAGCCTTTGGCCCGATCCTCTCGGTCGTCAGTTTCGAGACCGAAGCAGACGCAGTGCAAATCGCCAACAATACGGCGTTTGGGCTGGCGTCCGGTGTCTTTACCAAAGACCTAACCCGCGCACATCGAATGATCCGCAATATTCGGGCTGGCATCGTCTGGGTTAACACTTATCGCGCGGTCAGTCCGATTGCGCCGTTCGGGGGCCACGGACTATCGGGCCATGGGCGCGAAGGGGGGCTGCAGGCGGCGCTTGATTACACGCGGGTCAAGTCTGTTTGGCTGCGCACAAGCGACGATACGATCCCTGATCCGTTCGTGATGCGGTGAAGCCGGCCAATCAGCAAGATTCGGCCCGAACTAGCCCGCCTTGGATAGCCGCATCTCTGCTGCGCGAGCATGGCCTTCCATGCCTTCCATGCGGCTGATCCTTGCTGTGCGTTCAGCAAGTTCGTGCGAGGCTTGCGCCGTGCAACGCTGCCATGTCACCGTTTTGGTGAATTTATGCACTGACAGACCGCCGGTATATCGGGCCGCTCCGCTTGTGGGCAAAACATGATTTGGCCCGGACGTCTTGTCGCCGAACGGCACTGTTGTTTCGGCACCCAGAAACAGTGACCCGTAGGCTGACAGCCGGTTTAGCCACCAATCCAAGTCTTCAGCGATCACCTGCAGATGTTCGGGCGCGTAGTTATTGGCGACTCTGGCAGCCTCGTCGCGGCTGTCGCAAAGAATGATCTCGGCCCGGTCGCGCCATGCCGTGCGCGCTGCACTTGCGTTCGGCTCGGGAAGACTTTCGATCAGGGCATCGGCGCGTGCGATAACGCCCTGGGCCAGAGCTTTATCGGTGCTGACCAGCCAGACAGGGCTATCGACGCCGTGCTCGGCTTGGCTCACCAGATCCCAAGCTACTGTCTCGATCGACGCTGTGTGATCGGCAATGACCAAGGTATCGGTTGGACCCGCAAACATATCGATGCCAACCTTGCCAAACAGCATCCGTTTCGCCTCAGCGACATAGGAGTTTCCCGGACCGACAAGAATGTCGGCAGGACGCGCACCAAAAAAGCCATGGGCCATCGCAGCAATCCCCTGAACTCCGCCCAAATTCAGGATCAGATCTGCACCGCTAAGGTCCATCGCATAAACTATTGCATCGGGGATGCCCGCGCCGGGACGCGGTGGCGAGACCGCCGTGATGTGGGACACCCCTGCCACTTTTGCCGTGGTAATCGTCATCAATGCACTTGCGATATGGCTGTACCGCCCACCGGGCACATAGCACCCCGCACTAGCGATCGGGATCTGCTTTTGACCTGCGATCAGCCCGGGCATCACCTCGATCTCGCATTCGCTCACCGTGGTCATCTGCGCTTCGGCAAATCGACGGATATTGGCATGGGCAAAGCGGATGTCGTCTTTGACCTGTTCAGGCACGCGGTCACATGCGGCTTTGCGCGCTTCATCAGTCAACACGAACTCTCCCGTCCAGCCATCGAGCGTTCCGGCATAGCGCCGAACGGCCTCTTCGCCCTCGCGCTCGATATTGGAGAGCATGATTGCGACGATATCGCGGATATCCGAATTTTCTGCATCGGGGCGGGGCAGGGCGGTTTTCAGATAAGAGACGGCCATGGGAAACCTCAACGCGTCAGAGAGTGGGAGTGGATAGCGCCCGCCAGAATATCGACGGTGTCGATGATCGGAACGCTTTTGGGCAAGTCGCGGGTGAGCAGAGAGAATTCGGAGCAGGCCACAAACAAAAGCGCGGCACCCCGGCCCGAAAGGGCGTTAGCAGCGTCGGAAAGTGTGCTGAGTGCAGCGCCGGTTGGCCCTTCAGATTTGATGTGGCGGATCGTGCCGAGCATCCTATCTTCATCCTCGGGCCAGATTGCGGTAAATCCGGCGCGGTTCAGGGGGGCGTCAAAAATTCCGACCTTTCGCAGCGCTGGGGAGGCAAGAATTCCGACCTGGCTGCCAGAAGGCAGGAGCTGCGCCGCTTGATCCACGGACAGGTCTACCATGTTCAGAAAGGGGATCGAGACGGCGTCCTCTATCTGCGCCGCATAGTGGTGTGCGGTGTTACACGGCATCGCAAGCGCGGTTGCCCCTGATTGCTCCAATCCTCTCGCCATATCGGCCAGAACCGGCCCGGGATCAGACCCGTTGCCCTCGATCAGGTGCGCGATGCGGGAAGGCACCTGTGGGTTCATGTCAATCAGTAGTGGCAGGTGATCGGCATCATCCGCCGCCTGTACCGTGGATAACACGCGCTGCTGCAACAGAATTGTCGCCTCGGGGCCCATTCCGCCCAATATGCCGGTGACGCGGGGTTTCATGCAAAGACCTGCTTGCTGGAACTTATCACCGTGATTTACAGATTGACCCAGCGGTCGGTGTGATCGAAAGCGAAATCATAACCGAACAGGCCAACCGAGCCTCCGGTATGCAAGAACACCACGCGCTCATCCTTGAACCAGCCCTTGCGCGCCAGATCGATCAGACCGGCGGCCCCTTTGGCGGAATAGACCGGGTCGAGCAGAATGCCTTCCAGTTCGGCAAACATGCGGATCGCCTCAATGCCGCTTTCGGTCGGCAAGCCGTAGCCGTCGCCTACATAGTCGGTATTGGCCATCACATCCTCGCGCCGCACCACGTCTGGGCAACCCAATTTCTCAGCCGTGTTGCAGGCTAGATCATAGACCATCTGCTCTTGTTTGGGCTGCGGCGCGCGGGTGCCAATGCCAAGAACCGGAATGCCCGTATTCATGGCGCAAAGCCCGGTGACCAGCCCGGCTTGCGTGCCCGAGGAGCCCGTCGCATGCACCACGCGATCGATTTTGAGACCGGCGTTATTGGCTTGGCTCACAAGCTCTAGCGCGCAGTTCACATAGCCAAGCGCTCCGGTCGGGTTCGAGCCTCCGCCCGGAATGACATAAACGTTGTGACCTTCTTCACGCTTCTTCGCGGCCGAACGCTCCATCTCGGCGGGCATGTCGTGGCCGCCGGGAAACTTCTCAGTGGTTGCGCCATGCAAATGATCCAGCAGAACGTTGCCGTTGTTGTTGTAGTTGGCGTTGTTATAGCTGGTGCGGTCTTCCAGCAGGATATGACATTTCAAACCCAACCGGGCAGCGAAAGCAGCCGTCTGGCGCGCATGGTTCGATTGCGTCGCACCTTGGGTCATCACCATGTCTGCACCTTGTTCGAGCGCTTCGCCGAACAGAAACTCTAGTTTGCGGGTCTTGTTGCCACCCGTCGACATGCCGGTGCAGTCGTCTCGCTTGATCCAAAGATCGATTCCCAGAGCCTCGGACATACGATCCATCCGTTCAAGCGGAGTTGGCAGATGGGCAAGAAAAGCACGGGGAAAACGGGAAAGATGCATCAAGCTGTCCTGATCTGGACCCGGCACATGGTTCAAGACCGGTAGGTCTTGCCAACACGGGCCGCTGGGTAGGTTTCTGGGTTTAGAATGCCGCCTGTAGTCAAGCCGCAAGGTCAGGCCTAATCACAGCGGATGGGGCGCGTCGGTCAAGCGCACTGTACCCGGTTTCGAAAAAGCCGGAGAATAACTTCGATATTGCACGCAGGTCACCTGGCTGCTCACTCGGGGGGGGCGGGAATGGTTCGAAAGTCGTCATTCAACCACGGAAACCGCGAATTCATAGGCTCGGTCACATGACGACGGATCAGGTTTTGCAGTGTGTTGTGGATCAGTCGGGTGGTTGTCGACGGATAGATATTGGTCGTGAACAACGACACGGTGCGCGCAAAGCTTTTGCCCGGGAAAGGTAATGCGCGTGTATCTTTGTGGAATCGCCGTGCGCGATAGTAGCTGGCAGCAGTCGTGATCGTCCAACCACTGCCCCCGGCGACAAGTCCGATAATTGACTGATTACATTCAAGTTCGAACCGGTTGGGCAGGTTGATCTTGCTGCGGGTTAGCTGAATTTCGATGAGTCTGCCGATGGTGTGATCACGCGAATATCGTAGAAGCGGAAGCGGACTGTCTGATTTGGTCAGTTCGTCGACCGGTCCGTCATATGCGGGCGGTAGAATGACGATAAACGGATCTCGAAGTAGTGGGAATTCGATTAACCCCTCAAAGTGCTCAGGAGGTCGGGTCGCAACGCCTGCATCCAGCTTTTGAGACTGCAGTTTGTCAAGAATCTCATGGCTGGGACGGGTAAAGTGGCGAAAATTGCACCGCGGCAGGCTTGCAGAGAGATGACGGAACAGTTCTGGCGCGACCCGGCTGTCAAAATCGTCAATCAGGCCCAGGCGTAAATCTGTTGCATGTTGCCAACTGCCCGAGCGAAGCTCGGCCTCGCCCCGTTTCAAGGCGATCAGGCCGTCATGCACATGTCGTGAGAACACCGTGCCTGCGGGTGTCAGACCCATGGGTCTGCGGCTGTGGTCCACCAAATCCACATCCAGCGCCTTTTCAAGACTGCGCAAGTGATTGGAGACCGTACTGATTGACAAACCGGTTTCAGCTGACACCTTTTGGATTGAACCCAACTTGGAAATAAGTTGGAAGACCTCCAGCCACCTGAGACTGAGTGCTTTCTTTGTCATCGGGGGCTCCCAAACCAGCGAACTATCAGTCAAAAGCGAAACAAAGTTTCGCTTTTTACGCAACCAGTATTTTGATTTACTAATTCAACGCGTAAGGACTATGGTTTTTCTACTGTTCCAGAGTTCGGACGTTTCAAGAGCCGACAAGTGGAACCAGCAGGGAGAAAATAGTCAAAATGATCAAGAAATATCTGCTCACAACAGCATATGCCGGGATTGCGGCCGTCACCGCTTCACAAGCTGCCGCGCTTGATGAACTGACGGTTGCTTATTTCCTCGAATGGCCGATGCCGTTCCAGTATGCGAAAGCAAACGGAACCTACGAAGAAGAACTGGGCGTCAAGATCAACTGGGTGTCTTTCGACACCGGTACCGCCATGTCAGCTGCGATGGCCTCGGGTGATGTACAGATCGCGGTCAGCCAAGGGGTGCCACCGTTTGTGGTAACCACTTCGGCCGGTCAGGACATCCAGATCGTCGATGTGGCGGTCAGCTATTCAGACAACGACAACTGCGTTGTTGCCGAAGCGCTTGAAATCGACAAGGGCAATGCGGGTGAACTGAACGGCAAGAAGGTCGGTGTTCCGATCGGTACAGCTGCGCACTACGGTTTCCTGTCGCAAATGTCTCACTTTGGTGTCGACATCGGTTCAATGGAAATTGTTGACATGGCTCCGGCCGATGGCGCCGCGGCGTTTGCCCAGGGCAACCTCGACATGGTTTGCGGCTGGGGTGGCGCGCTTCGTCGTATGACCGAGCATGGCAACATTCTGCTGACCGGTGCTGAAAAAGAAGAGATCGGTATCCTGGTGTTCGACGTCACTAGCGCTCCGGCAAGCTTCATCGAAGAAGAGCCCGAGCTTCTGTCGAAGTTCCTTAAGGTTACCGCAGATGCCAACGCCAAGTGGAACGCAGGCGACAGCAAAGATGAAATGCTGCCGGTGATTGCCAAGGATGCTGGTATGGATCCTGCAGACGCTGAAGCCACAATCGCGACTTTCACCTTCCCGTCAGTTGAAGACCAGCTGTCCGAGAAGTGGCTGGGCGGTGGAGCGCAAGACTTCATGCAGGGTGTTGCAAACGTGTTCGTGTCGGCAGGCAGCATCGAATCCGCTCTGGATTCGTATGATGGTGCCGTTAATGCAGGCCCGCTGACAGCTGCGAATAACTAATCACGCAGGACATTTCATGCGACCGGCCCCGGTTTCGGGCCGGTCGACAGCTATGAAAGCAGGAAGGAGGCAGGATGCCTGAACTGGACATCGTAGAATTGTCCATGCGCTTTGACTTACCCAACGGCTCCTCAGTACAGGCCCTACAAGATGTTTCACTCAGCCTTAAAGAGGGTGAGCTGATGTCTGTCCTTGGCCCGTCGGGCTGTGGTAAAACGACGTTGCTGAACATCGTTGCAGGATTTCTGGCGCCGACATCTGGCAAGATTGAACTGAACGGCCATCTGGTCAAAGGCCCTGATGCTGAACGCGGGATGGTGTTTCAGAAGGGCGCGTTGTTCGAATGGATGAATGTGCGGGAAAATGTCGAGTTTGGTCCGCGCATGAAAGGCATGCCCAAAGCCGAGCGTGACCAGATTTCCGACCATCTGCTTGAGGTCGTCGGGCTTCAGGATTTCAAGGACAAGGCGGTTTATGAACTATCGGGCGGGATGCAGCAGCGTGTTGCGTTGGCGCGGTGCCTGGCAAACGAGCCGGACGTCATCCTGATGGACGAACCGCTGGGTGCTTTGGATGCGCTGACCCGTGAGAAAATGCAGGGCCTTGTCCTGAAGCTTTGGAAAGAAACGGGCAAGACGATCATCCTGATCACCCACTCGGTCGAAGAGGCCTTGTTGCTGGGTGAGCGTCTGATTGTCATGGCCCCCAGACCGGGGCGCATTCACCGCGAATACAATCTGCCTTTTGCTGAACGCGGTGTGAATGCCGATCTGCGTGATGTGAAGAAATCCGAAGGTTTTGCGGAAAAGCGCGATGAGATCCTCTCGATGATCTGGGAGATGGAAGAAGAAATTATGGGTCGGACGGAGCAGGCATCATGATTGTACTTCTCTTCTATATCGGCCTGTTCGGTGGCGCGTTTTTTATCGTCTACGCGTTACGCCGCGGTTTGCAATCGCGTCAGGATTTCACAAGCTTGAAAACTGTGACTTTCGGCGACGAAAGTGCCGTACGAGCGGATAGGGCTGCGTCGATAATCTCGGTTCTCGTGATCTTTGTGATCTGGGCGGCTTTCACCGGCTCGAAGTTGTTTCCGATCCATGTGCCGGGCCCATTTGTGGGTGATACGCAATTCACCTATACGCTCGAAAACGCGGATGGCAGCACGGATGAAGCCACGATTTTTGTTCGCGTTCCAGCCTTCGGTGAGGAAGCAGAGAAATTCGAGGTTGAGCCCGGCAGCGGATTTGCCAAAGACGATGCGGTTGCCGCTGCTGCGGGCCGCTCATCGACGATCCTGTTCGACAAGAACGATGATGCCAAACGTAATGAGGGTGCAAAGATCGTCGCGATCAACGGCACACCTATAGGTGAAGGCCAAAAGGTTGATACAGGCGATGGTACTGTAACGCTGACCGGGAAAGGGGCGATCAGTTTCACCCCCAAACAGGGCTTGCAGATGAACCCCATCTGGCTTCCAGCCCCTGAAACCGTTGTGGCCCGGTTCTTTGAGATTGCGAATGAAGGCTACCAGAACTTCTCGCTTTGGGAGCACCTGGGCTGGTCGCTGTTGCGCGTGATTGCTGGGTTTATCGCAGGTGCGCTTGTGGGGATTCCGCTGGGTTATGCAATGGGCCTATCCGGTTGGTTCCGCGGCTGGTTCGATCCGATTGTCGAGTTCATGCGACCGGTGCCGCCACTTGCGCTGATCCCACTGGTGATCATCTGGTTCGGCATCTGGGAGACCGGCAAGATCGTTCTGCTGTTCCTTGCGGCCCTTTGGATCATGACCATCGCCGCGCGGGCTGGTGTGTCCGGTGTGAACATCTCGAAAATCCACGCAGCGTATTCTCTGGGGGCGTCGAAATGGCAGATCATGCGCCATGTGATCGTGCCCAACTCGCTGCCCGAGATTTTCACCGGTGCACGTGTGGCCATGGGTGTCTGTTGGGGAACTGTTGTTGCGGCTGAACTGGTTGCCGCACAAAAGGGTGCCGGCATGATGATCATCGCCGCATCCAAATTCCAGCTGACCGACATTGTCATTATGGGGATCGTCCTGATCGGGGTGATCGGATATGGAATCGATATCCTGATGCGCAAGGCCGAGAACTGGCTGGTGCCATGGAAAGGCCGCAGCTGATCGGTCTTTCCGATACTGTGGTAACAAAGCGGCCCCCGAGCAATCTCGGGGGCCTTTTGTTTCAGCTGCGATTAAGAACGCGGCGTTGGACCTTGCTGCTGTCTTAGCTTGAACACGGCATCGGTCTGTATACCTTCAGAGCTCCTGTGCCCAAGGCGGGTTTGCCCCCGCTCGGGATACGGTGACGGCAGCGACCTTTGCACCGTATTCAAGCGCGTCGCGAAGACTGCTTGTGGGCAAAGTGCGCAAGGCGGGTTTGTTGAGATGACCGGTTTGGCTTAGCGCGGCCAGCACACCTGCGTTGAACGTATCGCCAGCACCAACAGTATCCACGACCTTAACCTTCTGGACGGGCACGGAAACGTCCGTTCCATCAGAAAGATAGCCTGTCGCGCCATCCCCCCCTTTGGTCACGATTGCAATCGCTGGTCCTGCACGAAGCAGCAGGGGAATTTTCTCGGCATGGCTTTCGGGGCCCGGTATAATCCAATCAAGGTCTTCATCGGAAACTTTGATGATGTCGGTCTTTGCGATCATACGGTTCAAGCGGGTCCGGTATCGGGTCTGATCCTTGATAAAGCTGGGTCGAATATTGGGATCCAACATCACTGCATGATCCGCGCCATGACGATCAAGTGCGGCCGCGTACGCATCAGCGCATGGTTCGCAAGCCAGGCTGATCCCTCCGAAATACAGTGCGGAAACGCCCGGCAGTTGATCCGGCATGTCTTCGGGCCGCAGCATCCGGCCCGCCGTATTCTCATCGACAAAACTGTATGTGGCGTGCCCATCCCGCAACTGCACGAATGCAAGTGTCGTAGGACGGTCCGAGCGGATAACGTGCGAGGTCGCGACATGGCTGATCTGCAAGGCGGCGATCAACTGTTCTCCGAACATGTCCGTAGATAGCCCTGACAGAAGCCCCGTTTGAATGCCCAAACGACCCAATGCAATTGCTGTATTGAAGATCGCGCCGCCGGAATGTGGCACAAACCCTTTGCTGCCAGAAACCGTTGGTTCGGCAATCATATCGATCAGAGCTTCTCCACAGCACAGGATCATTCTGCTATCCCTCAGCCTGCTTGAAAATGCGCGGCCAAATTACCGTGCCAAGGCATTCTTACAGAAATTGTTAGCGCCAACAATGCCAAACTCATCCTGTTCTGACACATACAGGTTCATCGATTGCCGCAATTCATCGAACCGCCCACCCGCGTTGAAGGCACGCAGAAAATCCTGACCAAACAGCCAGCGGTTCTTTTCGGCCACCCCGCCAACCAGAAACACACCTCCGGATGGGATAAGAGCAACAGCAAGATCGCCCATTATGGCGCCCAGATGCTCGGTAAACATTCGCGCCGCTTTGACAGCGCAGGTATCCGAGCCGTCCTGCGCATCCTGCAGAATGTCTTTTGCCGAACGTACCACACCCTCGGGCCGACCCTCGGCCACCCCGATCGCCTGATAGAGGACCGGCAGCCCGGTTCCGCTCAGGAACATCTCGGCCTCGATGGTGAGCGTATCGTCAAAAAAGCACTCGGGTATGATCTGGCGCGCTGCGCGGAAAACCTCGACCTCGTCAAGATGGCGCGGGGACAATCCAACATGGCCGCCTTCGCCGGAAACGGTGTGAAAATGTCCTTCAGAGTAGAGCAGGGTGCCCACACCCAGCCCGGTTCCCGGCCCGACAACTAGCCGTGTCCCCAGTGGTGGAGCGGGTGAGCCCTGCAATACCTCAACATCATTCTCGGTAATCTCGGCGACTGACCATGCGGCAGCCGTGAAATCATTGATGACATAGGTATGGTGCGCGCCGGTTGCTCGGGCCAGAGCGTCTTCGGAAAGATCAAGATTGGCATTGGTCAGGCGAATGGTGCCGTCCTGAACCGGCCCCGCCCCGGCGGCGACCACAGCGCGCGGCTGTGTCCCGACCTCGTCGCACAAGCTGTGTAATGCGTCTTGCAGGTCGCTTACAGTGCCCGTGGGGTGTTTGCGAAGATCGGTCAGCGCCCCCTCGGTTACGACGCCCAATCTTGTATTGGTGCCGCCGATATCGGCCACCAGATTCCAATGTGCGTGTAACCCTCCCTTGGGTCTAACCCATGGGGCCGGCTGGGCGTCACTTGTTTGGATTGTCTGCAACGCCTCGACGTCGGTCCCGGACTGAACGAAAATGCCGTGTACCAAGGTGTCGGATTCAAGCGCGTCATGCACGCGCGCCAGCGAATGCACCAAGTCATGACCCGCATCGGCGGCTACGGTCACGAATGAAGGCAGCGATTGCTCATGTGTTGTGCGCATGAGTATGTCTATGTCAGCGCCCTCTTTCACGACTACGCTGCACCAATCAATCGGCTCGGCGATGATGGAAAAATCATCCCGCCAATTTTCGGGAAAGTGGCGGGCCAATCGATCCAGCAAAGTCTGCGGGTATTGCCCGTTGGTTATCGTATCAAGGATGAGCGGATCGACCTCTACACCCAGATTGGCCATCCCATAGCTCCGCATTTCCTGACGCGCCGCGCCCTGTGCAAGCAATTGATGGTGCAGGCTGCGGGCATTAGTGCGAGGGTCGCGTTCGATTCCGACGGACGGGTTCAAGGTAGAGATGTTGAATATCCGATCACCCATCCGAGCGACGACTGCCTCAGAAAACGCTGCAAAATAGTCGGCCATTACTCGATTGCGCCACCCGCCGATATCCTCCAGCGCTGGGGGGATATCGTTGTGATCCAGCACAATGCATGGCCGAATGCTGTGTGCCAAAAGCTGATCAATCCGCTGCTCGCACTGATCCAATGCGCGTGCATCAGGAATGCGACCGTCTGGCATGATTTGCTGCCAACGGACTGTAAAGCGGTGCATGTCTAGCCCAGTTGCCGGTTCTGCAGGGGCAGCCGCACCAAACAGAAAGCCATTGGGAAAGTCAGAACGGGTATATTTCATTGTCGCAACCTGTTGGAGCCATGACCAGCGTCACGCCATCTAACAGGTTATGTTAGCGGTATCTAGATTAACGTTTATATGAACCGCGCGTCCTGAACAGGACATCACATCCCTCGATCTGCTGGCCGTCCCATGTCACTGAATGCGCATTATAGTTGATCAGCACTTCGTGCGACTGCGTCTCGCGCCGCCGCAGCCCTTTGGGCATCGGATGGAGCGCCAGATCCGTTTTCTGGGCCGCCATGGCTATGACGCGATCCCAAAGGGCCTCATCGGGGAACCCCGCCAAATACCAAAGACCGGCACCGCCATGCAACGCCGCAGTGCCATCTGCGAAAGAAAGCAATTTTTGGGCGGAGCCTGACAAGCGCTCAACCCAATGTTCCGCAGCACCACCCCCTTCGACAATACGGGTTACGCAGGGTGGCAAAGTTTCGATCAGATCGACATGGCTGCTGAGGCCATCAAGACCTGGGCGCCCCGAATCAGGGATCTGAAAATCTGCGGTGATTGCCCCGCTGCGCGGTCCCAGAACAGCAAGATCACACCCTTGTATTAGCCTTTGTTCAAGATCGCCTAGGGCAGCCAGGCCCGGTGCTAGGATCAGATTATAGTGCTCCTTGCCGACCTCGTCCTGAGGCACGAAATCCACCGACAACCCAGCGCGCCGCAGCGCGCGGTAGGCAGAGAATACGAGCCGGAAATAGTCGAACCCCGCGCCCTGAGGCTGCGTTGTCCAGGCCCAGTCAGATGCATAATCGAAGACGATAGCAACCTGCGCATGGATAGGCTGAACCGTGCCTATCGCGGCCAGATCATCGGCGGTCTGACGCGCCTCGGCCAAACCGGGTGCTTCGTCGCCATGCGGGGTAAGTAGACCGGCATGCATCTGTTCCTGCCCGAACGGTGCTTGCCGCCAGCGGAAATAGCTGACCACTTCGGCCCCATGGGCCACCGCCTCAAGCGACCAGAGACGCACCATGCCGGGCAGGGGTGCCGGGTTGTAGGGGGCCCAGTTCACTGGACCGGGTTGCTGTTCCATGACCCACCAACGGCCTCGACCGACGGCGCGGTATAGGTCGTGGTGAAAGGCCTGCATGTCCGGATCACCCTGCTGCAGAAATGCAGTCTTGTGCGGCTCGTCCACTTCCAACCGATCCGACAGGAAGCCAATCGGATAGCTGTCCCACGTCGCGATGTCCAAATCCCTGCCTACATCGAAATGATCGAATTCCAGCACACGCCCCATGTAATTGTGCAGCAATGGTTGATCCGTTAGCGGCCGCAGCGCATCGACCTGGGCCTTGTTGAACGCCACCACTTGATCCGAACTGAACCTGCGAAACGCCAAAACGTGTGCCGGGTTGGGCTCGGTCACGGTCTGGTTCGGCAGCTCGATCTGATCGAAGCTGTTATATTCCATCGACCAGAACACATTCCCCCAGGCATCGTTCAACGCGTCGATCGAGTTGTATCGGTTCGACAGCCAGCGGTGAAAAGCATACAGCGCCGCAGCACTATAGCTGAGCGTCGTATCGTGACAGCCATATTCGTTATCGATTTGCCAAGCAGCGATATACGGGTTGCGGCCATAGCGCCGACCCATGATCTTCGTGATCCGCTTGCATTCGTCGATATAGCCGGTGTGACTAAAGCAATAATGTCTGCGTGAGCCGAACTTGCGTAGATTGCCATCAGCATCCACAGCCAGCATATCGGGATGCTTGTCCAGCATCCATCGCGGAGGTGTTGCCGTCGGGGTGCCCAGCACAATCTTCAGCCCTGCCGCACCCAAGGTTTCAATCGCGCGATCCAACCAGTCGAATTGCAGGTCTCCAGCAGTGGGTTCCATTCGGCTCCAGGCGAATTCGCCGATCCTGACCCATTTCAAGCCAGTCTCGACCATGCGCGCGGCGTCCTGAGCCCAGTTTTCTTCGGGCCAGTGTTCAGGGTAATAGCAAACGCCAAGTTCCGGCTTCATAGTATAACTCTGTGTTCAGCTTGACCTTGCGCCACATTTGGCGCGGTGAGTGTCATGCCATTCGTCGGCGTTCTTACAAGAGTGTCCGCGTCCAGCCCTTGGCGGGCGGTGGTGCAGAACAGTGTAGTCAGGTCATCACCACCAAAACTCGGGCACGAAGTGTGTTTGGCATCGAAACCAACCGCTCTCAGGAATTGACCGCCGGGCGTATAGGCTGCAACCCGGCTGGCACCCCATTGGGCGATCCAGATGTTTCCGTCGTGATCAACCACGGCACCGTCCGGGTTCAGATCTTCGCTTTGCAGGTCAAGGAAGACCGCCGCTTTTCCTATGGGCCAGCCTGTCTGCGCGTCCAGTTCCCAACGCATGACCAGCTTGGTGGCGGTATCGCTGTAATAGGCGCAGGATCGGTCCGGCGCAAAGCAAATTGCATTTGAGATGGTGATATCTCGGACCAATGGCCGTAGCTCGCCATTCCAATAGCGATAGATCGAACCTGCGCCTACTTCTGCCTGTTTGCCCATGGTGCCAATCCAGAACCCGCCCCAAGGATCGGCGCGCCCATCATTGGATCGAGTCACCGGATTGTCGACCTCAAGCGGGGCGATCAAATCTTTGGCTCGACTCTCAAGCCCAAATCGCCACAGGCCGGTTTCCGACGCGATCAGCAAAGTGTCACGGTCTACCCATCCTGCGGCTGAGACATGTTCATCGAACGCCCAGCTATGCGCTTGTTCATTTTCTCGCGTCATCAATCGCTTGCCGATGATATCGAACCAGAAAAGCTGTTGCCGTTTAGGGTGCCACAATGGCCCCTCGCCCAATTCGCAGGGGCGGTCGTCATAGACCTGACTCATCCAACGGCCTCATCATAGGCAGCAACGATTTGCCGGGCACGGTTTGCTATATCTCCAACTGACATTCCGGGCTTATAGAGCGCAGATCCAATTCCGAAGCCGTCGGCGCTGGCCTCGATCCAGGCTCCAAAGTTCTCGGGGCCTGCACCGCCCACGGCAAAGACCTGAGCACCCGGCGGCAAAACAGGGCGCAGCGCAGCCAACCCTGCAAGACCGGCAAGCGAACCGGGGAAAAGTTTTAACCCTGTAGCCCCGGCCTGGAGCGCTGCGAAGGCTTCGGTCGGGGTGAACACACCCGGCCAGCTTTGCAGCCCAAGTGCGACAGAGCGTTGGATCACGGACACATCGCAATTTGGCGAAACGATCAGTTTGCCCCCGACATCGGCAACCGCGTCAACCTGATCGGGGGTTAATACAGTGCCCGCTCCGATAAGCGCGCGGTCCCCAATCTCCGAGGCGAGAACTCGGATACTTTCCAGCGGATCGGGAGAGTTCAGCGGAACCTCAATCCGGTCAATTCCCGCTTCCAGCAGGGCGTGACCGACGGGTATTGCCTCGTCAGGGGTCAGCCCACGTAGGATGGCGATGATGGGGCGGCTCATGCGGTTTGCCTCGTTAATGTTCGGGCCTGCGACAGGCCCGCAAGTGTTGCGATTGTGGCGTCTGCGGTTTCGACCATGGCACCTTGTTGCTGCAGGGCGGTCGCGTAGGCCTTGGTCAGACTTTCCGAGCCGATGATCGCCAATTGTTGGCCCAGCCAATAGGGCCGCGATGCGGCAAGCTCGGCGCCAATCAGGAACCCTGAAAGACGGGCGCGTGCAACGCTCTTGCTTTGACCGTGCAGCAAATCAGCGGCCCGTAGCCCGAATAGGCGCGCTGCCAGCTGCTCGGGTTTCGACAGCATGTCGGCAACCGCTTCGGTAAAACTCGCGTCGTCCCAGCCCTCGTCAATTGAATGCTGCAGAACGGATTGCCCGCGCAGCAGATCAAACAACTCGCCGGTCATGAAGGTTCGGAAACTGACCACCTCTCCGGCACTGATCTGGGCCCATTTTGTATGCGTGCCGGGTAGGCAAATCACACCGTCCCAATTCTGATGCGTGCAGAGGAACCCCGCGATCTGCGTCTCTTCCCCGCGCATCACATCGGGGGGGCTGTTCTGTCTCAGCCCAGGAACGACGAAGGCCCGAATACGCGGATCGGTGTTTGGAACGCGGAAGGGTACGACCGGAATAGGCTCGGATGGAACCGCAGAATACGGGGCCTCTACCCAACCCTGTCGTGCCCCAACCATTCCGCAGGCGATCACATCTACCGGTAGCCCGGGCAGCCAATCTTCGATCAAAGCCAGCAGGGCTGCCTGAAATCCTCCGACGGCTGTGCGGGACATACCATCTGACGACGCGGCCTGTGCCAAAACGCTATCACCTTGCATGGCCCATGCCCGCAGATGAGATGTTCCCCAGTCAACAGCGATCCACTCGATATTCATAGCGTCACCCCGTTCCTACCACGCCGCCGTCAACCACCATGCACTGCCCGGTCATTGCACGGCTTGCGCTTGAAGCCAGAAACAGGGTTGGTGCGATCATGTCTTCGGGCGTCAGATGCTCTTTCAGGCTCTGGCGATCCATATGCGCAGCCAGATCTTCGGGTGTGGCCCACATGTCCAGCTGTTTCTGTGTCAGAACCCATCCCGGTGCCAGCGCGTTGACGCGAATTTTATTTGGCCCAAGTTCACGCGCCAACGAGCGTGTCATGCCGGTGATTGCCGCATTTGAACTTGTATAGATTGGATAACCTGCGTTCCCCATCAGGTAACTGATCGAACTGAAATTGATGATCGAACCGCCTTTGTCCTTCATCTGTCGCGCGGCTTCCTGACAGGCAAAATAGTAGGCCTTTAGGTTGACTTCGATCATCCAGTCCCAGAACTCGGTTGTAGTTTCTTCAAGTGAGTGCCGCTTGTCATTCGCGGCGTTGTTGACCAGCACTTTGATCGGGCCATGGGCTTCAGCTGCTTTGGCCATGGTGGCGTGCAACAGCTCGGTATCAGTCATGTCACCCTGCAGGAACAAGGGGGCGCGGCCGTGCTTTTCACGCATCTGTTCGACAAATTCACCGGCATCTGACCGACCGATAAAGGCAACTTTAGCCCCTTGGGCCATGAACCCGTCAGTCAACGCTGCACCAACGCCCGAACCGCCGCCGGTGATATAAACAGAGGCTCCGTTGAGGTCTTGAAATGTAGCAGGTTGATCCATCAGTGGCTCTCTCTCGTCACTAAGCGCGTGTCTTTGCCCACAAGGAAATCAAGGTCCGCGCCGCGATCAGCCTGCAACACGTGGTCGATATAAAGCTTCGCATACCCGCGCGAGTAATGCGGATCGTCCGGTTGCCACAGGGCGCGGCGGGCGTCCAGTTCCTTTTCGTCGACCAGCAGCTGCAGCTCGCCCTTGCTCGCGGACACGCGAATACGGTCACCGGTTTTGACCAACGCCAACGTACCACCGGCCTGAGCCTCAGGGCTGACATGCAGGATAACTGTCCCGAATGCAGTACCAGACATACGCGCGTCCGAGATCCGGATCATGTCGCGTACGCCGTCTTTGACCAGCTTGGCCGGGATCGGCATGTTCCCAACCTCGGGCATCCCTGGATAGCCCTTGGGCCCACAACCTTTGAGGACCAGAATGGTCTCAGGTGTAACTGGTAGGTCGTCGCGGTCGATATTGGCTTTCAGATCTTCGATGCTTTCAAAAACGTATGCTTCGGCCTCGGTTTCCAGCAGTGCATCTGTGGCCGCCGAAGGCTTCACGATTGCCCCGTTGGGCGCAAGATTGCCGCGCAGAACCCGCAGGCCTGCGGCGGGTTTTACCGGATCGTCAAATGGGCGGATGACGTCTGTGTTGAAACACTCAGCCCCTTCATAGTGGGCCGAGATGTCCTTGTTCAGAACTGTTCTTGCCGGGCGCAGGAAAGGTTTGAGTTCGCTCAGAACCACTGGCACGCCGCCTGCATAACAGAAGTCTTCCATCAGGTATTTGCCGGAAGGCATGCAATTGACCAGCAGGGGGATTTCTGATCCGATTTCAAAGTCTTTCAACGTCAAGTCGACACCCACGCGACCTGCAAGTGCCAACAGGTGGACCACTGCGTTTGTCGATCCTCCGACGGCCGCATTGGCGAGGATGGCATTCTCAAACGCCTCCCTGGTCAGGATATCTGATGGCTTGAGGTCCTCGTCCACCATCTCGACAATGCGCTTGCCGGTCAGATGCGCCAGCGCCATGCGGCGGGCATCAACGGCGGGCAGGGCGGCGTTGGTGGGCAGCGACATGCCCATCGCCTCAACCAATGAGGCCATAGTACTAGCGGTGCCCATAGTCATGCACACACCCGCGCTACGCGACATGCCTGATTCAGCGTTCATGAAATCCTGAAGTGTCATTTCTCCGGCACGAACAGCCTCGGAAAACTTCCAGACATCTGTGCCCGAGCCGATATCCTGACCCCGGTATTTGCCGTTCAGCATCGGGCCAGAGCTAACCACGATGGACGGTAAATCGACCGAGGCTGCACCCATCAGCTGCCCCGGGGTGGTCTTGTCGCATCCACCCAGCAGGACAACGCCGTCGATACCATAGGCGCGGATCGATTCCTCCACATCCATCGCCAGCAGGTTGCGAAACAGCATGGCGGTGGGTTTCATCTGGGTCTCGCCCAGCGACATAACGGGGAATTCCACTGGAAAGCCGCCGGCCTCCCACACGCCCCGTTTCACGACTTCGGCCAGATCACGAAGGCCCGAATTGCAGGGCGTCAGTTCCGACCATGTGTTGCAGATGCCGATGATGGGGCGCCCGTCAAAAGCGTGATCCGGAAAGCCCTGGTTTTTCATCCAGGACCGGTGAATGAACCCGTCCTTATCGAGTTTTCCGTACCAATGCTGTGAACGGCGTTTCTTGGTCATTATTGGTTCTGTCTGTCTGGCGTTGGAATTGAAAGCTTTTTTAGAAGACGAAGATCAAGCTGCGCGGGCTGGACGGCACCAATCTGGCAGCCAATCGCCATGGGCAGAAAGCAGATCGGTGACGAGGTTGCGAATTTGGCGCAGATCCAGCTCGGCCGCAGTATGGGGATCCATCATTGCGGCGTGATAGATGTATTCGGGGTTTTCTTCGGTCAGCGCGCGAACCGTTAGCTCTTGTACGTTGATCTGGGTCCGCATCAACGCGATCAGTTGTGGCGGGATATCCGTGACCACGGAAGGTTGGACGCCATTCGAGTCAACCAGACACGGCGTTTCAACCGCTGCACCTAGGGGTAGTTGCGGAATCTGACCCGTATTTGGCAGGTTGCCGTAAGCTGTGTACGGCGTGTCTGTCACGATTGCGTTCATAAGGTCGGCGGCGAATTCATGGCTTCGGGTTACTTCGATGTTCCGACCATCTGTCAGGGTCTTGGCCTGTTCCTTCCAATTGGCCACCTGCTCGACACAGCGGGTCGGGTATTCGTCCAGCGGTATGCTGAACTGTTCGATCAGGTCATTGCGACCGTCTTTGATGAACCAAGGAACGTATTCTGCAAAATGCTCGGAACTTTCGGTGCAGAAGTATCCAAGATGGTCCATCACTTCGTACCGGACTTTGTTTGGACAGCGCGGCATTAGCAGCGGAGGCTTGGGTAAATGCCCGGCGCGATAGCCCTGACGCAAAGCCGGATACAGATCGCGGCCTTGATGCTCGAGCTTGAGGAAGAACGCGACGTGATTGATACCGGCAACTTTGTAGCGAAAGTCCGCCTTGGGCAGGTCTAGATCATGCGCCAGTTCTTCGACCGTGTTCTGGACAGAATGGCACAGGCCGACATGTTTCAGATTAGGGAAGCGCTCAGCCAGAGACCAGGTGTTGATGGCCATCGGATTCACGTATTGCAGCAGCGTTGCATTGGGGCACAACTGCATCATGTCCTGCGCGACGCCCCACAGAACGGGTACAGTGCGCAGGCCGCGCATAATGCCACCAACACCCAGCGTATCGGCGATAGTCTGACGCAGGCCATATTGTTTTGGGATTTCAAAATCTGTCACCGTGCAAGGCTCATACCCGCCAACCTGAAAGGCAGTGATCACGAAATCTGCGCCGTCCAGCGCCGCGCGACGATCCGTGTGGGTTGAGACGGTTGCACCCGTGCCGACTGAGCGGATCATGGCCTTGGCCACAGCTTCGCTTTCGGCCAAGCGCACCGGATCGATATCCATCAGCGCAAAGTGGCTGTCTGCAAGGGCAGGGGTGAGCAGGGCGTCGCCCACGATGTTCTGCATGAAGATCGTGGAACCTGCACCTACAAAGGTGATCTTGGTCATGAGGTAAACCTCTGGTTTGACGTTATTTTACGGCACCGAGGGTCAGGCCCGCGATGAAGTGTTTCTGCATCAGGAAGAACATGGTAACCGGCGGCAGGGCTGCCACTATAGAACCGGCACTCATCAACTGATAAGCAGCGCGAAATTGCGCGTTGAAGCTGGTGATCCCGGCTGTCACGGGCTGGCTTTCGGCCCCTTGGGTCAGGACAACAGCCCAGAAATAGTCGTTCCAGATGAAGGTGAAAATCAGGACACTGAGTGCGGCGATGGCCGGTTTCATCAGTGGTAGAACGACGTACCAGAAGATTCGCCATTCGCTTATGCCCTCGACCCGTGCGGCCTCGATCAGTTCGAATGGCAGGGCGCGGATGAAGTTGCGCATGAAGAGCGTGCAGAACCCGGTCTGGAAGGCGATGTGGAATAGCACAAGCCCTGTTTTGGTGTTGTAAAGGCCCAACTCCAGCGTGAGATCGCGCACAGGGACCATCAGGATCTGGAAGGGTACGAAATTGCCCGCCACAAACATGAAGAAGATCCAGAGGTTCGATTTGAATTTGTAGATCCCCAGCGCGAAGCCTGTCATGCAACTGAGTGCAACGGCCCCGATTACCGTTGGTACGGTGATCAGGAACGAGTTCATCAAGTAACGTGGCATATCCGAATTGAAAAAGACCTGACCATAGTTGAACGCGCCCTCAAAACTTGACGGCATCCCCCAGTAATTCGCATTGGTGAAGTCTGCGGCAGGTTTGACCGAGAAAAGCGCGACCGCCAAAAGGGGCCCCAGCCATAGTAGCAGTGCCAGAGGCAACATCGCCTGATAGGTGATCTGCGCTGCGCGGGGTTGTTTTTCGATCGGTTTGGGAAACATCTCAGTGCCCCCTTTCTTCGCGGTACATCGACCACAGGAAGTAGGCGATGAAGCAGAGCATAATCAGGAACAAGATCACAGCGATAGCTGCGCCATATCCCATGCGGAAGCCGTATTCGGACAGCGCGACCTCGAACATGTAGTAGGCCAGCACGCGGGACGAACCAAAAGGACCGCCCTGTGTCATGATCGAGATCAGGTCAAAGCTGCGCAGCGCGCCGATGATTGTCACAACGAATGCGATGAAGGTTGCCGGGCGCAGCTGCGGCAGAATAATGTGCCACAGCATTCGCCCACCTTTTGCGCCGTCCAGACGCCCGGCTTCGATCTGTTCGGGGTCGACGGCGTTCAGGCCGGTGAGGTAGAGGATCATGCAATAGGCCGTTTGTGGCCATAGACCTGCGAAGATGATGCCGTAGGTTACGAAGCGCTCATCCCCCAGCACGTTCAGTGGACCGAGGCCAAAGAGGCTTAGGAATTCATTTAGAAGGCCGAAGGTTGGGTCGTAGAACCATGTGAATACTAGCCCAACGACGACCTGAGAGATGACGAAGGGAAAGAAGAACAAAGACTTGTAGAGGCGGATGCCCCAGACCGTCTGGTTCAGGAACAGTGCGATAAACAAGCCTGCAGGGATTGCGGCCAGATACAGGATCAGCCAGATCAGGTTGTTCTTGAGCGAGATGTAGAAAGCGTCGCGGTCCACCCATTCCCAATACAGATCTTCATAGTTGCGAAAGCCGACATATTCAGCTGCACCTAAACCGTCCCATTCATAAAGAGACAGATTGAAAGACTGAAAGACCGGGATGATCACATAGACCATGAAGAACAACAGACCCGGAGCCAAAAACAGCCAGGGCGCGATGCGCTGTTGGTTTCTGTGGAACCAGCTTTCTTGCTCGGGGGCGTCAACGGCAGCGGTCATGGGCATCTCGGATCTGGTGGGTGAAGGCGGGCTGAAGCCCGCCCTACTATTGTGCAAGGTGTAGGCCGGGCTTCAGCCCGACCCTGGACAAGATTTAGTTGTCGTAGATGCGCTCGCGCGCACGTTCCAGCTTGGCCAGAATCTTGTCAGCGTTGTCCGGCTTGACCATGAATTCCTGGAAGCCTTCCATCGACACTTTTGCCATTTCCGCTGGTGCGTCGCGGTCCCAGAACTGTGCAACACCGCCGGGGCTGTTAGACGATAGCATGACAAAGCCCTGCTGCAGGAACTTGTCGTCGTCCACTGCAGATTGCGCGTTCACAGGCAACTGGCCGAGGTTTGCACCGTTGTTGATTTCGGTCTGTTCGTCCGCAGAGACTGCGAAACGCAGGAACTCACGCGCGGCTTCCTTGTTCGAGGCATTGGCCGGGATATGGAACGTATCGGTCGGCGCGTCTTCGGCCAGTTCAACATCGGGGTTGATGGCGACAAACTGATAGAAGTCCAACTGATCGTCGGTCAGGCCTGCTTCACGCAGCGGAGCCACAGCGAAGTTACCCATCAGATAGGCGGCGGCCTCACCGTTGACCATAAAGGGCAGGGCTTCTTGCCAGCTATATGTCTGGTGGTTGTCAATGAATGCGCCCATGTCGATCAGCTGTTTCCAGTTGGCGAAGGTCTGCTTAACCCGGTCGTCTTCCCAGCTGATCTCGCCATTTGCGAGTTGATTGTGAAAGTCGAACCCGTTGGTGCGCATGTTCAGGTAGTCAAACCAGCCACCTGCTGTCCACAGGAACTTGGTGCCGATGGTATAACAGGCGCGGCCGGAATCGACGATCTTCTGGCAATTGGCCAGTTCTTCTTCCCAAGTGGTCGGCTCGGTCAGACCCAGCTCATCAAAGATGTCTTTGCGGTAATAAACGCCCCATTGATAGTAGGTGTACGGAACACCCCACTGTTTGCCATCTATGGTCATCGCACCTTTGGTCGAGGCCAGATTGTCGGCGATTTCAGGTTCAGCCCACAGGTCCGAGACGTCTTCGAAAAGACCCGCTTCAACATAAGGCTTCATCCGGTTGGCTGCATACCAGGTGGCAACGTCTGGCGTGTCAGCCGTCAGGAAGTTGCGAATCTGGGTCTTGTAGGCCTCACGGTCGATCACGGTGGTTTCGATTTCCAGACCGGGATGTTCGGCCGCGAATCGCTCGATCATCGCTTCCATCGTCGCGCGCGGCGCCGGGTTGGACGTATCGAGGAAGATTCGCAGCTCGCCGGTCAGCTCTGCCGCGACGGGCGCAGCAAGTGCCACACTGGCAGCCAAAGCAGCCGCTGTGCGCTTGAACATGGAATGCATAGTTTCCTCCCTTAAGCTTCCATATTGGTCTCAAATATTGAAACCTTGTTTTATATATTGAAAACTACACATCGACTCGGCTACTCTTGTCAAGACCCTCGTGCCCAAAGCCGAGGGAAAGTGGAGGAGAACAGGCACCCGTGGCAGGTGACGGAACAATAGGAAAAGCATGTGACGTGCTGGAACAGGTCGCGGCCTTCGAACGCCCGGTGCGGTTCGGGGAATTGCTGGAACGCAGTGAATTTCCCAAGGCGACGCTATACCGTTTTCTGCAGTCGCTAACCAATCAGGGCATGCTGCACTACGAACCGGAACGGCAGACCTATTCGCCAGGTATGCGATTGGTGCGACTGGCGCATTCGGCATGGACGCATAGCTCATTAGCTCCAATTGCGCGGCCTTTCCTGGACGCTCTCAGCGCCGAGACAGGGGAGACCGTGCACTTGGCGCAACTTGATTCCGGGCAGGTGCTTTATGTGGATAAGCGCAACGCGCAACGACCAATTGAGATGTATTCTGAGGCCGGCAAGGTCGGCCCGGCCTATTGCACAGGCGTTGGCAAAGCGATGATGGCCTATTTGGACGAGGCACAGTTGGAAAAGACGATCTCGCAACAAAGCTTTCATCGGTTCACTGACAAGACCTTGGCCTCGGAAAAGGCATTGCGGGCTGATCTCGTTAAGATCCGCAGCCGTGGTTACGCAGTTGATGATGAAGAGCATGAGCCCGGCATCATCTGCATTGCCTGCCCGATTCTGACTAACGGGGGCCGCATGTTGGGGGGCCTTTCGGTGACAGGATCGACTGGGCGAATGGATTTCGAGCAATTGCAATCTTGGGTGCCGCGCGTCCGGCGCGTCGCTGAACAGATCGGCACAGAAGCACAGGCGTGGCGGTTCCCCGAGGGCCAACAGAATAGGATGCAAGCAACATGACAGGTGTAACCCTGAAAGGCGCGATCAAACGGTATGGCCAGACACAGGTCATTCACGGGATTGATCTGCAGATTGAAGATGGTGAGTTTTGCGTATTCGTGGGCCCCTCGGGCTGCGGTAAGTCCACGCTTTTGAGGATGATCGCGGGTTTGGAAGAAACCTCGGACGGGGAAATCCATATCGGCGCACGTGAAGTCACGCATGTGGATCCTGCCAAACGCGGAGTGGCGATGGTTTTTCAAACCTATGCGCTCTATCCCCATATGACCGTGGCCGAGAACATGGGATTTGGTCTGCGGATGAACGGTGTTGCCAAGGCCGAGATCGATCAGAAGGTTCAGGAAGCGTCAAATATTCTGAAGCTCGACCAATATCTGAAACGCAAACCCAAAGCGTTGTCCGGCGGTCAGCGTCAGCGGGTCGCGATCGGGCGTGCCATTGTGCGCGGCCCCGAGGTGTTCCTGTTCGACGAACCGCTCTCGAATCTGGATGCAGAACTTCGCGTGGAAATGCGGGTTGAAATTGCGCGGCTTCATCAGGAAATTGGCGCGACGATGATCTATGTTACGCACGATCAGGTTGAGGCGATGACCATGGCCGACAAGATTGTGGTATTGCGCGACGGTCGGATTGAGCAAGTGGGAGCCCCTATGGACCTGTATCGCGACCCCGACAATAAGTTCGTGGCGGGTTTCATCGGGTCTCCTGCAATGAACTTCCTTGAGTGCGATGTCGTGGACGGCATAGTGCGGCACCCTGCACTTACTGATGATGTCCCGGTCACCGAGAGCGTTCCCAAAGGAGCGACGAAAGTAACATTGGGTATTCGCCCCGAGCATATTCAGGTGGATCGAAACGGTGACACCTGCACAGTTGATCTGACCGAAGCGCTCGGTGGTGTTTCATATTCTTATCTGCTGACGCCAAATGGCGATAAGCTGATTGTGGAAGAACGGGAAGACCAACGCAGTACGACCGGTGACCGCATCGGGCTTTCGGTTCGTCCTGAGCGTGCGATGCTGTTCGATCCCGAGACGGGTCAGCGGCTGCGATAGGGCTTGCCAGACCGGATCTGTTTTGCATGACTGCGCATTATCCATCGGCTTTTCGGAGGCTTTATGCGCAGTTCCAAAACCATCCATGTAATCTCGGCCCATGCTGAAGGCGAAGTGGGCGACGTTATCGTCGGTGGTGTCGCTCCGCCTCCGGGAGAGACGATATGGGACCAAAGGACCTTTATCGCTGAAGACCAGACATTGCGGGATTTCGTGCTGAATGAACCTCGCGGCGGTGTCTTTCGCCATGTGAATCTTCTGGTTCCACCAAAAAAACCCGAGGCGGATGCAGCGTTCATCATCATGGAACCAGAAGACACGCCACCGATGTCAGGCTCCAACTCGATTTGTGTCTCAACGGTTCTGTTGGACAGTGGCATTCTTCCGATGCACGAGCCTGAAACCCATCTGACATTGGAAGCCCCAGGAGGGTTGATCCGCGTCCGCGCCGAATGCCGCAATGGCAAGGCCGAACGTATCTTTGTGCATAATGTACCAAGTTTCGTCGACAAGCTGGATGCCCGGATCGAGGTTGAGGGCATCGGGACGTTGCGCGTGGATACCGCGTTTGGTGGCGACAGTTTTGCAATTGTCGATGCCGCCGATCTGGGTTTCGAGCTTACCCCTGATGAAGGGGCTGATCTTGCAAGGACTGGCGCGCGTATCACCGATGCCGCCAATGAGCAGCTTGGCTTCGATCACCCTTCTAAAGACTGGAGCCACATTTCGTTCTGCCAGATTGCAGGCCCGCTCGATCGTCAGGGCGATATTCTCATCGGACGTAATACTGTCGCCATCAAACCGGGTAAGCTGGATCGTTCACCTTGTGGCACCGGTGCTTCAGCCCGGATGGCGGTTTTGCTGGCCAAGGGAGAAATGACGATGACCGATCGCTACCACGCGCGTTCAGTCATCAACAGTGAATTTCGCTGCCGTATCGTAGAGCGGCATGATCTGAACGGCCGCGTGGCGATCACCCCGGAAATCTCGGGGCGAGGCTGGATTACGGGTACGCACCAGCACATGCTGGACCCCGATGACCCATGGCCTGGCGGCTATCGCCTAAGCGACACTTGGGGGGCATAAGCCGGGGCCAAATTCGACCCCGCACTTTTCTTAGGTTTCAGCCTTCGAGACTGAACATCAATCGTGCGGTCACCGGTACGGTGCGGGTGATGCTGGGTAGTTGTGCCAACTCCATCAGCTTGTCTACGCCTGCCGAAACGCCCGCATCCTCGGTGCTGATGAACACCATGTCGTTGGTTGAAACCATGACGGTATCTTCGGCCACACGCAGGACAAACATATCGGTGTAGAATTCCACCTCGGTCCCCGCCAGAGCCAGCTTCGCATCCACCTCAATCGTGTTACTGGCTCCCACATCCAGTTTCGACACTTGGTCCATATCAATATTCGCGCTCAATGTCGCGGTCGCGGCCTTGCGAAACACATACTCGATCATCCGTTCGTTACGGATGTCGATATTCGTTTCGACCGACGACAGATCGATATCGATATTAACCTTGCCATCTTCGCTGACATGACCCGAAAGGTTGGTGAAAGAATTGACCTCTCCAACATCATCGATCTTGACCGTTCCATAAGCCAGATGAGACGCATCCGGGTTTAGTGTCCAATCAGCGGCCAGACCCGGGCCTGCAATAATAGCCGACGCAATCGTGATTGTTTTGAACAGAAGTTTCATTTCTTTCCTCCAGGATCTATGACAGTTCTGACCAAGCGGGCCCAGTCCCATGTCAAAGCAAACACACACAGGTCGCGTTTTATTCGATGAGTGTTGAGATAAGCACCGAACAAGCCGTGCGCGGCGCGATCCAGACCCACTCGAAACGGGTCTGGCGGTTTGGGCTGGCTTTGTCGGGGGCGTCGGATGTTGCAGATGATCTGTTGCAGGCGACGGCGTTGAGGGCGTTGGAGAAGCACCACCAGGTCACCTCGTATGAACGGCTGGACAGTTGGCTGATGACGATCTGCCGTTCAATATGGCTAAACGAGATACGGGCGCGATCCGTAAGAAAGGCACAGGCGCTTTCAGTCACGCCCGAGGCGGAATTAGTCGCGACAGGGCCTGATTCAGAAACGAATATTTTCGCCGCTCAGGTGTTTACTCAAGTGATGCAGCTGCCAGAGGCGCAACGTGAAACGGTGATGCTTGTGTTTGTCGAAGGCTACAGCTACCGCGAAGCTGCGGATATGCTGGACGTACCCATCGGCACAATCATGAGCCGGCTTTCCAATGCCCGGCAGAAACTGAAAACCGTTATGCAGCACGATGCGGCTGACACCGTGCAACGGAGTGGCAAATGAAGTTTTCCGACGAAACACTTCTGGCCTATCTGGAAGGCAGCCTCGATGAGGCCGAAGCCCGCGCCATCGAAGACGCGGTGGCCGAGGATTCTGCACTCGAACACCGACTCATGGCGCTCGACCCATTTGCCCAGGTTGTGCAGCAGGCTTTTGAAGGCATTCCAACTGAGGCGCCTTCGATCGATCTGCCCATTCCGAGCGCTCAACAATCCAATGCCGGACCGCTCCGTTTGCTGGCGGTCGCAGCCTCAGTTGCTGTTATTGCTGCGTCTGCAACATTCTGGGCCACGCGACCACAGGCATTGGGCTGGGCGGAGCAGGCTGCGATCTATCAATCGCTTTATTCACCGGACACGATTGCCGATCTGGACAATTCTCAGCAAACGCTGGACGCGCAGTTTGTTCAGGCCGAGGCTCAGTTGGGTCGTTCACTGAACCGGGACGTGTTGGAAACTCTGCCGGGCCTTGATCTGAAACGTGCTCAGGTACTGTCGTTCAAAGGTAAACCTTTGGTGCAGGTGGTCTTTGCTGACGCTCAGGGCAATCCGGTGGCGTTTTGTGTGATCCGGCAAGGCGCGGGAGCACCGGTCAAGGATGTGAACCTTGCGGTGCTCAGTGGTCTTGCGACAGCGACATGGGCGAATGATGGCTACGGCTATATGCTGTTGGGTGGAGATGCGCAAACAGACCTGAGTGGAGAACTAAGTGTTTTGACCGAGGCGTTCTCAGGCTGAGCGACAAGAATCCGCAAAACCACTTGTGAACCGCGGTAAATGCCCGAAGAATACCCGACATGAAGCCGAACCCTCAGATACCGGACCCGGATGATGAGGCCTTGGAAGAAGGGCCGCGCAGCATCTATGACGCCGATCCGCCGGAAGACGACGATTTGTGGTTCCTTCCGCCCGACGGCGAGGAAGACCCGGGAGAATTTCTACCCTCTGTACCGAGACCGGACCAGCGTTTGCTGTTTGACCCAAGGGACTGGCGTGCGGCCCAATCCGAGTTATCAGCTGAACTTGCCGATCTGGCCGTGACATTTGGAGCTCTGGATGAACGTTTGCGCGCGGGTCCCAAGGGGTGGGGTCACCGTCTGGCCCTGATGGAGGTCTCGGATCTGGGCTGGTGGACGGGCGATCGGATCAGCGTCGACCGCCTTGCGCTTTGGACCGGTTTGCGGATCGGAGCAACCGGTGATGATGTGCAGGCTTTGTATCGGGCGGGATGGGCAGTGAGGCGGCTGTCGTCGGGTGCTGCGCCATCAGAGGGCGGCTGGGATGCGGGGCTGACCGCTTTTCTAGACCGTCAGGCCCAAGGTTTCGAAGATACACCCGAAGCAGTGATTGATCTGGCGGAAACCATGCGAAATGTCGCCGGTTTGCACCCGGTTACCCAGGCCGCCATCGGATTTCACGCGTGGCGCGCGTTGTCTTCTGGCATTGGACAAGATACCGAGGCCGCTGTCATCGCGGCCCGTCATGCCTCCGCGATGGGTCGAGGTGGCGCATTGTTCATGCCGCTTTCTCTGTCGGGCCCAGGTGCATTGCGGGGGGCAGGATCGTTGGACGAGAAACTTTCGGCTTGGATTCAGGGGGCAGGCCAGGCCTCACTTGCGGCTTTGCTGCATTTGGACCGGATCAGCGCTTGGGAAGGGCGCGCCCGCGACGCCATTTCGGACCTAAGCGGTCGTACCCCACCCGTGCTGATTGATGCATTGACGGCTTGGCCGATGGTTTCCGCCCCGCTGGCCGAAGAACTGACCCATGCCTCGCGTGCAGCGGCACAGCGAAATCTGGACAAATTCAGCGATAGGGGGCTAATCCGCGAAGTAACCGGGCAGGGTCGATATCGCGTATGGACGGCGGCCTTGTAACTGGCCTTGATCTGCCGCTTTCACAAAGAGTGAAATGATAGGGTTGTTAGCTGGGTTCCTGGTATCGATCTTGGGTACAGGATAAGACAGATCTTTGCGTGTTGTCTGGATCGGTCAGAAACCAATTTGCAAGAACGATAACCGTCCGGGCGATGGCCCGAACGGTCTTTATTCAGTACCAACGTCCGACTGCGATCACTGTTGGCGCTATACTGGTAGCGTCCAAGGATGGAGCCATCACCTGATACGTCGCTTGAGTTTCTGAAGGTGCGTCAAACCCCATAAATCGGCCAATACCGCCGCCGTTCCCGCTGAGAGCGGGAGAACTGCTGTCAGCAAAGGCAATAGGGAAATCCCAATTGGCGGTACCGCTGGCGAACATACTACCAGTTGCGGTCGTGCAGGCCACCGCACCTAGAACGGCGGTGCAAATCTGGGTTCCGTCAGCAAAGCGCGTGTAGTCACCATTTGCCTTGCTGCCCCTCTCGATCACCGCTCCGCTGGGTACACCGCTGCTTTCGGATACGGTGCCCAGCACATTGCCCGGTCCGTACCCGTAATCTGCCCGCATCAGGCGACCCGAGGTGGTGTCATCGGCGCTGCTTTGCACAGCCGCTCCGCTGGCTGTTCCGGTTGTGGCGTCAAACCGCAAAGCATCGACCCAGCTTCCGCCATCCTGCGAGACCTTGATTGAAAAATTTGTATCGCCGGATAGGCCCATTTCGGCATGGCCGGTCCAGTTCGATTGAAACAGCAGCGAGGCAGTATCACCGGCACCAGCCTTGTTGATCTTGAGTTGGTGGCCAGCGCCCTCATGCGTCAACAAGGTGGCAGGGCTACGTACGGCCAGACGGTTTGTGCTGTCTGATCCGGTTGCGATGCCGATCCCGGAAAGGTTCTGTGTATTGACCGGCGGGTCGATCCACGCCGACCCGTCCCAGACTTTCAACAGCCCTGCATTTTGATCCCAAGCCCGCCAGCCCATGTCGGGCGTCAAGAAATGCCACCCGTTGTCCAACCAAGCCGCCAGTTTTCCATCCTGTCCGGACCATGCCGCGGTCGGAGACGTGCCCAATGCATAGGTTTCACCCTGATCAGGAGCAGCTGGTGGGATAGTCGCGTTAACGGACGCAACGCTTAGCTGCACCACCAGATCTAGCGCACGCAGCGCTTCGTTATGGGTCACATGTTTTTGGGCCTGCGCGGGTTGCAGATAGGGCAGATTTAGACGGGGAGAGTTCTGTGGCATGGGCATCCTCCTGTGGTGTCGGTCCGATGATGATTGCGCGCCACACTGCCGTGATGTGCGTAAATCCCGCCTGACCCAGCCGAACGCCCAGGTTTCGAATTTTTAAGATTTGGTCTCAGAAATATGGAGACATCTGCCTTGCAGATGCCCCAAACTTGGATCAGTTCTTGAAATCAGATCTCAGTCACGAGCGTAGACATCTTCGTAGCGAATAATGTCATCTTCACCCAAATAGGTCCCGGTCTGCACCTCGATAAGAACCATTGGCACTTTGCCTGGGTTTACCATCCGGTGCACGGCCCCGAGCGGCACATAGACGGATTCATTCTCAGACACGAGCTGTACCTTGTCGTCAATAGTCACCTCGGCGGTGCCTTCCACGACAATCCAATGCTCGGACCGATGGTGATGCGATTGCAAGCTCAGCGAAGCGCCGGGATGGACGTGAATGCGTTTGACCTGAAACCGATCGCCAATGACGAGGCTTTCGAACCATCCCCAAGGGCGATGATCAACGGGCAATGCTACCGCCTGCTTGGCGCCTTTTGCCTTCAATGCTGCGACGGCCTGCTTGACGTCTTGCGTCCGGTCCATGCTGGCGACTAAAACCGCGTCAGGCATAGCCACGGTGATTACGTTCTCTAACCCCATTGCAACAACTTCTAGCGCGGGCGATTCAGAACGCACAAGCACGTTGCGACAATCTATGGCGGTCACTTCGCCGGCAGTTGCAACACCGTCTGGATCGGGGTTGCTCAGCTCTTGTACGGCAGACCAGCTGCCCACGTCTGACCACCCGGCGGCATAAGGGACAACGCTGAGATTGTCGGCCTTCTCCATAACCGCATAGTCGATAGAGATGTCTTGAACCGTCGCCCAGGCCTCGGGATCTAACCGCAGGAAGCCCAGATCACACTGCGCATGCTCAACCGCCTTCTGAACGGGCGCAATTAGATCATGTGCATGCTGGTCGAACGCCTCAAGGATATCTCTGACCGCGAATAAAAAGATGCCCGAGTTCCAAAGATAACTCCCTTCAGCCACCATTGCCCTGGCGTTTTCAAGATCGGGTTTTTCAACGAACCGGTCAAGTTGCACAGAAGCGCCCGACGAGTCCGGTGCTTGGGCGAGCTTAAGGTAGCCATACCCGGTTTCGGGTCGGTCGGGTGTGATCCCAAACGTCACCAGATCTCCACGCTCGACTATTGTTCGGACACCTTCGGTGACGGCCTCGTGAAAGGCCGCACTGTCTGGAATGACGTGATCCGACGCGGCTACCAGCATCATCCCGTCGGGATCAATGGATGAAAGGTGCAGGGCAGCGACCAGCACCGCAGGTGCTGTATTGTGTCCTTCGGGTTCGATCAAGATCGGCCCCGGATCGATTCCTATGGCCATCAACTGTTCAGGGACAACAAAGCGGAAAGCCTCGTTGGTTAGGATCAGAGGTTTGGCGTAAGGCGTATCGGTCGGGCCTTTCAACCGCTCGGCACATTGCTGCAGCAGGCTGGTTTCACCGATCAGCGGAACAAATTGTTTAGGGTAGCTTTTACGCGACAACGGCCAAAGCCGAGCACCTGACCCGCCACATAGAATTACAGGATAGACTGTGCTCATAATGTCTGCCCCTTCTGAACTATAAAGCTAAAATTACTGAATTGAATACAGAATGGCTGACACGGCTAGGCCTATTGTGCGGCCCGTTCAGAGGCCACGACTTCATGCAGATATAGGTTTAAGTCGTCGCGCAGATCATCGCGGGCCAACGCGAACGAGACCGTTGCCTGTAGAAAGCCAGCCTTTGAACCACAATCGAACCGCTGTCCGTCAAACTTGTAGCCAAAGACAGGGACACCATTGCCAATATCCTCAGCAATTGCGTCGGTCAGTTGGATTTCGCCACCACTTCCCTTCTTTTTCTGGTTCAGATTGTACAGAACCGAAGGACCCAAGATGTAACGACCGATCACCGCAAGATTGGATGGCGCGTTCTCTGGTCTCGGTTTTTCCACCATTCCTTTGGCACGGACAACCGTTCCAACAATCTGGCCGGTATCCAGAATACCGTAGGAGCTGGTTTTTTCGTTGGGAACTTCCATCGCGGCGACCATGTTGCCGCCGGTTTCCTCATAGGCTTCGACCATCTGCTGTAGGCAGGGTTTGTCGGCGGCAATCACATCGTCGGGCAGCATCACGGCAAAGGGTTCATCCCCGATCAGTCGACGGGCGCACCAGACCGCATGCCCCAATCCCAAAGCCTTGTGTTGACGGATATAGGCAATCGCTCCGCTTTCCATATTGGTTGCGTTCAATACTTCAAGCAGTTCGTCTTTGCCCTTGGATTTGAGGTCTTGTTCCAGCACCAGATTGTGATCGAAATAATCCTCAAGCGCTGATTTTCCGCGCGATGTCACGAAGATGAATTCAGTGATCCCGGCCGCACGCGCTTCGTCGATGGCATATTGGACCAGCGGACGATCAACCAATGTCATGATTTCCTTTGGCACCGACTTTGTCGCCGGAAGAAACCGAGTGCCCATTCCCGCTACGGGAAATATCGCCTTGGTGACTTTGCGTACCATATTACCTCACTAATTCTATATATTGCCGACGACTCTCGGTGATGCCGGAGCCCCCACATATAATCTAAAATCCTACCAATCAATCACACCCGGCTGGTCTGGTACGGGTTTGCTGGAATCTGCCATTAACTTAAGGGCAGAGTCAAAACGAAACACGACCGAATGCGGGATCAAGGAACTAATCCACTAATCACTTGTTCTATGAAGTTTAAGACGCGCCCGATAGATCGGATCGGGCGCGTAAGCTTATGCATTGGCCATAATCGCCTCAAGCGGATCGTGTTCGGCGACGAAGTGATCCGGGGCAATCTCACTGAGTTGAGGTACATAGTCGGTCTCACCCATAGACAATCTGCTGGGCAAAAAGCGCAAAGCTGCTTTCGGATCCATGGGAGAAGGCAATTCTCCCGGTAGTTTAAGCCTTTGGCGGCTGCGCTCGACATCCGGATCAGGGATCGGAACCGCCGAGATCAGGGACTGAGTGTAAGGATGTTTCGGTTCGGAGCAGATCACTTCACCATCGCCCAATTCAACGATGCGGCCCAGATATAGAACCATGATCCGGTTCGAAACCGCACGTACCACAGACAAATCGTGGCTGATGAAGATCATCGATAGGCCAAACTCTTGTTGCAGTTCACGCAACAATCCTACGATCTGGGCTTGAATGGACACATCCAGCGCAGAGACTGCCTCGTCACAGATAATCAGTTTTGGTTTGTTGATCATGGCACGCGCGATTCCAACACGCTGGTTTTGCCCCCCGGATAGTTCGTGCGGATATCGGTTGATCATGTTGGCCTTCAAGCCAACACGCTCCATCATCTCGGCGACCAACTCTTTGCGTTCCCGCTCGGTCAGATCCGGGCGATAGGTTTTCAGCGGTTCCGCGATCGAGGCCGAGATCGTCATCCGTGGATCAAGGCTCGCCAGCGGGTCCTGAAACACGATCTGCAGGTCCTTGCGGTACTTGTTCAACTCGGCCCGTTTCAGCCCGACGATCGGATGCCCCAGCCAGCTGACATTACCCGCGCTAGGTTCGATCAATTGCAGCACAGCCCGGGCCAGCGTGGATTTGCCACAGCCGGATTCTCCAACAACACCCAGGGTCTCGCCCTTTCGAATGTCGAAACTCACGCCATCTACGGCTTTCAGCGGCACCTTATGTCCAAAAAGGCCGCCCGAGACATGGATCGGGAAATGCACCTTGACGTCATCCACTTTCAGTAACGGTTCTTCCGTCTGCGAAAGAGCTTTCGGAGCATCGCCCGCATCAATTCGCGGCATCGCCTCAAGTAGCGTGCGGGTATAATCATGCTGAGGAGAACGAAAGACTTCGCGCGTGTCACCGGCCTCCACAAACTCACCCATACGCATGACTTGAATATTGTCGCACATGCGCGCGACAACACCCATGTCATGGGTGATCAGAGCTATGGCCGTACCTTCATCCTTTTGCAACCGTACCATCAGGTCCAAAATGTCGGCCTGAACGGTCACATCCAACGCAGTAGTCGGCTCATCCGCGATCAACAGTTTGGGATTACACAGCATCGACATGGCAATCATCACGCGCTGGCGCATGCCGCCAGACAACTCGTGCGGATACTGATCCAGACGTCGTGCCGCTTCGGGAATGCGCACGCGGTTGAGCCAGTCAAGGCAACGTTGGCGGGCAGCCGAGCCTTGCAAGCCCTCGTGAACTTGCAGCACCTCGCGCATTTGCTGGCCAACTCGCAGATGAGGGGTCAGCGCGGTCAGCGGATCCTGAAAGATCATGCCGACGTCAGAGCCTCGGATTTTGTTGATTTTGTTCACGGGCAGATTCAGGATTTCCTGACCATTCAGCATTGCGGAACCGGTCGCGTGGCCAGCGGTGGGCAATAGCCCCATCGCTGCCATGAACGTCTGGCTTTTGCCCGAGCCACTTTCGCCGACGATGCCCAGACATTCGCCGGGATCAATGTCGAAACTGATGCCTTTTACAGCCTCAACCACGCCATCGGGCGTATCAAATCGGACGCTCAGGTCCTTGACGGAAAACAGACTCATATCAGCGATCCTTCGGGTCCAAAGCGTCGCGTAGCCCGTCACCGATGAAGAACATGGTGATGATGATGGCGACATAAAAAGTAAGAGGGAACATCAGCTGCCATAGCGTACCATACGCCATGGTGCCAGCCCCTTCAGCGATCAGGCGGCCTAACGATGTGTAGGGTTCTGAGATCCCGAGGCCCAGGAACGAGATGAAACTTTCCGTCAGGATCATCTCGGGCACCAGCAGCGAAGCGTACACGATCACAACGCCCAACAGGTTGGGCAGAATGTGTCGGTACATGATGGTGAACTCACTGACACCGGCGGCGCGCGCGGCTTCGATAAACTCGCGGTTCTTGAGGGTCAGGGTTTGCCCCCGAACAATCCGTGCCATCGTCAGCCAACCAACAGCGCCCAAGGCGATGAACAGCATGAAAAAGGATCTTCCCGCCACGACAAGCAGCAAAATGATGATCAGTGTTGCCGGAATTGCAAGCAGGATGTCCACGAACCGCATCATGGCACTGTCGGTGCGCCCGCCAATATATCCAGCGGTGATGCCATAGCAGGTGCCGACGATCAGAGCGGTCGCGGCCCCGATCAAACCGACCAGCAGCGATGTGGTGGTGGCCTGAATGACACGGCTGTATAGGTCGCGCCCCAGATCATCGACGCCGAAAAAGTGTCCGGTTTCCATGGACGGCATACCCATGCCGCGCACGTCCCCCATGACGTTCCAGTCGATCTCTTCATTGTTCCAGACTGCGAAGTAAGGGCCAACAATCGTGAACAACACGATCAGACCCAGAATGAAAACGCTGGCCATAGCGGCCTTGTTGCGGACAAAACGTATCCGTGCGTCCTGCCAAAGCGAGCGCCCCTGAATGACCGTGTAATCAGTGATTTCCTCGGCCAGATGGGCGGCTTTTTGTGATTTTCCAAGCATTGCCTGCCCCTCAGTAACGGATTTTCGGATCGAACCAGGCATAAGCCAGGTCGGTCAGAAGATTCACAACCACGGTCAACGCGCCGTAAAGGATGGTGACCCCCAGCAGCACAGCATAGTCGCGAGACAAAGCCGAGCCGACATAGGCCTGCCCCAGACCGCCGGTTGAGAAATAGATGTCGACAAAAACCGAACCGGTCAGAACGTAGACAAAAACCGGCCCGAGGTACGAGACCACGGGAAGCAATGTCGGCTTAAGCGCATGGCGCCAGATCACGGTTCTTGTCGGCAATCCCTTGGCCCGTGCAGTTCGAATGAAGTTCGAGTTCAGAACCTCCAGCATCGATGACCGCGTAATCCTTGCGATCGATCCCATGTAGGAGGTCGCCAACGCAATCACCGGCATCACCAGATACTGCCATTGACCGCCATGCCAGCCGCCACCCGGCAGCCACCCCAGCCACAGGGTAAAGGTCAGGATCAGGATCGGCCCCATGATGAAGTTAGGAAGCGCCTGAGCGGCAATACCCAGACCCACCGCAAAGTAATCAATCCAGCTATTGTGTTTGATTGCAGCGGCAATTCCCAGCGCGACGCCAACGGAAGTTGCCACCAGGAAAGACAACGAACCATAGGTCAGCGAAATCGGGAAACCCTGTGCGATGATGTCGTTCACATCCCGATCCTTGAATTTGAAGGACGGTCCGAAATCGAAATGCACCACGATGTTATACAGATAGTCCCAAAGCTGTTTCCACAACGGTTGGTCCAATCCATAGCGCGCCTCGATATTGGCCAGAACCTGCGGCGGCAATGGCCGTTCCGAGGTGAATGGCCCGCCAGGCGCGATGTGCATGAGGAAAAAGCAGGCGACGATCAATAACAGGATCGTCGGAATAGCGACCAGCAGCCGCTTTAAACTGTAGGCAAGCATTTCATGCCCCCGTGTTTATTGGCCCTGCCCCGGATGTTTCCGGGGCAGGGCGTGGTTCAAAGACGATTATTCAGCGAGCTTGTAGAGGTTCTTCGAGTACCAGTTCTGCTCGACGTTGTTCACCGGCCAGTTGCCTACATCGCTGTCCATCATATAGACGCCTGCGTAGTGATAGATCGGGATCACAGGCGTTTCTTGGGCGATGATGCGTTCAACTTCGGTGTAAAGCGGAGCCGGATCGTCCGAGGTTTTGGCCTCGGCCAGCAGCTCATCAACGCGCGCGTTGGCATATTTGCCGTCATTATAGCCCGAGTCCGACTGCAGCAGGTCCAGGAAGGTCGACGCTTCGTTGTAGTCTCCGCACCAAGCACCACGTGCCAGCTCAAAGTTTTGGTTGCCGCGCTCCTCGAGGAAGACTTTCCACTCCATATTTGCCAGTTCGGCGTTCACGCCAAGCTTCTGCTTCCACATCTGGCTCAGCGCAACGGCGACCTTCTTGTGGTTTTCCGCGGTGTTATAAACCATCTGGAAGCTCAGAGGGTTGTCAGGCCCATAACCTGCTTCTGCTAGAAGCTCCTTCGCCAACTCGTCGCGTTCGGCTTGGGACATGGATGCCATTTCAACGGCCGGTACGGTGAAGCCTGCGGTTGCTTCGGGGGCGAAGGTGTAGGCTTCGGGCTGACCGCCTGCCATCACTTTTTCGGTGATAATCGCACGATCAACGGCCAGTGACAGGGCTTGGCGGACGTTCGGGTCCTTGAAAGCCTCGGGGCCACCATCAGACAGATTGAAGGT
This sequence comes from Ruegeria sp. CG1, assembly GCF_056537265.1. Lineage (NCBI taxonomy): Bacteria > Pseudomonadati > Pseudomonadota > Alphaproteobacteria > Rhodobacterales > Roseobacteraceae > Ruegeria > Ruegeria sp. CG1. The sequence continues at coordinate 481,431 of NZ_JBQFRF010000002.1, read as the reverse complement.
GTAATAATAGTTGCACAGGCGTGGGAAGCTGATGGCTTCTACGGGGTGCTCTTCCTTCAGACGTGGGTACTGGCCGGCTGGAATTTCGGTGCGGTCCAGTTCGCCAGCCAAATAGCGGGTCAGGGCGACGTTTTCATCATTGATGACCAGCGCCACGACCTTGTCGATGATGGTGTTATCGTTGTCCCAATAGGCGGTGTTGCGTTCACGTACCGAGCGTTCCTGCGGCAGGTGCTCGGTCAGAACATATGCGCCGTTCGAGACGATGTTTTCCGGTTTGGTCCAGGCGTCACCAAATTCTTCGATCACTTTCTGCGGTGCCGGGAAGGTTGTCGAATGTGTGGTCATCTGCGGGAAATAGGGCAGGGGGGCGCTCAGGCGGACTTCCAGCGTTTTGTCGTCGATGGCTTTGACACCCAACTCATCTACCGGTTTTTCGCCCGCGATGATCTCGGCAGCGTTTTCGATCGACATCAGTTCCATGAACCACGCATAGGGCGAAGACAGTTCGGGATCGACGGCGCGCTTCCAGGCATACACAAAGTCACCTGCGGTCACCGGATCACCATTCGACCACTTCGCTTCATCGCGCAGGGTAAAGGTGTAAACGTCCTTGGTATCGTTGACCGAGAATTCGGTGGCGACACCAGGAACCAGGTTACCGTCCTCATCCTGATTCATCAGGCCTTCAAACAGATCGCGAACAATTTCTGCACCCGACACATCTTCTACGACTTGCGGGTCGACCGAGCTGTGTTCATCGAGAATCCGATAGGTGAAGGTCTGATCGTCGGCCAGGGCTTCTCCGGTTTCGGGATGTGTACCGGCAGCAATTGCAGCACCAGTAATGATGGTCGAGGACAACAGTCCTGCCAAAGAGGTTCTGATTATTTTGTTCATGTGTTTACTCCCATTTTGTATGGTTTCGAACGTCCAAACCGCATTCGCGGTGGGCGCTTGTCTGCCATTTTGTCTCCGGCAATTGTCTGGACTTTACCTTGATCTAGATCGTGCCAAGATCGATAATTTCGGCATTCATGCATCAGGCAATGTCAGAGATCCGAATGCGAAAGCTATCTTTCACTGCCCATGAACCTGTCAGTTTTGAAGCAAAGGTAAAGGGTTTTGCGGTGGGTGAAGACCACAAAGGCTGATTAGAACCGCAGCCGGCGGAGGTGTTAAAATTTTATTTTGAAACGCTTCGTGGCAGTGACATTTTCGTGAAGCTCAACATATCACCGTGGGTGAATGTGTTCGCATTGATGCTCGTAAATGGCGAATCAGTACGCTGCTACGGCTTCAGAACGGCCTTCAATGAGGCATCGGGGAAGCAGGTTGGTGTGCTTCCAGAAGCCTCTTGCCAGCGCCCGATCGAGCGTCGGGTTTTGTATCCGGGCAGGCCATCGACGCCACCGACGTCATGACCCTGTTGAACAAGCACCTGCTGCATGCTGGCGACATCTGAACGATAGAGATTGCCGACATCGCCCCAACGACCCCGAAAATCGCCAACTCCGTATTGGATGCGATCACCGACATGTCCCACAAACAGCGCATAAAGGTCGCTGGTGTTATAGTCTTTGAGGACATAGAAATTGGGCGTTACGATAAAGGCCGGACCGCTACGACCGGCAGGCATCATAAGATAGCCCTCGGCATCAAGTTCATGTGCCGGAAAAGGTTTGCCGGAAACGCGATTTACGCCCATGGCGACCCAATCGCGGATCAACCGCCCCTGATCAGGGCCCTCCAACGCGCAAGAAACGGTCGTGGGTAGGATAACTTCGAACCCCCAGTCGCGGCCTGTCACCCATCCGTGCTCGTCAAGATACGCGCCGATCGATGCAATCGTGTCCGAGGCTGAGCCCCAGATATCAGTTCGGCCATCCCCATCGCCATCGCGCGCGTAAGTCAGAAAATTTGTGGGCATAAACTGAGGCTGCCCCAAGGCACCCGCCCAACTGCTTTTCAGTGCGTGGCCTTGGCCGTGACCGGATTCAGCGATCTGTAGCGCAGCAATCAGTTCAGCCGTGAAATACTCTGCCCGTGTGCTCATGAACCCTTTGGTGCCCAGCACCTGAAACGCATTATGGCGGATCGGGACTTGTCCGTATCCGCTTTCGCGGCCCCAGATGGCCAGTATGATACGGGCGGGTACACCGGTTTCTGCCTCGACACGCGCCAGTGTACCCGCATGGCGCCTAGCCATCTTGCGACCGACGGAGGTGGCACCCTGGACTGATCCGGCATTAAAATAACGACCAGGTGAGCCGAACTCGGCCTGCCGTTGTTGCTTGGGTGTCTTTTTGGGGCTTCCCGGCGGAACCAGGTCAGGAAGGTCCCAGTTCAGCGTCACCCCGTCAAAGGCACTTTGGAATGTGCGTTTCGAAACGCCCTTTGCTTTTGCCTGAGGCCATATGGCTTGTTGCAGCCAGTTCTGGAACTGACGTTCAACCTCAGCGCGATCTTGCGCTACCGAGGGGGCGGCAAGACAAACCAGGGAGACTATAGCAAGAACCAAACGCATATGATTGGTCTCGCGCGCGCTTGACCTCATGTCAACAGCGGCGCCGCAGGGTGATTTTGGAAAAGTTCTTGAGAAAATCCGTGACTCTGCCGATAGTTGCCGGGAAACCCCGCCGCAAGAGGATCATCAGGTGTGACCTTGTCTCGGATACATTCAGTCGCTGTGCCAGCCTTGGTGATCTTTGTTGCTCTGTTGTTGACGGCTGAGGCTGCCGGGGCGAGTGATAGCTTCATGGACCCCCAAGGCCCGATTGCAGCGGTGCAAAAGACACACCTTTTGCGCGCGACGGCTCTTATCCTGATCGCCGTGATACCGGTTCTGGCTCTGGTGCCGCTGATTGCCCTGCGTTATCGCCGACGTAAGGGTGGAAATGCTGCATACACGCCGCATTGGGATTTTTCGGCGAAGCTTGAATTTGTGATGTGGGGCGTCCCGGTCGTGATCGTGATGATCCTGTCTTTCTATCTCTGGAAAGCGACACATCGTCTTGACCCTTATTCGGCCCCTTTTGGAGAAGAGCCTGCCCTAAATGTGCAGGTGGTTGGCCTCGATTGGAAATGGCTGTTCATCTATCCAGATCATGGCATCGCAACGGTGGGAGAACTGGGCATACCGATCAAACAGCAAGTTGCGATGACGCTGACCACAGACACGGTGATGCAGTCGTTCATGATCCCGGCGCTGGCGGGGCAAATCTATGCCATGCCGGGGATGACGACTCGGCTACACCTGGTGGCAGACTCGCCTGAAACGATGCAAGGCGAGAACACACAGTATAATGGCCGAGGATTCACAAAGCAGAAATTCCTGGCGCAAGCCATGCAGCCCGAGGATTTTCAGGCATGGGTCGCCAGCGTAAAAGCGCATGGCATACCGTTGACCGAAAGCACTTATCGGACGTTGGCGATGCGTACGGATCGGGATGAGGTGCAGGCGGCATTGGGCACCGAACTCATGCCGCTGAATGCGCTTTATTTCACGCTGGAAGAGGGCGACCTATTCCATTCGATCCTGCGTCGTTATCACAGCGGCGAGCCTCTGCAGTTGGATCAGCAACCCGGAACGGCTGAATACGGGCAGGAGGCAAGCCAATGACAAATGCCGAGACCGGTTTCTTCGGTCGCCTGAGCTGGGATGCCTTTCCCATCGCTGGACTGATCCAGAACCCTGGCGCAAATGAGATCATTGCAAACGCTGCTGCTGCTATTGTGATCGTGGGCGTAGTGGTAGTGATTGGCATCCTGACGTGGTTCCGGTTGTGGGGTCCGCTCTGGCGCGATTGGCTGACCAGCGCTGATCACAAGAAGATCGGCATCATGTACATTGTCTTCGCCATCGTCATGCTGGCGCGGGGCGTCTTGGAAGGCGTGGTGATGCGGGCCCAACAGGCGGCGGGACCGGGGGACGGATTCCTGGAACCCGAGCATTTCGCGGAACTGTTTAGCACTCATGGCACCATAATGGTGTTCTTCGTCGCGGTACCTTTTGTCTTTGGCGTCGCTAATTACATAATTCCGCTCATGATAGGCGCGCGCGACGTGGCCTTTCCGGTGATGAACCAGATCGGGCTTGGTCTGACCGTCTCGGCCGGGCTGATGCTGATGGTCTCGCTGGTGGTGGGCGAATTCTCAACAGGTGGTTGGACCGCCTATCCGCCCTATACCGGGGCCGCGTTCAATCCCGGCGTTGGGCCGGATTACTGGATCTGGGCCATCGTGGTCTCGGGCGTGGGCACAACACTGACTGGCATCAACTTTGCCGTCACGATCTACAAGCTGCGTGCGCCGGGGATGAAGTTCATGCGGTTGCCCATGTATTGCTGGACGATCATTTGCAGCTCGATCCTGATCATCTTTGCTATGCCGCCCCTAGGCGTTGCCGCGCTGCTGCTGGCCGCGGATCGCTATCTGGATTTTCACTTCTTCACCAATGACCTTGGCGGCAACATGATGAACTATGCCAACCTGTTCTGGCTGTTTGGCCACCCCGAGGTCTACCTGTTGGTCCTGCCTGCATATGGAATCTATTCTGAGGTCTTTGCCACCTTTTCGGCCAAGCGTCTCTATGGTTACAACTCACTGGTCATCGCAACAATGTCGATTGCGGTCATGTCCTTCACGGTTTGGTTGCATCATTTCTTCACCATGGGGCAAAGCGCTCTGATCAACGCGGTGTTCGGGATTGCCACGATGCTGATCGCCATTCCGACCGGGGTTAAGGTCTATGACTGGATGGCGACTCTGTACCGTGGGCGCATTCGATTCTCGGTCCCGATGCTTTATGGCCTTGCGTTCTTGATGTTGTTCGTCATCGGCGGCCTCAGCGGAGTGGTTCTTGCCAATCCAACCGTCGACTATCAGGTCCATAATACGCTGTTTCTGGTTGCGCATTTCCACAACGCGTTGCTACCCGGTGTGCTGTTCGGGTTGCTAGCCGGCTATAACTACTGGTTTCCCAAGGCCTTTGGGTTCCGTCTAAACGAGTTCTGGGGCCGCGTTTCGGTTTTCTGCTGGACGGTTGGGTTTCTGCTGACCTTCATGCCGCTCTACTTCGTTGGTCTGATGGGCATGCCCCGCCGGTCGTTCAGTTGGGAGGATCCCAGCTTTCACCCCTACATGATCACCGCCGCCATAGGATCGCTGGTGATTACTTGCGGGTTGCTTTCGATCCTGGTCCAATTGTGGGTCAGTATACGCGACCGAGAACAGACCCGCGCACCGGTCGGTGATCCTTGGGACGGGCGCACGCTGGAATGGTCGATCCCGTCTCCGCCGCCGCCCTACAACTTCGCTATTATTCCGCAGGTTAGTGACCGCGATGACTTTGCTGCAGCTAAGGAGCGCGGACAAGCCTATCCTGCACCCGCGGCCTACGAAGATATCGAGATGCCGCGCAACACCGGCATCGGGTTTATCCTCTGCGTGCTCAGTGGCATCTGGATGTTCTCTCTGGTCTGGTGGATCTGGTGGCTGGCAGCACTGATGACCATCGCGATGATCCTCGCCATTATCATCTGGAGTTTCGACACCAGCACCGAGGTCATCATCCCCGCCGAAGAGGTCCGCAAAGAACACGAGGCGTGGTTGGCGCTGGTCCACAGCACCGCCGCTGTGGATCGCGATCATGAAAGTACACCGGAAAATCGCGGCCTCGCCCGCCCGGATATGGAGGCCGTGACATGAGGCGCGCACCCAAGCACAGCTATCCGGGGATAAACCTCGGCGAGGACCACGCCAGCGCCCACAAGGCGACCGAGGTCGTCACTTTCGGCTTCTGGGTCTTCCTGATGAGCGATCTGGTCTATTTCGGCCTGATGTTCGCGATCTATATCACCATGATAGACGCGCAGGCCGGCGGTCCAGGCCCGCATGAGCTGTTCGACCTTAAAAGCATCTTTGCCCAGACTCTCATTCTGCTGACCAGCAGTTTGACCGTCGGGCTGGCGATGTTGGCGCTGAAATACAACCTGCCTCGGGCACGGATCGTGCTGTGGTTCGGAGTGACTCTGTTGCTGGGGCTCAGTTTTCTGGTTTTGGAAATCCGTGATTTCATGAACATGGCAGCCCAAGGCGGTATCCCACAGCGTAGCGGGTTTTTGTCGGCCTTCTATGGTCTCGTACCGCTCCACGGCTTGCATGTTGCAGCCGGGTGTCTGTGGCTAATCGTGCTGGGTATTCAGCTGCGTATGTTCGGGCTGACCGATCTGCTGATGTCGCGTATGGTGCGGTTGGCGCTATTCTGGCATTTCCTCGATCTTATCTGGATCGGCATAATAACCATCGTGTATTTCGGAGGGCTGGCCTATGGATAAACGATCCGAGATGCATCACCGCGAACGGCGGCGTTACGTGATTGGCTATGGTGGGTCACTGCTGCTCACGCTGGTGGTATTTGTGATCGCCTATCATTTCGGTATTGAAACACCAGGCGTCTATATGACCATAGGCCTTCTGGGGTTGGCACAACTGGTTGTTCAACTGATCTATTTTCTACACATCGACCGCCGCCGCAGCAGCCGAGAGGATCTGGACCTGGTTCTGTTCTCGACACTTGTTCTGCTGATTATCATCGGCGGGACAGTTTGGATTCTGGGCAATCTGGCCATGCGCATGCATATGCAGGTGATGTGAGGTCGCTCGCTTAGGCACCAAAAAGGAAGCTGCTTATGAAGTCATTCAAGGCAATTGCCGCCGCAGGGATCCTGGTCACGATTGCTGTTGGATTGTTCCTTTTCTGGCGGCATGAAGAGCGGTATCCGTCAACAAAAGACGCCTATATCGGCGCGAATATCATCTATGTGGCCGCACAGGTGACCGGGCAGGTTTCAGACGTTGCGGTGGTCGAAAACCAGCCGGTCAATGCAGGCGATTTGCTGTTCTCGATTGATCCGACACAGTTCCAAGCCTCGGTCGATCAGGCCAAAGCTAATCTGGACAGTGCCATTCAGCAGGCTGACTCCTTCTCGAACCAGATCACCGCTGCACAGGCCGCTGTCGAAAGCGCCAACTCGTTCTACGAAACGGCTCAGAGCAATCTTGAACGCGCCCGAGCTTTGTTTTCGGACGGGGACCTCGCGCAGGCCTCGCTGGACCAAACTACATCCGAATTCGCACAGGCTTCGGCCCGGTTGACCACCAGCCGGTCCGAGCTTTCCGCATTGCAAAGTGGTCTCGCGGCCCGGCAGGACAATGTGTTGTCCTCACAGGCTGCGTTGGAAATCGCGCAGGCCGATCTTGTCTGGACCAAGGTCTATGCCGCGGCCGATGGCTGGATCGCAAATCTGACACTGCGGCCAGGGTCGTCTGTCTCGGCCAATGCGCCGCAATTTTCCATTGTCGAGTCGTCTGACTGGTGGGTCGATGCAAATTTCAAGGAAACATCACTGCCACGCATCCGACCCGGTCAGCCGGTCACAGTGCAGGTGGATATGCTTCCAGACACGACCCTGACCGGCAAGGTTGCGTCGATCGGTCGAGGCTCGGGCGATACGTTTTCGTTGTTGCCGTCCGAAAACTCCAGCGGCAACTGGGTCAAGGTCACTCGACGTTTCCCGGTGCGGATTGAGCTTGATCCAACTGATGCTCCGCTGCGTGTAGGAGGCAGCAGCAAAGTTACGGTGGATACAACCGGACCCAGCCAATGACTGATGCCGGCCATATCAATCGCGTGATTGTCGTGGCCGTCGTGCTCAGTGCAATTCTCGAAGTTCTGGACAGTACCATCGTCAATGTTGCGTTGCCGCATATTCAGGCGGCTTTTGGGGCCACAACCGATCAGGCGACATGGATTTTAACCAGCTATATCGTCTCAGCCGTTGTGGTCATGCCGCTGACCGGGTTTGTCGCGCGTCGGGTCGGGCGGCGCAGGCTGATCCTGACTGCGGTCACGGGTTTTGCCACAATGTCTGTCATGTGCGGCCTGTCATGGAGTCTTCAGACTATCGTCGCGTTCCGCCTGGCGCAGGGCATGTTCGGCGCGTTCCTGATCCCGTTGTCGCAGTCCATCCTGTTTGACGCCTTTCCACGTGAAAAACGGGGGCAGGCCATGGCGGTCTTTGGCTTGGGCGTGGTGGTCGCACCGGTGTTGGGCCCAACTGTAGGCGCAGTCCTGACGGAGTATTTTTCGTGGCGAATGGTGTTTTTCGTCAATCTTCCGGTCGCTGCCATGGCCCTGCTGCTTTTGGCGGGCGAGTTGCCGGACGACAAAACCGAAGAGGTGCGCATCGACTGGAAAGGCCTGGCGCTGCTGGCAGTTGGCATTGGATGCCTTCAATTCATTCTTGACCAAGGTGAGACCAAGGACTGGCTGTCATCGAGGATGATACAGCTGGCGCTGATCGCTTCGGTTCTTGGGGCGCTGGGGTTCATCGTCCATTCTCTGACATCCCGGCATTCTGTCGTTGATTTGCGCCTTTTTGCGGATCGCAACTTTGCCCTGTGCAACCTAGTGATAGCGGGGTTCGCGATCTCATTGTTTGGCGGGATCGCCATACTGCCAACCTTTGTGCAAAGCCTGCTCGATTACCCCGTGATCGAATCCGGTCATTTGTTCATTCCGCGCGGAATCGCCGCAGGTGCATCGATGGTGCTGACCGGGGCCGTACTGGTCACCCGGTTTGATCCACGAGTTTTAGCCGGGTTGGGGATGCTGTTGACAGCAGTGGGGAATTTCATGTTGGGCACGCTCAACCTCGACGCCGGTTTCTGGCAACTGGCTTGGCCGGGCTTTGTCAGTGGTCTGGGGATGGGGCTGGTGTTTGTGCCGATGTCTATTCTGGCATTCGAGAGCATCAGTAAATCAAGGCAGGATGAGGCCTCGGGCTTATTCAACGTCACCAGGCAGCTTGGCTCTTCGGTAGGTATTTCATTGGTGGGGACTTGGGTCGTGCGTGGCCTGCAAACCAATACGGCAGTGCTCAGCCAGAATGTGACACCCTACAATCCTGCTGCACAGGCTTATCTTGCGCCGCTGGGGCTGACACCCGATAGCGCCCAGGGCGCCGCCATTCTGGGGCAAGAGATCGCACGGCAGGCCGAGATGATCTCGTACCTTACAGTATTCAACAATCTTGGACTGCTGGCGTTGGCCACGATCCCACTGTTGTTCTTCTGCCGCGCGCCCAGGCCCGACCAAAGGGCTGCAGCACCCGTTCACTAGCGCGTCAGAACAAGGCCCAGCCATAGCGCGAACCAGCACAAGACGAGGCTGAGAACGATGTTACCGGCGGCAAATACGATCGTCCGTTCACGGTGCAATTGCAGCGATTGATAGGCGAAGCTTGAGAATGTGGTGAAGCCGCCGCAAAACCCGAATACAAGGCGTTTTTCCTCTTCGCCCATTTCTGCAGAGCCACCCAGATAACCAATCCATAGACCCAGCAGAAGGCTGCCCAGAACATTCACGATCAGGGTCGAGTACGGCAGATCATGCGTCACCCGAAGCGCCAGCCAATGCCGCAGTACAGCCCCCAATCCTCCGCCCAATGCGAACATGGCATGCAGATACAAGGTCGTCATTCCGATGTTTCCCGGGAATGATGCCGCCGACCCAGCGCTTCCCCAAGAACCGCCGCCGTAAGACCAAATGCGATCTCCGCGCTTACGGCGATAATCACAAACCAATTCCCGGTTTCTGCCAGTCTTTCCAGCTCGGCGACGAATGAGGAAAACGTCGATAGCCCACCGCAAAATCCGACGACCCCTAGATGCAGGACGTGGGCGTGGACAAGATTTCGAATGGCATAGAGCCAACCTAGAACGAAACAGGCCGCAACATTGATGCCGAAAGTCGCGGTTAGGAACGGAGCGCCGGGGATCTCCAGCGAAAATAGCTCGCGCAGCAACGACCCTGCAGCACCCCCCACAAAGACGGCTGTATACATCAGGGCGCGATGCCCGAATACAGGCGCTGTTTTCGACACTGCGGTTGATCCTGCTCTGACCAGCGTTTCATTTTGCATACAGACTGCTTTTGCTTGGTTCAACCGGCCTCGCTAACCCAACCGTTATCTTTGTTTGATTAGCAAGGGCTTGCGCAAACAGGTCAATTTGTTCCACGTTCTGGATGAAGAGCAGGGTCATGGACCCAATGTCCATTCAAAGTCACGCTGTCACAGCGCTACTCAGGGAGATAGGAAATGATTGTTCGCAGGCTTTACTATTTCCTCAGCTATGTCTGCTTGCCTTTGACTTTGCTTTGGGGTTTTTTCTGGCCACCCGCCCACTGGTTGCTGATCATACTGATCCCCTATGCGGTTGTCGGTCTCTACGATATGCTGACAACCAAGCATAATGTGCTGAACAACTACCCGGTACTGGGTCACTTCCGATATATGTTGGAGTTTGTCAGCCCTGAAATCCGGCAGTATTTCGTTGAAACCAATGAAAGCGGGCGGCCCTATAATCGGATCATCCGCAGTCTGGTCTATTCCCGCGCCAAGGGGCAGGTGGATACTCAGGCGTTTGGCACTCAGTACGATATCATGACGGTAGGTTATCACCGCGCTGATCACTCGCTATCCCCCAAGCACGTCGAAGAGAGCGAAGAACGGGTGATACTGGGCGGCCCTCAGTGCGACAAACCCTACAATGCGTCGCGTCTGAACGTATCAGCAATGAGTTTCGGTGCACTCAGCGCCAACGCAATCCGTGCTTTGAATGGCGGTGCAAAAGATGGGGGTTTTGCGCATAACACGGGCGAAGGCGGACTGTCCCCCCACCATCTGGCAGAAGGTGGAGACATCATCTGGCAAATCGGAACAGGATATTTTGGATGCCGCACGCCTGAAGGTGGGTTCGATAAGGACCTGTTTGCCGAAAAGGCCAAGAAAGATGTCGTCAAGGCGATCGAGATCAAACTATCGCAAGGGGCGAAGCCGTCTCATGGCGGGGTCCTACCGGCAGCAAAGGTGGATGAAGAAATCGCCGAGATTCGTGGGGTTCCAGTACATCAGGATGTGATTTCCCCACCTATTCATTCGGCCTTTGATGGACCGACTGGATTGATGCATTTCGTTCAGCATCTGCGAGAGATGTCAGGTGGCAAGCCCGTGGGCTTCAAACTGTGCATCGGTCGTCGATCCGAGTTTATGGCGATTTGCAAAGCGATGTTGGAAACTGAGATTCTGCCTGACTTCATCACGGTGGACGGCGCGGAAGGGGGCACTGGCGCTGCCCCGGTCGAGTTCACCAACCGATTGGGGATGCCGCTTAACGAGGCACTGATATTTGTAAACAACTGTCTGCGCGGTATCGGGGTCCGCGACAAGGTGCGGGTGATCTGTTCGGGCAAAGTGGCCACTGGGTTCGATATGGTCGAGAAATTCGCTTTGGGTGCGGATATGTGTAATGCGGCGCGGGCGATGATGTTTGCGGTGGGGTGCATTCAGGCGCTGCATTGCAACACCAACAGGTGCCCATCGGGGGTGGCAACGCAAGATCCGATCCGTGGGCGGGCGGTGAATGTGCCACAGAAACGACAGCGCGTGCATCGGTTTCATGACGCGACGCTTGAAAGTTTCCGCGAGATATTAGGGGCTATGGGCAAAGCAAAAGTTTCCGACCTGCGCCCTGCTGACATCCGGCGCCGAAATGCGGATGAACGAGAGCGGTCTTATGCCGAGCTATATAGCTTTCTGGATGACGGCTCTCTGTTGGGCAAGACCATCCCCGAAGAGTTCGCCGCTGACTGGCAAGTCGCCTCAGCGAGCCAGTTCTAGCGACCACTAGCTAGGTCTTGATCGCGGGTTATTGAGCGTATGCGTATGGATTTTGCGGATACTCCATTCCACGGCATCCCGCATTGTCTTGCCCAAGGCGATATCAAAGGCCTCAACCAGTTCGGGTGTTTTATCGCTGGTCGCCAGCACTGCTTCCTGGAATGAGCTTGAAGCGATGATCTTGTCCTCGTACTCATCGATAATCTTGATATTGATGCGCACTTCTACGCGGACCGTCTTCGTGTCTTCGGTTTCGCTGATGACGATGCCCTGAAATTCGCGCAGATCAGGCGCGATCACATAGTCCGCTCTCAGGCCTACGGTCGAACGTCCTACGGCCGCGACCTTGCCGGAATTTTCATAGCTTTCGACCATCAGCGCCTGCACAATTAACGGCGCGCGATCCACCCATCGAGCCCGCGGCAGATACTGAACCTGAAGCAAGGTGGGCTGCACGGCGATCTGATCGGTGTTCACGGCCGCCGTCGCTGTGGGCTCTTCGACAACGATCTGTTTTTGGATACGCGGCAGCGATGACGAGAACGTGCTTTTGGGTGTCAGCAAATACAAATCATTGGGCTTAGAAGCCTGCCGCAGCGTGCCCAAGCCCGTGCAGCCTGTTAATGCGGCCAAAACCAGAGTCAATATTAAGGGCCGTATCATTGACGAAACTCCGATGCTTGGGTGCCTAACAAAAAGCGGGCCGGGTCGCGTTCGACCTTGTCGACCAATCTATCCAGACTGATGACCAGACGTTGTGATTCCTCGATGAACCGGATGAACTGAGGCAACCCAACGCGCAAGAAGTCCGAAACCTGACGGCGGTTGTCCTGAACGATCCCGTCGATGGTTCCCAGCAGATCCGACGCCGATTGGGAGGCGCTGAGAACATCGTCGGAAATCTTGTCAATCTTTTCGGTGATATTCGAGACGGTTTCCGCAACCTGATTAGCCGCCTTACTCACATCTTCAGCGACAGGTGAAATATCCTCGTCCATCACGCGGTTTGCCGAGTCAAACGCCCTCTCTGCTGAATCGAGCGCCCCTTTGGCTGAATCCATAGTCGATGTAACCGATTCAAGGGTGGTGTTTGCATTCAGAACAGTCTCGCTGATTACCTCAAGCGTAACGCTGCCTTCATCTGACAGCCGAGTCAGCCTTTCGGCCAGGATTGACCCGCGTTCGATAAAGGGCCGGATATCTTCCTGAATCACGCTTTCAGCACTGGCAATGGCGTTATTTGCAGTCTCTAGCGTTGTTTTGGCGGATTCTGAGGTCTCTTTGATGCTCTTCAGCGTGTCCGTTCCTGTGCTCAACGTCGTCTCGGCCGTGTTCGCCAACGTATCCAGTCTCTTGGTAAATTCTCCAACGTCTTTGGCCGCACCGCCCAAATCGGACGAGAGCGACTGGAAATCCGTCAGAGTTTTATCCAGCTTGCCCGACGCTTCTGCCAGATTGTTCAGGATATCCGACACCGCCTTTCGGTTTTTGTCATCAACAACCGAATTGAGGTTCTCCAACAGGGTGACCGCCTTTTCCAGAACCTCTGGCGCACCCTCAAGCAAGGATTGAATCGAACTGCGCTTGCTTGGGATGACACTGTTCTGGGCCAGCCTTTCTGCGGTTGGGGACCCGCCGGAAAGCTCAACATAAGCAACCCCTGTCACACCCAGAGATTGCAACTGTGCGATGGTTTCTTTGGTAACAGGGATGTCGGCATCAACCTCAAGCCGCACTCGCACCTTTGACGGGTCATCTTTGTCCAAGTCCAGGGAAACCACCTGACCCACGGGCAAGCCGTTGTAATTTACGCCACCTGCAGCCGACAGGCCCGAGACATTGTCGAACAACACATCATAATAGGCGTATTGCCGAGTCACTTCGAATTTGGCGAGCCACAGAAAGAACCCGAAGGCACCAAGGATGCCCGCCAGGGTGAACGCACCGATCAGGATGTAATTCGCTCGGGTCTCCATCGCCTCTACCTGTCCTGCCCCTTCTGTTGTGCCGCACGGGCGCGGGGGCCTGTGAAATATTCCTGAACCCAAGGATGGTCGACCTTGGTCATCTCTTCTATCGGACCTTCAACCAGCACGCGTTTTTCCGCAAGTACCGCGACGCGATCACATATGGCATAAAGGCTGTCCAGATCATGCGTTACCATGAACACGGTCAGCCCCAACGTGTGCTGAAGTTCCCCGATCAGGTCATCATATGCGGCGGCCCCGATCGGGTCCAACCCGGCAGTTGGTTCGTCCAGAAAAACGATTTCCGGGTCCAGCGACAGGGCGCGGGCCAACGCAGCGCGTTTGCGCATTCCACCGGACAGTTCCGAGGGGAACTTGCTGCAACTTAGTTGAGGCAAGCCAACGAGACTGATCTTCAGCCCACCTAGTGCGGCCATCAATTTTTCACTGATACCCGTGTGCTCGCGCAGAGGCGCCATCACGTTCTGCAATACAGTCAGTGAGGAAAACAGCGCACCGTCCTGAAATGCCACGCCCCAGCTTCTTTCGATCCGCTGACGTTCTTCTTCGGGGCCATTAAGAACATCGACGCCAAGAACCTCAATACTTCCCGACTTGGGCTTGTTCAGCCCGACGATCGTACGCAAAAGCACGGACTTCCCAGTGCCCGATCCACCGACAACACCCAGCACTTCACCGCGCCAGACATCGAGGTTGAGGTTGTCGTGGACCACTTGCTCGCCGAACTGGTTGGTTAAATTGCGCACACGAATAACGGCCTCGCGTTTCGCGTCGGATTGGGGCTTGTCCTGAAGCGCGGCTCCATCCATGTCAGATCCCCAACTCTGAGAAGAAGATCGAAAACAGGGCGTCGATGGCGATGACCATAAAGATCGATTGCACGACCGAGGCTGTCGTCCGCTGACCAACGCTTTCGGATGAACCTTTGACCTGCATAGCCTGCCAGCAGGCAATGACACCGATCACCAGTGCAAAGAACGGTGCCTTGATCATCCCGACGGCAAGCTGTGCGACGCCGGTATTTTCCTTCAACCGGGTCAGGAACATGCCGGGGCTGACACCGAGGTCAATCCAACTCATCAACGCTCCGCCGATCAGGCCAGCCATATCAGCAACAAAGCCAAGAATGGGCAACATGATCAACAGCGCCAGAACACGGGGAATGACCAGAACTTCAATCGGATCCAACCCCAGGGTGCGCATCGCATCAATCTCTTCCTGCACCTTCATCGAGCCAATCGAAGCCGTAAAAGCCGAACCGGAGCGACCAGCGACGATGATCGCTGTCAGCAGGATACCAAGCTCACGCAGGATCGAGATGGAGATCAATTCGACAACAAAGATCTCAGCCCCGAACTGTTTCAACTGCGTCGCGCCCTGAAAGGCCAGAACGACGCCGATCAGGAAACCCATCAAGGACACAATCGGCAGCGCCTTGAAGCCGACTTGCTCCATCTGTGACACCAACGCAGCACGACGCAGTCGCCATGGCATGATCAGAGTCCGGACCAATCGATGCAGAGTAAGGCCAAGAAAGCCGATGATTGATAATGTGTCCTGCCAGGCGCCAAAAGTTTTTTGCCCAATCCGGGCAACCCAATTCACAAAGCCATGCGGCGGCAGTTCTTCTCCTGTAACCTCGGGTATGTTGTGCGATACTGTTTCGATCAATGACGAATGCGCAGGGGCCAACCCTTCGAGCTGGACCTGAGCGCCTTCGCTTCCCATCCGCTGCACCAAATTGGCGACTAGCCAGGCCCCTCCGGTATCCAGTGATTCAACTTGCGACATGTCCACAATGACATCTTGGCCGTTGGGCTTTTGGGCAGCAAAACCCGCTTCGACACGATCCAACGATTGAGTGCGCAGATCTCCGGCAAGGCGGATACAAACGCCGGTTGCGCTGGTCTCGGAAATAATCGTCGGCCGTGTCATAGCGGTATGTGATGGCAAACACCGGGTCGCTGCAATGGATTTGTTCGAACCCCTCAGGATTTTGCGCCCGCGCATTGCGGTAGAGCGACAGTGAAGCCCATGGTTCCGGTTCTGGAGCAAGCAGAGCGAGTGAGCCATGCGTTTCGCGTGTTTGCATTGTGGGGCAGGCTCAGTCGGGGTGTTCTGAATGAGGGCGGACAAGCAGAACGATTAATATTCAGATAATTATAGACAAATGTCCTTTGTAAGGTATCGTGAGGCCGAAGTTTTCCTGTTGCGGTTGTGTATTCGAACAGGCGGCTTGGTCGGGCAGCAAGTGGGCCAATTGGGCGCTTCTTCACCTTGTCTCCGGCTTTTGCCTCAAATGCCTGTCAGGCGCGGATTGAGAGGTGATTGATGGTCGATTGGCTGGTGCATATTCTTCAAAACTACCCTGAATTGGCGGTGTTCCTGTCCATCGGTATCGGCTTTCTCGTTGGTCCCTGGAAACTGATGGGGTTCAGTCTGGGCACGGTCACGGCAACGTTGTTGGCGGCGGTGGTGATCGGACAGGCCCAGATTGAAATCGACTCGGCGGTCAAATCGACTTTCTTCATCTTGTTCATCTTTGCTGTGGGCTACGGTGTCGGACCTCAGTTCATCCGCGGCCTGAAAGCAGACGGCGCGCGCGAGGTGTTCTTTGCGCTCAGCGTGCTCGCACTTTGCCTTGTAATCCCGATCATCGCAGCCAAGGTCGCGGGTCTGGAACTTGGCTATGCCGCGGGGCTTTATGCCGGATCACAGACGATTTCAGCGGCGATCGGTGTTGCCACCGACCAAATCGGCCAGCTGGGCCTGTCGGCGGAACAGGCCAAAACCTATGCGAACCAGATTCCGATTGCCTATGCGGTGACCTATATTTACGGCACAATCGGGTCGGCGATCATTCTGGCCAAGATCGGCCCGCGCCTGATTGGCGTCGATCTGGTCGCGGCCTGCAAGGAATATGAGGCTAAGCTGGGAGGCACGACGTCGGTCGAAACCGGTGATGGCATCGTCTCGGCATATCGCGCGATCGAGGCGCGGGCCTTTGAGATCCCAGAAGGTAGCGATCTGCTGGGGCAACCGGTCAAAGATCTGATGCCGGGTATCCGCATCTATGCCGAACGCCTGAGACGTGACGGGAAGATCATAGAGGTAGATGATAACACCGTATTGCAGGCCGGAGATGTTGTGATGTTCTCAGGCCGCCGCGCTGATCTGGTGGGTTTGCTTGAGACCAATCTTACAGAAGCTGACGCGCCTGATCTGCTGAGCATACCGTCGGAAAAACTGGATGTGCTGATCACCAGCAAAGAGGTTCATAACAAGACGCTTGAAGAGCTAAGCAAACTGTCGATCGCGCGGGGCATTTATGTCTCGAAACTGATGCGAAACATGCAGGATTTGCCGCTGCTACCCGGGACAGTCGTGCATCGTGGTGACATCGTCACAATTCAGGGCAGCAAGCGTCATGTCGAGGCCGCAGTTGCCCAGATTGGCTATGCCGACCGCCCGGTAGACACCACAGATCTGGCCTTTGTAGGCTGGGGGATTTTCATCGGTGGCATCATTGGAACACTGTCAGTCATGATGGGTGGTTTCCCGATCAGCCTTTCCACCACCGGAGGCGCGCTGCTGGCTGGGCTGGTGCTGGGTTGGCTGCGTACGGTGCACCCGACCTTTGGGCGCATCCCGGGTCCGGCACTGTGGTTGATGAACACGCTGGGCCTGAACGTCTTTATCGCGGTAATCGGGATCACCGCAGGGCCGGGATTTGTCGCGGGACTGCAACAGGCCGGTATTGCGCTGCTGCTATGGGGAATCGTCGCGACTTCGCTACCAATGATCTTTGCAGTTTACGTCGGGCATTACGTGTTCAAATTCCACCCGGCCATTCTGTTTGGTGCCTGCGCAGGTGCGCGCACCACGACAGCGGCGTTGGGAATGATCCAGGAAGCCGCGCAAAGTCGCATCCCGGCGCTTGGCTACGGAATGCCGTATGCGATTGGAAATACATTATTGACCATCTTTGGGATGGTCGTTGTTTTGATCCTAAGCTGATTTGGAGAGGTTCACGTTATGGATAGAGTAACGCTGCACGATTACGAAGCACTCAGCCCGTTTCAGATCAAGGATGAGCTGATCAAACTGGCCTCGGCCGAGGCGCGTAAGGCCAATAGTGCTTTCCTGAACGCGGGGCGCGGCAATCCTAACTGGGTTGCCACCCGTCCGCGTGAGGCGTTCTTTGCCCTTGGTCAATTTGCCATAACTGAATCCAAACGTGTGATGGATCACCCCGCTGGTTTAGGCGGAATGCCGGCGCAAAAAGGTTGCCATGGACGGCTGCAAAGCTGGGCGTCTGATAATTCCAAAACGCCGGGCGTC
The DNA here is from genome assembly GCF_056537265.1 of Ruegeria sp. CG1. Classification (NCBI taxonomy): domain Bacteria; kingdom Pseudomonadati; phylum Pseudomonadota; class Alphaproteobacteria; order Rhodobacterales; family Roseobacteraceae; genus Ruegeria; species Ruegeria sp. CG1. Next base: position 463,358 of record NZ_JBQFRF010000002.1, on the reverse strand, counting down.
GATACGCTGCTTGAGCTCGTGGCGCATGCCATATCCGCATTTGATTTCGATGCGGACGAGTTTGTGCATGAACTGACGGATTCGATCATCGGTGATAACTATCCAGTGCCTGACCGCATCCTGAAACACAATGCCACCATTGCCCATGAATACCTGTTGTGGTCCATGTGTCGAGGCCACCGGCCTGACGCTCAGTTCGATCTGTTCGCAGTCGAAGGCGGCACGGCGGCGATGTGCTACATCTTCAAGACGCTCAAAGCCAACCGATTGCTGAACCCGGGTGACACGATAGCTCTGTGCACTCCGATCTTCACGCCTTACTTGGAAATGCCTGAGTTGGAGGATTACAGCCTTGAATCCGTGCATGTGGAAACCGATGAAGAGGATGGTTTTCAACTGACCGACCAAGCAGTGGAAAAGTTGAAAGATCCCAAGGTAAAGGCGTTCTTCCTAGTCAATCCCGGCAATCCGTCTTCGGTCGCGCTCAGTACCGCGTCACTTCGCAAACTAGCGGATCTGGTTGAAAATCACCGGCCTGATCTGATCGTGCTAACGGATGATGTCTACGGCACCTTTGTGCACGATTTTACCTCGGTCATGGGCCATCTGCCGCGCAACACAATCGGTGTGTATTCCTACTCGAAGTATTTTGGCTGCACCGGCTGGCGTCTCGGCGTGATTGCCGTGGCGCAAGATAACATCTTCGATCTCAAGCTGGCGGATCATCCGGATGAGATCAAACAGTCCCTGGACAAGCGCTACGGCACGCTCAGCCTGACACCGCGTGACATTCGCTTTATCGACCGGCTTGTGGCCGATAGCCGCGATGTGGCCCTGAACCACACGGCAGGCCTGTCGCTGCCGCAGCAGGTGATGATGACGCTCTTTTCACTCAGTGAATTGGTCGACAGCAAGAAAATCTATCAGACCGCTTGCATGGAGCTGGTTCATCGCCGTTTCAAACTGCTGACCGAAGCGATGGGCGTCGAGGTGCAGGCAGGTGAGCAATACGACGCCTATTACGGCATCATCGATTTCGAATACTGGTTGCGAAAATATGTCGGTGAAGATGTCGTGGCGTGGATCAAGCAGAATGTTCACCCATTGGATATTGCGTTCAAATTGGCCGAAGACTATGGGATCGTTCTACTGAACGGCAGCGGATTTGATGCTCCGGGCTGGTCGGCTCGCGTGTCCTTTGCGAACCTGCCGGACGAGGCGTATTCGCAGATCGGAACAGCCGTTCGATCAGTGGCACGCGGCTATGTTCAAGCCTACCGTGCCGCGAACAATTTGCCGCTGCACGGATAGGTAAATCTCCCTACACCTGCGCCTGATCTGGTGATACCCATGGGCGCAGGGGAGGATGAATTTGGACATTTCCGAACAGCGCATCAAGGCGATGACCACGGCTGGCCTGAACCTGATCGGTCAGGCGCTGTCAATTTATGACAGCCAATTGCGTCTCGTTGTCAGCAACCTGCGGTTTCAGGAAATGTTCGACCTGCCAAACGAACTTGTCGAGCCGGGGGCTCTGTTTCGCGACACAATTTATTTTCTCGCTAGCCGCGGGGAATACGGTTCGGTCGGCGATGTTGACGAGATGGTCGAGCTACGCGTTTCACAGGCCCTCGCGTTCGAGCCGCATTATATGGAGCGCACACGGCCCAATGGTCAGGTGATCTCGGTTGAAGGTGCACCTTTGCCCAATGGGGGTTGGGTGGCCGTCTATACCGACATAACTCGCACGAAGCGGGTAGAAGATTTGCTGCGTGCCCGTTCAGAAGAACTGTCTGACCAACTTCTGAGCCATGCCGAAGAGCTTTCTGCAACCAACCGCAAACTGGCCGCAACCATCACCGCGCTGGAAGAAGCCAAGCGTCAACTGACCGAGATCGAGGCCCGCACGCGGATGACGACCGAGATGATGCCGGCTCATATCGCGCATCTGGATGCCGATGGACGATACGATTACTCAAACCGCCGCCTCAGTTCGGTCATGCCCGGCCGTCCGTCTGACATTCTGGGCCTTCATATTTCAAAGGCTTTGGGGTCATCTGCCTATGACCGGGTAAAGCCACATCTGGAACAGGCCTATGGAGGCCAACCTTCGGTTTTCGAGTTTACCGAAGATCAGGATTCACGCCGCATTCGGGTATCATTCACCCCGGATAAAGCGGGTGGTGTTTATGTCATGTCGGTGGATATCACCGAAGAAACTCAAGCCCGTGTCGCCCTTCAGCAAACGCGGCGCAGAGCCATGGCGGCGCAGATGACAAGCGGGCTTGCCCATGACTTTTCTAATTTGCTGACCATCATTCTGGGCATGCAGGCGCGATTAGAGAGGATGAATCTGCCCGAGGAAGCCGATCAGCTAGTCACGGCTACGCAACAAACTGCCCGACGCGGGGGGCAATTGCTGAATCGCATCGCAGACATGACCGGCAATCGCACGCCTCAACCTCAGGCGACGGATATGCGCGGTTTACTTGAGGATTTGCGAATCCTTGCCACCCCGTCCTTGCCGCGGGGCATGGGGTTGTCGGTGGTCAATACTCTACCCGACAAGGCGCTGATGCTAGATCCCGGCATGGTTCAGGATGCACTGCTGAACCTGGTTCTGAATGCGCGGGATGCTTGCGGCACATCGGGCCAGATCACGATCACTGCGCATGCAATCGGGACAATATGGGTTGAGATCACGGTGTCGGACACTGGCCCGGGGTTTACCGGGGAAGCATTAAAGAAGGCGTTAAACCCATTCTTTTCCACCAAAGGCAGCGATGGCTCGGGGTTGGGACTTCCAATGGTCTACGACACGGTAAAGCTGGCGGGCGGTGACCTTAATTTGCGCAACACGCCTTCTGGTGCTTCGGTCGTGATACGTTTGCCCTACCGTCCTGCCCCGTCCGCGCAAGCGGGTCTCGTATTGTTGGTTGAAGACAGCGATGACCTGCGCAGTCAGTTCCGGGATATGCTGGTCGATTTGGGGTGTTCGGTGATCGAGGCAAGCTCGGTCGATGAAGCTTTGACCTTGACGTCGGAAATCGGTGATATCGCGCTGGTTCTATCAGATATTAAGCTGGAGGGCGAAGGCACTGGGATCGACATTGTCGACCGCCTGAATGGTGCGTTGCCCTGTATACTGATGACGTCGCTGCCGCTAAATGACCCGCTACATCATAAGGCATTGACCCGTGCACCTGTCCTAAGCAAACCATTCACATCGTCGCAATTGTCGGCGTTGATCCGAACCGAGGCCGCCTGAATGACACAACCTTTGGTGACCATTCTCGATGACGAACCTGAAATCCGCCGTATCCTAACGGAAGCGCTGGAAGATGCCGGGTTTCAAACTCAAAGCTTTTCACGTGCCCGTGAATTTGAAGCTTCGCTGAAAAGGGTCACTCCAGATCTGTGTTTGGTGGATTTATCATTGCCGGATACTGATGGACTTGCACTTGTGCACAAACTTGCGCTTGAGCAAGGTGCTGCCGTCATCATCATATCAGGCCGCGCTCAGGTGCAGGACCGGGTAACGGGATTGGAGCTTGGCGCAGATGATTACATCACCAAACCATTTGATCCAGCCGAAGTAATTGCTCGGGTCCGCGCTCGGCTACGCTCTACTGGACCAGCAACGCCGAATTCAGACATAGCCGAATTCAATGGTTGGACCGCACAGTTTGATCGATATGTCTTGATCAATGCCGATGGCGTCGAGACACCTTTCAGTCATGCCGAAGGTGAGGTTCTGCGATTGTTTCTTGAAAGTCCCAAACGCCTGATCAGTCGCGCGCGCATGCAGGACATGTTGGGTGGCGGGGCAGGTGACAGCTTTGACCGCGCTATGGATGTTCGGATTTCCCGCTTGCGAACGAAGCTGGGCGAAGATCCCAAAAACCCGCGCCTTATTAAAACGATATATGGTGCGGGATATATCTTTCTTGGTGACGTGACCTGGTCTTAGTCGTCGGTCCCCCCCGACGCCTAAGATGTCTATCGGCTGGCGCTTTGCTATCTGCTGCCCATCTGTCGTTCTCTTCAATCGCGCAGCGCCTCGTCTTTTATCTTCAGAGCAGGTTGGATCAGATAATCCAGAACTGACTTTCGCCCCGACAGAATATCGACCTGAGCGATCATTCCTGGGATGATTTCAACCGCTGTACCACCCGCATCCAACATCGTGTCTGAAGTCTGAATTTCGACGACGAAAACCTCTTCCTCACTTCGTTCCGAGCGAGTGATGGTGTCGGCACCGATGCGAACGATCACGCCATCCAGACTGCCGTACCGCGAAAAATCGTAGGCCGTGATCTTGATTTTGACCTTTTGCTCTGGGTGCAGGAAGGCGATGTCCTTGGGCCGGACATAGGCTTCCACCAACAATCTGTCGTTCAACGGAACAATCTCAATCAGTTCCTCACCGCTTTGGGCCATCCCGCCGATCGTCGTCCGGTGAATCCGGTTTACGACACCCCGTACGGGGGCTCGGATCAGCGCGCGAGACGCACGGTCACGCAAAGAGGGTAGGGCAGGTTGCAAGGCGGCAAGCTCTGCCGAAACCAAAGCCAGATCAGTTAGTGCGGCACTACGAAACCGACTGCGCGTCGCGCGGACCTTGTCATCCACTTCATCCAGCCCGGCCTTCAACCGGTTGATAATCGCCTCTGCTCTGACCTTGCGGCCTTTCCATTCCGCCTCGCTACGGCGCAGGGCCAAAAGGGTTGTTGCCGGTTCCATCTTCTGTTCGACCAATGGCACCATCATAGCGCGCTCATCGGCCAACACATTCAGGGTCTCGGTTGACGTGACCTGGTCAACCAATCCCTCTTCGTACTCGCGTTGCCGCTGTTCGCGCTGTCGAGAGAGAATTGCAATCTCAGCTTCAAGTTCTGCTTGCCGACCGTGGTACAGCGCAGTCTCCGACCGCACGACATCTGGCGCGCCAGTCAGAAGATCGTCGTCAAACTCAAGCTCAGCCCCATCGATTTCGGCACGTAGTCGTTGTGCGCGGGCCATCAAACCAAAGGCACGCTGTTGCTCTTGGCTCAACTCTCGTTCGATCTGAGTAGTATTCAGCTCCATCAGCAATGTACCAGCCTCAACCACCAGACCCTCGCGCACGTGAACGGACCGCAAAACTCCGGGTTCGGTCGCTTCGATCACCTGAATATCGCCGGATGGCACGATACGCCCATCTGCCCTCACGACATCGTCGAGTTCAGTTAAATGAGCCCAGGCGACGGCGCTTATCAAACAACTGAGTATCAGGAGCAGCAGCAATGATCCCCGCAGCGGTGACCCTCCACGCATTTCACGGGCGAGGCTTTCCAGATCAGGATGCCGCGACATTCAGATGCCTCCCGTGTTTGCGAACTGTCTGCGTCAGTATGTTTTTGGGTCCGTCCATCGCAATTTTGCCATCCTCAATCACTATGACCCGATCAACCAGTTCCAGCAGGCTGGTTCGGTGCGTCACGATGATCATCGTGGTATCTGGCGTGGTCTTTTTAAGGCGGCGTATAATTTCGGATTCGGATTTGACGTCCATCGCGCTCGTAGGCTCATCCAGCAGCAGAACAGGAGGATGCCCGATAAGCGCCCGGGCCAATGCAATCGCCTGCCTTTGACCACCTGACAATCCTTCTCCTCGTTCGGCTACAGGCTGATCATAACCCCGTGGGTGCCGCGCGATAAAATCTTCGACACCTGCAATGCGCCCTGCACGGATCAGTTCATGATCACGCGGGCGCACCGACCCGCTGGCAATGTTTTCCCGGATGGTGCCGGAAAACAGCCAGATGTCTTGCAAGACTGAACCAATGTTTCGTCGCAAGTCGCCGGGATCAATCTGGCGAATGTCCAGCCCGTCCAACATCACCGAGCCCACACGCGGTTGGTAGAGGCCCAACAAAAGTCGCGCAATCGTACTCTTGCCCGATCCGATCTGGCCCAGGACAGCGACTTTTTCACCGGGTTCGATTGTAAATGAGACACCTTTCATCGCATCTTCCGTTTGATCAGGATATGCGAAATGAACATTGTTAAACGTTATCCGCCCGGAAAACTCGGATCTGCTGATCCAAGATTTGCCTTCAGGCCGCTCATTGCTCGCCTGCATTAACGTGTCCAGATTGCGGTAGGCACTGCGTGCCTGATTGACACGTGTCAGGGTTTGCGCCAATTGTCCCAGCGGTGCCAGGGCACGGCCGGTCAGCATCACCGACGCAACAAGTGCCCCCATGCTCGTCTGGCCATCCGTGATCAGAAATACACCATAAAAGACGATAAGAACTTGCGCGGCCTGCTGAGTAAATCCAGTTAGGTTCAGGGCAAATTGAGTAACGGCCCTGCTGCGTGATCCGTAGTTTGACTGGCGTGCAATTGCACCTTCCCACCGCATTCGCATCTGCCGACTGGCGGCGGTTGTCTTGATGGTTTCCAAGCCTGATACAGCCTCAACCAGAACAGATTGCTTGGATTGTCCGTCTGCAAAACTTTGTTCAGCAAGACGCGACAGGATCGGTTGAACAGCCAGTCCGCTGAGAAGAACGACTGGTACAGCGAGTGCCGGAACAAGCGCCAGCGGGCCGCCCACCATATAGATCGCGAATATGAATACCGCGATGAATGGCAAGTCTACGACAGCGACGAGTGTGGCAGAAGTGAAGAATTCACGCAAAGTTTCGAATTCGCGGATTGTACTGGCCATTGCACCCGTTGAGCCCGTTCGAGACGACATGCGAATATTCAGCACCTGGTCAAATACTCGCCGTCCCATGGACATGTCAGCATTCTGGCCGGCGCGATCTATGAACCCCGCGCGAAGTAGCTTCAGCGCGAAGTCAAAAAGAAGCGCCAACCCCACGCCAAGCGTCAAAGCTATCAGCGACTCGGTCGCCTCGTTGGGCAAAACCCGGTCGTAGACGATCATGATAAAGACTGAGGTCGTAAGCCCCAGAACGTTTGCCATTGCCGCAGCCAGCGCCACCTGAACGTAAGACCAGCGGTTTGCGGAAAGTGCCGACCAGAACCAATGACCCCGCTGATCCGCTTGATCTGTGTTATCTTCGTCGCGGTGCAAGGGTCGAAACAACAATGCATAGCCCGTGTAGACTTCGCCCACGCCGCTTTCGGGAACCTCTCCGATACCGTCATCCAAAGCGGGGTCGTAAAGCAATAGATCGCCATTGCGCGTGCGCCCGTGGTACACAACGGCGCGATCGCCTTCCAACAACAAGATCGCAGGTGCCAGCGATGCATCAAATGCCGACAGCTTTCGCGCACCAAACCCGACCTGCAGGCCTGCTCGTTGTGCCGCGTGCATCGCATCGCGCACGGTCAACTCACCTGTATCGCCAGATTGGCAGGCGTTCAGTGCTGCAACTGTCAATGGCCGCTCAAGTGTCGCCGCGACATTCAACAAGCAAGCTTCCAATTCGGTCAGAGTTGCACGATCAACATTCATAGCGACTTATCCAGCGTGTCCATCGTGAACCCCGGAAAACCCAGAATGGTCTCGGTTCGGATCGATGAGGTGTAATTGGCCAAAGCGAAGTTCTGTTCTGCCAGAATCAGCCGTTCCTGTAGCTGCATGTCGTTGCGTTTCGTACCCGACACTCGGGATCTCGCAGTCAATACATCCATTCTAGGTTCATGACCTTCCGATACCCGCCAGTAAGGGGGCGCTTCACTACTATTGGAGTTCGTCTGAACGGGCCGCGCTATCAACCCCAATAAGGCCTGAGCCAAGAATGCACCGCCAGCGGCATTCTGGTAAGCTTGGATTGTCCTTGTTTTGGACCCACTTCGTGCCACAATCGAACTGCTCTGAACAGCCTGTCGCACTTGTTGGTCAAAAGCGTTCTTTGAAAGCTGTTTTGATCGTGCTGTTGCGCTTGCTCCGGTCGTTCCTCGCGTTAAAGATGTCTCGACATCGGCTAAGTTGGGCGTTGAGGTGCAGGCTGAAACTGACAGTAACCCCGCTGTTATGCCAAGGATTCCAAGCCCGAACTTAACCCATTGCATGGATCGCGCCCTCCTTGCATTGTCCGTGCCGAACCTCTTCAGCAAGTGCAGTCATGAATCCGCCAAAGGTGTCGTTTTGTTCTGAACTCGTCGTGCCTGATTGGCTCTGCGCACTGGACAGCCACACGCAATGCGACAGGGATACTTGATGAGCGTGAATCAACTGTAGCGCGTCGCTAGAAAGTAGGGCCAATTTATTAGACTCGGGCAATTGTTCCAGCAGAATTGGATCAACGCCCCAGTAACCCTCGGTCAAAGTGATGCCATTCTGTTCGCCCAGTGGTACAAGCAGACCCATTTCAGCGATCAAAGAGCAGACTTGGTCCGTTTTGTTTGCCGAGGCCAGGCGATTTTGCAGAAAGCGGCGCACACGGCAGAGATCCTGCGTCAAAAGTCCGTCCACTGTAAAAAATGGTTGGTCTTTAGGGTCATGTGTAACCAACCCTGAATCCTCGTCGACAAACAGACGTGACCGAGAGTCGCCCTTTTTCATAGCTTCTGCCTGGAATGGAAAGCAACGCAACGCTGAGGGCACATAAGGCGCAAGCCAGCGACCGTTTTGGTCGACGAAGGGCGGTGCCATTTCCGGGATGACTGAGAATAGTGCGACGGGAGAAAAACCTGTTTGGTTTGACAGGAACACAATCGGAAAAGATGCGGCAATTTGCGGAACTTCTGAGATGACGATGGGACAGGCGTCCATCTCTGCAACAAATTGGTATGATGTGAACCGGCGCCAGAATCGATTCCTGTGCCGTACAAGGCTAACTGGGAAAAAGCCGTTCTCTGCCATGTGATCCTCTTGTTTTGAAGAGGCGAGGCTACATTTGTGCATCGCCCCAAGCTACGAGCGCCGTTTAGGCTGAAGCGCCAGTTGGGTCAGTGATCAGGATGTTGTCGTCGGACAAACTGCTCAGATCGGAAAGGCCATCGAACTGTGCAAGCGCTTCGACCGACGCCGAATCTGGGCCAGAGTAGTCAACCTTCACCAGAATGCTGTCAGTGCCGTCCGTTGCCAGCAGATACATCTCATCACCTGATTGAGCACCATTCAGGTTTTCAGCTGCGCTAGTGATTGTATCCAGATCAAGGTCCGAAAACGTGGTCTCCAGCCCGACGAACCCGGTGTTGGCACCAATTGTGCCGCCGGCCACCAAGGTCTCCACACCGGTCCCGTCGCCGCGAAGCGATGTGGTATTCAACCCCTGGAACATCAAGGCGTCAGAAACGCTGGCTGCTGGGCCCAGTGTGAACCCATTGATCGTATCAATGCCATTTAAAGATGGGTCAGCTTCGAAAACGATGACGTCTCGACCCGCCCCGGACACATCTATGGTGTCGTCGCCCTGGTTGCCGCGGATGACATCATCAACATCCGAGCCCGTAATGGTATCATTCCCACTGGTGCCGAGATGGAGCTGTGATGGCCCTCCGTCTGGAGTGGTCAACGTCAAGACGATGGGTTGGTTCGCGTCCTGAACTGTCATAGTAAATGTCACCACAGGCTGCGATAAATCCCCATAGCTCGTGGCCGCGCCCGCGAAACTGATTGCGGAACCTCCATTCGGGTTAGCCAGAAAGAGATTGAAGTCAGGGTTTTCTGTCTCGGAGCCGCTATCGTAGGTCGCCGCCGTAGGATCGAACCCCAGCTCGGCGGTAAAGGCCAGACCGCTTGAGATATCGCGATCGGAATCTGCGTAGACCTCGAACGTCACTGTCGTTCCGCTGCGACCGGCTTCAACGATGGTGTAGGCCGCCGGAACATGAGCAATTGCCTGTTCGGACACCGGATCAGGATCGGGGCCGCCTGCGACTGTCGCCTGTGCCGCGAAATCGAGGGCGTCTCCCGCTTCAATCGAGGCAAAGCTTGCAGCAGGCGCGGACAGGGTCCAGCTCCCATCGGCTGCAACTGTGGCCGAACCAAGCGAGACCGAGTTAAGCGTGACATCGACCGCTTGTCCGGCAGACAGGCCTGCGGAACTGCCTGATACGGTCATTCCAGTGTTTTGTGCATCGATCAGCGACACGGCACTATTGGCACCCACATCATTGATGTAGAGGATAGGTTTGAAATCCGTGGCCAACATGGTTGTCGCATCGGTTGCCGGGTTTCCTGCGGCGTCTTGAACCGATGCCGTGACCGCAAAATTGCCTCCATCGGCCAAACTGGCCAAATCCGCCGAAGGAATGCTTGTGCTCCACAAGCCACCAGAAACCACCGCACTGTAGGTCTGACTATTAAGGCTAATCGTTACAATCTGCCCGTCCTCGGCATTTGTTGTCCCCGACACATTGAGGTCTGTTACCTGTTCAACGATATCCAGAACCGATCCAACCGAAAGCGGGTTCAATGCAATTGTTGGTGCGCTGAGGTCGGTGCTGAAACTGGTCGTCGCAGCATTCGTGTTGCCAGCCGCATCCGTGATTGAGGCGTTCACGTCATACGTTTGCCCGTCCTGCAGGCTGCTCAAATCGGCAGCAGCCGCTGTGAATGTCCAGATGCCACCATTTACAGTGGCGGTTCCGCCGGTCAGAACCGCACCTCCGGATTGGATGATCTGTACCGAAACTTGCGTACCATTGGCCGCATCAGAAGTTCCCGAGACCACCAGATCCGTTGCTTGTTCGGTCAGGTTGACTACTGCTCCATCTGACAGTGATGATATGGCGAGCGACGGGGCGGAGAAGTCCGTGTCGAAGCTGTTGGTCGCCTGTATCGCCGGATTGCCGGCGGCATCCGATACATCCGCTATCACGCTGATCGTAGCTCCATCGGGTAGCGCCGCCAAATCCGCCGAGGGGACACTCACCGACCACCCCCCGGTTGAGGCCTGTCCAGTGTAGGATTGGCCGTTCAGATTTACGGTGATTGTCTGACCATCTTCGGCGGATGTAGTGCCCGTAATGGTCAAGTCCGTACCACGTTCCGCAGCATTCAAAACCGCTCCGCCCGAAAAACTGTCGATACTCAGAGTTGGGGCGGTGACATCTTTGGATAAGTTGACGCTGACTTGCGGGGCGACAAGGCCGTCGGCGTCCGTCACGTCGCCCGTGATATTGAAGTCTCCACCATCGGCAAGCGCTATGAGATCGGCGCTGGGGATTGTCACACTCCAACTGCCGCCCGAGACCGAGTCGGTATAAGTCTGCCCATCAAGGGTTACTGTTACCTGCTGCCCGTCGGTTACGTTCCCTGTTGTCCCGCTTACGACCAGGTCAGATCCGGTTTCGACCGCATTCAGGATAGCCCCGACCGACAAGGGAGTGATTGCAATTGATGGGCCCGTGAGATCGACCGGAACGGATACCGATATCGGTGTTGCCGAATTGCCTGCTGTGTCGCTGACGGCAACTGAAACGGATGCGGGCACACCGGTTGCCAAACCAGACAAATCGGCATTCGGGATCGTCACTGACCAACTGCCGCCCGATACAGAACCCGTGTAATCCTGACCGTCGAAAGATACATTGACCACCTGGCCGTTTTCAGCTGTGGTCGTGCCCGACAAGACAAGATCCCCAACGACATCGGCCAGATCTATTGAACCGCCACCCACTGGGTTTAGTGTCAGATCAGGCGCGGTCAGATCAGTGTCAAAACTTCCATTGGCCTGAGCTGCTGGGTTCCCAGCGCGATCCGATACATCAGCCGTCACCGTGACGCTTGACCCGTCTGGCAGCGTGGTAAGATCTGAAGCGGGCACCGAAACGCTCCAGCCGCCGCCCGAAACGGTGCCACTATAGGATTGCCCACCAATCGCTACCATTACGGTCTGCCCATTCTCGGCATCCGTTGTGCCAGAGATTTCGAGATTTGTACCTTGTTCTGCAGCATTCATTACCGCACCCGCCGAGAATGTATCGATGGTCAGGACCGGCGGAATGGTATCAACGTCGAACCTTGCGGTTTCAGCCGATAGCTCCATCCCGCTACCATCCAGATGGCGCACGGAAACATCCGAGATCCCCTGAGGCAGGGCCGCTGCCTCGGCCTGCGTCAGTGAAACGCTCCAGCTTCCGTCGCCTGCAGGAGTGACTGATTTTGTCACCGATCCGATGGTAACTTCGACAGTCGTTGTTCCATCCGGCGCTGTTGTTTGGCTGCTGAGATTGCTCAATACGTTTGATTGCAGCTCAGCCAGGTTCAGGCTGGGCGGTCGAGGAGGTGAGGGGGTAACGGTGGGTTCGGCATCAGTTTCATCGTCGCTGTCTCCACCGCCGCCGCCTCCGCCTCCGCCACCGGCAGCTGCAGCACCGGCTATTCCCAGCCCGCCCAAGGCCAGCCCGGCACCGCTTACGCCACCTGCGGTCGCTGCGGTCGCACCTGCGGCCTCTGCGGCTAGACCTAATTGTGCAATTTCGCCGACGACTTCATCTGCAACCATTATGGTGCCGTTTTCCAGAATCTGTACGTTCTCGGCAGAGACAACAATCGTCCGCCCATCTGTCAGTTTCAGCTGCACGTCGCCATTCGAAAGCAGCTTTGCCACCCGAACGCCCGGAATTGACTCAGCAAACTGATGAGACGCAAGCTGTTCATCGGTGGCCTGCGCAAGAGCTGGTAATGCTAATAGTGTCGAGCCAAGGCCGCCAGCAACCCCGCGTCCTACCCATCGCTGAAGTTTTTTGTCGAACCATTTGCGGATATGGCGCGTACGTTGCGCATCGGGCCCGGCGTCCGTGGTCGATTTATTGGTCGAAACGGTATCTTTGGTCATTTTGCCCTCTCATTAGATGGACGCTGGTCGTTGCGTGATATGCTGTTTTCGGCCGATCTGGTCTGTGGTTTGATCTTCTGAGCCATTCGACCGCTGCGAAAAATTTGAGTTAATCTGGAACTGAAGTCCTTGTTTTCACCACATTTCTGTTCTGGTTCAGAACCGAACATCGTTTCATCCTGTATGTGTTGCCAGGGGTGGCAGGGGGTAACGGGCGATGATGCTTCAGTTCGAAAGAGTGGTGGCAACGGGGACCGCAGCGCTCGATTCAGGTATCGGCGATACGGCTTTAAAAACGTTTAACGGGGAAACGTATCTTTACAGCACGAGCGGACCCGGGGGAGGGCTCGTGTCTTGGCACCTTGTGGAGGGGGCTGGCCCACAAGAACAGGACCAACAATATTTCGATGCCTCGATTGCCCATCAGGTCGGGCGCAGCGGAACCCCGATTCATCTGGCGGGCAATAATCAACTGGTCCTCGATGTCGATACCGCCACAGGACTTGTGGGTTATGAACTAAACACGGATGGCACTATCGGTGCCTTGCAAGAAACCGATGCCTTGACGGGCGGCGGAGATATCGCTGCAGCGGTTCAGGTGACGATTGGGGCTGGCGACTTGCTTGCGCTTGCGCATGAGGACACAGGCCAGATCGGCACCTATAGTATCAATGGTGATGGATCGCTGAGCCCGGCGCATAGCATTAACGCGTCTGCCAGTACGCTTCAGACCCTGCAATCGGGGTCGAATCATTTCATTGTCGGCGCAGATGCAACCAGTGGAACAATCTCGTCATATTCGATCGATCAAGGCAGTGGCGTGCTCTCTGAGGTTGCCGGTAATGACGATATCCAAACGCTGGGCATCAGTTCTCCTACGGCGGTTGAGACAATTCAAGCCTATGGAAAGTCATGGATTGTTGTGGCCGGATCGCAGAGCAATTCGCTAAGCGTTATGGAATTGGACGCCAGCGGGCAGTTAAAGCCGACGGATCATATTCTGGATACCCTGCATACCCGGTTTGGGGCCGTACAGGATCTTTCAATTCTTGAAGTTAATGGTCGGGTTTTCGTGGTGGCTGGGGGCGGGGATGATGGGATCACGCTGTTTACAATGACGCCGGACGGGCAGCTCATCCATATGGATAGTTTTGCTGATACCCTGGACAGTGGATTGCAAAATGTCCAAACGATCAGCGTTGCGCATATGGGGGATGAGCTGCAGATATTTGTATCATCTCAACAGGATGCAGGGCTCACTCAGCTGAGCGTATCGATTGCCGACCTTGGAATTGTTGCCGAAGGGTTCGGAACAGTAACCGGAACCGCGCAGGACGACATGCTAAAAGGCGGTGTACTGGACACTATTCTGGACGGCGGAGCAGGGGACGATATGCTGATTACGGGCACCAGTTCCACGACCATGACGGGTGGTGCTGGCGCGGACATCTTTGTGATCCGTCAAACAAGTGGCCCGACTGTGATCACGGACTTTCAGGCCGGCACCGACCGTTTGGATCTGACTGATTATCCTTTTCTGCGCACCCCAGCGCAGTTGGATTTCACTTCCACCGCTCGAGGCGCCCAAATCGCTTATCGCGACGAAACGATAGAACTTGTTTCAGCTAATGGCACGTCCCTGACAAATGAGCAGGTATTCGGCGCAGGGTTTGGTGGTCCCGATCATATTCCTGTCAATCTGGGTAGCGGGCCGGATAACAACTCATCAGACGGGGTAGCTGGTGGGTTCACGCTGAATTCGACGACTCCAAACGCAGCGTTGGGAAATGCTGAAATCCGGTTCACCCCAGACGGAGGGTCTGCAGTTGTTGCGCAGGCAAATGCACAAGGTGAATTTGATCTGGATCTACCAGACGGCGCGTTTTCCGGCCAATTGGACATCATCAAATCGTATTCAATGGCAAGCAGCGAGATAACAGCGCTGGATGCATTGCAGGTTTTGCGCATGTCGGTTGGACTTGATCCGACATGGGGTCCGGCAACGGCCGAAAATTACATTGCGGCCGATATCACCCGGGACGGATCGGTAAACGCGTTGGATGCACTGGCAATTCTTCAGGTTGCGGTCGGCCAGCCTTCTGCGCACAACGCTGAGTGGGTTTTTCTGGATGCAAATGCGGATCTATCCGGAGTTTCACGCAGCAACGTCATCTACGAAACCGGAGCAGAGGTCACAATTGTTGATAGTGATCTGTCGGTCGACATGACCTCAATACTGCTTGGCAATATCGAGGCAGTTTGAATGCGATTGCGTGATCGGTGCTATTCTCGAAACGCGCGGTAGAAGTAATCTGCCAATGGTTTGACCAGGTAAGAAAGCGGAGTGCGTTCATCAGTTTTGATCATGGCTTCGACAGGCATACCCGGCAACAGTTCCTGGCCATTCAAACGGTCCAGTTGTCCTTCGTCAGGCACAACTTCAGCACGGTAGAAGGTAAAGCCGCTCGTCTCATCTGTGAATGAATCTGCTGAGACATTGATCACACGGCCATTCAGCTCAGGCGTGTCGCGTTGATTGAATGCGGGAAAGCGCAAGGCGACTTCCTGTCCGCGATGTAACTGATCCACATGCAACGCATCCACCCGTGCTGCGACCAACAAGGGCGTATCCTGCGGCACTACATACATCATCGGCTCACCCGGCTGGATCACAGACTGGATGGCAAAAACCTGACTGTCGTAAACTGTGCCAGCGACGGGTGCACGGATGTCTAGACGCGACAAACGCTCGGAAAGGGAAAGACGACGTTCCGCCAGTTCTACAACGCGAGACTGCACATCCCGAAGCTCGGTGATGGCTTCTTCGCGCCGCGTGGCCTGCAATTCAACAATTTGAATTTCGGTCGTGGCTATCTGGCCTGTCAGTCGCGCAACTGTGGATTCGAGGCTGCCGATTTGCCCTGTTAGATTTGCCTCTTCCCGCTGCAATGCAGAAACGCGGCTGGCCTGTGTCAGGCCGCGATCAAGCAAACCTTGCTGATCTTCGAGCTCCGTTCTGATCAATTCGACCTGAGTATTCAGTGACGCCAATTGCGCCTGCGTCCCCTCAATCTCGTTCTGGATCTGTATCTTCTGTTTCCCAAGCTGGTCGATCTGCTGGGTCAGCGTTTCCAACCTGGCGTTGAACAGACGTTGTTGGCCTTCCAACAGATCGTCGTCGATCGATTCGCGGGCTTTGAGCTCTTGCAGATTTTGCTTTAACGTATCTGCGTTCGCACCATCCCGTTCAGCCTCTAGCCGGGTCTTTCGGGCAAGTAACTCAAATAGCTGAGATTCCACGATCGTTTGCTCCGAGGCCAAAAACGTGTCGTCAAGCCGCAGCATCATGTCCCCACGCGCCACTGCGTCACCGTCACGTACGAATATCTCGCCTACAACGCCACCATCGGGGTGTTCGATGACCTGACGATTGCTCTGAACTTCGATCACACCTTGCGAGATAATAGCACCGGCCAGCTCAGTGCGGACGCTCCATAATCCCAGTCCCAGGATCAAAACTGCCAGAGCCAAAAGGCCGACAAAAGCGGGCGCTTTAATACTCCAAACGGGACGTGAACTCTTGTCTGCCATTATTCACCCACCTTGTTCAGGTGCCTTTTGATAACGTTGGCGTTTTGGACCATCGTGTTCAAAACTTCATCGCGCCCACCGGATTTGACGATCTGGCCTTTCTCGACAACGACAAGATCGTCGCATTCCGAGATCGCCTGAGGCCGGTGCGTCATGATAATCGTGGATTTGCCCGCGCTCTTGAGCTCGCGGACCGCGTTGTTCAGGGCGAGGGTTCCGTCTGCATCCAGGGCCGAGTTTGGCTCATCCAGAATCAACAATACCGGATTACCATAGAGAGCGCGCGCCAATGCAATCCGCTGTTTCTGCCCACCGGAAAGCTGGCTGTCATTGCCCTCAAGGAAGGTATCGTATCCTTTCTCAAGCCCCAGAATCAGCTCATGCGCATTGGCTGTTTTCGCCGCTGCAACAACCGCTTCGGGATCAGGGGTTTGTGACATCCGGGCGATGTTTTCAGCAACCGTTCCGTTGAACAGCGTCACTTGCTGCGGTAGATATCCAATATGCCGCCCCAGATCGTCGGGTTCGTACTGATCGAGTGTAGCACCGGCCAAACGAATTTCCCCAGCGGCCGGTGGCCAAAGGCCCAACAACGCTTTGGCAAGCGTTGTTTTGCCTGACCCGCTTTTCCCGATCACACCCAGGGCCGTGCCAGGGCGCAACTCAAGAGATGCATTCCGCACTGTCGGGATCTTCGCGCCCGGAGGGATCACCGTCAGTCCTTTTGCGACAAGATGCGCCTTGGGATCGGGCAGTTTGGTACGAGACGATTCAGGAGGCGTTGAATCAAGAAATGAGTTCAGGTTAATCCATGCCGTGCGCGCGCGTTCGATCATCGACCATTGACCCACCGCCATTTCGACCGGAGCCAAGGCGCGACCCAGAAGGATCGTACCCGCGATCATAGCACCGGGCGTCATCTCGTTGCGCAAAACCAGCAACGCGCCGAGCGCCAGCATAGCGGATTGCAGAAACAGTCGCAGAGACTTCGTCAGCGAGGTAAAACTGCCGGTCCAGTCGCTTGCAGATATGGATTGAGACAGCGCTTCGGTGCGCTGGTTCAACCAGCGTTTTGAGACATCTTCCTGCATGCCCTGAGATCTGACGACCTCGGCAGCTTGTCTGGCGTGTTCAGAGAAAGAATTTGCTTTGGCAGAGGCGATTTGAGCATCTGACACTTTGCGATGGGTCAACGCTTGGTTCAGCAGCGCGATAACAATCAGAAGCGTTCCACCTGCGACGGCCAACCAGCCAAGCAACGGATGGAACAGGAAGATTGCGGCCACAAAAATCGGCGTCCAAGGGATGTCCATAACCGCCAACAAAACGGGCGAGGCGCATAACGCGCGGATCGATTCCAGATCTCGCAATGCAGTCGCAGGTGCTGATCGAACCTGTGGGAACAATGCGCGTCGCATGGTCCCTTCAAACACGCGTTCATCGAGTGCTGATTGAAATCGCGCTCCGAACCGAGCCACGATTCGGCCGCGCGCATAGTCCAACATCGCCATCAGCGCATAAAGCAGCGCGACAAGCAAAAAAAGCGCTGATAAAGTCTCGACCGAGCGCGACCCAAGGACCCGATCATACACTTGCAGCATGAACAGCGGTCCGGTCAGCATAAGCAGATTGACAAAAACGCTGAAAATGAAGGCAAGCGCCAGGAAACTGTTCCCTTGGTTGCGCACCTTTCGCAGCTCATGACGCTGAGGCGGGGTGTTGCGGTTTTTCAAGCTCACGCGTTTTGGCCCTTGATTGCTCACACTTGGAACTCGTCAACAGCCAATCTTCCTGTACCCGAAGGCGGCCTGACAATTGCCGCAACTATATCTGCGTACCTGCACAGGAACAACGCGCGTTTCATGCGCCGCCAATTGTTTAGGCGGTGTTCGTACCGATGAATTGATTGGAATGGCAGGAAAGTGCCGACATTTTTGCCTTGCGGGTCCAATTCTCAGCGCATTCATCCAGCGCTTAGGACACCGTCAAACCATTCAGAGTTTTGGTCCCGCGTAAGCGGTCATACGAGCGACAGCCGTTCCTAAGTACCATCCGCCAGGTGTTCCGGCCCTGCTCGGCAAAGCCGGTCGCAGTTTCATTTAAGCACGAACAATATTTTGCTCAGAGGTACGGTATTTACCGCGGGTGTCGATGAGGAGCTTCGCGTGATTTTTGATCAACTCATAATCAAAGGCATCGTGATTGGTCGCCAGAATAACTGCATCCTGCTCCGACAGAACCTCAGGGGTAAGGGTTTCAGATGACAATTCAAAGAAGTGTTCCCGCATCGTGGGAAATTCGGGCACATGGGGGTCCGAGTAGCTGAGGTCTCCTCCATTGTCTCGGATCAGCTCCATCAAGGTGACAGAAGGGCTCTCTCGCATGTCGTCGACATTTTTTTTGTACGCGATGCCCAAAACCATGATTTTACTGCCACGAATCGCTTTGCTGCGATCATTCAGCGCATTGGCGAGTTTGCCAAACACATATTCCGGCATCGCCGTGTTCACTTCACCGGCCAATTCGATGAAGCGTGTGTTGATGCCGTATTCACGTGCTTTCCAGGTCAGGTAAAATGGATCGATAGGGATGCAGTGCCCTCCAAGTCCCGGACCCGGATAGTAAGGCGTAAACCCGAAGGGTTTGGTCGCGGCCGCGTCGATAACCTCAAAAATATCGATCCCCATGCGGTCAGCAACGATTTTCATCTCGTTCACGAGGCCAATGTTTACCGCCCGGTGGATATTTTCCAGAAGCTTTGTCATCTCGGCAGTCTCGGTCGAGCTTACCGGTACGAGCTTATCAATCGCGTGCTCATAAAGCGCGATACCCGCCTTCAGGCATGCCGCTGTATGTCCGCCGACCACTTTTGGTATTGTATTGGTCGTAAAATCCGGGTTGGCGGGGTCTTCGCGTTCGGGTGAGTAGACAGCAAAAAGATCCTCACCAACCTCAAGTCCATTTTTCTCAAGCCGAGGCAAAACTTCTTCTTTGGTTGTGCCTGGATAAGTCGTGCTTTCCAGCGCAATAACCTGACCCGGACGCAAATGATCTGATATTTGGTCACACGTATCGGTGACAAAGCTCAAATCTGGCTCGCGATATTTGTTGAGTGGAGTTGGTACACACAACATAATGCCATCCGCCTCAGCGATGCGCGAGAAATCTGTAGTGGCCTCGAATCCACTTTTTCGCGCCTCTGCAATGCGGTCATCGTCGATATGCTCAATTGAGCTGTGACCGGAGTTTAAATTCTGCACCTTTGTGGTATCCAGGTCGAAGCCAATCACCCGGTATCCAATTTCGGTATATCTGAGGGCCAGGGGTTGTCCGACATATCCCAGTCCAACAATCCCGATCACAGCCTGCTTCGCAGTAAGCTTTTGTAGCAGGTTGTTTAGTGATGTCTGTGTCATGATAAAATCGCTCTTTATCTAAGTCTGCGCAGGATAGTCAGAGGGGCCCCAAATACGAAGTCGCGTCTCTACTAGTTGCTTTGTTGAAAAAGGCAATGGGTATTTGGGTCGCAAACAGATTTGGCGATTGTAATCTCGCTAGGCACAGAAGCGTTTGATACGCCTATTGGGAAATGAACGGCAGTTGGGCTCAGTACTCATAGCCAATAGATGACGGTTGCGGCGAGCGCGATTGCCGATAGGAAGACTTTGGGGCAGCGATCGTATCGGGTTGCGACATGCCTCCAATTCTTGAGCCTGCCGAACATGATCTCGATCCGGGTGCGCCGCTATTATCTTCGCATGTCGTAATTGTCCGCAGTTATTCACTGGTTTCAACCGGGGGTACAGGCCCGTATCCCTTTGTCTTTCAACGCTTCTCGAAACCAATCAGCGTCACAACCTCGGCCCCCGAGCGGTAGTCGACATCTGGCAGGCTGCTCAGCAAAGCCCGCGCACCATCATGGTCGCTGACTTGACCGGCAGCAACAGAGAGGTTTAGCGGACGCATCTGGCTGTCGCAGATGGCGTGCAGCTTAGTATTCAAGCCGCGCTTCGTGCGATCGATCAGATCACCACACCCCCTTTTTGACGCCCAAACTGTACGCCGTTCGGTGGGTTTCAAGTAGGTCGCGTCGATCATAACAATCTTCTCCTCGCCGCGCTCAGCGGCCAAATCGTTCATCATCTGTGAAAAGATACCCTTACCGCTCCACCGTTACCAACGGTTGTACAGGGTCTTGTGTGGCCGTATTCCGAAGGCGCGCACCGCCAGCGTAACTCATTGCGGTTGATGAAAATAATTCCAGTTAGGACGCGCTAATCATCAACGCAGGGTTTGCCATGGAGCTTTGGGAGATAGGGCTCGAGACGTGCCATCCGCGCGTCGTTCAACCAGAAGAGATCAGACCTATTCACCATTCGTTTTGTGAACAGTGAATCAGGCAGCAAGGCGGAAATCAATGGGTCCTGAGCCTAGGCATTAGCAGAAGTACTAAACGAGTAGATTTCCCATCCACAGTCTTTCAGAAATGTTCCGTCGAAACTCGCGCAGTCGCCTGATATTGAATTTTGCCTTAGAGTTTTCTTGCGATGTAAAAATATGCAAAATACCTTTTTCGGATAAAATGGAGCTGCGCGATAGATTGAGGGATCTCAACATTTTTTTTGCATATTTACTCTTCAGATTTTCATTTTTTTGAAGATTGTTTCCGGAATAAGGGTGATGATCATCATGATCAGCCTCCAAATCGAACGAACATAAATCACATTGCGTCCTTTGATCAGTGCGCGAGAAATGGCTTCTGCTACTTCTTCTGGCGCCGCAGTAAGACGTGCAGGCAGGTCCATGCCCTCTGTCATTCGCGTGGCCACAAAGCCTGGCAGAACCGTAAGAACATGGATATTCCGACGAGCCATGCGGTTACGCAGACCGGAAAGGAAGGCCGTGAATCCGGCTTTGGCCGAGCCGTAGACATAGTTGGTGGCACGACCGCGCAAACCTGCAACAGAGCTGATACCAACGATTTTGCCCGAACCGCGTTGATCGAAGCGATTTGCCAAGACAGCCAGAATGCTGGCGGGCCCTTCATAGTTGGATCGCATGACTGTCACTGCAGCATCCACATCTTGTTCATTCTCTACTTGGTCACCCATTAGTCCAACCGCACAAACGGCGATCTGGGGGAGCTCGGGTAGATCGTCGACAAAACTTGCGTGAGTTTCTAATGCAAGAGCGTCAAAGGCGTGAAGAGTGACCTGTACATTATAACGCAAAAGCAAATCCTTCTGTGCCGCTTCAAATTGTGCGGGATCTCGCAGTGCGAGCTGTATTGGATGACCGCTTTTTGCGAATTCGTGGGCTATCGCAAGACCAATGTCGGATCGTGCCCCCAAGATCAGCACTGCACCTTTGCTCATAGTTTGAGCCTTTCTGATTGTTTTGAACGAAAACTGCTGCTTAGCCCGGCTTCATCGCGGTGGGCGGCGAAAGCAGCGGCGCGTGGATCAGAACGGTGCAAAGTATCGGCGGGCATTCGGCTGTCTTTAGCCAGATAGAACCGGCCGCCATGGTCCATCGTGATTTGGTCGAGCCGCAACATCAGCGAAAGCGTTCGCTGGTTTACCGGGAAATCGAGAGCCAATGTGTAGCCTAGCATTGGGAAAGAAAATGCGCTGTCTTGCTGGCCGAACCGCTTTAGCACCGCCAAGAAAGAGCCGGCCCCGGCGGCGGATGTGGCTTGAAGTAGCGCAGTTAGGCCGCGTTTGGAGTGCTCCAGAGGTAGCGCACATTGAAATTGCATTAGTCCTTTGCGCCCATAGATCTTGTTCCAGCCGAGGATAGCATCGAGTGGGTAGAAATAACTGTCCCAATCCACCAGTGTTTCGCCGCTTTCGCGAGAGCCATTCCAATAATAGAGCCCATTGAACCCTCGCACAGACAGTCTGTTTAACAGTCCTTGCGGAAAGTCGAACGGAATAGACAATTTCCTTTTCGTTGGAGTTTCGAAAGGATACCTCAACTTGTCCCCTGATAAATCGGCGCGCGTGGCGTGCTCCCCCAGCATCAAAAGAGAACGACCGAGTTTGTCATCCCGGCTTAGGCAGTCGATCCACGCTACCGAATAAGTTGCGTCCTGAGTTGCTTCAAATGCCTCAAGCGCTGCATCTAGATTTGGCAACGGTCGCAAGGTTTGACGTATCCAGGCGCTTTCGACTGGGCGTAGACGAAGAGCTGCGCGCAAGATGATACCCGTAAGCCCCATTCCACCGGTGGTCCAGTTGAACAAATCTGCATTTTCCTGCGGCGAACAGCGCTCTATCCTACCTGCTGGTGTGACGACATCAAGCCAGTCCACAAAAGCGCCAATACTGCCCTCTTTGTGGTGGTTCTTTCCATGCACGTCTGCAGCGATCATGCCTCCGAGCGTGACAAATTTCGTCCCCGGTGTCACAGAA
This sequence comes from Ruegeria sp. CG1, assembly GCF_056537265.1. Classification (NCBI taxonomy): domain Bacteria; kingdom Pseudomonadati; phylum Pseudomonadota; class Alphaproteobacteria; order Rhodobacterales; family Roseobacteraceae; genus Ruegeria; species Ruegeria sp. CG1. Next base: position 440,605 of record NZ_JBQFRF010000002.1, on the reverse strand, counting down.
GGAAACCAACCTCGTGGGAGGAATGTTGATATCACATCAGCCAGCAATACACCCGCCTCGGCGACTAGAATGCCAGCCGACGCATCAAATGAGAGCATCCGATTGAAATGACGCATCGAAACGGTCTTATTCGATCCTATGGCGCTGTCCCCATAGGCACGGCCATTTCCACGGGCAATGACGGCATGCTCAGATACCAATGCAGACAATGCCGCCTCGTTCCGCGGAGCCTCGGAAGTGCCCTGATAGACGGGAAATCTGCCCCATCCTTCAAGCGTCATGCTGGTTTCGCTCTCTGCGAGTCTGTGAAGACAAATCGGCGATCTAAATGGTATTTAACCACATAACCAATTGTCAGGCCGATGATCGCTCCGATTTCTCTCATCAAGTTGGATTTCCAGATCACCCAGAACGTGGTTTCTGTTGCCCAGAAAATCAATGTCGTGACAATTCCCATGGTGGTATAGAGAGTAAATTTCCGACTGTGTGCGCGGATGCTGCGTGATGTATCGGCGAAGATCCAGCGCTTGTCTAGGAAGTACTTAATTAGAAGCCCCACAAGCGTGCCGCAAAAGACAGCAGATGCAAATCCCCAGGTTGACGAATTGATCGACAGTACCAAGCGTTGCATCCCCAAATTGGCTATGGTCGCCAAGACTGCGAAGACCGTATACCGAAATACTAGGACCTCCACACTCACAATACTGCACCTCCGATAACAAAGCTAACCATCAGGATAACGCAAATCTGGCTTGTGCGGTCACGTGCTGCAAACACAACTGGATCATCGTGCATTTGTCCTCGATGCGTTAGCATCGCTATCCGTGATATCCAATAAAACAAGATGCCGCAAATCGCTCCCAAAACTAGGGGTTTGGAGTAGAGAACCATCACGGAAGGAGAATTGATATAGAGCGCCATCACCAATATCGAAACGTAGCCGGAGGCAACTGACATCATTGAGACTACAGGCAAATCTTCGACCTGGTACCCCCTGCCTTCAGCCTTCAACTTGCCACGTGCTGCATTGTCGATTAGTTCGGCCTGCCGCTTGACGGCAGCCAATGAAAAAAAGAAGAATGAAGAAAATACTAGGAGCCATACCGATAGCGGAATGCCTGTGGCCACAGCCCCTGCGGTGATCCTCATCGTATACAGGGCGGCCAGCGTACAAATATCGATGATCATACGGCGCTTCAGCGATAGCGAATATGCCGTTGTAATGATGAAGTACACTGCCATAACAAATACAAAGGGCCAACCCAGGAGCGTGGCTATTCCCGTTCCCGCCCCCGTAAGCACCACGAGCATCAGCGCGCCATGCGAAATGGGTAACGCACCTGATGCAAACGGTCTTTCTCGTTTACGCGGATGGGCTCGATCTGCGCGTAGATCCAGAAGGTCGTTCGTCACATACACGCTTGATGCGATTAGTGAAAACGCAACGAAAGCCCCGAGGCTATGTAATATCGCAGAAGCCGAAAAATCATGTGCCGCAAAGGCTGGTAAGAAAACGAGAATATTCTTCAGCCATTGATGTGGCCGGATCGCCCGTAGGTAAGAGCTAAAGCTAGTTTGACTAGTTTGGAGGTGTTCAACACGCGTATCAATCGAGTCGACGACTTTGCGCAGAGACGGTGAGACATTCACCGTAACTGCTTGGCTGGAATGTTCCCAGATGGGCAAATCCGCTGTCGCATCACCCATATAGGCATAACGCCCCGAACCGAAATGCTCCTCCAAGAAAGTGGCCTTGTTAGCCCCTTTGAGGTTCTGCTTTCCATTTGAGCCATGTACTTCGTCGAAGATATTAAGATACTTCGCGATGCAATCGGCAATTTTTTGATCGCTAGCAGTAACCAGGGCGGTTCGCCCTCCCGCTCTACGCCAACTCTCGATATATTCAATGACCTTCAAATCATAGGGGAGGGTTGACGAGTCGATATCTGCGTGCGCGGCCAGTTCGCGTTTTAGAGCTGATCTGCCCGCGCCCAACGCCTTTATTGCGCGAAACGGTGTGCGCCAGTTTGACGAGAAAGCTGCCCAGAAACTTTCGTGCAGCATATCTGATCTGAGCAGGGTGCCGTCGAGATCAACCACCAAGGTGTCTGGAGATGTGGTTTGCCGGTTTAACATAATACAGTCTTGCTCCAGACAGCATGAGGTTTCACGTTTGAAATCAACTCCTTGAAATCGGCAAAATATATTTGATTCAAGCCCGTGCAGCTATTTGCGATAATGAGGTGGGGGTGATTTAGATGCATTGCTAATCTCTGGCCAATTTGACGCTACAATGCGTAGGTGCCACTCGGGTTGCTTCTTCTGGCACCGGTTTATTGCAAAGCATCCGGTAGCTTCTTCTAGCTGGCAAAGTTACAAGCGCGTAGGCTCAGGTGTACTAATTTAACAAGTATCTTAGGCAATAATAAAATACTAGCAAGATAACTCCTCAAAGCTGTCTAAGTATCATTTGTGCGTCTAAGCTAAGCTCCCGCGGTGTCGCGAGAAACGTCGCATTTGACGCATGTATCAGCCAATAAAATTGGATCCGAAATCGGGCCCGAGTGAAGAATATGGCATATGGAAGCGCTACACCGACACAGAGTACCAGAAACAAGTACTCTATGCGTGGAAACGGGATTCGTCGTCGCATGGCCAAAAGGGCTGTTAGTGGTAGTATCAGGTTTATATAGCTGACAGCAGGATCGCCTCACGCGTATCAATTCTAGTGTCACGATGCATCGATTTTGTTAGCACTGTATATTTAGCAGCTCGGATAGCTGAGCTTTGATATGAGCGGTCCTTTCGACGCTCTGTAGCCGATGGAAACTTAGGAACGAGAAAGGCATCTTCGCGCGGATGATGGCTGGGCTCGCTGCCGAACACTGCAAGCAAAAGACTGTTATGATCGTGCAATCCATCCGAAATTGCACCATACCGCGACGAGTATGGCTGCCAAAATGGGATGTGGTCGTCTGATTGGTCAAACCAAGGGCGGTATGAACACCAAGCTGCGTGCGATCTGCGATAGCTAGTGGCTACCGGTCAATCTGCTTGTCACCGCCGGACAATTCAGCGACGACGTTGGTGCACACTCGCTGCTTGGCAGCTTTCCTAATTCGAATGGCAGTTCGGGGATCGCGGCTACGATGCTGACTGGACCCGAGAAGCGTTGTGAGACGAGGGGGCACGTGCCTGCATTTCGGGTCGAAAGCAACGCAAGACCCCAGTCAAATATGCCAAAACGCAGATACGAGCGGTGAAACCGCATCGAGATCGTGTTCGGCGGGCTAAAGGGCTGCAGGCGCTTGGCGACGCGCTTCAAGTGCTGTCCAGAGGTCTGTCCCTTTACCATTGCTCTCGTGGCGGCCGTCATCTGTTGGTTATGAAGGTTGATCCTACTGTTAAGTTAATCTGAACCCGCGTCAGTAAATCAGTCACGAGATATCACGTGGAATTTATACTGGCCGTGTGTTAGCGCGGTTTTAGGCAATTATTTATTTGGAGCTACCGTGAAAATCGCAGTTGTAGTTGGCGCGCGCCCTCAGTTTATTAAATTGGCTCCGGTGAGCAGAGCACTTCGTTCCATGCCGGGAGTAACAGAGGTGCTGATTCACACAGGACAGCACTATGACGATTCGATGTCTAAGATTTTTTTCGACGAACTAGAAATTGCAAAACCCGACATCAACCTATCGGTGAACTCAGGCAGTCATGGTGCCATGACAGGACTGATGATGCAGAAACTTGAACCCGTCATTCAAGAACATGAACCAGATGCGCTCCTTGTTTTTGGAGATACGAATTCAACATTGGCTGGTGCATTGGTCGCCTCAAAACTTCATATCCCGGTGGCGCACGTAGAGGCCGGGCTGCGCTCATTTAATCGAAAGATGCCCGAAGAAACGAACCGAGTTCTAACGGATCACGTTTCCGACCTTCTGTTCACGACTTCCAGCGACGCTGTGGAAAATCTGCGAAGAGAAAGCATTTCGGAGAGCAAAATTTTTGAAGTCGGTGACGTGATGTTCGACGCAGCACTACACTTCGGTGAAAAGGCCAAGCAGAAATCAACAATTTTGGCTGACATTGGGTTAGACGCAAACGGATTCATACTTGCGACGATCCATAGAGCTGAAAATACGGATTCGCCAGAAACGTTAACAAACATTGTTGATGGTCTGGAGGCGGTTGCAAAACAACATCCGGTTGTCTTGCCATTGCATCCACGTACTGCCGCAAGGATAAAAGGAATCGGTCGTAAATTCGAACATGTCCAAACGATAGACCCAGTCGGTTACTTGGATATGGTCGCTCTAGAAAGCAATGCGGTGCTGGTTGCTACGGACTCTGGCGGAGTGCAGAAAGAAGCGTATTTCTACGGCGTCCCTTGCGTAACTCTTAGAACGGAAACAGAATGGGTTGAGCTTGTTGAAAGCGGCTGGAATCGTATCGTTTCGCCCATAGAAGGGGATATCGAGGATGGTATCCTAAGTGCGATAGGGACTAGCGGAAATCAGATAGAAATCTATGGTGATGGAACCGCTTCGCAACAAATCGCACAGATACTTGCCGCGCGAGTTTAAATACCTTCATAGAGCGCCGCCAACTTCTTGGCTTGCGCAGGCCAGCTGTAGGTCTCCCAAAGCTTCCTTCTGTTGTCGACGCTTAACGTAAAGCGTTCGGGATGGTCCAAGACATCCCGAATAGCTTCAGCAATGCTCTGAGGATCTGTTTCGTCCATTGCTCGTCCGAAACCGAGAGACTCCGCAAACCGACGCATCTCTGGAAGATCTGAAACACATATTGGTACGCCAGCAAATGCGGCTTCAAAAAGCTTGTTAGGCATTGCGTAGCGGTGATTGAGCGATACGTTCTGAAACGGGCATATAGCGAGGTCTGCTGTACTAATTGCGACTGGTACATCTGGAGCTGCCACAGGTGGAAGCAAGGTAACGCGATCATCCACACCTAGGTCATGAGCGACACTCATGAACCACTTGTCGTTTCGGAGGTGCCGTGGGCCCATCGAAGCTAACTTGACTTCGGGAAGATGAACCAAAGCCTCAAGAACTTTATCTAACCCACGATGTGACATTTGAATGCCACCAGTAAAAATAATCAAGGGCGCCCCGTCAGCAACGTTTGCCTGAGCACGGATAGAAAGCTGATCCAACGCCTTTTCTTTACGACTATCCATGTAGTCGACATCTATCTCTGGAGCATTGAGGATAAGTGTCGGACTATCTTTGAAGCGTTTGGCATACAAATCTGCGATGGACGAAGATACGGTGATCATATAATCGACGAAGGGGAGGCAATCGTCTTCTAGGTTTTCTGCAAAGTTCGATCCATTCGACGGATTCTTTGTAGCGCGCGCGGGCTCATACTCATGGGCGTCATAAACAAGTTTTGCGTTGAACTGCTTGGCAATTACGACGCCTGCAGGGAGACAATAAATATCATGAGCGTGGATGACATCAGGGACCTCATCAAATTTAAGGTGGCAAAGGTTTTCTGCGTAAATCAATGATTCCAACTGATAGAGTTTAAAGAAATTTTCTCTGACTTTTCGGGCCATCAACATAAATGACTTGAGGTTTTTCGGGCCTTTTCCGAATCCAAGTCCAAGCCGTGTTTTCCAAAGCAGTCGCTTGTGTACGAGTTTTCTAGCCCGCCTTTCATCACCGCCGAAGTTTTTATAGTACATCGGGTCAAGCTTTTGGACGTCTTCGTCCGTGAGGAAAGTCTTCAACCAGGTTTTCAAAGAATTCAGCTGAATAGCGGATTCGACATACGGTACGACACGTTGCTCGACTTGAGCGGACGTGCGCTCCATAAACGAGAAACGTTTAAGCAATTTTTCAGTGATGTTGTCACAAGACTGCCAGTTGAATCGAGTGATCCGAATGCCATCGATGCTGTCTTCTTGCGGCAAGCCCCCTGGCCAGTCGCAGAAGATATGTACGTTATGGCCCGCTGCATGAAGTGCGCGCGCTTCTTTAAGAACGCGCGCATCCGCCGTTATCTCGTGGTAGGTAAGACAGAATACGGTTTTTTGAGATTTGGGGCGGGTGTCTGACATCGGTCGAAGATCAATCTAGCTCTGACAATTCCGAACCGCTCTAACAGAGGTTGATCGGGGTTTCCAGCTTGATTGGTGATGCTTGAAATGCCTTCCACTATTGACTTCCCAAAGAATTTCTTGGAAGCGCTGTAGCACAATTTGAGCACTTGGGACGCACCGAATGAGCAACTTTGCATTAATAGGAACCGCAGGATACATCGCGCCGCGCCACATGAAGGCGATAACGGATACCGGAAACACGTTGTTGGCTGCTCTGGACACAAGCGACTCCGTTGGAATTATCGATAGCCACTTCCCCGATGCACATTTTTTCACAGAGTTTGAGCGTTTTGATCGCTATGTTGACATGTTACGTCGCAGCGAAGCGGGCAAAATTGATTATGTCTCGATCTGCTCGCCGAATTACCTCCATGACAGCCACATGCGGTTTGCATTGCGTTCTGGCGCCGATGCGATCTGTGAGAAGCCGCTGGTGTTGAACCCAGAGGATATTGATGGCCTGGAAGCGATTGAGCAAGCGACTGGACAGACCGTAAACACGATCCTGCAGTTGCGCGTACATCCCTCGATCATTGCTCTTAGGGACAAGATTCGAAACAGCCCCAAGGATACCAAGTACGAGGTCGATCTGACTTACATCACGTCCCGTGGACGTTGGTATCTGGAGAGCTGGAAAGGGGATGTCCGCAAATCTGGCGGTATTGCCACCAACATCGGCGTGCATTTCTTTGACATGCTGCACTTCCTCTTCGGAGATCTTCAGGCGAACCATGTGCATCTCAATGCCCCGACCAAGGCAGCGGGCTATCTTGAGTTTGAACACGCCCGGTGCCGTTGGTTCTTGTCGCTGGACGTAAATGACGTTCCGGCAGAGGCGCGAGAAACCGGAGCCAGAACCTATCGCTCCATCACTATTGATGGGGAAGAGATCGAATTCTCGGGCGGATTTGCCGACTTGCACACGCGAAGCTACGAAGAGATTCTGAACGGGAACGGGTTTGGATTGAATGAAAACCGGCCTGCAATTGCGATGGTCAGCCATATCCGCAACGCCTCGATCGAAGCAAGCAAAGGTGAGCAGCATCCGAAGCTGATGAGCAGCACGGTACTCTGATCAAACGGATCGTCTGCATGTTGTCCCACCACCCATGACGTTTTTGGCACTGGGCAATACAGGGAAACGGTCCGCCCAGTTATTAGTACTGCGGTAATCCGTGCCAAACAGACCCGGTGTATTAAGTCTTTGCCGACGAATAGACATGGTCGAGCGGTGCCGGATTATGTATGGGAAACTGCAGAGGTACAGCTTGCAGAAATTCCTCAAGAACCAATAGGGCGTTTTAGCGATGCAATTTATTGACCTGGCGGAACAACAGAAACGTATCAAGGATCAGCTTGATGCTGGCATTGCCAATGTGTTGGCGCATGGAAAGTACATTCTTGGCCCAGAAGTGGCTGAACTAGAGGCACGGCTGACTGCCTTCACGGGAGCTAAACATTGCATCACCTGCGCCAATGGAACGGATGCATTGCAAATTGCCTTGATGGCGTTTGAGGTCGGGCCGGGGGATGAGGTCATCACGCCCGGATTTTCATATATCGCCACGGCTGAAGCCGTCAGATTGCTGGGCGCAAAGCCGGTTTATGTCGATATTGACCAGACTAGTTATAACCTTGATCCCAACAAGCTTGACGCTGCGATCACACCCCGGACAAAGGCAATTATACCGGTGTCGCTGTATGGCCAACCTGCTGATTTCGAACGAATTAACGAGGTAGCTGTGGCAAACGGCTTACCTGTCATCGAGGATGCTGCTCAGAGCTTTGGCGGATCGTTGCGTGGCAAACGGTCAGGAAACCTATCAACGATTTCCTGCACCAGCTTTTTCCCATCGAAACCCCTTGGCTGCTACGGCGATGGTGGTGCTATCTTCACCTCGGACGATGAACTGAGCATCATTCTTCGCCAGATAGCCCGGCACGGGCAGGACCGGCGTTATCACCATATCAGGGTTGGCGTTAACAGCCGTCTGGACACATTGCAGGCTGCGATCCTGCTGTGCAAGCTGGATATTTTCGAGGATGAACTTGTCCTGCGAGACTCCGTCGCGGACCGTTACAAAGTGCTACTGAAGGAAACCAATATCGCCGCTCCGACGCTGATGGAGGGCGCGACCAGCGCCTGGGCGCAGTACACGATACGCGTGGACAATCGTGAGGATGTGCAAGCTAAGCTCAAAGACGCCGGGGTTCCGACCGCCGTGCATTATCCACTGCCGTTGAACAAGCAACCAGCTGTTTCTGACCCAAATGCCGACTTGCCTGTTGGCGATCAGGCCGCCGCAACAGTGATTAGCCTGCCGATGCACCCGTATCTGCAGGAGAATTCGCAAGAGCAGATAATCGAGGCACTGAAAAAAGCGATCTGAACGCGCTGACGGTTTAATCGGTGCTGGGGCCGGCGAATTCAGGTTTAGGCAGGTTCGCAGGTTCTATTTACCGTAATATGCGCGATACCAGTCCACGAAGGCCTGTATGCCGTCCCTGATTTCGGTTTTTGGGCGATAACCGGTCAGGCGGTGCAGCAGTGCGGCATTGGCCCAAGTTGCAGGCACATCGCCCAACTGCATCTCCATATAGTTTCGGATCGCGGGTTTGCCGAGGCTTTCTTCGATGGCGTCGATGAAATCCAACAAACGCACTTTGTCTGAATTTCCAATGTTCACTATGCGATAGGGAGCGACCGGGCTCAGGCTGTCACCTTCGGCGATGTCTTCGGGGGCTTTGGGGCGAACAGGCACAACGTCGATCAGCAGAGAGATTGCGCGCACCAGGTCATCCACATAGGTGAAATCACGATACATGTCGCCGTGGTTGTAGATGTCTATCGGGCGGTCGTTGAGGATAGCGTCCGTGAATTTGAAGAACGCAAGGTCCGGGCGCCCCCAAGGACCGTAGACTGTGAAGAAGCGGAACATTGTCGTCGGAATATCCCAAAGATGGGCATAGGAATGCCCCATCGCTTCATTTGCCTTTTTGGTGGCTGCGTACATAGTGAGTTGATGATCTGCTTTTTCGCACTCGTCGAACGGCATGTCAGGATTTGCCCCGTAGATCGATGAAGTCGAAGCCATCAGCAGATGCCGCACTTTGTGCCGCCGCGCAGCTTCCATCACGTTGAACGTCCCGACAACATTGCTTTCGACATAGGCGCGCGGGTTTTCCAGGCTATATCGGACGCCAGCTTGCGCCGCGAGGTGGATGATCACGTCCGGTTCAAAAGCATCAGCGATCTGGTCGAACTTGGCGGTATCTTCCAGCATCCCTTCATCGCACGAAAAATTTGGGTTCTCCTGCAACAGCGCATGTCGACTCTGTTTGAGGCGGACATCGTAATAATCAGTCATCCCGTCAAAGCCATGAACCCGGCAACCGTTCTCAAGCAAAAGTTTGGCAAGATGGAACCCGATAAATCCGGCAGTACCTGTGATCAGAACCTTTTGCATGAGGTATTTCCTTGTTTCGGGGCATCGCGCGTGCGTTCGAAGGCACATATGACGCCAAGAGCCGAAGGGCTCAAGCGGTCATTTCATGGCTGAGTGAGCATGAATCTCTCGTGGTGTGCATTGCAATCTTCAACAAGTCTTCAACCGGGCCAAGGAAGCGAGTAGGTTTTGACATTCGTAAAGAACCTCATGGCCTCGATGACCCCTTCTTTGACACCATTGCCCGAATCCTTGATGCCGCCAAAGGGGGACATTTCGATACGGTATCCGGGTTGTTCCCAGATATTGCAGGTGCCCACGCTCAGCCCATTGATATAGGCAATTGCGCGGTTCAGGTCATTGGTACATACCCCCGACGACAGGCCGTACACAGTAGAGTTCGAGATGCGCATGACCTCGTCATCGTCGTCGGGCACGCGAATGATGGGAATAATGGGACCGAAAGTTTCCTCCATCACTAACGCAGAGTCGTGGGGAACGTCGTCGACCACGATCGGCGGCAGCAGCGCGCCCTGACGTCCGGGGTGGTAAAGGACTTCTGCTCCCTCTTTCTGGGCCAAGTGAACACGATCTTCGAAAAGCTTGGCCGCATCCTCGTGGATCACACAACCCAGCTCGGTCTCAGGATCCTGCGGATCTCCGAATCTGATCTTTTTGGCCTTCTCCAGCACCAAAGGCACAAAGGTGTCCGCGACACTCTCTTGCACCAGTATTCGCTTGATCGCAGTGCAGCGTTGTCCCGAATTGCCGGTGGCCCCGGCTACGGCGATCGTTGCTGCCCTGTTTAGATCGGCATCGTTGAGGTCATTCAGAACAATCAGTGGATCATTACCTCCCAACTCCAGCGCCTGACGTTTGTAAACCGCCTTCTCTGCGATCATCTTGCCCACGCGAACACTACCGGTGAAGGTTATCATGTCGATGTTTTCATTGGCGATCATCTCATTCCCAATGTCCTGTGGCCAGCCAGTGACCACCTGAAACATCTCAGGCGGCAGGCCTGCCTCATAAAGGATATCGGCCAGCGTCAGGCAGGTCAGAGGCGTCAACTCGGTCGGTTTGCAGACCATGCAGTTATTGGTGGCGATCGACGGAGCAACCTTGTGGCTGACCATGTTGAGTGGATGGTTGAATGGAGTGATCGCGCTGATTGCGGTCACAGGCTCGCGCATCGTGAAAATCTTGCGGGCTTTACCGTTTTGGGTCAGATCGCACGCAAAGATTTCGCCATCATCCTTCAGTGCCTCGGCCGCTGCAAATTGAAAGACATCCTGCGCGCGCTTGGTCTCGTAGATCGCGTGTTGATGGCAGATGCCAAGCTCAAGCACCAGCCATTTGGTGAGGTAATCGCGACGTTCACCAATCAGCTCTCCAGCCCGTTGCAGGATTTGGCTGCGTTCATAGCGGGTCAGTTCGGGCTTGTAGTGGGCCGCAATTTCGAGGGCGCGGCGCGCGTGTTCAGCCTGCCCTGCGGGCACATGGCCCACGACCTCATTGGTATAGGGGTAGTGAACCGGGATGGTCTCAGCGGTAATGATGATCTTGCCACCAATTCGCATCCCTTCATTACGGATTTCGGTGACTGCCATGGCAAGAACCATCCAATGAAATCGGACCGCGTACCGGTCTATTACTCTGAAAACACATCAAACGCCTTCAACGCCTTGGCGCTGTAGGCGTAAGACGGGCCGCCGCCCATATAGGTGGCCATAGCCAGCGCTTCGCACAGCTCTTCGCGGGTAGCACCCAGCCGCACCAATGAGCGGATATGGAAGCCGATGCAGCTGTCGCAGCGCGTCGCGATGGCAATCCCCAACGCCATGAATTCCTTTGTCTTTTCACTCAGCGCACCATCTGTTTTGGCGGCCTTACCCATGATGCCAAAACCACGGACGGTTTCGGGCACTTCTTTCGAGAATGCACCAATATTGGCCTCGGTCTCGGCCATGAAGTCTTTCCAGTCCATTTCTCTGCTCCTTATCCGCGCTCATCTGCACCCATCCGGCGCTCGAGCCAACGCACACCGGCGCTGATGATCAGTACCAGCACCAGATACTCGAAGATCAACAAGGTATAGATCTCAAGCGGGCGGTATTCCGTCACTACCAGCTCATTCGCACGGCGTGTCAGTTCTTGCATGCCGATGACGCTGGCGAAAGCGCTCATCTTCACAATGTAGATAAATTGGTTGGCCAGCGGCGGCAGAATGCGCCGGATCGCTTGCGGCAGGATCACATAGCGCATGGTCTGAAAATAGTTCAGGCCAATCGTTTGCGCCGCCTCGCTTTGCCCTTTTGCGATAGATTGTATACCGGCACGGTAGATCTCGGCGGTAAAGGCGCTGTCCGATATCGCAAGGGTGATAATTGCGCCCCAGAAGGGATCGATTGGGATGTTCATACCCATCGACTGAAAGACAATCGGCAACCCGTAGAACACCCAAAACAGCATAGGCAACAGAGGGATCGAGCGAACGAACTCGACATATACCCGGTTTACCAGCCGCCAGCCGCGCTTTTCCGATAAACCGGGCAGGGCAACCAGCAGCCCGATGACAATCGATAAGATCGCCGCAATCAGCGAAATCTGAATGGTCGCACCCATGCCCGAAATCAGGAATTTTACATTGGTCCAGCCTGAAGCCGTGGTTGGGTCAATGACGTACCAACCCCAGGTCTGTGAGGACGAACAGCCCGTGATCAGCATGAAAAGGGGAAGGAAGAGAAGTGTTTTTTTCATCGGACCCAACTCAATGCTGCAGAATTTGGCTCAGGAATTTCTGACACCGCTCAGACTTTGGATTGGTGAAGAAATGCTCGGGCTTACCTTGTTCGACAATCTCGCCTGCATCCATGAACACCATGTTGTCGGCCACTTTTCGGGCAAATCCCATCTCATGGGTCACCACAACCATGGTCATGCCTTCCTCGGCAAGTTCGACCATCACGTCGAGCACCTCGGAGATCATCTCAGGGTCGAGCGCCGAGGTGGGTTCGTCGAACAAAAGGACCCTGGGCTCCATGCAAAGCGAACGGGCAATTGCCACTCGCTGCTGCTGTCCACCCGAAAGCTGTATCGGGCGCTTGTCGGCCTGATCGGGTATATGAACACGCTCAAGGTAGTGGCGCGCTTTGTCTTCGGCTTCTTTTCGGCTCAACCCGCGGGCCTTGATGGGGCCAAGGGTCAGGTTTTCCAGCACTGTTAGATGCGGGAACAGATTGAATTGCTGGAACACCATGCCAACTTCTGACCGGATGGTGGCTGCAGATTTGGCATCATCGTTCAGTTCGACCCCATCGATGCGGATGGTGCCCTTTTGATGTTTCTCAAGCTGATTGATGCATCTTACGACCGTTGATTTACCCGATCCGGATGGGCCGCAGATCACAACCTTTTCACCACTGTTGACTGTCAGGTTGATGTTCTTGAGCACGTGAAATGTGCCAAACCACTTGTCTACGTCGACAAGCTCGATCGCTGCGTTTGGCATCTGCTGGCCCACTTGTGATTACTATGAGTTAATTAGTTGCTTGAGATTATCTTTTTCTTTACGCTTAAATCAAGAAGCAATGTCGTGATAAAAGACTAACGCCACCAACGGGAGAACCACATGAAACGTTTTGTTAAAGTCGCGGCTGCGGCTGCGCTCGGTCTTGTGATCAGCGGCGCTGCGCAAGCACAGTCGGCTCTGAATGAAATTTTGGATGACGGCGTGCTGAAAGTGGGGACAACCGGTGACTGGAATCCGATGTCACTGCGCGACCCGGCGACTAACAGCTATAAAGGCTATGATATCGACATCATGAACGCGCTGGCCGCTGATCTGGGTGTTGAGGTCGAATATGTGCCCACCGACTGGAAAACATTGGTCAATGGTGTGGTAGCGGGGAAGTACCACATCACCGGTTCGGCTTCTATCTCACCTCCGCGCATGAAAGTTGCAGGGTTTTCCGACAGTTACATCGCGGTTGAGTTGTTTCCCTACACAACCAAGGAAAAGGCCGACAAATTTGATGGCTACGACTCGATCAACAAGCCGGACGTGAAGGTTGCTACTACCCTGGGCACCACCTTTGAAAAGCGCGTGCGCGAATGGTTCCCCGATGCGGATATCAAAGTGGTCGAAGCTCCTGCACGTGGTTTTCAGGAGGTCCTGGCCGGTCGTGCAGATGTGTTCATAACCTCGAATATCGAGGGATCGACCCTTGAAGCAAAGTTCCCGGTCGTCCGCGTCAAGAATGCCGGTCCACGTTCTCCTTCTCCCATCGCGATGCTGTTGCCGCAAAGTGATCAGGTCTGGATCAACTATGTGAACAACTGGATTGAAGTGAAAAAAGCCCAAGGCTTCTTTGACGAAAACCGGGAGCGCTGGGGCCTCTGATCAGAGGCCCTAGTAACTGGAGCGCCTGCGAGAGTTTTCAAAGTCATGAAACTTGAGCACATGACATGGTACGAGGTTGACACTCGTATCAATGCCGGTGCGGCCGTGTTGCTGCCGGTTGGATCGACCGAGCAGCACGGCCCGATGGGTCGCATTGGCACCGACACGATTTGCGCCGAGGCTGTCGCACTCGCTGCCGCCAGGCAATGCGAGGGTATCGTCGCTCCGGCGCTGGCCTACACGCCAGCGCCTTTCAACGCGGGATTTCCCGGAACGGTGTCTATTTCAGCCGAAACCTTTCGCACCATCGCAGATGAGGTGATCCGGGGGCTCTTGGAGCAAGGTTTCGTTGGAGTGTTCATAGTGAATGGGCACGGGGCCAATCTGGCGCCTCTTCGGCAGATCGAAAGCGAAATTGCCGGTGGTCAATTGCTGATACGTAGCTGGTGGGAGCCGAACGCAGTGAATGTTCTGCGACAGCAGCTCTATGGAGATTGGGAAGGGATGCACGCCACCCCCTCGGAGATTGCCATAACCCAGTCTTTGCTTGGATCATTGCCTGCCAATCGGGCCGCTGAGCCGCCCCAGAAACTCAGCGCCGAATACATCCGGGATCACGCAGGGGATCGCCATGGTCCACCTGACGAGCATCGCGCGGACTTCCCGGATGGCCGCGTTGGATCGCATTCAGCTTTGGCCAATCCTCAGGATGGCGAGCGTCTGCTGGCGATAGCAGCTGCGGCTATCGCTGCCGAGTTCCGGGCATTCGAACAAGGCCTCTAGTCACGGAGCGCCTGCGACGGGTGTCGCAGCCCTATTCTGCTTCGACCCCAAGCCCGTCAGTCGACAGGTCATCGAGTTTCGGCATCAACCGCAACAGTTCTTGCGCGTATTCGGTTTTCGGACGGGCAAACAGATCGCTGGTGTCCTGAACCTCGACGATTTGTCCCTGTTTCATGACCGCAACTCGGTCACACATCTGGCGCACCACTGGCAGGTCGTGGCTGATGAACAGCATGGTCAGGCCCAGATGCTCTTGCAGGTCTTTAAGAATGTTCAAAATCTGCGCCTGGATCGAAACGTCGAGCGCGCTTGTGGGCTCATCGCAGATCAGGAACCGGGGTTGTGTCGCCAATGCGCGGGCAATCGAAATACGCTGGCGCTGACCGCCCGAGAACTCATGTGGATATTTCAGCCCGGCCTCTGACCCCAACCCCACTTGATCCAGCAATTCGTCCACGCGGCGCTTGACGTCGGCACCTTCCATCAGGCGGTGATGGCGGATCGGCTCCGCCACTATTTCATCCACCCGCATACGCGGATTGAGAGACGAGTAGGGGTCCTGAAAGATCATTTGGATGTTCTTGCGGTATTCGTCTTGCACCGCACGATTGCTTAGATCGCTAACCAGTTGCCCGTCAAAGGTGATGGTGCCACCGTCCACGGGATAAAGCCCTGCGATCATACGCGCGACGGTGGACTTGCCCGATCCGGACTCACCGACAACCCCAAAGACTTCGCCCGCGCGAATGTCAAAGCTGACGTTGTCGACAGCGGTGAAGTAGGTACGATCCCAAGGCAGTAATCCACGCTTTTGCAGGAATTTCTTGGTCAGGCCGCGGATTTCAAAGATCGGTTTGCTGGCGTCGTTATTCACCTTGGGCCAGTGGCGCGCCATATCCTCGATCGCGAAACGCGTGTCACGCCCGCCATAGCTGATCTGAGGGAAGCGATGCAGTTTCAGCGTCGGGCGTGGTACGGCGGCGATCAAGGACTTGGTGTATTCGTGTTGCGGCTGGCCCATCACCTGTGCCGTGGTGCCGCTTTCAACCACCTTGCCCGCATACATCACGGTCACGCGGTCAGTTGTATCGGCGATCACGCCCATATCATGGGTGATCAGGATGACACCCACCTGACGCTCTTGTGCCAGTTCCTTGATCAGGTCCAGAATCTGGGCCTGAACCGAAACATCCAAAGCCGTCGTGGGTTCATCGGCGATGATCACATCCGGTTCGGTGCAAAGTGCCAGAGCAATCACCACGCGTTGCCGCATGCCGCCCGAGAACTGGTGCGGGTACTGATCCAGCCGAGTATCCGGGTCTGGGATGCCAACGCGGTCGATCAAATCACGGGCGCGCTTGCTTGCCTCGGCCTCGGATCCACCCAGATGGGTCTGGATCGTCTCGACCAGTTGCTCGCGCACTGTAAATAGCGGGTTCAGCGACGTAAGCGGGTCTTGAAAGATCATCGAGATCTTCTTGCCGCGCAGCCCGCGCATCGCATCGGCATCGATGCCGCTGATCTTATCGCCGCCCAGCTTAATCTGACCGCTGGCAATGCGACCTGGGCGTTCCAGAAGGCCCATCACGGCAGCGCCGATGGTAGATTTACCTGCCCCGGATTCGCCCACAAGCCCGTGGATTTCGCCGGGTTCTACAGAAAGGCTGGCGTGGTCCACTGCGGTAAATAGCTGGCGGCGGGTCGGGAATTCGACGGTGAGGTTTTGGATGGTCAGAAGGCTCATGAAATCACCGCAGTTTTGGGTTCAGCGCGTCGCGCAACCAGTCGCCCAACAGGTTGACCGACAGGGCAAGGGCCAGAAGCGTGCAGGCCGGGAAGAATAAAATCCACCATTCGCCCGAGAACAGGAAACCTTGCCCGATCCGGATTAGTGTTCCCAGCGACGGCTGGGTCGGAGGGGCGCCCACACCCAGAAAACTCAATGTGGCCTCAGCAATGATCGCCAGCGCCAGCGAGATGGTGGCGATGACCAGAACCGGGCTAAGGACATTGGGTAGGATGTGACGGAACATGATCGGGAACGATCCACGCCCGATCAGGCGCGCGGCTTGTACATATTCTTTGTTTTTCTCGACCAGAGCAGCACCACGGACGACGCGTGCGAACTGCACCCAGTCCGACAACGCAATCGCGATGATCAGAACATAGATTGCCATCTCATCGCGGTATTCCGGCGGAGTGATTCCTTTGGCAATCCCAAAGATCAGCATTGCGACCAGAATGGCCGGGAACGTCAGTTGCACGTCTGCGATACGCATGATCAGCGTCTCGATCCAACCTCCGAAATACGCAGCGATCAGACCGAGGATCACGCCGATGATCAAGGCAAGAAGCACAGCAGAGGCACCTACGAACAATGAAATGCGCAACCCGTAGAGGATGGTCGAGAACACATCGCGCCCTTGGTCATCCGTGCCTAGTAAAAAGGTCTCTTGCGTGAACGCATTGGGCGTACCTGGCGGTGTGAACCCGTTCATCAGGTTCAGTGTTGCTGGATCGAACGGGTTATATGGCGCGATCAGCGGGGCAAAGATCGCCGCCAGCACCAGAATGACCACGACCAAAGATGCGATCATGGCTACCGGAGAGTGCCGGAAAGACCAGGCGAAATCGCTGTCCCAGAATTTAGCCATACGCGATTTAGGCGCGACTTTCGGGGTTTCCATCGTTTCGGTCATGTGGCCCTCGCGTCGACACGCAGGCGCGGGTCAATGGCATAGTACAGAAGGTCGACAATCAGGTTGATTGTCACGAACATCACTGAGATCAGCATCAGATAGGCAGCCATAACGGGGATATCCACGAACTGGATCGCGTTGATGAACAGCAAGCCGACGCCCGGCCATTGGAACACCGTTTCGGTGATGATGGCAAAAGCGATGATCGACCCCAGCTGAAGGCCCGTGATGGTGATCACCGGCACAAGAGTGTTCTTCAGCGCGTGGCGGAAATTGATCACCCGGTCCGACAGCCCTCGGGCGCGGGCAAAGCGGACATAGTCAGCGCGCAGAACCTCCAGCATCTCGGACCGGACAAGCCGCATGATCAGCGTCATTTGATAGAGGCCCAGCGTGATTGCAGGCAATATCAACGCCTTGAGCCCCGAGGTCGTCAGAAACCCGGTGGACCAACTGCCAATCATAACGGTCTCGCCCCTCCCGAAACTGGGCAGTAGGTCAAGTTCAACCGAGAAAACATAGATCAGCAGGATAC
Organism: Ruegeria sp. CG1; assembly: GCF_056537265.1. Taxonomy (NCBI): domain Bacteria; kingdom Pseudomonadati; phylum Pseudomonadota; class Alphaproteobacteria; order Rhodobacterales; family Roseobacteraceae; genus Ruegeria; species Ruegeria sp. CG1. Next base: position 422,613 of record NZ_JBQFRF010000002.1, on the reverse strand, counting down.
CTATGAGGAACGTCGGCAGCGAAACCCCGATCAAGGAAACGGTCATGATCACATTGGCAGCGATCCCTTGTCGTCGGATTGCAGTAAAGACACCGAGGGCAATGCCCATCGTGATCGCAAGAAAGCCGGACACAAAGGCCAATTCCAACGTCGCCGGAGCGCGTTCCACCAGGATGGTCGAGACCGGTCGCCCCTGGCGATAAGACACACCGAAATTGCCCTGAACGGCGCCTTGCAGGAACTTGGCGTATTGCACCACAAAAGGTTGGTCCAACCCAAGCTCGGTCCGTAGGCGGTCAATGTCGGCCTGCGTGCGCTCTTGACCCAGCATGTTGTCGATCGGGTCGCCAACAAATCGGAACATCGAAAAGGCGACCAACCCCACGACCAACAGCACTATGACGGACTGGAACATCCGTCTGACGATATATGCGAACATATGTTTCCCTCGTAGATCGGTCTCTCTAGGCCGACCTTGACCAGATGGTCAAGAGAGTGCTGTCAACTCAACGCGACGTTGCCGCCGATCAATTCACATTCACCCAACGCAGCAGGAAGAAGTTGTCCGGACGCTGCGTGACCTCTACATTGCTGCGCGTGCCCCAAACCAGCGGCTGGACATACATCGGCACATAAACGTGTTCGTCCTGATAGATTTGAGTAACCTCGTCCAGCATCGCCTGACGCTTGGCCTCATCCAGTTCTGACTGGATCATCGGCAACAGCTCATCGACACGTGCATTCGAGAAGCCGCCGAAGTTCCAGCTACCCAGCTTTTTCTCTTCGTTCGGGGTTGCGACAAGGAACCGGACCGGATGCTCGGCGTCGAACGTACCGGGGCTCCAGCCCAGCAGGTACATGTCGTAATTATCTTCGCGCAGTTCCGGCCAATAGTTCCGCACTGGCATCGCGTCCAGCTCGGCGGTGATCCCGATCTGAGCCAGCATACCAACGACGGCCTGACAGACGGCCTCGTCATTAAGGTAGCGGTCATTGGGGCATTTCAGGCCAAATGAGAAACCATCTGCATATCCGGCCTCGGCCAGCAGCGCCTTTGCCGATTCCACATCAAACGCGGGGCGTCCGGCGTTGGCTTCGGAGAACCCGCTCATGGCTGGGCTGACGAGCTGCGATGCGGGCTCGGCATTTCCGCGCATGATCGTGGCCAGAATGGCGTCGACATTCACCGCTTGCGCAACTGCCTGCCGCACGCGCGCGTCACGGAACGGGTTGGGTTTGCCCGCATCGTCTGTGTATTTCAGCGTGTCAGCCTCGTGGTCGAAGCCCAGCATGATCACACGCGCTTCAATGCCCTGGATGACATCGACTTCTGCGTTCTGCTGCAGCCGTGCGACGTCCTGAATGGGGACCGGGTTGATCATGTCCACATCGCCCGATAGAAGCGCCGCTACGGCCGTGGCAGGATTTTGGATCGGATTAAATTCTGCACGGGTGATGTTGTGTTCAACATCCCCCCACCAGCCTTCATAAGGTTCCAACACGGTCTTAAGACCCGGCTCGCGCTCGGTCACCTTGAACGCGCCGGTGCCGTTGGCGTTGATGGTGGCGTAGTTTCCGGTTTCTTTGTCGGGGACCACGGCGTCGTTGGCCTCAGTCCAGTCTTGATCCATGATCATCCAGTTGGCAATCGATGACGGAAACAGCGGGTTAGGTGCTGTGGTCATGATATCAACGGTGTAGTCATCAACTACAATGACGTCACTGACAGGAGCGAACCAACTGCGCGTGTCCGCCGCCTCACCCGAGGCGCGTTGGTAGCTGAACAGCACATCTTGCGCGTCAAAGCTGCTTCCGTCGTGAAAGGTCACGCCCTGACGCAGATTGAACCGCCATCCTTCGCCGTCGCCGATCGGCTCCCAACTGACAGCCAACGCGGGCTCAACGCTCATATCCTTTCCGCGGCGGACCAGCCCTTCGTAGACGTTGTTCAGGAACCCGAGAACTGGGGCCGAGTTGACCGCGTGAGGGTCCATCGTCTGCGGATCGGTGGTCGAGGCCCACTTAAATTCGGCCGCCTGTGCGGCGCTTGCAAGCAACATGGTCAGGCCGATTGCACTGTTTCTGAGGATCATGGCGAAATCTCCCTGTTAGCGCTGAAACAATCCAGCTTTTTCGCTGCCACGTAAAGCCGTTCCTGCGCCGAGATCACATGTCCGTTACCGACGGCGCAAACAAGAACAGGGCGCGTTTCCGCGCCCTGCATACCATCACAAAGGATAGTTTAGTTCATCTCAAAGTACTTGATCTTCGGTGAATCTTCCGGCTCGACGATGGTGCCCACGCCCGATTTCATGCCCCAGTTCAGCACCTGATGGTGGATCGGGATATAAAGCTGTTCGTCCTGAACAACCTGCCAGATATCACCGATCTGCTGATCACGTGCGGGCAGATCAGTTTCAGAGGCAAGGGCCACGATTTTGGCATCCAGATCCGGGTTGGAATAGCGTGTGCCATTCCACGAGCCGTACTTTTCGCCCTTCGAATGGACGAGGAAGTTGAAGATGTACTCCGAGTCATAAGTCGGAACACCCCAGCCCAGCATGTAGAAATCTGTTTCTAGGTTGTTGATCAACGGGAAGTGCTGGGCTTTCGGTTTGGCGTCCAGGTTAACTGTGACGCCGATCTGGGCCAGCATTCCAACCGCTGCCTGACAGATCGCCTCATCATTGATGTAGCGGTCATTCGGGCAGTTCAGGGTCAGCGAGAATCCATCAGGATAGCCTGCTTCTGCCATCAACGCCTTGGCCCCTTCGATATCGGTTGACGAGGACGCATCCATATCTGCATCCCAACCATTCACAAACGGAGGTGAGATCATGCCAGCAGGAGCAGACTGACCACGCATCACGACCTGTTTGATCGCATCACGATTGATCGCTTTTGACATCGCCTGTCGAACGCGGACATCAGCCAGCGGGTTCTTACCATCCACATTGTCCGAGGTCAGATCAGCATCGCCCATGTTCATGCCAAAGAAAATTACCCGGTTCTGCGGCGCGGTGCGTACGTCCAGACCATCGGTTCCGGCTACACGCTCGAGGTCCTGTACGGGCACGTCCTGAATGAAATCAACCTCACCCGAAAGCAGCGCGGCAACACGGGTCGCGGCGTTCTGGATCGGGGTATAGATGATCTCGGTTACCTGCAGCGGGAACTCATCCTTGCCCCAATAGCCGTCATAGGCGGCCAGGACGGTTTTCACGTCGGGCTCGCGGCTGACCAGCTTGTAGGGACCTGTGCCATTGGCGTTCTTGGCCGCAAACGTGTCTTCGCCGCCCTCATAGTCCTGAACCTTGACGGCGTTGTTTGCCTCGGCCCAACCTTTGTCCATCATGAACATGTTGGTCAGGTTGTTGGGCATGATCGGGTTCGGGCCGTCAGTTTCGATCTCGATCGTGAACTTGTCGGGTGCACGCACCTCTTTCACAGAGGCCAACAGTTCCTTGTAATCCGAATCCGGCGTCATCGCGCGGTTCAGCGAAAACACGACATCCTCGCTGTCGAACTCGGCACCGTCGTGGAAGGTAACGCCCTCGCGCAGTTTGAACACCCAGACATTCGGATTTTCTTCCGATGGTGCCCATTCGGTCGCCAGAGATGGAACCAGTGCACCTGAGTGATCACGCATCACCAGCGTTTCCATGATCTGGTGCGCCATGGCCGAGGTCGGGCCTTCGTTTTGCGCATGCGGGTCCAGCGTAAGCGCGTCACCTGCACGGGCCCATCGCAGCGTCTCCGCCGAAGCGCCCGCCGCGATCATCGCCGTTGCACTGGCGGCAAGCATCAGAGTTTTGAATGACATAAGTCGTCTCCCCATTTTTTGTTGTGGCCGCATTTTCATACGGTTGGCCGAATTTTTCGGCCATCATGGGCCAGCATCATCCAGATCATGGTCCGAGTTGCAACACCCGAATGTTAGCGCCCTGCTTTTCTTTCTGTCTGCCGGGGCTTAGGTGAATGTAGGTCATGCAGAAACACGCCTCGTATTTAGCCCTATGACAGGGTTGCTGCCTAACGTTTATTGAAGGCGTCTCTAAGAGCGTCACCAAATGCCCCGTTCTGGGTGCTCTGACCCCCATGGCTGCGCCGCTGTTCCCCTGGCTTGGGTGTTCGTGCCGGTTTGCCCTTGCCACGAAGTGCATTGCCCTCGCTTGCCGAAGCACCACCGTCCTTGCGCATGGACAGCCCAATGCGCTTACGTGGAACGTCGACTTCGACCACCGTCACTTTGACAACTTGCCCGGTTTTGACCACCTCATGCGGGTCCTTCACGAACCGATCGGCCAGTTGGCTGACATGAACCAACCCGTCCTGATGCACGCCAATGTCGACAAACGCGCCGAAGGCGGCGACATTGGTGACGGTACCCTCCAGCACCATGCCGGGCTTCAGGTCCGTGATTTCCTCAACCCCGTCCGTAAACGACGCCGTTTTGAAACTGGGTCGCGGGTCTCGGCCGGGCTTCTCCAATTCGGTGAAAATGTCGCGAACCGTAGGCAAGCCGAAGGTGTCACTCACAAACTGCTCGGCGCGCAGGTCTTTCAGCGCGCCTTCATGCCCCATGATTTGGCGAATGTCGCGCCCACATGCTGCCACGACCCGACGGGCGACATCGTAAGCCTCGGGGTGAACCGAGGAGGCGTCCAGAGGCTCTGAACCGTCGCGAATTCGCAGGAAACCTGCACACTGCTCGAAGGCGCGTGGACCAAGACGGGCCACCTTCAGCAAATCCTTGCGAGACGCAAAGGCACCATGAATATCTCGGTGCGTGACAATCGCCTCAGCCAATTCCGGTCCCAGACCCGAGACGTGCGAAAGCAAGGGGGCTGAAGCTGTATTCAGATCCACGCCCACAGCGTTCACTACATCTTCGATCACCGACTCCAGTGACTGTGACAAGCGGTGCTGATCCACATCGTGCTGATACTGACCGACGCCGATGCTTTTGGGTTCGATCTTGACCAGTTCAGCCAAGGGATCTTGTAGCCGGCGGGCAATCGAGACCGCTCCACGTAGCGAGACGTCGAGGTCGGGAAATTCGCGCGCGGCAAGCTCGGATGCCGAGTAGACCGAGGCTCCAGCCTCGGAAACGACGACCTTGGTCGGTGCTTTGACGGTCTTGGGCAGAAGCGACAGCGTATCGGCCACCAAACGCTCAGTCTCGCGGCTGGCTGTGCCGTTGCCGATGGCAATAAGCTCGATTTTATGTGTAGCGATAAGGTTCAGGATTGCCGCTTGTGCACCACGCAGATCATTCTTGGGCTGAAACGGATATAGCGTATCCGTTGCAACCACCTTACCGGTTGCATCCACCACGGCGGCTTTGACCCCGGTGCGAATGCCGGGATCCAACCCAAGAGTCGGACGTGCCCCCGCCGGAGCAGCGAATAGCAGATCCTTTAGGTTGCGCGAAAACACTTGAATTGCCTCGTCTTGTGCGCGGCTGCGCAGGTCGGCCATCAGTTCGACCATCATCGACAGCGACAGCTTGACCCGCCATGTCCAGCCCGCAACCTTGCGCAGCCATTTGTCACCCGGCGCATCGCCCCGCGTGTTAAGATGAGCCGCAACCATGGCCTCGGCCCGCGCGGCGCCCGCTTCGGGTTCGGGAGCAATTTCGAGCGTTACGATCCCTTCCTTTGAGGCGCGCAGCATTGCCAGCGCTCGATGCGATGGGGTTTTCGACCAAAGCTCGAAATGATCAAAGTAATCGCTGAACTTGGCCCCTGCTTGTTCTTTGCCCTCGACAACATTCGCGCTCAGCAACGCCTCACGCTGCATGAAGTTACGTAGCTCTCCCAACAAAGCAGCGTTTTCGGTAAGCCGCTCTGTGATGATGTCCCGTGCACCATTCAGCGCGTCTTTGGTCGTGGGGACAGCCTCAATCAGATATCCCTCAGCCAGCCCTTCTGGTTCGGCCAACCGGTCCGACAGAATCGCATCGGCCAGCGGCTCCAGACCATTCTCGCGGGCAATCATCGCCTTGGTCCGGCGTTTGGGCTTGTACGGCAGATAAATGTCTTCCAACTGCGCCTTGGTTTCGGCTTGGGCGATCGATTTCACCAGATCGTCCGTCAGTTTCCCCTGATCCTTGATCGAGGACAGAATCGCCTCGCGCCGGGCCTCAAGCTCACGCAGATAATTCAGTCGGTCGGAAAGGGTGCGCAATTGGGTATCATCCAGCCCGCCGGTCACTTCCTTCCGATAACGGGCGACAAAGGGCACGGTCGCACCTTCATCCAACAACCTGACCGCGGCCCCAACCTGTTCCGCGCGGGCGTTAATCTCGGTGGCGATGGTGCGGGTGATACGGTCCAAAGGGGCCTCCTGACTTGCGGTTGGAAGATCGTCTTAGCCACCGGCACGCGCAAGGGGAAGAGGCTGCACCGCTAAAAGCACCTCTGCACAAAAAATGCACGACCCTTACGCGGTGATCTGCACCTGCCTAGGCCAGACAGAACCAACACAAACAAGGAGCAGTTAAATGGGACAGTTCATCGTGCGCGGCGTACCGGCATCAGTTTTACAAGATAGTTGGTGGCTGGACACCCCTGATCGAGGCACAAACCGAGCCGATGGCTTAGCGGAACCCGGCAATCGCCATGCTTTCTTGGGTTTGGTGTTTCTGGTTGCGCTCGCCGATTTTCTGTTTTTCGACCATTCTCCTGGCCTTTCAATCGCGCTCTTTATGTTGGCGTTTTCCGCTGTCGTGTTTGCCTTACTGCGCCGCCGTGGTGGACTTGTCGGGCCAGCCCTTCTTTTGCTGCTTAGCATTCTTCCGGTGGTGGAATATGTTCAAGCCCTGTCCGTAGCTTTCTTGCTGGGTGGATCGACCATTGCGCTGTGTTGGGCCGTGCTGGGCAATCATGAGGTCGCTTCGGTTCGCCGGTTTCTGTCTCTGTTTCCAATATTGGCGCTCAGACACGGGATAGTGGCGGTTCAGAAAGGTCATTCGGTTTCCCGCGTTGACGGGGTTGCCCTTCGTACACTGCGCAACTGGAGTTTCCCGATCGGAGGCGCACTGATCTTTGCTTCGCTGATGGTTGCGGCCAATCCGGTCTTGTCTGATTGGATCGATCGGATTTGGCGATTTGATCTGCGGTTCGACCGACTGCTATTCTGGATCGGGGCGGCAATCACGATCTGGCCCTTTCTTGCGGTCACCTTACAGCCTGACTTGCTTGCCCCCCGATTTGGCCCCGGACGCAAGCGCCCATTGCCTGCCTTTGGCCTGAATGCCCAATCCGTTGCCAATGCGCTAGTGGTGTTCAACTTGCTGCTGGCGGTGCAAACTGGGATGGACATGGTCTTTCTCTGGGGCAATGCCAAGTTGCCCGAGGGGATGACCTATGCTGAATATGCTCATCGCGGGGCATACCCACTCTTGGTCACAGCTTTGCTGGCGGGCGCATTTGCCTTGGCCGCGCGACCCTATCTGAACGAGCGGCAGGGGCTGACAAGATGGATGATGCTGTGGCTGGCGCAGAATGTACTGCTGGTGATCTCATCGCTGATGCGCCTGTCGCTTTACGTTGATTTCTACGGGCTGACCTATTTGCGTGTTCATGCGGCAATATGGATGGCGCTGGTTGCTGTGGGTTTGTGTCTGACCGGTTGGCAAATTTTGCAGGGTAAATCGAACCGCTGGTTATTGCTGCGATCTGCGATCCTGGGGATTGGCGTGCTCTATGCATGCTGCTTCGTGAATTTTTCAGCCTTAATCGCCCGTTGGAATCTGGAAAATCCGATACGGTTTGATGCCTACTACGCATGTCAGCTCAATGAGATGGCGGCGGCAGAGTTGCTGAAGGACAAACGGGTACGCAATTGCGTAACCCCTCCGGTCGTCGACAATTGGAGGAATTGGGGCTTTCGCGCAGATCGGGTGATCCGTAATCTGGCCGTCGAACCCATGCCGGAGAAGGTAGATGAAAATCCTCGTCGTGGATGATGATCCACGCCTGCGAGAGCTGGTCTCGATCACGCTTGAGCGCGCGGGCTACCAAACGGTTACCGCCCGCGATGGCCAAATGGCTCTAACCCACGCGATGCGGGAAGCGCCTGATCTTGTCGTGCTGGATGTCGGCCTGCCTGAGATCGATGGGCTTGAGGTTTGTCGCCGCTTGCGGGCACGCTCGGACGTACCAATCTTGTTCCTGACCGCGCGTGATGACGAGATTGATCGCATTTTGGGCCTCGAGTTGGGAGCGGATGATTACGTGACCAAACCTTTCAGCCCCCGTGAGTTGGTTGCACGGATCAAAGCCATCCTGAAACGCAGCAAACCGGGTGCTGCAGAGCTTCTCCTGCGGCATGGCCCGGTTGAAATGGATGTGTCGGCGCATTTGGTTCGGGTCGACGGCAATGCGCTTGCCTTAACCGCAACCGAGCTGTCGATTTTGCGTCGCCTGATGCAAACGCCCGCCGCCATCGTCTCGCGACCACAATTGGTTGATGCGATTTATGGCGCAGGCAGTCCGGTCTCGGATAGGACACTGGATAGTCATTTGCGGAACTTACGACGCAAGTTGGGGGATCAGGGCTGGGCCGGTGCCATCGAAACCGTGCATGGGATCGGATTGCGGATGGGTGCATGGCCGGGCTGAGACGCAAATGGCGCCCTTCGCTGGGTTTTGTTCTTGGCGGAGGTCTCGCGGGTACGCTCGCCCTGTCTCTGCTGGGTCTGATCGCGCTGCGGTATCTTGGACCTGAGATCGGGTTTCGAAACGCTGCGGGCTTGCTGGCGATCGTGATCGGATGTGCGACCGGAGTGGTCGGATACCTTATGGTTCGGCTTCTGCTCCGCCCCATAACGTCGCTGGCGACCTATTCAGGGGCCATTGAACAAGGGCAACGCGCCGAGCCGCCCGATCACTACGGCACACAAGAACTGTCGCGCCTCGCCGGTTCGGTTCTGAGCATGGCGGATACGCTGCAACGGCGCGAAGCTTCGATCCGCGTCTTTGCAGATCATGTCACGCATGAGTTGAAAACCCCTGTCACCGCGATCCGTGCGGCAGGAGAGTTGTTGGCCGAGGCCGAAACGCTCTCGGACCAGGATCACGCATTGCTGCAACAGATATTGGGCGCAAGCGATCAGATGCAAACGCAGCTCAGCGCTCTTAACACGGTTGCACAGGCACGAGTGCCGGAACATCATGGGGAGGCAAGCCTGAACGATCTTGCCGATCAGTTGCGCGCTTCGTTTCCCGAACTGGACATCAGCATAGAAGGCGGCGATCAGGCATTGAACCTTGCAGCCTCTGGCCTGAAAATTGCCCTGCAACATCTTCTGGACAATGCATGCCGTCACGGGGCAAGGCAGGTGGTCCTGCACGCAGAACTCGGTCGATTGGTTGTCCAAGACGATGGTTCCGGCATATCCGACGGTAATCGGGTCCGCATCTTCAACCCATTCTTCACAACCGCGCGCGAGAAGGGAGGGACCGGGATGGGCCTGACCATCGTTACAAACCTGTTGGGGGCACATGGCGGGCGGATTTTGCTGGTGCCTTCCAAGACCGGTGCGCGATTTGAGTTGGTGTTTCCGGGTGCGTGATATCACTCAACAGCCCAAACTAATTCGACCCGTGTCAATTTGCGCCGCTCAATACGATTGATCCCAAGCCAATCCTCATTTAAGGGAGGCCCTGTCAAATCAGAGTCACCCGTGGGGCCGTCATGTCCCCTTTGGGATTGGTGCCTATGTCACGGCGGCACATGCTCTTGGATCGCACGCCCCTGAAAGGCTTAAAAAAGGTAAGGGAATATGGCAGAAAAATCGAACTTCGACGTATTGTATACCATTGTAGACGAAGCGCCCGAGCTGGCGAGCGCCTCGTTCCTGCCCATTATCCGCAAGTTTGCGTCAGCAGCCGGTGTCAGCGTCGGAACCAAAGACATTTCGCTGGCCGGGCGTATTATCGCGACCTTCCCCGAAAAGCTGACAGACGAACAGCGTATTACTGATGATCTGGCTGCTTTAGGTGAGCTGGTGAAAACACCGGACGCAAATGTCATTAAACTGCCCAACATCTCGGCGTCGGTGCCCCAGCTGGTGGCAGCCATCGAAGAGCTGCAATCACAGGGTTATGACATTCCGAACTACCCCGAAGAGCCTTCGACGGACGACGAAAAGGCGATCCGTGCGCGTTATGACGCCATCAAGGGTTCGGCCGTGAACCCGGTCCTCCGCGAAGGCAACAGCGATCGCCGCGCAGCGCGCGCTGTGAAGAATTATGCCCAGAAGAACCCTCATTCGATGGGAGAGTGGAGCGCGGACAGCAAGACCAAAGTGTCTTCGATGCCGGGCAATGATTTTTACGCCAATGAGAAATCGGCAACGATCACTGCGGCGCAAGCCGGCGATGCCAAAATTGAGTTTGTGGGCAAAGATGGCAGCGTTACGGTTCTGAAAGACGCTTGGCCACTGGCCGAAGGAACTGTGGCCGACGCAACATTCATGTCGGTCAAGGCGCTGTCGTCGTTCCTGACCGAAGCCATTGAGGACACCAAGAAAGACGGCACCATGTTCTCGTTGCACATGAAGGCGACGATGATGAAGGTCAGTGACCCGATTATCTTCGGCTATGCAGTCAAGGCCTGGCTTGCCCCCGTGTTCGAAAAATTCGGTGCAGAGCTGGACGCACTGGGTGTAAACCCGAACTCGGGTCTGGGGGACCTGCTTGAGCGGGTTCAGGGCAACGCAGACATCGTCGCCGCAATCAATGCGATCAAAGGGGATCGTCCGTCGATGTATATGGTGGATTCGGACCGTGGCATCACCAACCTGCATGTCCCGTCTGATGTTATCATCGACGCCTCGATGCCCGCAGTGATCCGTGCTGGCGGCAAGGGTTGGGACGAAACCGGCGCCAAGGGCGATACCAACTGTGTGATCCCTGACCGTTGCTATGCACCGGTGTATGATGAGGCCATCAAATTCTTCAAAGCCAATGGTGCACTGAACCCAGCCACCGCAGGAGCCGTCGCCAACGTTGGATTGATGGCGCAGAAGGCCGAGGAGTACGGCTCGCACCCGACGACGTTTGAAGCGCCCGCAGATGGTACAATCCGTATCGTTCTGGCCAATGGCGAAACGCTGCATTCCCATGACGTCGAAAAGGGCGACATCTGGCGCGCCTGCACCGTCAAGAAGGCCCCGATCGAGAACTGGATCCAGCTGGCGATGGACCGTCAGCGCCTGACCGGGTCCGAGGCGATCTTTTGGCTGGATGCCAACCGCGCACATGACGCCGAGCTGATCAAGTATGTCAAACCAGCGCTTGAAGCTGCAGGCGTGGCCGACAAGTTCTTGACTATGGCCCCGCGTGAAGCAACCCGCCAGTCGCTGGAAACTATCACGGCGGGCAAGGACAGCATCGCCATCACCGGTAACGTATTGCGGGATTATCTGACCGACTTGTTCCCGATCCTCGAACTGGGGACGTCGGCCAAGATGCTATCAATCGTTAAACTGATGAATGGCGGCGGTCTGTTCGAAACCGGTGCAGGCGGTTCGGCGCCGAAACATGTTCAGCAACTGGTTGAAGAAAACCACTTGCGCTGGGACTCCATGGGTGAATTCTGTGCGCTCGGAGAATCCCTGAACTTCCTCGCTGACAGCAAGGGCAACGCCAAAGCGGGCGTCCTGGGCGCCGCTGCCGAGGCTGCCACGCAGGGAATTTTGGATAACAACAAGTCACCCAGCCGCAAAGTCGGCCAGCCGGATAACCGCGATAGCCACTACTGGTTCGCTCGTTACTGGGCCGAAGCTTTGGCGGGGCAATCCGATGATGCTGGGCTTGCCGCCGAGTTTGCACCGCTCGCGAAAGAGTTGGCGGACAAAGAAGAACAGATTTTGTCCGAGTTGGCGGCAGCGCAGGGCGCACCCGCCGATCTGGGTGGATACTACCACACTGATCCGGCCAAAGCGGCTGCGGTGATGCGTCCAAGTGCGACCCTGAATGCGATCATCGGATAAGCCAAGGGTTGCATAAATGCCTAAAAAGAAACCGGTCCGAAGAGGGCCGGTTTTTTCATGCCCTGAAAAAGAAAAAGGCCAGCCCCCATAGCCAGCCTCTTTCTGAGTGAGTGGCGGGGCTTACGCCTCACCGGTGCAGTTGAGTTCATCCTACGCTTATCGTTCACGCTGAATATTCGGGGATTCCCGTAGACGGCCGCCTTTTATGAGCGATTAAGGATAAAAATAATCATTATGTATGTGCAAATAAGACCAAATGCTGACTGCGCCACGTCTGAGGCCTAGTCAGTTGGCTTTGCCGTTATCATTGAAGATTCTGACCCACCGACAAAAAAAGGGCCAGTCCGAAGACCGGCCCCTAAGAAAGGTCATAACGACCGAGGGATTAGTTTGATACTGCGTTCAGCTTTTCATTTTGTTCGCGCAGCGTGTCGGAAATAATCGCGTACCATTCGCCGGATTCGCGCATCTCGATCAAACCCTTGTTCATCATCGCGATGTACTCGCGCGCGAATGGATTGGTGCGGTGTGCAAGGAAGCTCATCGAAGACAGTGTCGAGACATACGGGTTCTCAACAATATCCGCCGAGGTCAAACCCATGTCTTTCATTGTCGAGGCAAACAGATCGACTTCGAATGCAGCCACATCTGCCGTACCGGTCAATACGGCATCGAGACATTCGCGGGCCGAATTGGGTTGGACCACAGTTGTGTTCTCGCGGTTGAGCCCTTGTTCTTCCAGCACCACCATGCTCCAGCCTGCCATGCGGCAAACGGTCGAGCCCTCAAGGTCGGAGAAATCTGTCGCCTTTGCGTATTCGCTTTCAGGCAAAGTGAAGAATCCACCGACAATGTCATATACCGGAACCGAAGCGACAAATTGGGTACACCGGGCTTCGGTCTCTGCAGACCACTCATAGGAGCGGTTGGTACAATCCGGTACAGTCCACGCGATCGAAATATCAAACGCACCCAGTGGCAACAGTGTGTCCAGATGCGAACTCCAGTCATCTACAAAGCTGACCGAGAAATCGCGGCTGTTACCAGCACGCTGAAGGCTTGTCGTCGCCAGACGGGTCATGATGCCACCGCCGCTCAGATCTTCAGTAGTGAACGGTTCCCAACCGTTGCCAGCGACCATCTTGATCGGAGGCGCGTAGACATTCGAGCGCTTGACGCTTGCAGCACGTTGTTCTTCTGCCGCGATCAGTTCTTGCGCGCTCTGACCGTTGGGCAGGCTGCCATCCTCACAGGGCAGCGCCAGTACCAGACCGGGGGTTAGCGAACCGGGATTGGTGATTGCATTGCGGTTAGCGTTAAAGATCGGCTGATAGTTTGAGGTGCCGTAGGCGGCAATGGCGATGGTCGCCAATGTGTCACCATCCTGAACCGTATAGTTGGAGCAGGCCTCTTGAGCGGCGGCTGCACCTGCGCTCAGGGCGGTGAAGGCTGATGCCGACAGTACTGCTTTCTTCAATTTCTTGTTAAACATGTCCACTTCCTCCAGACTTTGTTTCGTTGGGCCAATCAAGGCCTTAGCCATTTTCCATTTGATAGCGCAGTGCGGTAGATACGATGTCGCGCCACTCGCCTGATTGCTGCATGATCGCCAGACCCTGGTTGAGCGTCTCAAGGATCGCTTCCCCATCCGGATTATCTTTGTGGGTCATGACGTTAAGCGACTTGATTGCCGCTAGGTTGGGGTTTTCGATGATCTGATGTTCGTAGCCCAGACGCCCGATTGCTTCGACCGCCAGATGCGCTTCGATCGCGACGATATCGGCTGTGCCATCCATAACTGCGCGAAAACAATCATCGGGTGAAACGGGGCGCATCAAAGTGATTGCAGGCTCGTAAAGACCAACTGCATCCATATGCGACAATGACCAACCTTCCGGCCTACAAATCGTTGTGCCCGCGAAATCTGCATAAGTCAGAGTCTCTTCGTAACCCGAACCGCTTTTTGCGAAGAACGTATCAACGACCTCGTAGAATGGGTTTGAGAAATTATAGGTTTCGCACCGTGAACGATCATTTTCCGACAACGTAGCGGCTTGTTCACAGTTCGGCCGCGACCAAGGGAATGTGGCGTCAAAGGCGAGAGTCGGCATCAATAGGTCCAGATGCGACGACCAGTCATTAACGAACTGAATCTTGTAGGACTGCTCGGGCGCGGCCCTCAGCATCGCGGTTTCAACCAGGTTGGTATAAAGCCCACGATTTGGCAGCGCTTCATCCGTAAACGGGGCGTAGTTACCACCCGTGATCAACAAAATCTGACGGTCACGAATTTCAGGGCTTTCGCCACCATCCGCGTTGCGGATCAACGCGGCACCTTCCGCACGGGCTGCTTCGATCTCTTTCTTGGCCGCAGCCTTGGCCGCGATTACGGCTTCTTCGCTGGTCTTTTTAGCTTCGGCCTCTGCAGCGGCCACACGGGCTTCGGCCTCGGCAATGGCTTTTTCAGCCCGTTCCTCGGCAGCTTTGACCAGTTCCGAGGCCATTTCGGCAGCCATGCGGCCAGCTTCGGTATGCGGCAGTTGCGCCGCGCGCCCGATATCTTCAAGACAAGGGAAAGTCAGGACATCACCGACGCGAATGATATTGGGGTTCGACCCGATCGTATCCCGGTTCGCATCATAGATGATCCGGTAATCTTCCGTCGCGTAGACGGCAATTGCCAGTTCCCGCAAGCTATCACCGGGCTGGATTTCATAAGTCGAACACGCCTCTTGCGCCGATGCTGCACCTGTTGCAGCAGCAAGAGCGAGGGTGGATATGATAAGATGGTTTCGCATTTTGTCCTGTTTCACTGCCTGTCTAAGTCTGTGCCGGTTTGACCACGGCGATTGAAATGTTGTCCTGATCCGGGTCTGCCTTTGCATGCAGTGCTTGAAGCAGCGCATCAGCAATATCGCGAGCCGGGGAATGAATATGCGTGCGCACCAGCGTTTCGATCTCGGAATTGCCGAGATATTGCAGGCCATCACTGCCAAGGATCAGTACATCTGCCGCAATCAGCGCCAATGGTTGTTCCGGACAATCCACTTCTGGAATCGCAGCCCCCATGATCACCGAAGTCAGTTGGTTACGATCCGGATGGCCCTGAGCCTCTTCCGCGCTCAGTAATCCTTGTGCGAGCTGTTCGTCGATCACCGGGGCCATCGAGTGATCTTCGTTGACCTGTGACAGGGCATCATCGCGGAACAGGTAAAGTGGACTGTCACCGATCGAGATCCAGAATACGCGTTGATCCAGCATCAACATGCCCAGAAGGGTGGAGCCCAGATTGACCTCGTTTTCCTCACTATGGCTCGCCATAGCGGCGTTGGCCTGCATTGCGGCCAACGGCAGAGCGTCGAGCAGTGCGCTCTCAGCAAGGTCGGGCCCATCCAACTGGGCATCCATCGCATCGCGCCAGGCTGAAATGACCAACTGCGAAGCGACTTCACCCGCTTCATGACCACCCATACCGTCGGCAATCACAACATAACCCGCGTCTGCCGCGTCAGAGACCCGCGCAGCAATCGCGTCTTCCTGCGAGTCGCGCTGACCCTGGTCCAGGATCAGGGCAATATCATATGCAGGGGTCGCCAGCATTAATCGGCATCCCGCCAGTCAAAGCCGTCATCACAGAAAGCGGTGAAGCGGATCGAGGTTTCGCTGATCCGGATCAGATCGCCGCTGGACAAGGCTATGGTGCTGAGCACAGGCTTGCCATTCAGGCGCACCAAGTTGGCCTTGCCGCCATGGCCCAGATAGCATTTCCGGTCCTCTGGGTCATATGCGATGACGGCGTGATTGCTGCGAGAGATCCCGGTGTCGCCGAAATCCAGCTGAATAGCCTGATCGTCATTCCGACCGATCTGCATCAATCCCTCGGTCAAGGTAATCGCGGCACCCCGACCCGGTCCGGCGGTCACGACCAGCCAGCCAACCGGGAATGTCTGTTCGGCCGCTTCTGTCTTTTCAACGGGCTCAGCTGTTTCCATCAGCTCCTGAACATGCGTGTCTGCACGCTCGAAACCCAAAAACGTCGTCTTCACACGAGAACGCCGATCTTCAGCCGGTGCAGGTGCAGGTGCGACCATGGCGGGTTCCGGGGTTACATCAACAGGCTCCGGTTCCGGTGCGGGTTCTCCGACGATTTCCACCTCGCCCGCAACTTCAGATACGACTTCAGGTTCGATGGCCTCTGGTTCTTCTACGGTGACTTCGGGTTCATCGTCCTGAACCTCGTCTTCCGCAGTCAGATGAAGCGTGACAATCTGTTCATCTTCTTCGACCTCTTGAATCTCGGCCACTTCTTCTTCGGTCGCCTGATCTTCGATCTGGTCTTCCGAAAACTCGGGCATCGGTTCTTCGGGGATCAGTTCGTCTGCTTCCTCGTAGCTGTCCGAGCTAACGTTTCCACCCGCAAGGGCCGCGCGCAGGGCGTTGAAATCCGCAATCGGAGCAGCGCTTTCTGTTTCGACCGCTTCCGCAACGGTTTCGGTTTCGGTTTCCACCGCATCTTCTTCTTTCGGTTTTCCGGCACCTTCTAGAAGCCGGCTCAGAGGGCTTTTGTATTTGAACATGGTGTCGTCACCTTCTTTGATTTCTGATGCGGGGTTTTACCCGCGGGACTGCTACAAACCGCTTCGCCGTAGGCGCAGGGCACTGATGAAGAGGAAACAGAGAAACATTTACGTCGCGACGGGTTGGTCCCCGACGGGGTGACGCGATGGGCGGCACCCCCAGCACACTGACCTGGCGATAGTCACATCAACTGGGCGATCACTCCTGCGTTAGTTGCATGACCGCAGTACTTTCAGCTCCGTTGCGCAGAATGCTTAGGCGCGCCTCGGGTTGGTTGTCGGAAACAAGTTGAGCAAGGATGCCGTCCAGACTCTCGGGCTCATTGATCGAGACTCCAGTCTGTGTTTCGCGCAGCAGCACATCCCCCCGCTGCAAACTGCCAGCAACTTCTTCCGGAACAGATGCGACGACGGTTTGCCAACCTGCCTCGCCCGCATGAGCCACATCAAACGAATAACCGTTCAGAAGGCCAAAACTGCGGAAGGCGGGCAGG
The DNA here is from genome assembly GCF_056537265.1 of Ruegeria sp. CG1. NCBI lineage: Bacteria > Pseudomonadati > Pseudomonadota > Alphaproteobacteria > Rhodobacterales > Roseobacteraceae > Ruegeria > Ruegeria sp. CG1. The sequence goes on along the minus strand of NZ_JBQFRF010000002.1, from coordinate 405,538 downwards.
GCCAGCAATCCATTCTGCGCGCGCGTTTCGCCCAGACTGCGATAGCGCGCTGCTACACGGATATACCCGTCTGGGTCGACCGAGAAACTATCTAGAACATACGATGCAAGCGTTGTGTCCGGACGAATAGGTTCACCATTCAGAGTAAAAATCGTAGCGCCCCGTTCGACCCAATCCCCGATCACCGACCTATCTTGACCGGCGTTCAATCCATTGATGGCAATGACACTCCCGGTCGAGCTGCGACGCTTGGACATCGTGAATGGAATCTCAATATCCCAGTGCCCAAATGCGACCTGGTTTTCGGCTAGATTTACCGGCGTCGCAGGTGCGATGGGTGTGATGTCTTCAACCGTAGGTTCCGTCACTTCAGGTTCCACTTCTTCAGGTTCCACCAAAGCGATTTCTTCGGGTTGCTGCTCTGACACAATGGCGGCTTCCGGCACCTCATTAGCCTGCTCGACAGGTTGTTCCTGCGCCGCTTCTGGTTCTGATGCCAAAGCGACTTCGGCCTGTTGCGGCTCTGTTGTGGCTTCGGCGGTCTGCTCGACGGGTTCCGGAGCTGCTTCTGCGGGCACCGGAGTAGTCGGAACCTCTGCAGTCACCGGAGTTGCCTCGGGCGATTGCTGATCGCCCGTCATTACGAAGTATCCACCTCCGGCCAGAGCCGCCAATACAATCGCGATACCCGCGATCATCTTGCCACTGCCGCCCGAGCCGCTTTTTACAACGGTGTCGACTGCAGCAACGGCCTCGTCCTGAGGTGCAAATTTAGCAAGAGTGTCTTCCGTTTTTTCCTCGTTCCCGAGGGCCAGATCAGAGTTCCCGGCCAGCAGCGCGGTCACGACGGCCTCCGCATTCTCGCTTTCGGCTTTGATCCGTTCTTTTTCGGCTTCTTCGTCTTTGCGATCCATGCCAACAATGACCGAAACCGGGCGATACGCGAAACTGTCGAACATCACACCGGGACCACGGAACATACGCAGCCAGTCCAATGCGGTTTGCACACGGTCAGTGGCGTGCACTTCCATTGCTTTGTCGATCGCCTCAAGGAACCCGTCTGGATACCCTTTGAATCGCCCTGTCAGCGGTTCATAAGGATCGTCTTGGCCGTTGTTGAACGCATTCAAACGTGTCTGGCCATCAATCGGTCGCTCGCCGCTGATCGCATGATACAGCGTTGCAGCCAGTACATAGAGGTCACTGCTGGGGCCCTGATCCGCGCCACGCACATAAAATTCGTGTGGCGAATACCCGTCCTTAATCACGCGCAGCGTCAATAGCGCCGCTGACTTGTGTGCCGCCTGCTCGCGTGCTGCGCCAAAATCGATCAGGATGGGTTCGCCATTCTCATCGATCAGGATATTGTCGGGTGAAATATCGCGATGTAGCATGCCACTTTGGTGAATGAACGACACCGCAGACAGCATTTTTTCGGTGACCTGAACGATAAAGTCCGGTCCGCTCTTGTTTTCGGGTTTTTCGACATAATCCAGAAGATCGCATCCGCGGATCAGGTCCATCGCGATATAAGCGGTGTCGTTGTCCTCAAACACCTGATGCACGTCGACGATGTTGGGATGAACCAGCCGCGCATGGTTGCGTGCTTCCTGAATGAACAGGTCGATAATGGCGCGCAGGTCTTCTTTGTGGTCGGGGTTGGCAGGTTCGACCAGATCACCATTCCGCTGGCAGAGCGCCCCCGGATAGCATTCTTTGATGACCACATCGCGATCCAGACTATCGCGCGCGAGATAGGTGATCCCAAACCCGCCGTTGCTTAGGAACCGGAGGATTTCATACTGTCCGCGCAGCAGCTTTGCGCCTGGCTGCAATCCTTCGATCTGAGGTTCGTCGTGCGTTGCGCCGACCGCCTGGTTGTGGCTCATTTCTTCCCGCCCATTCTACTCGTTTATTGCGGCATAGATAACCAGGGCTTCAGCCCGCGAACTCACAACCAAACACAACCGCAGGACACTTAAGACGGTTAGACGTTTCAAATTTGACTTTATTGGGGCCGCCTGATGGCTTCACTATGGATCACAAAAATCGAAATCGCCTATATAGTGAGTCCAGACCCTCATACCACAATATGCTGTGTTTGCCTGATGGAAGAAATGGATTCTATACCGCCGAAATAGACGCTTGGTCCACGAATTCGAAACAATATCGCGCTGATTCCGAACGCTTCGAATCGCTGCGATGCGGCTCAATTCAAGCGGGAAAAACTTATGTGCCGGTTTTTGGGGGCGCCGACGCAACAGAGCTGCCTGCCCAAGCCAGATTGTCGCTGAGTTGTGCGAGAATGCTTATTGCATCCTTCAGCGGTGCGTCCCCGGTTTCAAACTGCAGCAACAGCAACAGGTCAGTGGCCTTTTCAAACTCGGCCGGAATCCAGTCTGCTTTGGGATCGATTTCGGTACCAGATTCTAACCTTTCGGCAAAATCCTCGACGATTTCCTGACAGCTTCGCAGGAAGGCCGCCGGTTCAATATCTGAGCTTTCGCGCAGATCGTTGTAAATGCTGGCGATGGCCGCAAGCCAGTCTTCAAGGATTGGATTGTCCAGGGGGGGCAGGGCGGCCTCTAGGCTTGCCTGCACAGTATTGCCGTCGGCCTCAGCGCCATCTGTCGAAGCCGCACCAGTAAGGTTCTCCAGATAAGGCATAAAATCTTCAGCCAGATCTTTTTGGGCGGCCTCAAGATCATGGCGACGGTGATCAGAGGCTATGTGCAAAACCTGTTCTGCCAAGTTCTGCCCGCCACAGGTTTCCCACAAAGCAAAGTCGGGTTCAGGCTCTTGTTCCATGGCCCGTACCGCTACCGGGGTGCCGATGGTCACAACCGCGCGAAACAAATCGCCCTTCTCCTTGTTCAGGCGTGCGACTACCCGATCCAGAGCATCCCGCACCGGAGGCAAATCGGCATGTGTTACAGCCAACAAGCTGTTATCGCGCAGCTTTTGAGGGACCTGCGACCACAAATGGCGTTCGGTTTCACGCCAGGCGTTGGTGCCATTGGTGCACCAGATCGCACAATCCACATAGTCGAGCAAATTTAGAGTCTGTTTGTAGGTATCATCCAGTGCACCGGCACCGGGCAGATCAAACAGCGAAATCTCCTGCAGGGCAGGGGTGTTCAACCCGACCGAGATGAAATCGGGTTCGTCCGCCGCTGCCTTTTCCAGCGCTATACCCGAATAGACTTTGGGTTCCTTGTCCCACCAACCAACGGTTGTCTCAGGCGTATCAGCATAGGCCACGATCACCAGGGGCAATTTCAGATGCTGCGGCCCGGTGGGCAGAATGTCTGCCCCCGCCAGCATGTTGGCAAGGCTGGACTTTCCGGCTCCAAACTCCCCGGCAAAACCAATGGAAACCGCGTTCGAAAGCCGCTCGGCATGGGCCAGCGCGCGGGCGCGCATATCATCCAGCTCTGCCGATGAGTGCGCATTTTCGGTGGCGGTCAGGAAACGCTCTAGCTGGCGCACTTCCTTTTCGGTTCCGGGGAATTCAATCATTCTGCGGCCTCTGCCTGTCGAGTGTCCACGGGTGCAGTTCCGTGCACCGCCCCTAGTTCATCGCTGATGCGCCGCGCTTGGTCAACCGCACGTTGCGCTTCGGCGCGCGCGTTCGACCCATCGGGGCCTGCGCGATGTTCCAGATGCCCGGCCAGCAGCGCCATATAATGGTCAAGAACGGTTTTCATCCGTTCGATCAGGTCGCTTCTGGCGGTATCTACAAGATCGTCTCCGATCATCTCAAACTCTTGAACGATCATCCGTTCGGCGCGGTTCAACACACTGCGACGCGATATCAGTCGCGACAGCCATGTCACACGCAACTCAACCGTAATGCCACGCGTCAGCGCGCTTGTATTCGGACGGAACCAACGCACCGCGCTGGTATTCATGCGATTGTCCACGGGCTCCTGCCATCCGGGCAGGGCGCGCAAAGCAGCATTGGTCTGCATATCGATTGCGTAAAGCTCACTAAGCATACGCTGCCGCACCACCTGGGTCGCGCCCTGGACAAGCTCGCGCATCCGCTCACGCAGAGGCGTAAAGTTCAGCTCGGTATCTCCATCTTTGGCCAGCAAAGGCGATTGCCCATCAGGGCCGCGCACAACGATCGAGACAGCCTCGGCGACGGTGTCATCCATAACGCCCCGCAAATTGGCCAATACATCGTCCATATCATTGGTGATGGCCTTGGATTTATCTTCAACTAGCGCGCGCAACTCAGAAAGCGTTTTGTTGTTTTCTTCGACATCCGCTGTGTCGGGACCATCCTTTTCTTCAATCGCACGAAGCCGCGCAGTGCTGCGCTCAAGCTCACCTTGGGCAAAACTGTTGAGGTGCTGCCACGCAATATTAAGCTGTTCTTGGCGCGGTCCTTCGGTCAGGGCTTTGGTCACATGACGGCGCAGATCGGGCAAGCCCGACGCGATCATCGCGGCAAATCGCAATACACCTTCGCGGCTGATGGGGCCGGGACCTTGTTTGATCTCTTCGACGCCGTCAAGATATTGCTTCATCTGTTCGGGATGCGCCCTCAGCCACGCCAATATTTGATCATGGTCGATTCCGGTTTCATCCCCGGTCAGCGCATAATGGGCCCATTGGGCGCTGCCCATCAGAACGTCAATCTCCGAGTTGCCAAGCGCCTGTTCGAGCCCGTCCAATACGTCAGTGCGCACCTTGCCGGCATCTTCGGCGCCACCGCCCAACTCGTCCACGCGGTTGATGAAGACCACGATCTGACCAAGCTCTAGCGCTTGCATCAGGCGGAATAGCTTCAGATCAGCCCGCGACAACGCCTGATGCGCAGACAGCACGACGACGAAAAAGTCGGATTCCTTGAGATACTGGCGCGAAATCTCTTCACGGATCAGCAGCGGGTCATTGACACCGGGTGTGTCTGTGACTGTCACCGGATACGGAAAATGGCCAATGTCAAAATAGACCTCGGCCTTACGGGTGATGTCGCTGTAAAGGCCCCGATCTGAACCGGGGTCATACTGGTCTTCATCTGTCGGGTCATCCCCGGCACAGACATAGCGCGCCAGGTCATCCGAGGTCAGTTCATCCAGATCGTGATGCTCGCCAAGCAGGTGCTTATAGCTTTCGCCCAAGCGTAGCTTGGCGCGGGTTTTCATTGCCTCGACCTGCTCTTCGATCATCTCGCGCTTGTAGCTGTCCTCTTCATCAGGGAACATGTTGCGCAACTCTTCACCTTCGGCGATCAGGGCCTGCCATTGGCGATTGTCGAAGAAATGAAACTCGGCGCCCGACGTCCGACCGGACGGATGACCGAAATGCATGTCGGTGATCACTGTCGTCCATGGGTTCACGTCCGAGGGCAGATATTCTGCGTGCCCGGTGAAACCGTTGATCAAGCGCGATTTTCCGGCCTTGATTTGACCTACGAATGCTATCGAAGGCTTGAAGTTCGACAAGTCGTCAACGATGCGCGAGATGAAGTGACGCGTTTCGTCATTGCTCGTCCCGTTCATGTCTTCTGCGATGCGAATAAGCTCGCGGCGGTTTAACTCACTCATAAGATTTACCCTGGTAACTCGTATTTTGTTTAACTTTGCAAAGTGGACACTATTTGGCAGGAACGCGGTTATTCAACGGCGCTATTCAATGTTTTCCATAGGTTGACGACAGCGCCCAGCTTGCGGGCGTCATGAACGGCGGCGGCGGTTTCCTGACCGTCGCGCAAGATGGCGAGACCCGCGCCTTGTCCACCTGTCGGGCGAATGACGATCAGCTGCGGATCAGTTAAAGCATCGGAACCATCGGCCTGCCATCCCGCCAGATCCCGGGTGAATCGGGTCAATATATCCGTCTCCGGATGTGCGTCTTGGCCCTGCGCGCACAAACCGTCAAATTGCATCTCGTCTTCAGTCGACCCAATCAGTATTCGACCTAATGCGAACCGATCCGCGCCCTCAAAGAATTTTCCGGCAATACTGGTGGCGCCTTGTGACGCAGTTTCTGGCTGGGCTTCTGGTTCTAAGGTCTGGTCGGAAACGATGGCCATGCGCGGCTCTTCGATTAGTTCAATCCGCGCGCAGGCCGCTTCGACCTCCGAAAAGGTAACCCCTACGTCATCAGCCTCAAGCGCCGTATCCGGGCGCAGAGAAACCAACTCAAGCGGGCCGGGTGCCGTTGCAATTTCCGACACCACTTGCGCCAGTCGTTCGATCAGTTTTTCGCGTGCTTCGGTTTCAAAATCCGGGACAGGTCCCGAAGCACAGCGGAATACGTCGGTGACCCGAGAGCTGTTGACTTCGATTGCCAAAGTTGCCCCGTCAGCCGCCGTAAATTCCAAACGCCGAGGCAAGATCGTGCCCCGGATGGCCCCCAGCACCTCATTCCGGCGTAACAGTGCGCTGCTACCCGATAGGTAGATTGCAGGCGATAAGCGCGCGATCGAAGTCCGCCCGATCCCTTCGAGCATATCCAGTATTTCACTATCCATCATGCGTGACCCCCTCTGGTCCCGTCTACACCGCGGCCGCCACCGGCCCGAGGCTGAGATGTGATTTCGTAAGCGCCAGCCCGACATTCGCGCTGTCGCGGCAGATATAGCATACCACGTGATCAGGATATTCTGTTGTCCTGAGAAAGATGTGCAGCCGGTCGTTTGAGAACACCGCGATTTCCCCAAATCCGGGGTGTTCAGTATCGTCGATTTTTGCCGCACGCAGGAGTTCTTCGAATCCCTTCATACCGCGTCCCTGAAACAGATTAGCTACTGCAAGTGCGAGATTTTCGAGCGCATCAGCGCTGTCTTGGTCCGACGCGTCGACGCCCAATAACATGCCGGTCTCCATGTCGACATACCCGGCTGCGATGCAGTCGGGTATGGTTTCGATGGCCGAAGCCAGAGCAGAGTCAATCGACATTCAGATGCCCACCTTCGGGTTTAATCTAAATCGCATGCCACTCCGCTCCGCCGTTCTTGCGAGCCTCAGAAACGGCGCGCGGTATGTCTTGATTCCGCTTAGCGTCATGTTCCAACGCAATCTGGTCAAACTCGGACAAGAATGCTGCAAAGGCGCTTTTCAGGCCATTTGCATCGTCAGGCAGGTTCTCACGCGCCACGATTTCACCCCACATTGCTGCAGCACTGAGTGGCGTTTCTATGAGGCGATCGCCCAAATCATCTGCCTTGTCATCGGCTGCATCTTCAATCTCTTCGGCAGCAGCCTCACCCACCATTGATACGACGCGGTTTGGAGCCAGCGCATTCGATTCGGGCTCCGGTTCATATTCGTCTGCCGAGTTTTCCGACTGTTCCGCCAACAGGGCCGTAATCGACGAAACCGATACTTCGATATCTGATGATTCTTTGGCGTCTTCCGACGGCTCTTGTTCGGTGTCCGCAGCTTCGACTGCTTCCGCTTCGTCCTCTTCTTCACCCAAGACGATCAGTTCGGCATCTTCCTGCTCTTCCTCATCATCGTCATCCATGAAATCAAACTCATCCACGTCGGTGATGGGGTTTGCCAAGAGGTTCAGATCCAGCGGATCTTCCGTCTTGTCAGAGAACAAGGCACGTAAGTCTTCATCAGCAGGCTCCGCTTCGGTAGCCATTTCCGCGCGCATCCGCTCGGCTTCTTCTGCATCAATCCGCGCCTGTCCGGACTCCTCGGTGCGGCGTTCCACGCGGGCAGGGCGTACCGGGAAACTTGTAACCACATCACTATCGGCAGTGTCATCCTCCATCGGCGTGACAAGTTTCAGCGGCGCATCGCCAGAGGTTTTCTCGGGCCGCGATGGCTGAACTTTGGGCGCGTCTGACAGGGATTTGTCAATTTGATAGCGCGACAGCATATCCGCACGGCTGTCCATGATCTGCTCAGTGATCTCAAGGAAACTGTCGACCATCTTGCCGCCGCCGCTGCGTGACCACAGCTCGGCGTCGCCGGTTTTGTCACGGGCCATGATGGCATCACGGGCCGAGAACAGGATCGTGCGATTGAACAAATGACCCGCTTCCCGATTTACACGGCGTAAGACCTTTTGACGGTCTTTCTGATTCAAAGCATCTGCGCGCGTCACCAACAACAGCGACTTGTGCTGCAGACGTTCTGGCAGCGAAACCCAAGTGGCACGTTCAGTCTCCCGCCAAGCTTGGGTCGAGTGCGTGCACCACAACACACCATTGGCCTGGCCAACTGCGCGTTGCCAGACATCCGTCGAAATCTTCGGGTCCGAAATGCCGGGTGTGTCGATCAGGTCGACCGCCTCAAGAATATCGGCTTCAAGGAAGATGCGAATGAACTGGGCGTCGTTGACACCAACCTGTTCAAGCTGATCCAATTCGATATTCTGCGTACTACCATCATGGCGTTTGATATAGGCGGGTCGATTGCCCCAGCTGAACCAGATCGGCGGCAGTTGCGTCGCTGTGACCTGCGTCGGCAGTGCCTGTTTGCGCAGCAGGAAATTCATCAACGTCGATTTGCCTGCACTGAATTCCCCCATGAGCGCAAACACAGGTTTGCGGCGGGACCACTGCTCGATGCGGTTCCAAGCCTTGGGAGAGACGAAGCGGGTTTGTGATTCTTTTACCATAACTCTTCTTATGCTGCTTCGTTACTAAGGTCTTTCAGGATATCGCCCAGAATATCGTCACGTGATTTCTGCGGCTTCTGCTCGGCCATCTGGGCCGCAGCCCTTTCAGGCGATTGCGAGATACTGAGCAGCGTGTCCTTCTGTTCGGCAATAAAGTCGGTCAACGTGGCCCGCACGTTCTCTAGTACGGCGGCGATCTGGTTTTCCTCGATGTCTTTGGTGATCGAGTTCGCCTCGGACGCGATCAGTCGCGTATAATCTGCGGCATAGGCTTCGAACCCTTTGCGGCGTTGCCACCAACGTCGCCACCATGTGCTCTGCAGGTCCAGTGCGATTGTGCGGCCAATCCCTAATGGCGGGGGTACACGAGGCACGATCGGAGCTTCAATGTTGAATTCACCCAAGTGGTTGCCCAGCAGCTTTTGATACAGAGCCTCCACGTCCGCCGCAGCAGCCGAATACAGAGCACCGGCATCCTTACGCATGGATCGGGCAAAGCTGAAATATGCCGCCTTCTGCAAGGTGCGCAGACCTGCCGGATCATATTGCCATGTACCCTGCTCACCATTCTGTTCCAGATGTGAGATCAGAGAATCCGTCGCACGTTTGACAAAATTTGCTTCTGCAGACGCAAGTCGCTCTAATACCTTGTCGCGCAGCTTGGTTGTCAGTTCCGAGGCTTTCTTTTCGTACTCAGCCGAAACCTTTGCGATCGCTTCTTCGGGCGACGCACCGTCCAGATCCCGAACGATACCGTCAGAGTTAGACAGCGTCTTGGCCACTGCAGTAGCCCGGATCTGGCTGGCGATGTTGCGCGCCCGATGGCGAACGCGATCCAAAAGACGCGTTCCTGCACCCTCAGCGATACGCTCATTCATGGCGAGCAGCAGATCAGGCAATCCTGATAGCGCCCAGATCTTATCCAGCGATGCAGCCTGATCGCCAAATCCAGCCGCCAGGTAAAAGGTGTTCAACGCCTCGCGCGATTCCTCAGTTAGAATGTCCGGGTTTCCGGTCAGCGCAGCCTCGGCCCACAGAGCGCTGCCAAAAACAACGCTGGTGTTGGCGTCTATGTTGTTCTGTTTCAGTGTGTCTTGAATACGATCACGTATCTCAGGCACTTGATTGACCGGGTCTGACAATTCATCGATGCGGTTCACGAACAGGATGATCTGGCGGTTCTCGAACTGTGCGATGATCCGCATTAGCGCCATGTCCATCGTGGTCAGCGCCTGGCTGGCAGCCAAAACAACAACACACACCTCTGATCCACGCAGGCTGCGTAGGGTGATTTGTTCGCGTACCATAAAGGTATCGTTCACACCTGGGGTATCGCAGAGCTTGAGCGAGATCGGATATTGCGGGATATCCATGAACAACTCGGCCGATTTAGTCACATCGGCGAAACGGCCCGTCTTGGGGTCGATATCCGGGTCATCCTCATCCCCGAGGCAGACATATCGCTGAATCAGTTCATCGTCGAAATAATCATACTGGTGGCTCTGACCGAGAATCAGGTCAAAGTGCTTCCCAAGCCGCTCTTCTGATTTGGCCTTCATCTCGCCGATTTGACGGCGAATATCGTCCATCTCATCATCGGCACCGGCTCGATTGGCCAACTCGCCCAGACGACCGCCGCCAACCATCAGATTGTCCCATTCTTCCTGCTCGAAGAATGTGAATTTGGAACGGGTGTCGCCTTCTGTGCGGGTGTTGATGTTCAGCGTTGTAACCACCGAGGTCCACGGGTTCACATCCGAAGGCAAAAGATTTGGCCGCCCGGCCAATATGTTCACGATCGAGGATTTGCCGGCCTTCACCTGCCCCACCATCGTGACACTGGCGGTAAAATTCTCCATTTTGGTCTTGAGCGCAGCCAGCCGTGCGGAAGACCGTGCATCCGCCACCTCTGTCAGTTGGTCGATCTGTGTCGTCAACGAGGTCATTGCCTCTGTCATCTCAGACAGGGACTCGTTTCCGACAGACAGAAGGTGGTCGTTACGCGCCATGGTCAGCCTCCGGTACCAGTTGCAGCGATGTGGTTCCCTGCCCCGTCAGGCAGGCTTGCAAGCGTGTCGATTCGTGCGATCAGATCCAGCGCGTTGCCGAGGATTGCGGCCTCGGTTCGCGGTGAAATCGATTCATATGCGAAAGAATCAGCCAGAACTTCGATTGAACTGAAGCCTTCACCATTTTCCAAACAAGCCACACGGCGTCCGGTCGGAAAATCATCTGTTTTGTTGGCAGGCAGCGGCATGCGGGCATTAGCCAGCAAGTAGCGATTGCCCGAATGCGTACGGAGAGCGACGCCGAATCCTGTGCCAGGGTGCTGACGGTTCAGGGTTTTCAGTTCGCCAATAAAGCTTTCACGCGCAAGGCTGACAGCGTCTTGCTCGGAAGCAACGGATTTGATCTGGTTGGTCACGACAGAGACCCTTGTTCTGGAGTTGAGCAGAAACTCGCACGGTGCCAGAAGGCAAAAAGACTCATTAACTCCTGCGCCCAATCAATTACGATTACCGCGGTGTTATTTTGACGCGAATAGGATATTTTGGCGTTTGAAATGTGGCACAATTATGATGGCGTCTCATAGAAATACCTCAACCTATGAGAGAGTAAGCCACGACGTTGACGAGTTGCCCAAGTTTTTATGGCTTTGATTGCTTGTTAAAAAGTCCGAGATTCCGTGGCGTCAAGGATTTACACGCTGCTTCTTACGTTTTTGAAATATATAAAAATAATTTCTATTTCTGTGATCGAAGGAACCTCTGATTGAAATTCGATACGAAACCACTCACCTCAAGTTACACTTTTTTGAAATGTGCCCCACACAAAGTAATCTTTCAGCGACTCAACGTATGCGAGTTTAAGATAAAGAGAAAAATTGCGATAAATGTTCGCTAAATGGAAACAAAAAGAAGGACCAGAGAACGGGCCTTCACACAGGTGAAATTACGACCAAAACCAGCACCTGAGCACTGTTCGTGCTGGAAAGACTGGCCAAACCGCATTCTCACTGTCCAAGGCACGTTCTTTAACATTTGGCACATGCGAGTTCTGGTTAAACTTACTTGGGCAAAAGATTGTTTCCAGCGAGACGATAATAAACTGCCCTCTCGCTTGATTTTACCTCTCGCACTCATTCAAAAGCTTTGCTATTCAGCGCGTCGTCGCGGTGCTTCGGCATCGGGTTGCGGGTGTGGCGAAATTGGTAGACGCACCAGATTTAGGTTCTGGCGCCGCAAGGCGTGGGGGTTCAAGTCCCTCCACCCGCACCAATACGACTTCTTACCATCAATGTGATTGATCGCTGGCGAACTTACGCAGTTCAAACGCCGTAGCGCGCCATAAACATGTCGACGGCCTGTAATGCAATCTCGTCTATCTCGTTCTGGTCAAATCGATTTTGGATACCGAACGCCGCGCGGCCCCATAGTCGGACTTTGCACAGTTCAGAAAACTGCTCGGCCGCGATGTTGACGTCTTCAACCGCCAACTCACCTTTACCAACCGCCTTGGTCAGATATTCGGCCATCTGGCGTTGGCCGTTCTTCGGCCCTGCTTCATAAAACGCTTTACCAAGCTCGGGGAATCGGTCGCGCTCGGCCACACATATGCGAAAGACTTGCTGCGCGAAGTCCGAGACGAGAAAAGCCGTAAGCTGAGTGGCTGCTATCGTCAGCACCTCGCGGGCTGGCTTGGTCTCATCGATCATCGAAAGGATGCGTTCAGACATCAGGCGACATTCGGTCTGGGCAACCTCGGTGAACAACAGTCGCTTGTCGGGGAAATAGCTGTATAGCGTTGCCTTCGAAACACCCGCCGCACGCGCGATGTCATCGACGCTTGCGCCTTCAAACCCATCCGCCATGAAAACCTCTCGGGCCCCACGTAACACCTGGTCGAATTTACGGCCTGTACGCAGGATGGTGGCGGCTTGGGTCATGATGTCTCCGAATTGCGATATCCTGCAACACTATAAACCGTTCGGTTCAGTTTCAACGCTTTTCACTCCGATAGCGGTTTTGGCACAACGTTACGGCTTCAATCGTACCGCCGACCGTGCGTCAACCTTGCGAGCCTGACCAGCCATGTTAACACGTTGCCATGGTCGAGATATTTCTGCGCACTCTCCCCTTTTTCGCAATCATCGGCCTGGGGTTCTGGGCCGGACGCAGCCGGTTTTTCCCTCCCGAGGCGACAGCATATCTAACCAAGTTCGTGTTTTTCTTTGCTTTGTCGGCTATGCTATTCCGGTTTGCCGCCACCCTGCCCTTTGCCGAAATTTTCAACGGTCGGCTGGTTCTCGGGTATCTGATCGGCACTGCTGGCGTCTATGCGCTGGCGACGGCTATCGCTTATCTCCGAGGGCTGGACATCCCCACCGCCGCGGTCGAGGCGCAATGTGCTGCTATTGGCAATGTTGGGTTTCTGGGCCTGCCCATGCTTGCGCTTTTATTCTCCGAAGCTGCCATAGGTCCAGTGATGTTGGTGCTGACAGTTGATCTGGTTGTGTTTTCCTCATTGATCGTGATTCTGATCAACGGTGGCCGCGATGGTCGGCTCAGCCTGGGGACGATGCGCCTGATCGGGATTGGCCTGCTGAGAAACCCCATGATCTTGTCAATCTCCGCCGGATTGCTCTGGTCTGCGTTAGAGGTGCCTGTACCAGCCCCGCTTAATGATTTTCTGACAATTCTGGGCGGTGCGGCTACGCCGGGGGCGCTGTTTGCCATCGGGGCGTCGCTGGCAGACAAATCGGCCGAGCGCATCCAGATCGCGGGCTGGTTGAGTTTTTGCAAACTGGTGCTGCATCCGTTTTTCGTGGCACTTATGGTGATTTGGCTGATCCCGGTTGCCTCATTCCCTGCGATGGTCGCAATCGCGGCGGCGTCTTTACCAGTTGCAGGCAATGTTTACATGCTGGCCGCGCACTACGGTGTGGCCCCGCAACGGGCATCTGCTGCCATCCTGTTATCTACCATCGCCAGCATTCTGACCGTCCCGCTGGCGATAGGATGGGTCAGCGGATTCTGATCTTCACCTTTTCGAAAAATGAGCTTTCCAGAGGTGGCTGCACTTTACGCCGACGCTGCAGACCGGTAGCCATGGCCCGGAAACAACGTAAGGATCAGCTTGATGGAAACCCTTTCGGAAAATGCCTGTTTTGGTGGTGTGCAGGGCGTTTATCGCCATGCTTCCTCGGCCTGCAAATGTGATATGACATTTGGCCTGTTTCTTCCAGCCGAAGCCAAGGACGGCCCCGTTCCTGTTCTGTGGTACCTGTCGGGCCTGACCTGCACCCATGAAAATGCCATGACGAAGGCGGGTGCCCAGGGCTGGGCGGCCGAACAAGGCATTGCTCTGGTATTCCCCGATACCTCGCCACGCGGCGAAGGTGTGGCGGATCACGAGGACTATGACCTTGGCCAAGGTGCAGGGTTCTATGTCAATGCCACGCAAGGCCCTTGGACGCCTCACTTCAACATGTGGGATTATGTTGCCGAAGAGTTGCCGGCCCTTCTGGCCAAGAACTTTGCGATTGATCCTGATCGTCAGGCCATCACAGGACATTCGATGGGTGGGCATGGCGCATTGACGCTGGCGATGAACCTGCCCGGGCGTTACCGCTCTGTTTCGGCCTTCTCGCCGATCTCGAACCCCATGGGGGCGGATTGGGGCCGCAAGCAACTCAGCGCGTATCTGGGCGATGATGAGACCGCATGGGCCAAGCATGACGCGTCGGCGATGATGAAAAGCACAGGCTTTGACGGACCGATCCTGATCGACACCGGTGCAAACGATCAGTTTATGGATCTGTTGCGCCCGGAGGCACTGGCGCAGGCAATTGCCGAGCGTCGCCAGCAGGCCACTTACCGACTGCAGCCCGGCTATGACCATTCCTACTATTTCGTGTCCACCTTTATGGAGGATCACATCACCTTCCACGCCGAAGCGCTGTATGGGGACTGAGGCATGAGCAAATATGACTATGACCTGATCATCATCGGCTCGGGCCCTTCAGGCCGGGCAGCGGCGATTCAGGCAGGCAAATTGCAACGCCGGGTGCTGGTGATTGACCGCAAAGACCGTTTTGGTGGCGTTTCGGTACATACCGGCACGATCCCATCGAAAACCTTGCGAGAGACGGTGCTGAACCTGTCAGGCTGGCGCGAGCGCAGTTTTTACGGGCGTTCTTACCGGGTCAAGGATCAGATCAGCGCAGAGGATCTGAAAGCACGGCTGCACATGACACTCGATCACGAGGTCGATGTGCTGGAGCATCAGTTCAACCGCAACCATGTTGAAACGCTGAACGGGTTGGCGACGTTCACGGGGCCACACGAGATCGAGGTGGCTACGGATGCAGGCGAATCCACGCGTCTGACAGCAGCTAAATTCCTGATCGCCACCGGCACCAAGACCTACCGGCCAGATTACGTGCCTTTCAATGGCAAAACTGTCGTCGATGGGGATGATTTCCTTGAGATGGAGGAAATCCCGCGTTCGCTCTGCGTGATCGGTGCGGGCGTGATCGGCGTTGAATATGCAACCATGTTCTCGGCGCTTGATGTCCGGGTGACGTTGATCGAACCGCGCGAGACGTTTCTGGATTTCATCGACAAGACACTGATCCACGATTTCACACATCAGATCCGTGAAAATGGCGTCGATCTGCGGTTGGGTGCAGCCGTCGAGAAAATAGAAGACGCCAGTAGCCATGTTGAGATCACGCTGGACAATGGGCGGCACGTCCGGGCCGAGATGCTGCTGTTTGCAGCCGGGCGGATGGGGGCAACCTCGGCGCTGAACCTGGATACGGTTGGCATTGAAACGGATCATCGCGATCGTATCAGTGTGGACCGCAAGACCTATCAGACCTCGGCGCCGCATATCTATGCCACCGGAGACGTCATCGGGCATCCGTCGTTGGCCTCAACTTCGTTGCAACAAGGGCGGGTCGCGGCCTGTCATGCGCTGGAGACTCCAACCCTGCCGGAAAGCCCCTGGTATCCGTATGGGATCTACTCGGTCCCCGAAATCTCAACCTGCGGGATGTCCGAGGAAGAACTGCAGGAGCGTGGTATTCCCTACGAAGTGGGCGTGGCCCGTTTCCGCGAAACCTCACGCGGGCACATCATGGGGTTGGAGCATGGCATGCTGAAAATGCTATTTTCGCTCAAGACCCGGCGGGTTCTAGGTGTGCAAATCGTTGGCGAAGGGGCAACCGAGCTGATCCATATTGCGCAGGCGGTGCTGAACCTGAAAGGCACGGTGGACTACTTCGTGCAGAACACGTTCAACTATCCGACCCTTGCCGAAGCTTACAAAATCGCGGGGCTGGATGCCTTTAACCGGATGCCCATTCCGGACGAATTCAAGGTGCGCAAATCGACGCCAAAGGCGAAGTCAGCCCCAAAGGTCAAAGAGGCGTGACGACGCTTTACATCGACGGGGATGCCTGCCCGGTCAAGGCCGAGGCTGAACGGGTGGCAACCCGGCACAAGGTGCCGATGGTTCTGGTCTCAAACGGAGGGCTACGCCCCTCCGCCAACCCGTTGGTGCAGGTAGTGATCGTCGCCTCGGGAGCAGATGAGGCGGATAAGTGGATTGCCGAACGCTGCGGCACCGGCGATATTGTCGTTACCTCTGATATACCGCTGGCCGCCAAGTGTATTGAAGCCGAAGCACGCGTGCTTCGGCCCAGTGGTGAGGCTTTCACCGCGGCCAATATCGGCCAGCAATTGGCAATGCGCGATCTGATGGCGGACCTTCGCGCGGCGAACCCGCTGGGGACAGGTGGCGGGGGAAAACCATTTAGCAAAGCCGACCGGTCGCGTTTTCTAGATGCGCTTGAGCGCGAGATACGCGCTGCCCTTCGCAGGTAGTGCTCCCGCCGGTCAGAGACGCATCAAAGATGCGTATCCTCCCGTTGGGCTGGGCAGCGCGTGCCGCGCGGCGGTTGGCGCTTGCATCTCTGACTTGCGCTTGGTTCAGTCGGTGGTGATTGAACTGGTATGGGATTAAGTCATGGCCGTTGAAGCCGTCATATTTGACATCGGAAATGTGCTGATCGAGTGGCAGCCCGAGCGCTATTATGATCGAATAATCGGCGAGGATCGTCGTCGCGCCATGTTTGACGAGGTCGATCTGCATGGGATGAATGATCTGGTAGATCAGGGCCATCATTTCACGGATACGATTTACAATTGGGCGGACAAGTACCCGGAATGGCGCGATGAAATCCGAATGTGGCATGACAACTGGATCGAACTGGCCGCGCCCGAGATCCCACATTCAGCGCGACTGCTGCGCGCGTTGCGGACCAAGAAGATCCCGGTCTTTGCCCTGACGAATTTTGGGGTTCAGAATTTTGACTATGCCACTACCGTTTATCCGTTTCTGAATGAGTTTGATCGTCAATACGTCTCGGGTCGGATGAAGACGGTCAAACCTCATATGCCAATTTACGAAATGGTTGAGGCCGATTGCGGCATCCCTCCCTCGGCGCTTTTGTTTGCAGATGACAGGATCGAGAATATCGAAACAGCAAGGGCGCGCGGATGGCAAACGCATCACTTCATCGATCCGCAGGGTTGGGCGGATCGATTGGTTTCTGAGGGGCTGCTGACCGCTGAAGAGGCCGCATAGCTCAGGCTGTCACGCCGGTTGGTGAGCGATTTTCGCGGATGGGCAGGTGAATGATGGCGCTGAACGCTCCGATAGCGACGCCGATCCACCAAACCATGGTGTAATCACCGAATTGGTCGTACATGCGCCCGCCTAACCAGATGCCCAGAAAACTGCCGATCTGATGGCTCAGGAATACGATCCCGTAGAGCGTGCCCATGTACCGCAGGCCGTAGAGATGTGCGACAAGGCCAGATGTTAGCGGTACGGTCGCCAACCAGAGCGACCCCATCACAAGCGAGAATGCGATCACGGACAAGGGCGTGATTGGGAACACGATGAAGGCACCTGCGGCAAGCGTTCGGCCGGTGTAAACCGCCGCGAGCAGGTACTTCTTCGGCAAGTGATTTCCAGCCCATCCGGCCAAAAGGGTTCCGCCGATATTGGCCAACCCAATCAACGAAATCGCAATCGCCCCCAAGGCTGAAGTTGTGGTGATCCCCATCGAATGTAAGAGGCCTCCAGGTTGGATCGGGCCGCACATCTCGGTGACGAAGGCGGGGAAATGGGCTGTGACAAAGCCCAGTTGATAGCCACAACTGAAAAAGCCGATCGCAATCAGCGAATAAGACGGGTCGCGGAATGCCTTGGACAGGATCTGCCCCATACTCTCCTCTAACTCCGTCCTGCTGATGGGCTGAGGCGCGCGCATGAATGGCAATGTCAGGATCAATGCAAGGATAGCCACCGCAAAGATCAGAAACACTTGCTGCCAGGGTAAGAAAGTCAGCAACCACTCTGCTGTGGGTGCGCCAATGACTTGCCCGAAACTGCCCGCTGCGGTGACAATCGCCAATGACATCGAGCGGTTCGCATCCGATGAGGCACGACCTACGACCGCAAGGACCACGCCAAACCCCGTCCCAGCGATCCCGAAACCCACGAGCCAGGCATACATCTGATGTTCAAACGGGGTAACGGACCATGCCGTCAGGACCATTCCCGCCGTATAGGTCAGAGCGCCCAGAACGATGGCGCGCCGATCACCTATCTTTTCCGCTATGGCACCAAAGATCGGCTGGCCGATCCCCCAAGCCAGGTTTTGTATGGCGATCGCCATCGAAAAATCGCTGCGTAGCCAGCCGAACTCATCCGCAATCGGTATCTGGAACACACCAAAAGAGGCGCGTACAGCAAAACTGACTGTAATTACGATGCAGCCGACGATCAGGATCGGGTTCAGCAAACGGGTGGATTGCGACATTAAGGCTCCGAAGATTGGTTCCAGCAGACGTTAGCGGTACAACTCGGCGCGTCAATTCAGGAGTTTTGTGACGCCAGTTCAGCAAAATTGATGTGTCTGGAAAAAAGGTTTCTTTTCAACCCACGAAGCGATCGGTATGGCTCAACTCATGACGGATCTAATTTCACACTATGAAGATCTTATTGCTGATAGGACACTGACCCGGGACGACGCGCAAGAGGCTGTGCTGCCCCGGTTTGAGCGCATTCGAGCAGCCTTGGCCGAACCGGTTAAGCGTGGATTTTTCCGCAAAGCGCCGCCGCCACCCAAGGGTTTGTATCTTTGGGGAGGTGTTGGGCGCGGCAAGTCGATGTTGATGGACATGTTTGTCGAGACATTGGGTGAAATCCCAGTTCGACGGGTGCATTTTCATGCGTTCATGCAGGAAATCCATTCCGGTCTGCACAAGGCGCGTGAAGACGGCGTTGAGGACGCTCTGGTCCCTGTGGCCGATGCAGTCATCAAATCGGCGCGGGTGCTGGCCTTTGATGAGATGCAGATCGTCGATATCACCGACGCGATGATCGTGGGGCGGTTGTTTGATCTGCTCTACAAGGGTGGTGTCGTTATCGTTACGACTTCGAACAGACATCCGGATGATCTATATAAGGATGGGTTGAACCGGCAGCTTTTTCTGCCTTTCATTCAGCATATCAAAGAGCAACTGGAAGTGTGGGAGTTGGTTTCACCCACGGATTACCGGCAGAACCGACTTGAAGGCTCGCCGGTTTACTTCACCCCCATCGGGCCCGAAGCGCGGGAAAAGATTCGTGAGGTGTGGAATGATCTGTCGGGTGGACCGGCAGAAGAGCTGGCCCTTCAGGTGAAGGGTCGCGAAGTTGTCCTGCCCGCCTTTCGCAACGGCGTTGCACGGGCCTCGTTTTATGACCTCTGCGGACGAATGTTGGGTCCGGGAGACTACCTGGCCATCGCAGAAGCGCTGAAGGTACTGGTTCTTGAAGACATCCCGCGTTTGTCACGCAATAATTTCAATGAGGCCAAGCGCTTCGTCACCCTGATCGATGCGCTTTATGAGGCGAAAGTTCGGCTGATTTGTTCCGCCGCCGCAGAGCCTGAGATGCTCTATGTCGAAGGGGAAGGAACTTTTGAGTTTGAGCGTACGGCCTCGCGCCTGCGGGAGATGCAAGACAAGAATTGGGGCAGATAGGGGGCGCTGCGCTGGCGCAGGATCTTTTCATCTGGCGGAGGATCAGGCGTTTTCTCTAAGGATGTTTCCCGCAAGATAAAGCGACCCGCAGATCAGAATGCGTGCATCAGGGGTTTGAGCGGTGATTGCGGCGAGCGCGTCTGTGACGCTGTCTGCTGTTGTGGCGGCCAGATTCACCTTAGCAGCAGCGGCGGCGGTTTCGGCCGCGCTCAGTGTATTCTGCTCACCCGGGATCGATACGGCCGTCAGGCTGTCTGCCCTTTGGGCCAATGGCGCGAGATAACCGGTGACATCTTTGGTATTCAGCATACCACAAATCAAATGCGTGGGACGTTCTGGTAGTGACGCTAAAACCTCGGCCAAAGCAGTGCCTGCAGCCGCGTTGTGACCGCCATCCAACCACAACTCAGCTTGAGGGGCCTGCTCGACCAGAGGACCGGTTTTTAGCCGCTGCATGCGCGCGGGCCATTCGGCCTTGGCGACAGCGGCCTCATAGGCATCATCGCCCATTTGCAGGTGGCGCAACGCAGCCAAAGCCGCGCCTGCATTTTTGATCTGATGAGCACCCAGTAGGTTTGGCATAGGCAGATCGCGCAAACCGGTTTCGTCCTGATAAATAAGGCGACCGTTCTCAGTATGAACATGCCAGTGCTGCCCGTGGACCATTAGCGGAGCGCCCAGACGGGCTGCGGTATATTCGATGACTTCCAGCGCCTCATCCTGCTGCGGGCCGACGATGCAGGGAACGCCCGGCTTGATGATTCCGGCTTTTTCAGCGGCGATCTTGCCCAAAGTGTCGCCCAGGAACTGCTCATGGTCGATCGAAACGGGGGTGATGACCGTCAACTCGGGCCGTTCGATCACGTTGGTGGCGTCCAGCCGCCCGCCCAGCCCGACTTCGAGCAGCGTATAGTCAGCTTTGGTGCGGGAAAATGCCAGCAGCGCGGCGCAGGTGGTGATTTCAAAATAGGTGATGTTCTCACCGCCATTGGCGGCGTAACACTCATCCAGCACGGCGGTAAGGTCGGGTTCGGAAATCAGCTCACCTGCCAGTCGGATTCGCTCGTGAAACCGGGCCAGATGAGGTGAGGTATAGGCATGGACCGCATGCCCTGCCCCTTCAAGCCCCGCCCGGATCATGGCCTGGGTCGAGCCCTTGCCATTGGTTCCAGCGATATGAATGACCGGAGGCAGCTTAACCTGAGGATTGTCTAGTGCCGCCAGCAAACGCCATACCCTGTCCAAGGTCAGGTCGATGATCTTGGGGTGCAGCGCCATCATCCGGTCTAGGATGGCATCCGAAGATGGGGAGGTCATTTTTCGACCGCGTCCTCGGTGGGTGCCTCGGTTGGGGCTTCTTCCGGCTCGGGCGCAGGAAGGTCGCCTTTGACCGCAGGGGGCTGCTTCATCAGCATTCGGGTGATGGTGATCAGCTCATCCCGCATCTCGGTGCGTTTGGTCACTCGGTCGAGCATCCCGTGATCCAGCAGATATTCAGCGCGCTGGAATCCTTCGGGCAGTTTCTCACGAATGGTCTGTTCGATCACACGGGGTCCGGCGAAACAGATCAGGGCATTGGGTTCCGAAATATGAACGTCACCCAGCATCGCGTACGAGGCTGTAACGCCGCCTGTAGTCGGGTGGGTCAGGACAACAATATAGGGCAGGTTTGCTTCTTTGAGCATCTCCACTGCGACCGTCGTACGCGGCATTTGCATCAGGCTCAGAATGCCTTCCTGCATCCGTGCGCCGCCGGCTGCCGAAAACAGGATCAGGGGCCGCTGTAGCCTAACAGCCTCCTGTGCTGCAGCAATGATGGCATTGCCTACATACATGCCCATCGATCCGCCCATGAACGAAAAATCCTGCGCGGCAGCCACGATCGGGGTACGGCCGATTTCGCCAACGGCGACCAGCATCGCTTCTTTCTCGCCGGTCTTTTTCTGGGCCGCCTTCATACGGTCAGGGTATTTTTTCTGATCCCGAAACTGCAGGGGATCGTCTTTCGGTGCCGGGACATCAACCTCGGAAAAAATACCGCCATCAAACAGATGTTGGAACCGATCGCGCGGCGTGATTGCCATGTGATGGTCGCACTGGGTACAGACATTCTGGTTTTCCGCCAATTCGCGGTGGAACAGCATGGTTCCACACTCATCACACTTGTGCCAAAGGTTTTCGGGCACTTCGCGGCGCGAGAAGATCGAATTGATCCGGGGGCGGACGTAGTTTGTGATCCAGTTCATGTCGGAACCTTGATAATTCGGCGTTGAAGTCAAATAAGACGCAATGCCGGGAAATGCAATCAGCGCCTAAGGACCAATCTTGCGGTGAGCCACCCCACGATCATCAGCGCAAAGTCGACTAGCAACCAAGGTCGCAACGCTTCGGCGTCCGATGCCTCATAAGGAAGATGGAACAAGGCCAGGCCACCAAGGTTGTCGGGAAGCGAAATGACAAGCAGAGCCGCGATGTTATTGAAAAAATGCAGCGCAATGGCGGGGCCCAGCGTGCCCGCTCGCGCGGTCAGATCGGCGGTCAAAAGCCCAAATGTCAGCGCCCAGATGGCAATCAAGACCGCATTGTCTCCGACCGTCGCGGGGCTGTAGTGGCCAGCTGCGAACAAGATTGATGGCAGACCCATCCAGATCAGCGGAGACCGAAACCGCGCGGCCAGGCCCTGTTGCATATAGCCTCGGAACAGGATTTCCTCGGCGCTGGTCTGAATCAGCACCGCAACAGCGGATAAGGGAAGCAGCATAAGCCATTTGGTTAACGCGAGATTCGCCACCAATGGTGCACCAAGGTCATAGGGGGGGAGTATGAATATGACTGCACCCAGCAGAAGCAATGCGCGAACAACGCGCCAAAACTGCCAGATTGCGATGGATTGTTCGCCCAGGACCGAGGCAAGTGACCGGTGCTGAAATAATCGTGCCCCCAACGCCACGCCAATAGTGACAAAAATAAAGCTGGAGAGCACAATAAGGAGCGCTGTTGGCGACGATCCATTCAAGAATGTGACCGCCGACCCTGATGAGCCAAGACTGGCAACGATTGCGAACAAGATTGCATTGAGCGTGACCACAACCACTGAGACTAGCGCAAGACCAGCCAACAAGCGCCATATCTCGGGATATCTGCGGGCGGCACCTAGCAACTGCTGATGACTTGAATAGGCACCCTGCCTTTCGTTAGTGCTCATCGGATTGCTCAGCATTTACAGAAGGCAGGTCATCCCCAATTGGAGTGTTGGGGTCACGCAACCGCTCGGACACCGTGGACAAATATCCGGCCACGGTTTCAAGCAACCTCATCGCAACGCCCGCGTCACTTTCAATCACAGCACGCAATTCCTCCGCGCCGATCCGCAGGAACGAGCAATCCGTGAGGGCCACCAAATCCAATTGTCGCGGCTCATTGGTGATAATCGCAAGATCGCCGATAAGGCGCCCGGGTTCTACTATCGAGAGCGAACGCATTTCACCGTGTTCATTCAGCCAATTCAGGCTCGCCGAACCTGAAATACACAAATATGCCGCGTCGGGAGCCTGGCCGCGTGCGAAAATGGTTTGACCTGCCGCGACCTCGTACCATTGGGCCGAAAACGCCAGAAGACGCTGGTTGCGCCCATCGACTCGTGAAAACAACTCGGTAGAAGAAATGATCTTGAGTTTCCGGCTCAGGTCGTCCGTCCCGGTGTCTTCGGCATCGGTGGACACGCGTGAGACACCATCGATCCGACCGTCCTTTATTTCAACAAACAAATCATAGGCTTCCGGATGGGCAAAATGATCCTCCATAAAAATCATGATCGAGTCGGGTAATAACTCGCGCAGCTTCAGACGGGTCCGCAGGCGGCTTTCAGAGTCGTGGCTGGCCAGTGCCTTGTCGAGTATCAGGATATCGGGGCGTTTGATCCCAGCACGAGAAAAGGCAGCACGCTCCTGAAACACTGTCGGAAGGTTATTCCCACCTAACCCGGACGGCAGGTCGTAGATGATCGCGGCGGCCCTTCGGCGCAGCCCGGCCTCGTTCAGAACCTCCGCGACCAGATCTTCGATCTCTTCTGCATGGGCACCAGCCATGATGGATACCCGACCATACAGAGCGTTTTCCATTGCTGTCAGGCGGGGAACGTAGACGTCCGGTGACACCGGCACGAACATCGCACCCATAGCGCCCCGCAGCCGTTCGGCCTGACTGTGACGAATGGAAAGGATTTTGTCCTTGTACTCCTCAGGGAAACTCGGGCCGATTTGTTCAGCGGTCAGCATGAATGGGACGGTCAACAGCAGCGCACGTTCCTGATCGCCGATGGCTTCTTCGCCCTTGGTTTTGCGGCGCTCTTCGATATCGAGCAGACGGTGGTACATGTCTTTTGACATGCCAAGCCGCAAGAACAACGGGTGATCGGCCCCATCTCGCCCGAAAGTCTGGTTTAGGGTTTCCAGAACGGCCTGAGCGATGCTGAGCGCGTCATCATCAAGGCCATTGCCCGTAAGCAACGACAGAAACCGGTGGTCCCCCGCCAGAATGTCCGGTGCGATATCATGCGTCGGTGAAGCGAACAGCAGGTTCCCGCCCAAGGGCACGGCGGGATTGAACTGGTCCGGATCGAACCGATAGACATACTTGTCCAAACCGCGCTCTTGCAGGCGTGTAGCAACGGTATCTCGCAGATCGACTATTTCTTTCGCCAGCACCGGGTGTACTTCCGGGTCGAACTGAGAGCGCAAAGTGCGCCGGAACATAAATTCATCAATGCCCATCGCTTCGACAAGCTGGAACCACCAATCACGAATATCCTCGATGTCATCAAGACCCGCGAGGCTTGGATCGATCCATTCATCGGACAATGAATCGGGTGGGTTCCCGGCGCGCACGGCTTCGATCTGGCGGCGTGAGGGGGCCTGCAATGCACCACTTTCGTGTTGAGGATGCGTGCGCAGCGGCATTAGCAGGTTATCACCCAATGTTCCGTCGAACAGGTAAGGGCGTGAATAGGCATAGCCGATCCGCGCCGCAATCACCGCCTGATGCAGGCTGTTGAGGTTGTGGCCAGCCATCAGAACCTCGCCTTGAACCGGCAGCACTTCGCGCGTCAGCAACTGCGCAAGCGCACTGCGTTCCGAAGCGTGTTTCGACTGAATCGCAACCCGAGCGCCTTGGGGAATGGTAAGATCAATATCCTCAAGGATGGTCTTGCCGTCATCATCACGAACGGTCACGTTGCGCAGCTCGATATCGCCGGTCAGGTGCGGGATTGCCTCGGGGACGCCCTCAAACAACTGTTCGGGTATCATATTCGATGGGGCAAACCGTTCGGTCACAATTTCCCAGCGCAGTGACATGTCCTGTACCTGGTTGTAGTAGGTCAGAAGATCCTTCCAAGGGCCGCTGAGGTCTTTATATGCACCCAACGCGGCGACTAATGCGCCCACTGTCACCTCGCCCGTGATCGCCAGATAGCCGCCTACTGAATAGAATAGGAAGGGTGTCATCTGAGTGATCAGATTGTTGAGGAACTTCATGAAGAACTTCTTGTTGTAGATCTTAAAGCGGATCTCGAACAAGGTTCCTAGCCGATGGCTGAATTGCGCCAGACGATAGCGCCAGCCGCCATTGGTGCGCAGATCGCTGATACCAGCAGCGCTTTCGCCAATCTCAGAGCTCAGCCGCCGGACCTCCTGAATGCGATCCTTGTTCAGAAGGTTGATCTGACGCTGCAACTTGGGAATCAGCCAAGCCTGCAAAGGGATCAATGCAATACTGGCCAGACCAAACCACACGCTTTGCATGAAAAGAAACGTGACGATCGTCATCATCTGGCCGAACTGAAAAACGGGCTGCGCGATGGCATCTCCCATCAACCCGCCCATGGGTTCGGCCTCGGACGTGATCATCGATACCAGTTCACCCTGGCTGGTGGTGGCGAAATAGGATTTGGGAAAGCGCATCGAGCGGCTGATCAAGGTAAAGCGAAGGCGACGCAACATCCGTTCAGAGAGAATGCCTTTCATGGTATTGATGCGCATTTTCATCACGCCACTGGCGATGACAGTTGCCAAAAAGGCAAAGCACAGAATCAGCAGGTACTGCACCTGTGTCACGGTGATACCGAGTACTGTCACGGTGTCTGCGGGCGCACCAATCGCGTCGTTGATGATCTGCTTAGGAAGCTCCAACGAAGCGTAAAGGAACGGAAATGACAGAACGGTCAGCAATAGTAGGACCAATTGCTGTTTTTTCGAATGCTTCCATATGAATGAAAATAGGGTGGGTTCCATTCCCCTGCCTCATGATGAGCCTGTATGATCCGGGACAAATGCCGATTGCCCGAGCGCCGACGGTAAGCCTCGGCCCGAGCTATTGCAAGAATGGCGGCTCTTTGCGACGCAGAAACCAGCTGGATAGGAGATCACATTTAGGATTCGGGAAGATTTATCCGCTAATCAAGTAAGACTGGTTTGTCCCCTGCCCCGACTTTGACTAAAGAGGGGCTGTCTTGAAAGATGGGGCGATGGGCAGATTACTGGATCGATATGTTCAACTAAAGGCTCTCGGGCGCTGGCAGCGTGCCGCGCAGCAGTCTGACCACCTCGCACTGCCTGAGCTTCGCCGCCAACGTGATGACGCCCGGCGGTTGCGCGGCAAACTTGAACAAGCAATTCAAAAAGCTGATGCTCGCCTGATCCAACCCTTGATTGGGGCGACGCAGTTTCCAAAACCCCTGGGAACGGATTGGTCGTGGCGACCGGACCTGTGGCGGACGCCACTGATCCGCAAAGGTATAGCCTCGGCCCCGCGCAAGGCGCGGATGGATGGGCAGGTCATCCTGTTTCACGATTGCAGCCAGGTCGAGATCGGGCTGCAGCAAATCCGAAATCGGCGAGACAAGGATTTGGCGCCTTTCAGTCTGGCCGTTGAGGTATTTGATTTTCAGGGATCTTTCCTGTCGCTTTCCATTGATCTGCCCACGGATGCCGCCATAAATCTGTCCCGCCAGCATCTGATGCGGGTCGACACTCTGGTTGAGTGCGAGCGTTCTACTGTTGTCTTCGCCCGCCTGAACATTCAGCATGGCCCTAATACCGAGCAGGTTCTGCGCGAACTTGATCTTTCAACACCTGCGGCGACTGTAGATTTTGATCTGGCCCATCTGAACGTGAATGAGCGTCGAATTGAAAAACTCTGGCTGGATCTGATCATTGATCAACCCGCGATGAACCGTGTGGTGTTTCGTGACCTGACATTCTGCCGTTACCACCGGGCCGATCTGTAAAGGGTACTCAATGTCTCATACCACCCTGACACCAATCCGCTTCGAAAACGGCCTGTGGGAAGGCCATTTGACCAGCGAAAGCCCCCCTCAGATCAAGGTGCTGTTTCTTGGTGAGACTTTGACTGATGTGGAGTTGGAACCAGCAAAAGATGGCTGGGCCTTGCGCATCCCAGTGCCGCCCGCCGCCCTGTCGGAAGGTGTCCATACTGTCGTGATTCACGATGGAACAACAGGCCATAAGCTGGGGGATTTCACCATCATCGCCGGTTCACCCGCCGCAGATGATCTGAGGGCCGAAGTCGCTTTGTTGCGCGCCGAGTTGGACATGTTAAAGCGCGCGTTCCGCCGCTCTCAGGCATCTCAAAGCGAAACCTGACCACAGTACCGATAGGATTGTCCCTATCTTTTCAGGTCCATACGTGCATCATTGGATTGGCCTATGGATCGCAACAGCATCATAAAGGTCATCGCGCTGATGGTGACGGGTTTCGGGATCGGGATCGATTTTACCGGTGCCCTGATGCTGGTCCCGGCAATCGAAAACAGCTTTGACGCCGACATCACCAGCACCCAGTGGGTTCTGAATATTTACGCTCTGTTCTTTGCAATGACGATGGTGGCCGGAGGTCGCCTGGGTGACATGTATGGTCATCGCAAGATGATGATCATCGGTCTTTCGATCTTTCTGTTTGCGTCGGCTTTATGCTTTGTCTCACCCGGTTTGGACTACCTGATCGGCGCACGCGCCTTGCAGGGGATCGGGGCGGGATGCGTGTGGCCCTGCACATTGGCATTTGGAGCCACCAAAGTGTCGAAAGAAGAACACCGCGCATTGGTGATGGGGCTGATACTGGCGGGTGTCACCACGGGTAATGTCTTTGGACCGATGATTAGCGGCGCGGTGGTCAATCTGGGTGATTGGCGGTTGTTTTTCCTCGCCAATGTGGTGTTTTCCAGCATTTCGATGACGACTGCGATCCTGCTGATGGAGCGTGAGACCGAGCATAAGAAAGGTGAACACATCGACTTTGCCGGGATGGGTATCCTGTCTTTTGCAGTTTTGCTCTTGCTTTACGGTTTGGATGTTGGTGCCGATTGGGGCTGGACTTCGCTGCCGCTTTTGCTGCTGTTTTTAGTCAGCGCCGTTTTGTTCTTCCTGTTTCCGAAAGTCGAAAAGAGGGTCAAGGAACCCTTGCTAATGCCTCAGTTGATGCAGAACCGAGAGTTTCTGATTACCTTGGGTCTGAATATGTTCAACGTCTCGGCAGCTTTTGTTGGGCTGCTTTATTTTCCGCAGTATATGCAAAAAGTCTTGGGATGGTCTGTGTTCCAATCGGCGCTGGGTTTGGCACCGCTGACGGTGTTGCTAGCGGTCGGATCGATCGTCTCGGGTACGCTGTATAACGATTTTGGGCCCAAGCGACTGCTGTTTTGGGGATATATTTGCGCCACAGTCGGGGCGGCAAGCGTTGTCATCATGCCTTCCGGGACCGGATATTTTCAGATTCTGCCCGGAATGGCGCTGATTGGTTTGGGCGCAACGCTGACGGTCGGGCCTTCGGGGACAGCCGCCGTATGCGCGGTCAAACCGGAGCGCGCCGGACTGGTGGGTGGCCTGAGTTTCATGACCCATCTGGTCTATGGGGCAATCGCGGTCGCCTGTGCGACGGCGGTCATGTATGTGACAAGCCTGTCCAGCCTGAAAACCCGATTGACCGCGTCAGGCATCAACATGTCCGAGGCTGATCAGAAAGCGATCAATGGTGGAACGCTGAACACAGACTCGGCAAAAGCAGTGCTTGAAAAGTTGAATTCAGGTGAAACTGAAAAGGTTCAGGCCGCCATTGCGGCGGCCTTTGATACCGGAATGAATATGGCTTTTGTATTCGCCACGATCTCAGTCGCTGCTGGAATCGTCCTAGCGCTGATGCTGGATGAGAAAAAGCTGCACAAGGTCGAAGGGTAACACTTCAGGGTGCGAGAATAGGGCCGCTGATGGCGGCCCCCCTCCCCTTTATTGTGACGGCCCGGTCGGATTGAACGCGGACAGGCCTTTGAGGATATCGATGGCATATGCCAGTTGATAATCCTCTTCGCGCAGCTCTGCGGTGGCTTCGGCTTTGGCGCGATCCTCTTCAATCTGGCGAATCTCGTCCTCGCTGAGGCTGTCATTATTCAGGCTGCCGCGCAGATCGGCCTCGGACCGGGTGCGGGTGTTTGTATCTTCCTCTTCCTCGTCAACCGGGTTGTTGCGTGGTTGTTCGACGATGATGTCCGGGCTGACGCCAAGCGCCTGAATCGAACGACCCGAGGGCGTGTAGTAGCGAGAGGTTGTCAGACGCATAGCCCCGTCACCCCGAAGCGGCATGACCGTCTGCACCGATCCCTTGCCGAAGCTCTTAGTGCCAACCACGATGGCGCGATTGTGATCCTGCAAGGCGCCCGCGACAATTTCCGACGCCGAGGCCGAACCACCGTTGATCAGCACAACGATGGGCTTGCCTCCGGTCAGATCACCGGGTGTTGCGTTGAATCGCTCACCATCTTCGAGATTGCGACCCCGGGTCGAGACGATTTCGCCCTCATCCAGGAACGCGTCAGAGACCTTGATGGCCTGAGTCAACAACCCGCCGGGATTGTTACGCAGATCCAGAACGATCCCATTGACGTTTTCGATGCCCCCGGCCTCTTCAATCTGTTCTTCCAGTCCTTCCTTAAGGTTCGGATAGGTTTGGTCATTGAAGGTCGTGACACGCAACACGACACTTGTACCTTCGGTACGTGCACGAACTGCGGTCAGCTTGATCGTGTCGCGAACGATCGTTACGTCGAATGGCTCCTGCTCGCCTTCACGCACGACTGTGATCACGATTTCCGATCCCACCGGGCCGCGCATCAGGTCCACGGCTTTATCCAGCGTCAGCCCCAAAATGCTCTCGCCATCCACATGAGTGATGAAATCGCCCGCTTCGATACCAGCAGCATCCGCTGGGGTGTCATCGATGGGCGATACAACTTTGACAAAGCCTTCTTCCTGCGTGACTTCGATACCGAGCCCGCCAAACTCGCCACGTGTCTGCACGCGCATCTGCTCGGCATCATCAGGCGACAGGTAGCTGGAATGTGGGTCTAGCGAGGTCAGCATCCCATCAATCGCAGCCTCGATCAGCTCGTCGGTTTCTACCTCTTCGACATACTGGGCGCGAATACGTTCGAAAATGTCACCGAACAGATCAAGTTGTTCGTAAACACTTGCCTTGTTCTCGGCCTCTTGCGCAAGCAGAGGGCCTGCGATCTGTGTTGTTGCGACTATCCCTGCCACGGTGCCGGCCAGTCCGGCCATCACAAATTTCTTCATACTCGTTTATCCATCCTTGTCCGTCCGGAACCATGATTCCGGGTCCACTGGGCTGTTATCCTGTCTTACTTCTATATAGAGCGTTTCTGACCAGTCAGTTCCAGTGCCATCACCGCTTGTTGACATAATAGCGCCGATTTCCGGAGTTTCACCCGGCATCAAACCTACCGGAGTACCCTCGGGTATCACTTCCCCGGTCAGACCATATACCTCTTGCAGACCTGAGAACACGAATAGCAATCCGGGCTGGGGTTCAAGGATCACAAGATTCCCGAGATCCAGCAAGGGCCCGCGGTAACGGATCGTGGCAGCCGTTGGCGCGGTGACCAATGCGCGGGGTCGCGTGCCCAGCACCAGCCCGGGGCGCGTTACCCCCGCCGCGTCCGTTTCGCCCGCCCAGTGCAGCATGACCCCTTGTGCGGGCAAGGCGATTTGACCTTTCCGGCCCGAGACATCTGCATTTGTATCTTCAATCTCACCATCGGTGATCTCGGATAACCCACTGGCAAACCCATCCAGCGTTTCGGTCGAGGATATCAGGATCGCTGTACGCACAGGATCTTCTACGAAACGGCGAGGCAGATCGGTCCGGTCCGCTATCGCCTCACTAAGCTGCGTGCGGGCATCCTGAACACCCTCCAACCCTTCGGTCAGCGTATTGGCAGCGTTTTGTTGAAGCTGTCGCAGTGTCTGTACCTCTTGCAATTCGTTTGCTAGCGCCTGAGCCTGCGCGTTCAACCCAGGCGTAACTTCGGACAACATCATACCAGTGCGCGCGGCCCCAAGTGGGCCGGACGGGTGCAGCATAAGTACCGGAGGCGCGGTGGTTTCGATCGTCTGCAGAACACCTAAAAGCTGCGCCACCTCCTGCTCTTGTACCTGCAATTCTGCAGTCAATTGCGCCTCGCGCAAGGCCGCGCGGCGCAGGCCGTCGCGCATGGCGCTCAGACCGGCCTCATAGGCTTTTATGGTTTCGGTCAGAGCTTTGACCCGGTCGCGGGCAGATTCGGCCTCAGTCAACGCGATCGAGGCTTGCTCCAGCATCTCGGCCGCTTCTAGTGCCGCCTTTGACGGGCTGGTTTGGGCGACGACAGGGGTGGCCCAAATCAGCGCTGCAGCAACGATCGGGCGCAATCTCATGTCAGCAAGCTTTCCCCTGTCATTTCAACGGGTTTCGGCAATTCCATAAGCTGCAACAAAGTTGGAGCAAGATCGGCCAAGCGCCCATCGCGCAGGCTTGAACCTTCGGGGCCGCCGGCCAGAACGACAGGCACGGGGTTCAGCGTATGGGCCGTATGTGGACCGCCCGTCTCCGGATCGACCATCATTTCGCAGTTACCATGATCTGCGGTCACGATCATCGCACCCCCGACCTGCTTCAGCGCTGCAACCACCTGCCCCAGACCTTGATCAACAGCCTCACAGGCCTTGATCGCAGCTTTCAGATCACCGGTATGGCCAACCATATCGGGATTGGCGTAGTTGGTGACGATCAGATCATATCCGCCGTGGATCGCCTCGACGAACTTTTCTGTCACTTCGGCCGAGGACATCTCGGGCTGCAAATCATATGTCGCCACTTTGGGCGATTTGGGCATGAAGCGATCCTCGCCACCCTCAGGCTGCTCTTTGCCACCGTTCAGGAAGAAAGTGACATGAGGGTACTTCTCGGTCTCGGCCAGCCGGAACTGGCGCAGGCCTTGCTTAGCAACCCATTCGCCCAGCGTGTTCACGATATCCCGCTTGGGAAATACGGTCGTCATATAATCGTTGTGGCCATCGGAATACTCAACCATGCCAAGTAACGCCGACAACTGCGGACGCGGACCGGTGTCGAACTCAGCAAAACCGGGCTCCCCAATTGCCCGCAGGATTTCTCGGGCACGGTCGGCGCGGAAGTTCAGGCAAAAGAACCCGTCACCGTCCTTGATACCGGAATAACCAGCAAGAACCGTGGGCGCGATAAACTCGTCGGTTTCGGATTGGGCGTAGGCATGGTCGACGGCCTCATGGGCCGAGGCCACGGTGCGCCCCTGACCTTTGACTATTGCGTCATAAGCCTCGGAAACGCGTTCCCAGCGATTATCGCGGTCCATGGCAAAGTAGCGCCCACAGACGGTGACGACCTTCGCGCCATCGGGCAACCGGTCTTCGAGTTCGGCGATATAGGTAAAGGCCGATTTCGGGGCCACATCGCGCCCGTCGGTGATCGCATGTAGCGCCACAGGCACACCCGCATCGGTAACCGCTTTGGCGGCAGCCACGATGTGATCCAGGTGCCCGTGCACGCCCCCATCCGATACCAGCCCCATCAGATGTGCTGTCCCGCCTGCAGCTTTCACCTTAGCGATGAAGCTCTGCAGCGCCTCATTGTGAAAGAAAGAACCGTCTTCTATGGCTAGGTCAATCTGCCCCAGATCCATCGCAACCACGCGCCCAGCCCCGATATTGGTGTGACCAACCTCGGAATTACCCATCTGACCACTAGGTAGACCCACATCCGGCCCGTGCGTTATCAGTTGCGCATGAGGACCTTCAGCCATGAGAGCATCAAAGGTTGGCGTATTTGCCAGATAAACCGCATTGGCCTTGGTGTCGTCGGATAGGCCCCAACCATCAAGGATACAAAGGACAACGGGCTTTGGGGCGGTCATGAAAGCTCTCCGATTGAGGCGGCGTTGCTGTCTTCTACCCCCTGCCCGCTCAAGGTTGAACCGTCATTAGGGCCGCGAATGAAGAATTAATCTGTCTTGTAGTCCCCAAAGGGTCGCGCTTTGCGGTTGCGGTATTTAACGGTCAGCTCAAGCGGCATCTCGTTTTCGTCGTAAATACCGATCACCACGCCTGTTCCTCGGCTTGATCCACGCATGTTTAGCAGTTGTTCTTCCGACCGGGTCGTGCGCTGCGACTGGCGCCGCGTCCAGGTGAACAGGTGATCATACATCTCGGCGATGATGTCTGCATGTTCATCGCTTTCGCCCAGGTCCGTCAGCTCGCTCGGATCATTCTCTAGATCAAACAAAAGCGGGCGATAGCCCCCTTCACAATGGATCAGCTTCCATTTCTCGTTTGCGACCATGAACATGACCGCATCCCGAACCGAGGCGTTCAGTGTCTGCGCAATGGGGGATGCGGAGTAGTCGTACTCACAAATCACCACATCGCGCGGAGTGCTTTCGGCCTGACCGTGCAGGATGGGCAGCAATGAATGCCCTTCCAGAAGGTGCCCTGCGGGTTCACCGCCTGCAACCTCCAGAAACGTGGGCGCTAGATCGATGGATTCGACCAATGCATCGCATGTGGTGCCGCGTGTGGCATCAGCCTCGGGCGATGGATCAAAGATGATCAGCGGCATTTTGGTCGAGGCGTCATGGAAGAAGGTCTTCTCTCCCATCCAGTGATCGCCCAGAAAATCCCCGTGATCCGAGGTCAGCACGATCATCGTGTCCTGCATTCGTCCGGTTTGATCCATCCAGTCAAACAGCCGCCCCATTTGGTCGTCAGCCTGCTTGATCAGGCCCATATAGGCTGGGATCACGGCCTCGCGTACATCCTGACGCGAGAAGGTCTGGCCGATTTTCGTATCCATGAACGCTTTCAGCACCGGATGAGCGTTCTGCCGTTCAGCTTCGGACCGAATGACAGGCAGGATGTGTTCGGGACCATACATCGAGGCGTAGGGTTCTGGCACAATATAGGGCCAATGCGGTTTGATATAGCTGAGGTGGCAGCACCACGGCCCCTCATGGTTTTCCATGAACTCCATGCCGCGAGAGGTAAGATAAGGCGTTTCGCTGTCTTCCTCGGCGATATTCGCGGCCTCTGACGAATTTTTCAGGAACCAACCTGAAAGTACATTGCCCTCTTCATCCAGCCCCGAATTGGCGAAGTCGTGCCAGGGGTTGTCACTCTCATAGCCTTTGTCTTTCAGATACTCGTTGTACCTTTTGGCGCCATCCGGGTCATAAAACCCATCCGGCCCTTCGGGGCGCATCCCGTCATCGCGTTCAAAAACATCAAACCCGCATTCAGCGACGCGCGCGCCGATCAGGCTGTCGGGCTCAAGCCCCAAACGGGCCATGCCCTCGGCGTCTGCGCGCATATGAGTCTTGCCAACCAACCAGCAATCCATCCCTGCCTTGCGCAAGTGATCGGCCATGGTGATCTCACCAACTTTCAGCGGGATTCCATTCCATGACGCGCCGTGCGAATGCACGTAGCGGCCGGTATAGGTCGACATACGGGAACTGCCGCAGATCGGTGACTGGATGTAGGCCCGTGTGAACCGCATACCCATCGAGGCGAGACGGTCAATATTTGGCGTATGCAGATGTGGATGTCCGTAGCAGCTGAGGTAATCCCAGCGCAATTGGTCGAACATGATGAAGAGGACGTTCTTGGCTTTGTTCATGCCAAGAGGGTTATCCTAGCCTTCCATCTGTTGCAGCATCTTTTTCGCACGCTTGCACTGCAACTGGTCGCGCAGAGGGCTGTCGGGATCGATATCCTTTTGACAGACCACACATTTATCGGCACCCGAGATCGCGTTCAGGCCACCGCAGCTGCCTTTGATGGTTTTGCCCATCAACATCACACCCAGCGCCATGCCAACCATGACGATCAGCAACAGGAAAAAGGCTAGAATAAAGGTGCTCATAGCGGTTCCTACCGGTCAGTTGGTCCCCAGCGCAGCCTTGAAGGCGCTGCTTTGTACGGTGATATAGGCTTCTTCTCCGCTTGTCACATCCCGAGAGATGAAGAACACGGCAAGTTTATGCTCTTCGGCCAGTTCCAGACCCTTTTCCAGACCCAATGCTAGCATCGCCGTTGCCCACGCATCCGCCATCATGGCGTTGTCTGCTAAAACAGTAACCGAAGTGGTGCGATGAGTAATCGGGCGGCCCGTCGTCGGGTCAATGATATGCGAATAGCGCACCCCGTCCTGTTCGAAGAAGTTCTTGTAATCACCCGAGGTCGCCATTCCCAGATTGTCGAGCGGCACGATCAACTGGATTGATTGCGCGCCAGTCTCGGGTTGTTCGATCCCGATGCGCCAGCTTTCGCCTTTGTCATTCTCGCCCATGGTCACCAGATCACCACCGATCTCGACCATATAGTTCTCGATCCCGGCCTCGCGCAGCTGTGCGGCAACCGCATCGATGCCATAGCCTTTGGCGATCGCAGAAAGGTTGATCCCGACTCCGGCCTCTGATTTGGCCAAAGTGCCCGCTCCGCGATCCAAGTCTAACAGCCGCGCTTGCCCCACTTGCCCAAGCGCTGTCGCGATCTCGTCATCTGCCGGAATTGGGTCTTCAGGTTTTCGCGGTCCAAACCCCCACAATTCGATCAGCGGACCAAGGGTAACATCAAACGTACCACCGGATTTTTCGTGAACCTCATTTGCGGCCTCGATGACGAAGGCAAATTCGTCTGACACTTGCATGGGGTCCGTGCTGCCTGAGGCCGAGAAGGTCGAGACCTCGGAATTCGGGTCCCAGTTGGACATCTTGGCATTGACCTGCGCCAGGGTCTCCTGAACCGCTTGCCCCAGCGCTGCTTCGTCCAAATCATCGCCGATTGCGGTGATGTTGAACGTGGTGCCCATCGTCTCGCCGGACAGGCGTACCACGTCAGGCTCTTTGCCAAACAAGCAGGCCGAAACAGTCAAAAGTAAGGCCAGTGCGATCAGTGGGCGCATGGTGCAATCTCCCGGGAGTGTTCTTGCCCGGCATATGCCAGTGAGCCTGTTCAGAGTCAAACCGACATCAAATCTTGAGCGGCAAAAACGCCAATGCAAAAAGCCCGATTGCTGCCGGGACGCCAAACAGCCAAGCGCGCTTTTGCCAACCTTCCGGTTGCTGTTTCCAAGCCATGCGAAAATTATGGCCGCAGACCACCACGATAAAGAATATCAGCGCGGCAACTGGTGGGGTCAGATACAGGTTGCTCACAAGCAATTTCCTTTTGAAGTGGCCAAGTTACGCCGGTTTTCGAAATTGCACCCTATACAGGGCCGGTCCCTGCGGTAAGGTAGGTTGTAAGGACAATACCGGTGAAAGAGGAGACCGCCCATGGCCCCAAGCTCTTACCAGCCTCCGACACGCGGCGACAAGGCCGCGGCGACAACCCGCAGTCAATCAGTTGAGACCAATCTGTCGCATACCCAGACAACGGTTGCGAAACTGATGGAAGGCAAAGGGGATGCTGTTTTTTCGGTGCGGCCCAACGACACGATTCACTCGGTCGTGGATATCTTGCGCGAAAAACGCATCGGGGCCGTTGTTGTGACGGATCAGAATGGTGCCCTGCAGGGTATCCTGTCCGAACGTGACATCGTGCGCCGTATGGCGGAAACGCCCGGCCAAACCCTACCCCAATCCGTGGCTGATCTTATGACGACCGAGGTTAAAACCTGCAGCCCCGAAGATTATCTGAACGACGTGCTGAAAACCATGACCGAAGGCCGGTTCCGGCATATGCCCGTACTGAGTGATGAAAATCTGCGCGGGGTGATCACCATTGGCGATGTGGTTCATTTCCGCTTGAAAGAACTGGAATACGAAGCACTTAGAATGAAGCAAATGATCGTCGGCTAGCGACTTACGCTAATACGCGCGCGATTCCGGTGTGCGCGGTCGAGATAAATCGGACAGAACCAGGCGAGATTTCCGCAGCCGTCAACTGATCGGTGATGAACGCACCTGTATCAATCGATATGACATCATGCTCGACCCGAGCTTCGTCGACGATGGTATGGCCATGCACCACCCATTGCTCGTCTT
This sequence comes from Ruegeria sp. CG1, assembly GCF_056537265.1. Lineage (NCBI taxonomy): Bacteria > Pseudomonadati > Pseudomonadota > Alphaproteobacteria > Rhodobacterales > Roseobacteraceae > Ruegeria > Ruegeria sp. CG1. Next base: position 368,422 of record NZ_JBQFRF010000002.1, on the reverse strand, counting down.
TCCGGCGTTTCTTGCGGAACTGAGGATGCCCCCAAAGGCAAGTTCTGTCCTGTTGCCGATCGACCGGCTGCGATGGATCAAGCGCGGCATGAACAACCGTTACATTCCCGCTCGTCCAGGTCAGCGGCCGATCATGCAGCCAGTCCAAAAGCGGTTGTCCCATCGCTTGCTGCAGTTGTTCGGCAACGGCTTGCGGGTTGGACTGGTCAATATCAGCAAGCCCAAACGAAGCCAAAGTCTGAGCACCGCCATTATACAGCCAGACACGCTCCATCCGTGTTGGATCAGACAAAAACCCAAGCAGCATATCTTCGTGATTGCCTTTCAGGCAGATCGCCCGGGTTTCAGGGTTCGTGTCGAGGTGGTGTAGCTGACGCAACACCTGCGCGCTGTATCCGCCCCGGTCAACATAGTCGCCTACAAACACCACCGGACATTCGTTATCCAGCGCAGGTAGCAGCCGTTGTAAAAGATCCAACCTCCCATGAATGTCTCCGATTGCGTAGAATTTTTCTGTAGGCGCCAATGAATACAGATTCACCGGCTGATCAGACGGTGTTTGAAATGCGATAAGCCTTTTGATCCATCCGGTTAACATAAGACCTGCTGCCTAATGCGGAAAAATATGGAGCAGCATTCGCCAAATGCAGACGTTGATATTGGCAGCCTGCCCAACATCAGACCCAAAAATGAAAATGGTCGGTCCCAAGGGTTGGAACCGACCGATGCTGTTTATCCGCCGAAATCATCGAGCATGATGTCTTCGCGATCCACGCCCAGATCCAGCAGCATGTTGATGACCGACTGGTTCATGATTGGCGGACCACACATGTAGTATTCGCAATCCTCGGGTGCGGGGTGGTTCTTCAGATATTCCTCGAACAGAACGTTGTGGATAAAGCCAGTGTAGCCTTTCCAGTCATCCTCGGGCTGGGCGTCCGACAACGCAACGTGCCATTCGAAATTGTCGAATTCCTTGGCCAGCGTGTCGAAGTCTTCGACAAAAAACATCTCTTTCTTCGACCGCGCGCCGTACCAGAAGCTGATCTTGCGGTTGCGGTTTTCAAGGCGTTTGAGCTGGTCAAAGATATGGCTGCGCATTGGGGCCATACCAGCACCACCACCGATGAAGACCATCTCTTTTTCTGTCTCGCGAGCAAAGAACTCGCCAAAGGGACCTGAGATTGTGACCTTGTCGCCCGGTTTCAGGTTGAAAATATACGACGACATCTGACCCGGAGGGATACCTTCGGACCCAGGAGGGGGCGAAGCCACGCGGACGTTCAGCATGATCATGCCTTTTTCATCCGGATAGTTTGCCATGGAATAGGCGCGTTCGATCGGTTCGGCGACGACGGATTTGTACTGCCATAGATTGAAGCGATCCCAATCCTCGCGGTATTCTTCTTCTACGTCGAAATCCGTATAGGCGAGCTGGTGTGCAGGCGCTTCGATTTGGATGTAACCACCAGCGCGGAAGTTCACGTCCTCACCTTCCGGGAGGTCCAATGTCAGAGCCTTGATGAAGGTCGCTACGTTCTCGTTCGAGCGAACTGTGCATTCCCATTTCTTGACGCCGAAGACCTCTTCGGGAACTTCGATGTCCATATCCTGCTTGACTGCAACTTGACAGGATAGCCGGTCACCACAAGACGCCTCTCGCTTGGTGATATGGCTTTCCTCGGTCGGCAGGATCGAGCCACCGCCGGAATGCACGCGCACGCGACATTGCGCGCAGGTGCCACCGCCACCACAAGCGGAGGGCACGAATAGCTTCTCTGCGGCAAGCGTCTGCAGCAGCTTGCCACCCGCCGGGACCGAGATTGTTTTCTCACCATTGATGGTGATGTTCACGTTACCGGTTGAAACCAGCTTGGACCGCGCCGCCATGATGATGGCAACCAGACCAAGAACGATAACGGTGAAAAGGGCTACACCTAAGCCAAAGGTTTCCATTCCGCCCTCCTTACAGTTTCACGCCCGAGAAGGACATGAAGGCCATCGCCATCAGTCCAGCGGTGATGAAAGTGATGCCCAGGCCTTGCAGACCATCGGGAATGTCCGAATACTTCAGCTTTTCCCGAACACCCGCCATCGCGGTAATCGCCAGAGCCCAGCCAAAGCCAGAGGACAGACCGTAAGTCGCCGCTTCGGCAAAATTGTAGTCGCGTTCCACCATGAACAGTGAACCACCCAAAATGGCGCAGTTTACAGTGATCAGCGGCAGGAAAATCCCCAGCGCGTTGTAGAGCGGGGGGAAGTACTTATCCAGCACCATCTCTAGGATCTGAACCATCGCCGCGATCACGCCGATATACGAAATCAGACCAAGGAAGGTCAGGTCCACATCCGGGAACCCAGCCCAGGCCAGAGCACCTGGTTTCAGCAGATAGTTCAGCAGCAGATTATTCGCCGGCACGGTGATGGCTTGCACCACCATGACCGAGATGCCCAGACCCAGCGCAGTTGAAATCTTCTTCGAAACAGCGATGAAGGTACACATCCCCAGAAAGAAGCTGAGCGCAAGGTTTTCGACAAAGATGGCCTTTACGGCCAGTGAAATCAGACCTTCCATCAGTGGGCCTCTACCTGCTGGATTTTGTATTCACGCTCTTCCACCTGGTTCGGCTTCCATGTGCGGAAGGCCCAGATGATCAGACCGATGATGAAGAAAGCCGACGGCGGCAGTAGCAGCATGCCGTTGGGCACATACCAGCCGCCATTGTTGACGGTCTCCAGAATGGTGACACCGAACAGTGACCCGGCGCCAAACAGCTCACGAATGAAACCTACCAGCAGCAGGATCAGACCATAGCCCATGCCGTTGCCCATACCGTCGATAAAGGACGCGACCGGGGGGTTCTTCATGGCAAACGCTTCGGCCCGGCCCATCACGATACAGTTGGTGATGATCAAGCCGACAAAGACCGACAGTGTTTTTGAAATCTCAAACGCATAAGCCTTGAGAATCTGGTCCACCAGGATCACCAGTGAGGCAATGATAACCATCTGTACGATGATCCGGATCGAACCCGGGATCTGGTTGCGCAGGCACGAGATGAAGAAAGACGAGAACGAGGTCACGAAGATCACCGCCAGCGCCATCACCATAGACACCTGCAGTGACGAGGTCACCGCCAGCGCCGAACAGATGCCCAGCACCTGCAGCGTGATCGGGTTGTTGTCGACAAGCGGGTCGACCAGCATCTCTTTCTTGGTCTGAGACATCAAAGCTCTCCTGCTTGCAGTTTGGCCAGGAACGGAGCGTAGCCCGCGTCGCCCATCCAGAATTTCACCAGGTTGTCGACACCAACCGAAGTCAGCGTGGCGCCTGCCAGCGCATCGACATAGAAATCAGGACCTGCTGCGGGTTGCGACTTGGCGACGGTGATTTGCAGATCGCCTGCATCATCGCGCAGCTTTTTGCCATTCCACAGCGCCTTCCAGCGAGGATTGTCCACTTCGGCGCCAAGGCCCGGTGTCTCACCGTGCTGATAGAACTGCAGGCCGTAGATATCGTTGCCGTTGTTTTCCAGCGCGATGAAACCATAAAGCGTAGACCACAGGCCATAACCGTGAAGCGGCAGGATTACCTTGTCGAGCGCCCCGGCATCATCACGCAGCAGATAGATCACGCGGTACTTGGACTTGCGCCCGATCCCAGCCGGGTCATCGTCCAAAGCGACGCTCAGATCTGGATCGCTGGCAGCAGCGATATCATCGAAGGTGGTCGCGTCGAACTGATCGTCAACGAATTCACCTGTAGACAATTCCAGTACATGCGGCTCAAACGCAGCGAATGCCTCGGTCACATCAATGCCCGGTTCGTAGATGCCGGCAACCTGCAGAACGTTGACTTGCTTATCCTTCAAACGGTTGATTTCCTGCACCGGGCGCAGGCTGACCGCAGCAGCAGACACGACCATCGAGGCTACAAGGCAGACGGCAACGGCAACAAAGATAGTCTTGCCAACCGAATCTGGCGAAGCAGCCAGAAACTTGGCAATCGCTCCCTTGGGTTCATTGGATTGCGTATCAGACATGGCGACGCGCCCTCCGTTTGATGTTTGCCTGGACGACGAAATAGTCGATCAGCGGCGCAAAAACGTTTCCGAACAAGATTGCCAGCATCATACCTTCGGGGAAAGCGGGGTTAATGACGCGGATCATCACAACCATGATACCAATCAGCGCGCCATAGATGTAACGGCCCATATTGGTGTGGCTGGCCGAAACGGGCTCGGTTACCATGAACGCCAGACCAAAGGCGTAGCCCCCAAGAACGATATGCCAGTACCAAGGCATCGCGAACATCGGATTTGTGTCCGATCCGATCAGATTCAGCAGAAGCGTGAAGCCTATCGTGCCCGCAAGACAGCCCACAATCAGGCGATAATTGGCAATCTTGGTCGTCAGCAGGAAGGCCAGGCCGATCATGCAAGCCAGCGTCGATGTCTCTCCAAAGCTACCCTGAATTTGCCCGAAGAACGCATTGGCCCAGGTGATCCCGTCGGCCGCCAGTGCCTGAACGCCTTCAGCAGCGGAGATGCCCAATGCAGTCGCACCGGAAAATCCATCCACCGGGGTCCAGACTGAATCCCCCGACATTTGCGCGGGATAGGCGAAATATAGGAAAGCGCGTCCGACCAGCGCTGGGTTGAGGAAGTTCTTGCCCGTGCCGCCAAATACTTCCTTACCGATCACGACACCGAAAATGATGCCTAACGCGACCTGCCACAATGGCGCAGTCGCAGGCATTATCAGGGTGTAAAGCATAGAGGTAACTAGAAAACCCTCATTGACCTCATGGCCGCGCACAGTGGCGAAGATGACCTCAAAAATACCGCCCGCAACCAGTGTGGTGATGTAGATCGGAAGGAAATACATCAATCCATGCATCACATTGGCGAAAATGCTGTCAGGGTTCAGCGAGATACCGAACATCTGCAGGATCGCAATCCGCCATCCTGTTGCCGAATCCGGTCCTAGCGTGGCGATGGCCGAGTTTGCCTGATAGCCGGTGTTATACATCCCCCAGAGGATTGCGGGGATCGTAGCAATCACGACGTAGGTCATGATCCGCTTCATATCCACGTAAGAGCGCGCATGCGGCGCGACGGTCGTGACGGTTTTCGGAGTGTAGATAAAACTTTCCACCATCTCGTAGATGGGGAAATATTTTTCGTACTTGCCGCCCTTGGTAAAGTTCGGCTCGATCCGATCGAAGAAGCTGCGCAAACCCATGTGGATCAGCCCTCCTTTTCAATCTTGGTGAGGCAGTCGCGCAGCGCCAGCCCATATTCATATTTCGCAGGGCAGGCAAAGCCCACAAGGCCCAGATCTTCTTCGTCCAGTTCCAGTGCACCCAGCGCCTGCGCGGTGTCGGTGTCCATCACCAGTAGCGCCCGCAGCAATTGCGTCGGCAGATAATCCTGGGGCATAAGCTCTTCGAATACACCCGTCGGCACCATCGCGCGGCGACCACCATTCAGGTTAGACGTGAATGAATAGAGCTTCTTGGCAAAAGCCGATCCCAAAACAGGCTGTACCGCATATTTCGAAGGCATAGGAAGAATCCAGCCCAGTGTGTGCTGATCATGATCTTCGCGAATAATGCTGATCTGGCGAGCAAAACGGCCCAGATAGGCGGTCGGACCATCGGCATGCTGCCCCGACAAGATCGACCCCGAGATGATCCGTGCGATCCCGTCGACGTTCACTTCGTCCCTGGTCAGGTCATCCGTCGACGCGCCCATCACGGTGCGGATCAGGCGCGGCTGGCGCGCGCCCGGTCCAGACAAAGCAATCACGATGTTTGAATCCAGATGACCGGTCTGCATCAGACGACCGATCGCGATCACGTCCTGGTAGCCAATGGTCCAAACCTGTTTGTCCCCTGTCAGCGGCTCAAGGAAGTGAATATGAGTTCCAGCAAGGCCCGAGGGGTGTGGGCCGGAAAACGCAGCCGCTTCTATACCTGGCAGATCGGAACCGGGGATGGATGCCCCCTCTTGCTGGCACAGATAAGTCTTGCCGTCGGTCAGGTTTGAGACAGCTGCGAGACCAGCCGCAAATGCCTCGCCCGCATCCGCAATAACCAATGCCGCATCACCTGCCAGTGGATCGCTGTCCATGGCTGTCACGAAGATTGCTGTAGGCTTGGAGCCTGGTTCGGGCATCTTTGAATAAGGACGTGTCCGGAAAGAAGTCCACAGCCCGGCCGCGCAGAGCTTAGCCGTAACACCTTCGGCAGTCTCGGCATCGCCGGTGCCCGAGAAATCTATGCCGGCGTCATTGGCATCCGAAACCTCGATCACCACGCTCTGCAATACACGTCGCGCCCCGCGATTAATTGCCACGACCTTGCCAGTCAGCGGCGCGACCATCATCGCGTCGGGCGCATCCTTGTGGCAGAACAACGGCGTTCCTCGCTGGACCGCGTCGCCCTCTTGCACCAGCATCTTGGGCTTTAATCCGATATAATCACTGCCCAGAACGGCAACCGACGAGAATTCAGGCCCCGGCTGGATTTTCTGTTCGGGCGCGCCTTCAACCGGCAAATCCAACCCTTTTTTTAGTTTGAAAGTTTGCATGTTGCTACGTTCTTCCAAGCCTTTGTCCTGCGCCTGCTGCGCGCCATCTTACAATGATGCCAGGAAATAACACGAAATTTCCCGTCTGTCCGGTCGCGAAAGCGCCATTATCCGACCAGAATCCGCAGGCGTATTTCCGATCACGGCTCCTTTACGCGGGGATGAGTGCAAACGCAAACCTGTTACCGCCCAAAATCGAAAAGGAATGTCACATTCTTTTGAGCTTACGGTCGTTCAGAACAATTTGCCCATTTAATTTGCGTGTCGCACAGGCTGATCAACCGGTATAAGCAACCACAATGGACAACAATGATAAATTCGAGATTTTTCTGATTGCCACTCCAGGGCTCGAAACGCCTTTGTGTGCCGAGGCCATCGAGCGCGGATTCTCGGGCGCCAGGATCGTTCCAGGTGGTGTCGTGTGCCGTGGCGATTGGCCGGAAGTCTGGCGCGCCAATCTGGAATTGCGCGGTGCCAACAAGGTTCTGGTGCGACTGGGCAGTTTCCCCGCCGTGCATTTGGCGCAATTGGACAAGCGCGCCCGAAAATTCCCGTGGGCGAGTTATCTCAGGCCAGACATTCCCGTGAAGGTCGAAGCAACCTGCCGTAAATCTCGTATCTATCATGCAGGAGCGGCGCGACAGCGCATCGAACAAGCCATATCCGAGGGGCTCGGCACCTCAGTCTCACCCGATGGCAAAGTCCGCGTGCTGCTAAGAATCGAAAAAGACATATGCACGATCTCCGTCGACACATCCGGCGAGCCCTTGCACAAGCGCGGTCATAAGCCTGCAGTCGCCAAGGCCCCGATGCGGGAAACAATGGCTTCGATGTTCCTGCGTGAGTGTGGGTTTGACGGGTCTGAACCGGTTCTGGACCCGATGTGTGGCTCTGGAACATTCGTTATCGAAGCGGCTGAAATTGCACTTGGTCTGCCCCCAGGCCGCTCACGTCAGTTCGCATTCGAAGATTTGGCAAGCTTCGATCCAGATGTTTGGCAAAAAATGCGCACTCGTACCGGTCAACCCGAAACAGAGCTGAGATTCTTTGGCTCAGATCGCAATACAGGCGCGATTGAGGCTTCACGCTCTAACGCCCGACAGGCACAAGTGGATCATGCCACCCGATTTCAGCACTGTTCGGTCAGTGATATCAAGCCGCCAGAAGGCCCAGCTGGGCTGGTCATTGTCAATCCGCCCTACGGGGCACGCATCGGTGATGAAAAGCGCCTGGGGTCGCTCTATGGCAGTTTAGGCAAGGTATTATCCAGTCGTTTCCAGCGATGGCGTGTGGGCATCATCACCACCACACCCGGACTTGCCCGCGCAACGCGATTGCCAATGCTTCCCCCCGGCCCAATCGTTGATCACGGGGGAACAAAAATCCGACTGTATCGAACAAATCCGTTGCAGTAACTCAGCGAAATCGCAGATCAGGCGAAGGGTTAAAACCACCCCTCGAATCCAGCGACGACATATGTGTGTACGCCCAAAATCCCTCTTGCACATCGATATGACGAGGTATAGATCACGCGCCACGGTCGGAGTGTAGCTCAGCCTGGTAGAGCACTGTCTTCGGGAGGCAGGGGTCGGAGGTTCGAATCCTCTCACTCCGACCAATAAAATCAAGTGTCAAATGCAACGGTGTATTGCGTTTTGACCGTGGATATTACCTTTCTACTAACTAATGTTGCCTGCGGCGGTTTGAATTTCTGCTATTTCGAATTTTCAATAAAATGACCTGAACCAGTCTTGGGCAAACCGTCAAGATGCTCCGATGCAGCTCGTCGTACATGTCACTCGCTACAAGCGCGTTGGCCGCGTTCACGCGAACTCATTAACCGCTGGGCAAACCTTGCTATTGCTATTGTACAAGGCATGTCCTGCCCGTGCATTTCTCGAAACTAGTGCCGTGATGTCTTAAGGCGCGCTTGACCAATATTGGGATCATGTTTCCCAAGGTGGATTTGAGCCAATCTCTGCGATCAGAAAATCCATGAATACCCGAACTTTGGGGGATAATACGTTGGACTTGGGATAGATAAGCCATAAAACATTGTCTTCCGTAGCCTCAAAGTCTGGCAGAATTTGCAACAACCGGCCCGATTTCAGGTGATCATACACGCTCCATAGTGCGTTTAGGGATATTCCGGCGCCGGCCAGAGTGGCGCAGACCTGGCTTTGGCCGTCGTCTATGATCAATTGACCCTTAGCCATCGCTGGGTCAAATCCGGCTTTCTCACCTGCCTTTCCCGTTAGCGTGCGCAATTGGCGATTTTGGAAAGCGATCAGGTGGTGGCTTTTCAGATCGGCAGGTGTTTTGGGTGTGCCGTATGTGTCAAGATAGTGCGGCGCAGCGCACAGTATGCGTCGGTCATCAGCCAATTTTCGGCCTTTCAGGCTGGTGTCGACAAGCGGCGCATTTCTTAGTGCAAGGTCGTAACTCCCCTCGATAAGATCGAACTGCACATCCGACAGGCGCAAATCGAGCGTCAGATCGGGGTGCTGTTGAAGAAATTTCGGCAGGATTGGAGCAATGTAGAGCTGAGCAAAGGTGCTGGGCGCAGCGAAGCGCAATGTACCGCGGATGGTCGCTGTTTGTTTGCCCAACGCCGTAAGTGCTGCCTCTTCCTGCGCAATAATCTCTCGGGCGAAGGGCAGGAAATCGGCACCTTCAACAGACAGCGACACCTTGCGCGTTGTGCGATGTAACAGTTCGGAACCCAGGCTTTGCTCCAACTTGGCAAGCTTTGCGCTCGAGACAGCTGGAGCCATGCCCAAAGCGCGCCCCGCCGCACTGATGTTCAGCCTTTCTGCCGCCGCTACAAACAATCTCAGCGCGTCTGTATCAAGCCCCATTATATCGCAAACCCGAATTTTCAATCCATGAATGGGCAGTTTATACGCAAATAGATTAGCGTTAAATCCCCTTCATGGATGCAACTCGGCATGGGAAGGAGACGCAGATGACGCGGACAGCCACTGTCAACTACCACGTTCACAAGCCCTGGCGGCAAGCCTTTGAACTAGATGCAGGCGGGATTGCTGGTAATTTGATTTCGCCCGAACTGGCCAGCACGGCTGTTGCATTGACAGATGCCCGCACCACGAGCAACACAGTTACATTCGAGTCTGATGCTGTTGAGTTCGCGCTGCTGGAAACGCAGATACAAGATTTTACCGGCGAGGTCTGGAAACCGACATACGATGCGGAGCTAACGGCAATGCTCTCGAACAAGTTAGGTGCGCGCGAGGTTGTGGTTTTTGATCACACGGTTCGGATAGATGACCCAGGAGCGACGCGCAAACCCGCGCGCAACGTCCACAGTGACTATAGCAAGGACGGAGCCGAACAGCGGCTTGTCGATCTTTTGGGTGCCGAGGCCGCAGCGGAGTGGGCGCGCGGTCACTATGCTTTTGTTAATGTGTGGCGCCCTGTGAATCATCCTATCAACTCAGCACCCCTGGGCTTTGTTCGCCCGTCATCAGTTGAACCGTCTGACTGGATCTTACTGGACCTGATCTATCCCGACCGCAATGGGCAAATAATGGGGCTGGTAGGAAACCCCAGGCATGAGTGGATTTATCAATCGAAGATGACGCCGGATGAGGTCGCGATCTTCAACATCTATGACAATCGAGGTGCTCCGTCGATCGCGCATAGTGCGCTGGATATGGTCGAAGATTCAAACGTCAACACCATTCGCAAAAGCATCGAGAGCCGCACATTGGTGCGCTTTTAAAGGAGAGCCGGACATGTTGGATAAAATGCAGCCTGCTGATTTTGCCCAAATCAACGTGGCCTATAATCGGGTATTTCGACCGGGACGGCTGAGCGTTGGCCTAGTGTTGCCGCTCGAAGCATATGCAGTCGGTGCAGAGCCGACGCTTCGGGATCATCTGGAAGCGGCTCGGAAAGCGGAGAACCTCGGGTTTGCATCACTTTGGCTGCGCGACGTGCCATTCAACGTTCCAAGCTTTGGTGATGCAGGACAGATTTTCGATCCATTTGTCTATCTGGGTGCGCTTGCTGCGGTAACGGACCGAATTGCCCTTGGAACGGCGAGCGTGATCCTGCCATTGCGTCACCCCGCTCATGTAGCCAAGGCGGCGGCGAGCGCGGATGTGCTCTCGGGCGGACGGTTGCTCTTGGGTGTAGCCTCCGGGGACCGGCCTGAGGAGTATCCGGCTATGAACCAGAGCTATGATGACCGCGGGGCACGTTTCCGCGACAGCTTTGACTACATCCGCGCCGTTGGATCGGATTATCCCGAGCGTGAAAGTGCTCAGGGTACGCTGTCTGGCGGGATTGACCTGCTGCCAAAGCCGCATGGGACCCGCCTGCCGATGATCATTACGGGTGGTAGCCAGCAATCCCCCGATTGGGTGGCGCAGAACGGCGATGGTTGGATGACCTATCCGCGCAATGCGACTGCCCAGAGGCAGGTTATTGCGGACTATCGGAGGCGCGGGAAGGAAGCGGGCCAGCCAGACAAGCCAGTCATGCAATCCCTGTATATCGATGTCGTTGCCAATCACGCCGCACCACCGCGCCCGATCCATCTTGGGTTTCAGTCTGGCACCGATTTCCTGCGTAGCTATCTACGTGAAATAGAAACGCTTGGGGTCAATCACGTTGCACTGAACCTACGGTTCAATCAAGCGCCCATCGATACGACCCTCGAACACTTGGCAGATACCGTACTGCCCGACTTTTCCTAAAGGATCAGATCAATGACCAAGACTATACTCATTACAGGTTCAACCGACGGCATTGGTTTGCTCACGGCAAAGAAGCTGGCCGCCGATGGACACAAAGTACTTCTGCATGGACGCAGTACCTCCAAATTGGACAGCGCGGCCTCCGAAGTCGGCGGCGATGTCGAAACTTATAGCGCTGATCTGAGCGATCTGTCCGCAGTGCGAGAACTGGCTGAGAGCGTAAAGGCCAAACATGACAAACTGGACGTGTTGATCAACAATGCAGGTGTGCTGAAAGCTCCGCAAACCGTGCTTGCGAATGGGCAGGACATCCGCTTTGTCGTCAACACACTCGCACCCTATCTGCTCACAGAATTGCTGATGCCGATCATTCCCGCCGCCGGGCGCGTCGTGAACCTGTCATCGGCAGCGCAGGCCCCGGTGAATATTAATGCACTGGAGGGTAGTGTCCCGCTGGCTGATATGGAGGCTTATGCGCAAAGCAAGCTGGCGATCACCATCTGGACCCGGGAATGGGCCAAATCTCTGTCCGATGCACCCGTCATGGTCGCGGTAAATCCGGGATCGCTGTTGGCCTCAAAGATGGTGAAAGAAGGATTCGGCCTAGCCGGGAACGATATGAACATCGGCGCTGATATCCTGATTGACGCAGCATTGGGTGATCGGTTCGCTGATGCGTCAGGTGCCTATTTTGACAATGACAGCGGTGCCTTCGCGAATCCACATGCCGCAGCACTGGACAAAGCACATGTTGCCGACGTCATGAACTCGATCAGAGGTTTGATTAACCAGACCAACTGACCCGCGCTGCACTAAATCCAGACGCGCTTCCAACTTTAACCTCCCTTACCCCTCGCGTGTGCCGCGTCGAGGCCCAAGAAAGGACTGTCTGATGAAATATGAGAACTTTCAAACCTTTGACGTTGCTGTTGAAAACGGCATCGCAACAGTCACATTCAACTTTGGCACCGTAAACGTGCAAGGCCAGGAAATGCTGGCCGACCTCAACAGTCTGGCCATGCGGCTAGAGCGAGACCGCGAAACCAAGGTCGTGATCTTTCAGTCCGCCAACCCGGAAATCTGGGTCTGCCACTACGATACCGAGCTGCTCAAGGATATGTCGACTGAGGCCGTATCCCGGGAGGACGCACAGCTTTTGGACCTTCAATCGGTCTGCGAGCGGATCAGCAAGGTGCCACAAGCCACCATCGCAAAGCTGGAAGGGTTCGCACGTGGTGGCGGACACGAGTTGGCGTTGGCGCTCGACATGCGATTTGCGGCGCGGGGTAAGTACAAGTTCATGCAGATGGAAGTTGGAATGGGCATCCTGCCTTGCGGCGGCGGTGCTTCGCGCATGGCACGTCAAACCGGCCTTGGAAAAGCGCTTGAGATCATCCTGAGCGCACAAGACTACGATGCGGATGATGCAGAACGTCTGGGCACCATAAACAAGGCTTTGGAGCCAGATGAGATTGGCCCGTATGTGACAGCGCTCGCCGAGCGGATCGCAAAATTCCCGGCAGAGTCGATCAATGCCTGCAAGCAGATGGTCTATGAATCCATCGACAAACCCATTGATGAAGCGCTGAAGGCCGAAGCCTATTGGCTGTATCAGGCCACAAGCAAAACCCCGGCGGTCAAACGGTTCACCATCGCGGATGAACAGGGTCTGGAACACGACATCGAAAACCAGCGCAAGTGGGGCGATCTGGTTATGCAGGTTCAGGATATCAACTGATCCGTCCTCCAACACAATGATCACGTCAGGCGTGCGCTGTTCAAAGCCGCGCCTGACACTTCGCTAAAAAAGGAATATCCCAATGAAAGCTATGGTTCTGAACGCCTACGGACCCGATGCACCGTTCGAGCTTGTGGAAATGCCCGACCCGGTCGCAACGTCTGGGCATGTAGTCGTCAAAGTGGCCGCGGCCAGCGTCAATACCGTCGATACAATGATCCGAAGCATGGGCGCGGATCTACCTCTGTCCCCCAATTTGCCCGCGGTCCTTGGCATGGATTTTGCTGGCACAATCACCGCCGTTGGCGAAGGTGTTAGAGGTTTTTCCATAGGTGATGAAGTGTATGGCTGCGCTGGTGGTTTGATGGACCTCCATGGTTCGCTAGCCGAGTACATCAAGGCGGATGCCCGCCTGATTGCACACAAACCCAAGACGCTGAGCATGCGAGAGGCCGCGGCGCTGCCTCTCGTAGGCATCACCGCCTACGAAGGATTGACCCGCGCCGGTGTCGGCGAAGGGCAGACCGTTCTGGTTCAAGGCGGTGCCGGTGGCGTTGGTCATGTTGCCGTTCAAGTTGCGCGCCACCTTGGCGCAACCGTGTCGGCAACAGGTCGTGGAGCGGATCAGTTAGCCCTCATCGAGGGTCTCGGTGCGCGCCCGTTGGATTTCACAACCCAAAAGGTCGAGGACTACGTGGCCGAACACACTGATGGCGTGGGCTTCGATGTGGTGTTTGATAGCGTGGGTGGGCCTAACATGACGAACTCGTTCGAAGCGGCCAAGCTCAATGGCCATGTCGCCTCAACCGTCGCGATGGTCGAGATTGATCTGACACCTGTGCATTTCAAAGGTCTGTCTCTGCACGTCGTCTTCATGCTGATCCCGATGATGCATGATGTCGGGCGTCAATCCCATGGTGACATCCTGAAAACTCTGGCGGAAATGGCGGATGCGTGCCAACTCAAACCAATTGTTGACGAACAGAGGCTTGGGTGGACCAATGTCGATGCAGCCTATGAGCACCTGACAAACGGAGCGGCGGTCGGAAAAGTTGTTGTAGAGCTGTGAACGGAACCGGCCGGGATTGGTGCGCAGAGATATAATTGCGCACCATTCCAGTATGGCCTGATATTGATGTCAGCCATCAGAACTCAGCTAACCTGAACGCAAGTTGCAGCACAGAGTGCTTTGAGCTCGAAGCATTTGTCGGAGCCGACTTTCAGCACATGGATCCCCATCCGCTGCTGGCAATACTAACTGATACCGCCATTGCGGTTTCCAGTACCAAGAACCTTTACTTCCAGCCAGTGGAAACCAAATGCGATCACGCCCGCGACGAGAATATAGAATACGGCCAACAGGATGAGCGGCTCGTAAATAATGAAAGTGTCGGAGCGCACACGTGAAGACACGGCGTAAATGTCGACGACAGTGATCGTCGCAACCAAAGGAGTTGCTTTGAGTTGTAATATGGTTTCACCGCCCAATGTCGGCAGGACGTTGCGGATAGCCTGCGGCAACCAGATACGGCGAAACATGGTGAAACGTGGCATGCCAAATGCCTTGGCTGCCTCAAGCTGACCCTTGGCGACCCCTTTGAAGGCACCGCGCATCACCTCTCCTTCGTAGCCGGCATAGGACAACGTCAGCGCCAGTACTGCATATGGCCAGGCCTGTCGCAAATAGGGCCACAACTCGGAAGAGCGTATCCAGGGGAACTGCGGAAACAAAGACCCAAGCCCATAATACAATAACCAGAGTTGCAGCAGCAGCGGTGTGCCGCGGATGATAGTGCAAAATGCCTTGGCCGGGGCGGCAAGATACCAAGGCCCAACCGCCTGTGCCAATCCAAGAGGAACGGCGAGTAGGAAACCCAAAACTACGGTGACCACCAACAGCCAGATTGTCGTCCAAATGCCCTGAAGGGCGAGCGGCGCATATTTCGGGATCCAGTCCCACTGAAGAGAGACGGCGCACCAGACAACGATTCCAGCGAATATCAGCATCATCACAATGCGATGTGGTTGCATCAAAGATCTGAAATCAATCATCTGCCCCCTCCCTTCAGAGAGGGTTGGCCGCGACGCGCCCATTTCTCAATCCGAGCGAAGATGCCGCCCGAACACAGCGTAACCATGAGATAAAGAAATCCCGCTGCCAGAAAGAAAGTAAAATAGGCGCGTGTACTGCTTGCAGCCTGGCGGGTTTCCAGTGTCAGCTCGTTGAAACCCACAACAGCGAGCAACGCGGTATCTTTGGTTGCAATCAGCCACAGGTTGGCAAGACCTGGCACGGCGAAGCTCATCATGGCCGGGATTGTCACGCGGCGCATGGTCATGAAGGCGGGCATCCCGTAGGATTTGGCGGCTTCGATCTGACCGGGCGGAACCGCCTGAATTGCGCCGCGCAAAATCTCGGTCGCGTAAGCGCCCTGGACAACACCCAGCACCCATATGCCTGCGCCAACACCACTGACCTCAACCCGACCCCCGCCCATTGCGGCGGAGATTTTGTTTATGATGTCAGATCCCACGTAATACAGGATCAGGATCAGGACCAGCTCGGGCACGGCCCGGATCACCGTCGTGTAGATGGCGAGAAGATCGCGCGTGACCTTCCCGCCATAGAGTTTGCCGTAAGCTCCGAACAATCCGATCACGAGACCGAGGGCGTAAGCGCCGAAAGCAATCTGCAATGAGTGGGACAATCCGCGCAGCAGATTGGCCCCCCATCCCGGCGGCGAGAGCGACAAAAGCTCTGCGCTCTGCGCCAATCCAAGTGAATCCAACAGTCCGTTCACAGTAGCGGCTTAGTAAATGCTGGCCGAGAAATAGTTCGATGTGATCTTCTCGTGCGTGCCATCGGCAAGAATTGCGGCGATGCCTTTGTTCAGCGCCTCACGCAGGTCATCTTGCCCTTTGCGCACGCCAGCCCCAACGCCGCGTCCCAGAATAGCGGGATCATCTGCAACGGCGCCTTTAATTTCACAGCAAGCGCCCGCATCCGAGTTTACAAAGTCGGCCATGGCGATGCTGTCTGCTTGAGTTGCATCAATACGGCCTGCGAACAGGTCCTGATTGGCCTCATCCTGTGTCTGATAAACCCGCAGTTCAGCATCCTTGAAATATTCCTGCGCATAGGCCTGGTGGATGGTCGAAGCCTGTATGCCGACAACTTTACCCGCCAGCGACTCTGGTGTCGCTTCGATATCCATCGATTTGTCCGCAACGATCACAGCGGGTGTGTTGTAGTAAGGATCGCTGAAATCAATGGTTTTCAGCCGCTCCTCGGTGATCGACATAGAGGCCATGATGGCGTCGATTTGCTGCCCGGTCAGCGATGGGATGATACCATCCCAGGCTACAGGCGTTATAACACAGTCCAGTTCGGCAGCGGCACAGACAGCATTGATAACATCGATCTCCCATCCAACCCAGTTGCCTGAGCTGTCAAGCGAAGCGAATGGTGGATAAGGTTCAGCCGCGATACCGATCTTGACCTCTTCGGCACTGGCGACACCAACTGAAAGGATGGCGGCGGCAACTCCGGACGCAAGCAGTTTCTTAAGGTTCATTTTGTTACTCCCTTTTTGGTTCATTAGTTTGTTTTGACTGAATCAGGCGACCGAGCTGAGGAACTGCCTCAACCGCTCTGATTTTGGATTACCGAAGACCTCGGCAGGTGGACCCTGCTCTTCAATGCGGCCTTCGAAAAGATAGACAACGTGGCTGGCAACTTCGCGCGCAAATTTCATTTCATGGGTGACGAGCAGCATGGTGCGTCCTTCACCAGCGAGATCACGGATCACGTTCAAAACTTCGCCGACCAACTCGGGGTCCAGCGCCGATGTGGGCTCATCGAAAAGCATCACCGAAGGATCTACGGCAAGCGCACGGGCAATGGCGGCGCGCTGTTGCTGACCGCCAGATAGATAGGCCGGAAAGGTGTCGGCCTTGTCACCAAGCCCTACCCTTTTCAACAGGTCGTGCGCCCGCGAGATAGCCTCTGCCTTTGGCACCTTTAGGACATGTATCGGCACTTCGATCACGTTCTCCAGAAGCGTGCGATGCGTCCACAGATTGAACTGCTGAAAAACCATTGCCAGCCGCGTTCGGATACGCTCGATCTGGCGGCGGTTCGCGGGGCTACCATCGGCGTGCATTTCAACCAATTCACCGCCTATGGTGATTTTTCCCGAGCTCGGCGTTTCCAAGAAGTTGATACAGCGCAGCATGGTGGATTTGCCCGAGCCTGACCCCCCGATGATTGCGACAACGTCCCCCTTGTTGGCAGTCAGGGAGACACCCTTCAGGACCTCTAGCGCACCAAAGGATTTGTGCAGGTCCTCAATCTTTATCGCCTCAATGGACGCAGTGGCTTCGGGTGTGGTTGATGCTGCTTCGGCTGTGTCCATATCTAACAATCTTCTGATTTCAGCTTGCAGTAAGCCTCGAATCTCGCAATTATGCAAGTGTATAATAACTCCATGCCATGGATGACACTGACGTGCAGGACGACAGCCGCAAATTTAAACGTGAGTCTGCTGAGTTTCGGCGCGAGGCGCTAATATTGGCGACTTTGGACCTGATCGCCGAGATGGGCGTCCGCGGTGCCACGGTGCGTGAGATTGCAGCCCGCGCGAACGTGACCCAAGGGTTGATCCGTCATTATTTCTCTTCAAAGGAAGAGTTGGTCCAGGCGGCGTATGAGCACCACATGAATACGCTAACCGATCAGACAGCAGCTTCGTCAGGAACGGGCAGCGCAGTATCTCAGTTGACCAACTTCGTTGACGCGTCGCTACGACCACCAATCGTTGATCCAAGCGCCGTGGCGTTGTGGGCCAGCTTTCTGAACAAGGTGCAACATGATTCAAAAATGCAGCGCATTCACCAGCAGACCTATAACTATTTCCGGGGTCACCTCGAGGAGCTGATCGTCGCCGCATTGCTGGAAACCGGACGTTCAGTTGCTGCAACGGAGGCAACGCAACTGGCCATTGCTTGCAACGCGGTAATCGACGGCCTTTGGCTGGAAGGCGGTGCGCTTCCGGACGCGTTTTCCGAAGGGCAACTGGCGCGGATCGGCTTGGACTCCGTGAGCGCCATCCTGGGGATACCATTAAACAAAGAGGCGGAGCAGCCATGAAGACAACATCTGTGACTGTGCGTTTAGAGGGGTTGGGTGGTGCCAAATGGGGTGTACACCTGAAAGCACGTGACCTTATCAAAGCCGGAGCGGATATCGTCGAAATGACGATTGGAGAACCGGATGTGCCCGTGCCAGCCGCATTGGTAGAAGCCACCGTAACCTCCTTGCGGGCACAACGGACAGGGTATTCCAACGGGCGCGGTGAAGCCGGACTGCTTGACGCGCTTGCTTCTCGCTATTCAGCCTCTCGTGGGCGGCCCTTCGGACCCGAGAACTTTTTGTGCTTTCCCGGGACGCAAACCGCCCTTTTCGCAGTGATGTCCGGGATTGCAGAGGCCGGAGACGAGGTTTTGGTTGGTGATCCGATGTACGCGACATACGAAGGAGTCGTGCGTGCATCCGGGGCGGATATGGTGCCTGTGCCGCTTCGGCCAGAGCACGGGTTTCGCATGCAAGCCGAAGATATTGCTGCACGCATCACTCCACGCAGCCGCGCCATTCTTCTGACAACGCCACACAACCCGACAGGTGCAATTCTGACTACCGCGGAAATTGCCGAAATCGGGCAGCTCGCCATGGCGCACGATTTATGGATCATCTCGGACGAGGTCTATGAAGAACTGATCTTTGACGAGGCCGAATTTGCTTCACCATTGGCAGACCCGAAACTGGCGGATCGTGTCATAGGTGTATCATCCATCTCGAAATCACATGCTGCCCCAGGGTTTCGTAGCGGTTGGTGTGTCGGACCAGCAGCGTTTTGTGAAGCGCTGCTGCCGTATTCCGAAACAATGCTCTTTGGCAATCAGCCCTTCATCGCGGACATGACCGAAAAGGCAATCCGCGACGGGTCCGAGGTTGCCCCCGGCATGGCCGCTCGCTTCTCTGGCCGCGCCACCCTGCTGGCCGATCGTCTTGAAGCAGAAACGGATATGACGGTTCATCGCCCAGAGGCGGGAATGTTCGCCCTCATCAACGTTTCTGCCACCGGGTTTGATGGCGAAGATTATGCGTGGGATCTGTTGCAGGCCGGGGTGGCTGTCATGCCAGGGTCCGCCTTTGGCAACGGTCTGAAAGACTGGGTCCGGGTCGCGCTGACGATTAGTGACGCCGATTTTGCCAAAGCGGTTTCTCGCATCATTGATCACGCCAACAGCAAATCACGCGAGGTTGCATGAGCGGAATGACAATCGGTGAAGCTTTGGTTGCCAAGCTTCGCCAAAGAGATGTGACCTGCGTCTTCGGAATTCCGGGCGTTCACACGGTCGAACTTTACCGCGGTCTTGCGGCTTCGGGCATTCGTCATATCACGCCCAGGCATGAACAGGGTGCTGGTTTCATGGCTGATGGCTACGCGCGTGTTTCGGGGAAACCGGGTGTGACCTTTGTGATCACCGGCCCCGGATTGACCAACACCTTGACACCGATGGCGCAGGCGCGCGCTGATTCAATTCCGATGTTGGTGGTCTCTGGTGTCAATAAAACCGCTTCACTTGGCAAGGGCTTGGGACATCTGCATGAATTGCCAGACCAACTGGGGCTGGCCAGAACAGTTGCGTTGGTGTCAGAACAAGTTCCCGACTCCAACGCTCTGGACCCGGTCTTGGACCGTGTTTTTCACGACCTTACCAACGGTCGCCCAGGGCCGGTGCATATAGAGGTCCCGTTGGATGTAGCAGCAGAAAAATATCAAAAAACACCAGTCGAGACGCTCGATCCAGCACCCCCGGTCAATCCAGACTTAATCTCACAAGCGTCAAGGCAACTGGCTGAAGCAAATAGAGTTGTCATTCTGGCGGGTGGTGGCGCGAAAAAAGCGGAAACCGATTTACAGACATTGGCTGAAACTCTCGATGCCCCCGTCGTGCAAACCGTCAACGCACGGGGCCTGATGCACGGACATCCACTGACCGTTCCGGCCAGCCCCAGCCTCAAAGCAGTACGCGAGCTGATAGAAAGCGCTGATTGCGTTTTGGCTTTGGGAACCGAATTGGGGCCAACCGACTATGACATGTACGCCACCGAACAATTTGCAGGAAGGTCAGGCCTGATCCGGGTGGATCGCTGCAGCGATCAACTGGCGCGACATGAGGCAGCGCTTACCATTCAAGGTGACGTCAATTTGGTTGTACCGGCGCTGTTTGGGGCATTGTCCAATGAGGCAAAGCAAGACGACGGTGCCGAACGCGCCAGCAAAACACGCCGCGCCGCCTGGGAGGAAATTGGTCCGGACTATCGCCATCAGGTCGAAATCCTGAACGCCATTCGCTCGGCAGTTCCGAATGCATTGATGGTCGGAGACTCAACCCAACCAATTTATGCCGGCAATCTTTTCTACGACCACGACCGGGCCGGAGGTTGGTTCAACGCAGCAACGGGATATGGCGCGCTCGGCTACGGGATACCCGCTGCCATCGGCGCGTCGATCGCCGATCCGACAGCAAGGGCGATCTGCATTGTCGGCGATGGAGGTGCACAGTTTTCATTGCCTGAAATCATGGCCGCAGCAGATGAAAACCTGCCGGTCACCTTCGTGATCTGGAACAATCATGGATATCAGGAAATTGCCGCGTCGATGCGGGATGTGGGTGTGACCGTCATAGGTTGTGATCCTTCGCCCCCGAATTTTTCTGCATCAGCCAAGTCTTTTGGCATTCCATTCACCAAGGTTCCGGCCGAACCACAGGCTGTCGCGCAGGCGTTGCGCGAAACTGTCGCTTTAGATGGGCCTGCAATGATCGAAGTCATCGCTCCGAAATGTGAACCTCAGAAAGATTGAAACATGTCAGACCCGACCTTTGAGTTCTCCCGCGCAATCACCCGCCGCCCGGCTGCGACCATTGCCGGCGGTTTGCGTGCAAAGGATATTGGAAACCCCGATTTCGAAGGGATGATGGCGGCACATAAGGCTTACGTGGCTGCACTGAAAAGCACCGGGGCTGAAGTAATCGAACTTGATCCCCTCGACGCGTTCCCCGACGCGCAGTTTGTCGAGGATACGGCCCTTTGCCTGCCGCAAGGCGCTGTGCTGATGCGGCCAGGCGCACCATCGCGGATGGGTGAGGTGGCAGAAATGGCGCCAAATCTTCGCGCTTGCTACGAGACGGTTCTGGAAATCAACGGCCCCGGCCATATCGAGGGCGGAGATATTCTTGTAACCGGTCGCGAAATTTTGGTGGGCAGATCAGACCGCACGGACGCTGAAGGTGTCGCCGAGCTGTCTAAAATCACCTCCGCGTGGGGCCACAAACTGCGCGAAGTGTTTACACCGGAAGGCGTTTTGCACTTCAAGACAGATTGTTCACTGATGGATGCCGAAACAATCCTGTCTACCCGAAGACTTGATGCATCAGGCTGCTTTGAGGGCTACCGAGTGCTTCATGTTGCTGATGGGGAAGAAGCTGCTGCCAACGCGATCCGCTTCAACAATCTGGTGCTGATGGCCGCAGGCTTCTCGCGCACAGCAGACATGTTGGATCGTGAAGGGTATGAGATCGTAGAAATTGACAACACCGATTGCGCCAAGCTGGATGGCGGCATGTCATGTCTCTCGCTAAGACTTTGAAGGGTTATTCGCCAACTTTTGGTCATCGGCGGTCTCTTAGTTGGAGAATGAATATCAAGCTTTTTAACCGACAGCTAATTTGTGATTGCCCTCCAAGGTACTAAAAATAGTAAGGATTATGCGGCGAAGCTTGTATAAACTGCATTCTGAGCAAGATTGGCAGTACTCCATTGACGCTCCTTCCTTGTTCAATGAACGAGATACAAAAAAACGGGTGAACCTTGCATATCCTTTAGTGGGCCCAGCGAATGAAAAATCTCATCCAAAAGACAATCCTCAGCTAGCTCGAACGCTGGTTAGGTAAAACCGATATCGATGCGCCATACTTGACGCCATTTATGGATCTGATTGAATGGGAACACTAACTACCGCCTTCCTTCAGCATGGCCTGGTTGTCACTGGATGACATACCCCAAAGCCCGTTAATCATTGCAACCGTCAACCTGCTGGCCACGACCGAAACGATGTTAGTTTGGAGAACGAACGCATCAACAAGGTTCAGATGGATATTGCGTCCTGAAAGTCCACCCTTTCTATCAGCACTGACATTGGCTGCTATCCCGCGCCAAGCCCTTTTGGAAGTTTTTGAAACATAACCTCGCTAAGAAACTCCGCTCCAGATGGCGAACTAACCGCGGTTTCAATTGTTTCAACAATATCTCGGATCACTTGATTGACACGTTCATCGTCAATTATCACCAGACGGTTCGGACGCTCCTAAAGGCGAAGATCGTTCTTTTCGGGCGTAATTATGATACCAGCATCAACAAGGAAGCTACCGCTCGTTTCGAGGTTTGCCTTTATAGATTGGACCGAGAATATGACTGCCATCAACCATACTTAGAAAACTGAGCCGAACTGCATGTGATATCCATATGCCCGACAACAAACTCGCCTCAACCAATTGTAATCGCGTAACGACCTAAAGCTTCTGCTCCAACGGCGGTTAAGATAATAGAAAAGCGCATTTCCGACATTGGCGCAATTTGCCTTGTCAGTCACTTTTGGCTCCACAGCGGCCATCGGAGCAAATGCTGCATCCTGTGATTTTGTATTGCATCAACGCCGAGCTGTCGTTGTTGGCGGGCATGGCGGATCGGAACATCAGCCATGGAAACGCCAAACTTAACTGCTATACGCTCACTTCGTCCAGTCTGGAACGAAAGGCGTATTGCAGGTTAACAGCGCCCGCTTAAACCAAAACACGTTTGGGCGATCCAAATGCTCCACGAGCTCGCCGAAAATCATCGAGATCTAGCGCTCTTCAACATGGTAATCGATAGCAAGTTGCGCGGCTGCGATCTGATGAGGCTGAAGGTGGTCAGTGTTAGATCATCGAGTCAGATCGATCGGCCGCAAAGCCAGCGCCTAAGGAACCCGTTCAATGAGAGAACCAAGGTCACTCAGATCTACAAGATGCGCCCAGCGTACGCGGTCTTCGCAATTCGTTACATAACCGTTGGCAGCACCGGAGCGATAAAGGCATCTTTGCGCCGAGTTTGATAGAGTTGGCCGCTGATTAACGGTGAGGAAATGAGCATGATGGTTGACGCAACATATCTCGGAGTCAGTCGCACGGCGTTCAGTCTTTCGATGATAAAGGGAGCGCGGGCGCCTGATTGGCAGAACCAAGGTCGAAATGAACACAAATCTGTACGCGATCTGCAACAGCCTCGAGAGCCAAATAAACCTGTTTGAGACCGCCGGGCAGGTCAGCGATCACTTCCGTGCGCTGGCATTGATGAGCAGCCTGCCGTTAGGCGATGCGGCAGGATCATATAGCAGAAATCTGAGGCGAGTTTTCTGCGAGTTCGGTGGGGTCATAAACTGTTTCAGATCGACCTTGTCGATCTCAGACCGTCTGTATAAAACTGAGGCTTTAGATAAGATTATCTCTGCCACATAATCTCGCTTGTTTTGGCGTTTTTCATTGCCCCAGCTATACTTTCGAATACCACGAACGGTACAACATCATGGGTAGCGGACATCCGGTCGATTGCCTTGCAGTTCAGACATGTTGTTGCCTTTGAAGTCTAGTCCCGTTTGAGCCTTCCTAAGGCTCTCTGGCGCATAAAAACTTGTAATAACTTAACCAACATCAGAAAAAGCGAAGCTGACCGGCGGGTATTGCCACTTCATAAACCGCCTCGTAATTTGATCTATGCCCAGCACATCAAGGGCTCAAAATACAGGAGAGTTTATGGATCTCGGAACTTACGATTATGCAGTAGTAGGCGCCGGGATTGTCGGAGTAGCTACCGCGCTGGAGCTTTCCAGACGAGCGCCCAAAGCGCGGATATTGCTAATCGAAAAAGAAGATGCTCCAGCACGTCACCAAACCGGCCGTAACAGCGGTGTGGTCCATACTGGTGCCTACTACAAGCCGGGCAGTAAAAAGGCGCGATTTTGTCGTGAAGGACTGCTTAGAACGAAGCACTATTGCGAGACAAAGGGCTTGAAGTACGAGACACGCGGGAAGCTCTTAGTCGCCACGAACGATCAAGAGAAAGCTCGACTTGGCGACCTGGCGGATCGCGCGCGTCAGAACGGCGTAACAGTTCAAGACCTGTCTTTGGCCGACCTAACTTCCTTGGAACCCAACGTAGCGGGGTGCGCCGCTGTTCGGCTACCAGACACCGCGATTGTAGACTACTCCCAAATAGCTCGGTCACTCCTTGAGGACTTCGTGGCTAATGGAGGGACATTTCTATATTCCACCCCTTTGGTAGGCATCGATAACAGTTATGGAAAAACCGCGCTCATCACACTTAAGGGTATGATCGGGTGTGAGCATCTTGTTGTTTGTGGAGGTTTGCAATCCGACCGTATAATTCGCATGGCGGGACTTGCGTGCGATGCCAAAGTCGTACCGTTTCGGGGGGAATATTATCGTCTTCCAAAACGAAAATCCAAACTGGTCAAGCATCTGATTTATCCTGTGCCTGACCCCAACCTACCGTTTCTAGGTATCCATTTGACGCCTATGATTGATGGATCGATCAATGTCGGTCCGAATGCCATCATATCATTGGCACGCGAAAGATACTCCAAGGTGTCATTCAGCTCAGCAGACTTTCGTGAAATGGCCTTGTTCGCAGGCTTTTGGCGATCTCTTGCCAAGCATCCTTGCGCCATAGCCAATGAAATTCGAAGCGCGGTGTCAAAGCGTTACTATCTCAAACAAGTTCAGAAATACTGTCCAAAAGTTGAATTGCCGGATTTGTGTCACTACGTGGCAGGCCATCGTGCCCAGATCGTTCATCCTGACGGGCGACTTGAAGACGATTTTCTGTTCAGATCTCAGGATCGTATGACGTTCGTATTAAATGCGCCTTCGCCGGCAGCAACAAGCGCTATGCCAATCGCTCAGGAAATATGCGATCGAGTACTGAGCCAATAGCTAGTTGCAGATAAATCGATGGTCACCGCGCCAACAGAGGTTCCCGCTGTTGGCGTTGTAGTTGGTGCAAGTTTTTGATCGTAGAAATTGGTCGGGCGCGACAGCGTGCTTGAAAGGCCGGTTTGGGATGCTTCCAGAGTAATGGGCAGAAAGCGACTGGTTTTATTCAAAAACAAAGTGTTACGCGCGCAGAATGCAATGATCTGAACACGGCAAAAAACGCCTTCCCGATTAGGCTTTGCGTGTTTGTTACGGTGCGGTAAAGATATTGACCCATTTGTGTATGTTCTGGGCGGTGGCAGTGAGGGTTAATTTTTAATTTGCGCCATACGGGCCACAAAATCGGAGCCGTCCTAACCCAAGTACGCGTTTGAAGTGAGCGAAGAGCGTTTCGTTCTTCTTCCGCAGCTTCATCGAGATATCCTACCGGCGGGTCTTTCAATTAGATGACCCTGCTGCACCACGTAACAGCCGGTTCTTTTTCTTATACGGCTGAACAATGAGAACAAAAAGAAGGAGACTTTTATTTGTTCTTGAGAATTTACAGATAAAACTCAATTGCTTATAAGATGATCTTGGACAAGTTGACCGCATCAATTCACCCCGACGGGTCTGTTGGTTTCTTGCAAACTCGCCGCAGTGCCGTCCACAACATTCTAGGGAGTAATCCATGAGCAAGTGTTCAGATAACCTTAGAAATAGATGCTTGCCTAAGTGATCTTGGCGCATACTCTGACATCGCAACGGCGCCCTGTTACTGACAACAAACGAGTTGTAAACACGCGAGCAGGCAGGAACGCTTAGAAAAACCCATACTATTTCCAGCAAAACAAAAGTCGCTAGTCATCCCAGTTCAGTTCAAGCTCTTCGCGAAAGGCAAACCGTTTTAGGTGATCGGAAATCACCGTCTTCCAACTGTCTAGGTCACCGCGTTGTTGCGCCGAGGCGCAAACTTCCAGTGCTACTGGCGTAGCCTTTAGTTCAACGGCATTGCCACTGCCAAAAGAAACGGTTCCAGTATCTGCATCGAACTCGACCTGTCCCTTATGTGACCAATGTTTGCATAATTGCTGTAAGTACTTGCTGGCATTTTCTGTTGTCGCCGATCCGATTGCGTTCTGCCGCGGCAAAAGCGCGAGGCCGTTTTGCGCTTTGGCGCGCATGCTTTTTGCGAAAAGGGTGACGTCAATTTCAGTGGCCAGAAAGGTCACGCCGATCTCAAGGCACCTACGCTGCATTGCTGGGTCCAGTGTTAGGATACCCGCGGCTTTACCTGCCGCGACGATGCGGGTCAGCGCGTCTTCAATGGCCTCCACAACATCTGGATGCCCGGCGTTGCCGATATGACCCATGTCGGCGGCCAGATCTGCAGGTCCGATAAAAACTCCGTCTACTCCATCAATCGTCAGAATGTCGTCCAGAGCGGCCATGCCCGCGTTGTTCTCAACCTGCAGCAGCAGACAAATCTGCTCATCCGCCGTATCGAGGTAGTCCGGGATTTTGGCAAATTGCGAAGCCCGCGCAAGGGATGATCCCACACCTCGGACGCCGCGTGGGGGGTATTGCACCGCGCGCACCAGTTCGCGCGCCTGATCAGCGCTTTCGACCATCGGCACCAGAATACTCTGAACACCCGCATCGAGATATTGCTTGATCATCCATGTCTCACCAATCGGTAGACGTGCAACTGGCGCGCTGCCCGAACTTTCGATCACTCGCACCTGTTCAAGGGTCGAGCGCAGGTCGTTTGGTGCGTGTTCGCCATCGACCAACAACCAATCGAACCCTGCGGTCGCGGAAATTTCTGCTGCATATGCGTCGGCCATTCCGATCCAGCACCCGACCTGAGGCTTTCCAGCCTTCAATGCAGCCTTAAAGGTGTTCTTTGGTGCGGGCATGTCGCTGCTCCTTTAGGCAAAACTGATGTCGACGGATCCGAACGATCCGAAATCGGCGTGGATTTCCGCACCCGATGGGCATTCGATCGGGCGAATGAAGCTGCCGGACAGAATCACGTGGCCGGGTTCAATCCTCTGGCCGTATTGCGCCATGCGACGGGCAAGCCAGACCACACTTTCGACCGGATCATTCAATACGCCCGCACCCAGGCCGGTTTCCTCGATTTCGCCGTTGCGGAAGGTTAGGGCCCCTACCCATCGCAGGTCAAATGCATCCGCTGGGCGGCGTTCCGCCCCTAGTACAATGCCGGCATTTGCGGCGTTGTCGCTGATCGTGTCGAATACAGTGCGTGACTTTCCAGTCTCAGGGTCTGCCCGCTTTATACGAGTGTCGAGGATTTCAATGGACGGAGTAACATAGTCGGTCGCCTGCAAAACCTGATCGCGGCTCACATCGGCGCCGCCAATGGCTTCCTTCATGACAAAGGCGATCTCGGCTTCGATCCGGGGTTGGATGAAACGACCTGCGGGAACGGTCCCGCCATTTTCAAAGGCCATGTTGTCAAACAGGATACCACTGTCAGGAATGTCGATATTCAACGCATATTGCATCGCTTTCGAGGTCAGCCCGATCTTCCAGCCGATGACCTTGCGCCCTTCCGCCAATTTGGCACGATAGATGGCATTCTGCACCTCATAAGCGTCATCCATCGCCATTTCGGGATACCGCAATGTCAGTAGACCGATCTGCTGTCGCGTCCTTTCCGCGTTCAGCAGATCGGCGGCAGCGCGCGCGTGGTCTTCCGGGGTCATATCTGCTCGTCCTCGATGGTGTTGCACAGGGTGCCTATCCCATCGACGGATACCTCAACCACATCGCCGGGAGCCAGGTATTTTGGCGGATCAAATCGTGCACCTGCACCAGTTGGGGTGCCGGTGACGATGATATCGCCCGGATGAAGGGTCATAAAGGTCGAGATGTATTCGATCTCGCGCCGGATCGGGAACATCATTCGGTTCAACGTATCGTCCTGACGCAATTCACCATTCACATGAGTCTGAATGCGGGCGTCATCCAACTGGGCAGCGCCAGTGAAAGGGACCAGCCAAGGGCCGATGGCACCCGAATTGTCCCAGTTCTTGCCTTGCGTGACGTTGAACTTGGCGTGCCGAACCCAATCGCGGATTGTCCCTTCGTTGCACAGGGTCAAGGCTGCGATATGGCCATAAGCATCGTCCTGCGAAATCCGGCGGCCTGCTTTGCCGATCACGATGGCCACTTCACCCTCGTAATCCAGCGTGTGATTTTCGGGCGGGCGGATCAGAGGGCGATTATGGCCGGTAAATCCACTGGCGAAGCGCGGAAACAGCGACATGTATTTCGGCTGGGCACTGCCATCTTTGTATTCCGCGTTGCGATCTGGAAAGTTCACACCAACGCACAGAATGCGACGGACATCCGGCATCACCATCTCAAAGGTGAAATCCGTATGGGTTACCGGCTTTCCTTCGGCAGCCTCGGCCAATTGGCCAAACGCACCAGCGGCGACAACCTCGTAGAGGCTTTTGAACTCGGCAAATTCGCTGTTTAGTGCGACCGCGCCTTCATCAGTGATCGCACCAAAAAATGTTTCACCGTTGGCAGTGTAGGTTGCAATGCGCATCAGGCCTCCTCGGCGTTATGGAACCCGCCCATACTAAGATGTTTTAGATCAAGCATACTTTGCTTACGGTGCGATGATGGGAGACGCAGACAGGTCTGGCTCGTTTACATCCACACCGACAAAGGATGTGCCGTGTTCAAACCAACTGCGCGGTGCCGGAGCGCCCCAGAGCGTCTGACGCTGCGGGTCCTTCAGGTCCCATTTGATCGGCTCCAGATCGGGGTCAACGGTCTGATAATCCGAGCAATAAATCTCAATCCGGTGTCCGTCGGGATCGAGAATATACAGGAAGAAAGCATTCGAAATACCATGTCGCCCCGGGCCGCGTTCGATGTTGTCCACATAGCCGGTGGTGGCCATTAGATCGAGCAAATCGATGATGTTCAGCGGTGTTGGCACCCAGAAGGCCACGTGGTGCATCCGTGGGCCTTTGCCATTGGTGAAGGCCATATCATGCACCCCACCCTTGCGGTGCATCCACGCGGCCCACAGTTTCTTGCTGTCTTCGTCTTCCGTATACTCGGTCACGCGGAACCCGAAATCACTGTAGAATGCGACACTGTCATCGACATTGGTTGAGAAGCAGTTGAAGTGATCGATCCGCAGCGGTTTCACACCACGATAGAGCGCGTATTTCTGATGGATCGGCTCCAGGCGATCCATCTTGTGATAGAACTCCAGCGGTATGCCCAAATTGTCCGAGGTTAACAGAGTCCGGCCCTGATAGGGGCGATCAACCCATGAGGTCGGTCGGCCTTTGGATTGAAAATACGCCTCGGCCCGATCCAGATCCTCTTCGTCGAAGGTTTTGAAACCCATGACCTCGACAGTCGCCGGCTGATCGGAATTCTGCAGGATCACACAATGATGTCCACGTTCCTCCATAGCGCGCAGGTAGACATGTGTGTCGCTTTCGTCCGTGACCTGCAAACCCAGAACCTCCGAGTAGAATTTACACGAAGCTGACAAATCGCTGACGTTCAGGCAAACATGGCTCAGCCGGATTGTGTTGAAGTCGGGATACAGGTTGGGGGCTGGAACGGGCATTTTAACCTCCTGTTATACGGGGAAGATGACGTTTGTCTGGCCGGTGCCGGAGCTTGGGAAATACTCAGTCACAACCTCGCATTTCTTGTCATAGGTATCCCACCCCAGCGCGCCGTAAAGCATCGACGTGTCGTGCATCGAGCCTTCGCCGCAGCAGAAATTGGCATAATCGCCCAGCATCTTCAGGAACGTGGCATGATCGCCGTTCTTCCACATCTCAAGCACATGCAGGTCCATCTGACGGTTGAATTCCGAACTGATGGTGAAAGTGCCGTTGTTGGCGGCATAGTCCTTGTTGGCCCAGATTTTGTGCGACAGCGAGCCTGACGCGACCAGCAGCACCTTTTCGTCACTGGCCTCAACCGCTTCACGGATGGCCTCGCCGACAATTCGGCTTTCTTCATGGCTATGCACCGTGGCCCAGGCCGCGACCGAGACAACCTTCATATCATGCTCGCGGCTCATGAACCGCAGCGGCACCAGTGTGCCGTATTCCAGTTCGAGGCTGTCCAGGTGATGCGCCAAAGTATAGGCGCCCTTTTCTGAAGCTATCTTAGCAATGGCGTCGCCCATTTCAGGATTGCCCGTATAGGAATACGGCAGGTCCTGAATGAATTGCGGGAACTCGTTCGACGTGAACAGGCCTTCGAACTTCTCATTGGCGTTGATGTGGAACCCGGCATTGATCACCCAATGGGTGTCACAGATGATCACCGTGGTCGCCCCCAATGCTCTGGCGCGGCGCGCGATCTCGCGGTGGCCATCAATGGCAGGCTGGCGTTTACCTTTCACCGGGCCTTCCTGCTCAGACATGAGCAGCGTCGGCACATGGGTCATTTTGGCGGCAAGAACGATTTCTCCCATGGTCTGCTCCTGGAGTTAAGGTTTTTCGCGCGATTGTCGTCTGAGGGGCCGCTAGAGCTTGCCCAGTTGCATGATCTTGTGCTGGCCTGTGGCAAAGCCGACATGCTTTTGTTCCATATAGAACTCAAAGCTCCAGTCGCCGCCATCGCGACCGATGCCGGACGCTTTGACCCCGCCAAACGGTGTGGGCAGATGGCGCACGTTTTCCGAGTTCACCCAGATCATTCCGGCCTCAAGCTTGTCCGTGAAACGTAACGCGCGGGTCAGATCGTTGGTCCAGACATAGCCGGTCAGACCATATTGCGTGTCATTTGCGATCTGCAGCGCCTCCTCCTCAGTCGAGAACGGGATCACGGTCAGGACAGGGCCAAAGATTTCCTCGCGTGCGATGCGCATTTGATTGTTAGCGTTAGTAAACAGGGTGGGCCGTACGAAGTACCCCTCTTCGCCCACCTTGACGCCACCGGCCGCGACAGTCGCGCCGTCTTCCTTGGCGATGTCGAAGTATGAAGTGACCTTGTTGTAATGCTCTTCCGTTACAAGAGGGCCAATCTCGGTTGCAGGGTCCAACGGGTGGCCGACCTTGATATTGTTCACGCGCTCGATCAGCTTGGCTTCGAACTCTTCCTTGATCGTATCCTGTACCAGCAGCCGCGAAGAAGACGTGCAGCGTTCGCCGTTGATCGAATAGATCATGAAGATCACCGCATCCAGCGCGCGATCCAAGTCGGCGTCGTCAAAGACGATGACCGGGTTCTTACCGCCCAACTCCAGATGCATCCGTTTAAGCGTATCTGCGCCTTGCTTGGTAATGATGCTGCCCGTACGGCTTTCACCGACAAAGGCAATGGCTTTGATCAATGGATGTTCGGTCAGCCGCTTACCTGCGTCTGGACCAAAACCGTTGACAGTGTTCAGCACACCCTTGGGCAGACCGGCTTCTTCCGCGATTTCGACCAATAGCCGCGCAGACAGCGGTGAATCTTCAGCTGGTTTGTGGACGACCGTACAGCCAGCGGCCAGTGCCGGAGCGATCTTCCATGTCGAAAGCATGAACGGGGTGTTCCACGGCGTGATGACACCAACGGGCCCGATTGGGACGCGGGTGGTTATGTTCATCAGTGTCGGTGATTTCAGGTGTTGACCATCCCGCGCCTGAACCACCTGATCGGCAAAATAGCGAAAATTCTCAGCCCCTCGCAGGGCGGCTTTGGACATAAAGCGCAGGGTCTGGCCGGTATCCCAGCATTCGCACAGCGCGATCTCTTCGGCTCTTGCCTCAATCGCATCTGCAACATTCAGCAATATCCGGCGGCGCTCCGGGGCGGGCATGTCGCGCCAATCTGCAAAGGCCTCATGCGCGGCCTGTGCTGCTGTATCGACATCTTCCGTAGTGCCATGGGCGACGTCGCAGATCACCGATTTATCCACCGGAGAGATCGTCTGAAACACCCCTGCTGACCCATCTTGATCTTCTCCTGCGATCCGGTTCTTGATCCCGGTCTTCTTGAAACGGGCAAGGAAACCATCAAGCCGTTCAATATTCTTGTGCAGGTCACTCATGGTCAGGCCTCCAGATGGTCGCGGATCGTGCCGGTTTTGGGGGAGAGGTCGGGATCGATGTCGCGCATCTCAAGCGACAGCGCGATGGAATGCTGGCTCATGGCGGGCTCCAGATAGGTTCGGGCCGCCTCGAAGATGCGCTGCGTTGCGTCCTTCTTGTCGGCCTGCGAACGACCGGCCCGCAGCCGGATCGAAATATCGATGAACCCATGCTTTGGATTTCCGTCTGCGATGGCATAGTGATCAACACGGATCGCTCGGACGCGAATGCCTGCTAGCGGAAAGGTGTCAACCTCAGCGGCCGTTGCACGGATGCAATCGCACAGACCGCCCATGTCGATCCTGTCTTCCAGATTCCCGGAATATTCGACGTGAAAATGCGGCATGATTCCTCCGTTATTAATTAACATGTTTATCATTATGAGCTTATGTCGTCAAGAAGTTGCGTTGTTAATCTTTGCATTTCCTGGGGCAGCACTCTAGAAGGCGGCATGAACACTCAAAGCCATACCAAGAGCACCTCAAGGTCGCTTCCCATTGCATTATTGCGCGCCCGCGAAACGATCATGGCCCCCATCAGGGACATGCTGCAGGATATACAGATATCCGAGCAAAAATGGCGCGTCCTGCGCGTACTGGATGAGCTTGGCGAGGTCGAGCAAAGCGCTATCGCCAAAGAAGCTTGTCTGTTGCTGCCCAGCCTGACGCGAATATTGCGCAGCATGGAAGCCGATGGACAGGTCACGCGCCGTCAGGACAGCCAGGATAAAAGGCGGACGATGGTGATGATTACTGATGCGGGTCGGCAGATTTTGAAAGACAACCTGCAAGCGTCATTGGCCATTTCAAATAGTATTGAGGCGCAGATGGGGCGAGAGAAGCTTGATGAGCTACTGGACCTGCTTGAAGAGCTGCAAGCTGTTAAGGTTTGACCCCGCCAGTTGGCAAGCGGGGTCTGCGCGACGACTACAAACTCGACAATCCTGTATCCAGCGCTGACAGGATCTTCGCAACATCGTCGGATGTGACAATCAGAGGTGGCGAAATGATGATGTTGTTGCCAGATACGCGCACCATCACACCATCCTCATAAGCTGCCTTTTGCACCTGTATTGGCAGTTGTTTGGCAATCGGCGCCTTGCTTGCGCGGTCCGAGACCAGCTCCAGCGCGCACATAAGGCCCTCGCCCCCTCGTACGTCACCGATCACCTCGTGCTTTTCAGCCAGTTTCTTCAAGCCCTCGAACAGCTCATCCCCGCGTGCTGCAGCGTTTTCCCAAATCCGCAGACGATTGATTTCTGAAAGAGCCGCCAGTGCCGCCGCCGCGCCGACGGGGTGACCGGAATAGGTGTATCCCTGATCAACGGATGCCAACCCGGTTGTGTCATTTTCAAATACCTCGGCAACTGCCCCCGAGATCATCGCGGCGCCAAACGGGAAATAGCCATTGGTGATCGCCTTGGCCGTCGTCATGATGTCAGGCTGGACGCCCCAATGTCTCGCTCCGCTTTCACTACCGGTTCGACCAAACGCCGTGATGATTTCGTCTGAAATCAGCAGAATACCGTTCTTCGAACAAACCTCACGCACCATGGGCATAAAGCTTTTGTGCGGCGGAATTACACCGCCAGCGCCCAAAATCGGCTCCATGATGAAGGCGGCAACCGTGTCGGCCCCCTGGAACGCAATCTCGGCTTCAAGCGCTTTGACGCAAAGCTGAGCCAGGCGTTCAGGGTCGGTTTCGTCAAACGGGTTGCGATAGGTCCAAGGCGCAGGTACATGAAAACAGCCTGGCATCATGGGTTCATACACGGCGCGGAACTTCTGATTGCCGTTAACCGAAGCGGCAGCGAAATGGGTGCCGTGGTATCCCTGCTTGAGACTAATGAACTTGGTGCGACCGGCCTCACCCCGAACTTTGTGGAACTGACGCGCAAGCTTTAGTGCGATTTCCACAGAATCCGATCCGCCCGAGGTGAAAAAGGCGCGTGTCAGCCCATCAGGAGCAAAGAACTGTGCCAACTCGTAAGACAGCTCGATCGCCTTGTCGTTGCTCGTACCCCGGAAGGTCGAATAATAAGGCAGGGCGTATAGCTGGTCGGCGATCGCCTGTTTCACCGGATCGCAAGAATAGCCCAGGTTGACGTTCCAAAGGCCACCTACGGCGTCGATGGCCTTGTGCCCGTCCACATCGATGATGCTAACTCCTTCCCCGCCGGTCAGAATGGTCGGAGGGTTGTTCCGGCTGTCGGCCGGGTGCGCCATCGGATGCCAGAAATGGCGGGCGTTGTTCTCCTTAAGAAAGTTGGAGTCTTTCATGTTGCGGTTCTCCGGGGTTGTCCACTTTCGCTCATGGGTGGAACTCGGTTGGAAAGGCCTCGGGCATTTGGCCGCCGAAATTTGCGGTCAGATCGCGCGAGAGGGATTGAAGGGATTTCAGGATCAAGGGCAGGCGCTCATAAGTGGCTCTAATCTCGGGCACGGCGATCGAAATGGTTCCAAGGGCGATTTGATCGATGCCAAAGATTGGCGTTGCAAAACCAAAAACACCTTCTTCGTAGCTGCCGTTGCTGTTGGCCCAGCCAGCCCGCTGGATCAGAGCAACTTTTTCCTTGATCAGATCCGGGTCTGTCAGGGTGGATTCGGTGAAACGTACCTGCGCTTCCTGATCCAGACGATCCAGCAGGAAAGGTGGGCCAAAGCTGAGCATACATAGACCCGCCGCAGTCGCGTTGACCGGGATTATCTCGCTTGGATCAAGGCTGACGCGAACGCTGTGCTTGGTTGTCTCAACCACGATGGCGGTTTGCAGGCTGCCCTGTTCCAGCAGCGTTAGGTGCAGGCTTTCGCCAATCTCCTGCATGGCCAAGTGCATTTTTTGGCGCGCGCCTTCAAGGCCGGGTTTGGCAATCTCGCGCAGTGCCGCAAGCCGCAGCGCAGCTGGTCCGATGGTATATGTCTTTGACTGCGGGTTTTGTTCGATCAACCCGAATTCTTCAAGCGCTCGTAGGTGACGCAGGGCTGTAGCCTTGTTCAATCCTGACAGGCGCGCGGCCTGACTCAGGCCGATTTCGGCCATCGTGTTTGAGAATAAGTCCAGCATTTTTAGCGCATTAAGTGCGGCACCCATGTGTTTTGCCTCCTTCCGTTGATGTTATCCTTGACAGAATGAACTTAACAAAGCAAGATTATTATTGTTAACACGGTTCAAATAATGAACCATACACTGGGAGGTGTAAATGAAAAAGTTTATTGCGGCAGCCGTGATGGCCGCCTCTGCAACGGCCGCTTTGGCAGAATACCCCGAAAAGCCCGTATCCTTTGTGGTTCCTTGGCCTCCGGGTGATCTTGAAGACGTCCTGACCAGAATGATCGCAGATGAATTTCAGGCGATGTACGGGGTACCGGCAGCTGTTGTGAACAAGCCCGGCGGCGGTGGTGGTCCTTTCCCCGGCGCAGTCGAAGTCGCCACAGCACCGGCGGATGGCTATACGATCGGGTCGTTTGTGATTGGTGTTCCGGTCATCGGGCCCGAGATTGGTATTCCTGAATTGAACCCGAACCCGTTTGAACCGATCGGCATCTTCCTGACCTACCCGTTCGTAATCGCGTCGAGCAAAGACGCCCCGTTCCAAAGCTGGGATGAGTTGGTGGAACACGGCAAGTCAAACGACGTGGCACTCGGCCACTTTGGCTCGGTTCTGCCACCCACGCAGGTTACTTTTGCCGCCGCTGTCAGCAGCGGTTTCGACTTTGCCAGCGAAGCCGCGTTCGATGCGCTGGACTGCAACACCTTGGCGTCCGGTGACGTTGATGTCATCAACACCACGCTCCAGCTTATTCTGCCCTGTCTGGATGAAGTGAACGTGCTGGCCAGCATCGGCGGCGACCGGATCGCTCTGGTACCGGATACGCCGACAGTGGTTGAGCTTAACCCAGACCTGCCATTGGCGCTGTGGAACGGATTGTTTGTTCACAAAGACACGCCGCCCGAGGTTCGCGAAAAAATCACCGCCGCAGCCCAAAAAGCACTGCAATCGGACAAGGCTAAAAAGCTTGCCGAAGAAACCGGTGCGCTGATCTATTGGCAGGATCCCGATGCTTCGAATGCCCAGATCGAGCAAGATAAAGCGTCATTCGCCAAAATAGAAGAGATTCTAGGCGAGTAACACCCCGGATCGAGGCGCGGGCAGTGATTTCCGCGCCTTCTTCATAGGGCTGGGAGGATGAAATGATCGCAAGAACGCTTCAGGACATGTTCAAACGGTATCGCCGTCCGGGTGATATTGTCTTTGCCGCATTGTTCCTGGCTTTCTCGGTGTTTCTGCTGTCTCAGCTTGGGGAGCAGACGCAGGTCGTCAAGCGGACCAAATGGTTTGCTCAACCCGGTCTGTGGCCCACCGTTGCCGTGTGGTGCATGGTCTTGTTCAGCTTTTTACATTGGCTCAGCTCTGCCTTATCCGATCGGATCGATGGTCGTTGGGCCGAGGTCGGGTTTTGGGTCCGGTCTCTGGAATATGTGGCTTATTTCCTGATTTATGTCCTACTGGTGCCACAGCTTGGCTATCTGCCGTCCACCATGTTGTTCGCGGTGTTTCTGACGCTGCGCTCAGGGTTTCGAGGCTCGGGCGCGATCGGCATCGCAGCCCTGTTCGGCTTCGTCGTCACCATCGTGTTCCGAGCGTTTCTGCAAGTCAAAATCCCGGCAGGGGCTGTCTATGAATACCTTCCCGACTCGATCCGCGCCTTTGCGCTGACATATTTGTAGGGAGGCACGTATGGATACCCTTCTGTCCGGTGTTTCAATCCTGCTGCAATGGCAGGTCATCGTGGCCTTGTTCATCGGCTCGATCGGTGGTGTCATCATCGGCGCGCTGCCCGGTGTGGGCGCTGCCGTTGCCATCGCCATCCTGTTGCCCGCAACCTTTGCCTTTGAGCCCATCGTCGGTCTGACCTTGTTGTTGGGGATTTACGGATCATCCATGTATGGCGGCGCGATCCCGGCCATCCTGATCAACACGCCCGGCACGGCGGTCAATGCGCTGACGACCTATGATGGCTATCCAATGACCAAGCGCGGCCAAGGCCACAGGGCGTTATCGCTGGCTTATTCAGCTTCATTCTTCGGGGGAGTCTTTGCCATCATCTGCCTGATGGTCCTCTCGCCCGTGTTGGCCATGATCGCCCCGCATTTTGGCAGCCGCGAGATTTTTTTGGCCGCGTTGCTAGGTATTGTTCTGGTCGTTTTAGCCCATCGAGGACAGATCTTTGCAGCAGGTATGCTTGCTGCATTTGGCGTCTTTTTGAACACGGTCGGACTGGAGCCCGTCAAATATACGCGCCGCTATACATTCGATCAAAGTTGGCTGGCGTCAGGCGTTGACCTGATCGTGGTTGTGCTGGGCCTGTTTGCGCTCAGCCAGGCTTTTCTTTTGCTGTTGGAAAAGAACCACGCTCCAGAGGACACCCATGTCAGCGGGAATATCTTTGCAGGTTTGAAGGAACTGTTGGGCCTGAAACGGATCGCTACCGTTTCTTCAAGCATCGGGGTATTCATGGGCATGGTGCCGGGAACGGGTGAGTTCACTTCGCAGTTTCTGTCCTACACCTATGCTCAGAAAAGCTCGAAAAATCCCGACAAATTCGGCGATGGCTCGCCCGAAGGGTTGGTGGCATCCGAAGCCGCGAACAACGCCGTGCCGGGGGCAGCGATGATCCCCCTACTCGCCCTCGGTATACCCGGCGAAGCGCTTACGGCGATGATGCTGTCGGTCTTCTATGTTCACAACGTGATCCCCGGCCCGCAACTGTTTGAGAACCAGATGGATTTCGTCATGGCCCTATATATGGCGCTGATCCTGCTGAATGTGATCGTTCTGGTCTTTCTGCTGTTTTCGACAAACCTGCTGTTAAAGATCATTCAAATCCCCACACGCTTCCTCGGCGTGATGATCCTGATCCTTGCTTTTGTCGGAGTATACAGCCTGCGCAATTCGATCACCGATTGCGCGATCGCTGCGGGGTTTGGCGTCTTTGGTCTGATCCTCAAACGGCTTGATCTGCCGATCGTCCCGATCATCCTGGGCATGGTATTGGGTGGAATCATGGAAACCAAGCTTCGTAGCGCAATGGCTCGGGTCAAGACGCCGCTGGACTTCATCGACCGGCCCATCGCAGCCATTCTGTTCGGCCTGATTGTGCTGATCCTGATCCTGCATTTCCGCACGCTGTACTACGAGTTCAAAAACAAGCTGCGCCCCGAACCCCATGTCCCAGCCGTGGATTCCGACCACCCGAACCAACAAGGATAGCTTTCATGGATCAGTCTTCCATCGATGCCTTGCGCGTGCAGGAGATTGCCACACGCGGACACTTTATCAATGGCGATTTCCGTGCCGGTGAAACTGGCGCCCTGCATGAGGTGCTGTCGCCCATCGACGGCCAGCCTCTCGCTCAAATCGCCGAGGGCAGCCCGGCGGATGTGAATGCAGCGGTGCGCGCCGCGCGGACCGCGTTTGAGGATGGCCGGTGGTCGCGCATGGCCCCTGCAGGACGCAAGAAGGTTCTGCTGAAACTGGCGGATCTGATCGAATCCCGCGCGCTCGAGATCGCGGTGCTGGGCGTACGTGACAACGGAACCGAGATCAATATGGCCTATAAGGCCGAGGCGCTCTCGGCTGCGGCCACTTTCCGCTACTATGCCGAAGCCATCGACAAGATTTACGGGCAGATTGCCCCGACCAGCCATGACGTTCTGGGCCTCGTGCATCATGCGCCTGTCGGTGTTGTCGGGGCGATTGTGCCCTGGAACTTCCCGCTGATGATCGGCAGCTGGAAAATCGCCCCTGCCCTTGCAGCGGGCAACTCCATCGTCTTGAAACCGGCAGAAAGCGCATCGCTCAGCCTGTTGAAAATCGCTGAACTGGCTGCCGAAGCCGGAGTTCCGGATGGCGTCTTCAATGTGGTGACCGGGCGTGGTTCGGTCGCGGGCGAAGCTTTGGCCTTGTCGATGGATGTGGACATCATGGTCTTCACGGGATCCGGCGCGACAGGTCGGCGACTGCTGGAATACTCGGCGCGGTCCAATCTGAAACGCTGCTATCTGGAATTGGGTGGCAAGTCTCCAAATATTGTTTTCGCTGACGCGCCCGATTTGGCGGAAGCTGCAAAGGTCTCGGCCGCCGGGATTTTCCGCAACTCCGGACAGGTCTGTATCGCGGGCTCGCGCCTGCTGGTGCAGCAGGACATCTACGAGGATTTTGTCGCCGAGATCACGCGCTACGCCGCAGCCTTTCGCGTTGGTGATCCGTTGAACCTGAACAGCCAGATTGGTGCCGTGCATAGCCTGCCCGAGTTAGAGGCCAATTTGGAGTTCGTTACCAAGGCCGAAGCTGAAGGTGCCGAACGTCGTACGGGCGGAAACCGCATTCTGCCCGAAACCGGGGGCTACTATATGTCCCCTACAGTAATGGCAGGTGTCAAAGAAACGGATCATCTGTTTCAGAACGAAGTCTTCGGCCCAGTCTTGGCCGTGACCCCGTTCAATGACGAAGCCGAGGCGATCCGGCTTGCCAATGCCACAGTCTATGGGCTCGCAGGCGCAGTCTGGACTTCGAACCTCAGTCGCGCGCATCGCATGGTGGCCGAAGTGCGGACCGGGGTCATGCATGTGAACACCTATGGCGGCTCGGACCTGACCGTTCCGCTTGGGGGCGTGGGTCAATCCGGGAACGGGCATGACAAATCTTTGCACGCGCTTGAGAAGTACTTTGAATTGAAAACCGCCTGGATAAAGCTCTGACTGCGGGGTGTCTGTACGACATGTTTTCACCGCTTTGTCTGGGGCCCATAGGTCGCATGAATAGGAGGAACCAATGACCACAAAGACAATCCTGCTGATTGGGACCTACGACACGAAAGAACCCGAGATGCGGTTCATCGAACAGGCGATCAAGGCGCAGGGCGCGGATGTGTTGACGATGGATGTCTCGGTATTGGGCGACCCTTTGGAGCCAACCGACATCTCCAAGCACGACGTCGCCCAAGCGGCTGGAATGACCATCGAAGATGTCATCGCACAAGGGGACGAGAACAAAGCCTTTCGCGTGATGTCAGATGGTGCCTCGAAGACCGTGGCCCAAGCCTATGCGGATGGCCGATTTGATGGGATGCTGGCTACTGGAGGGACCATGGGTACCGATCTGGCCCTGGATTGTGCGCAGGCCTTGCCAATGGGGGTGCCGAAATACATCGTGTCTACCGTCAGTTTTTCTCCGTTGATCCCGCCGCACCGACTGGCTCCGGACATTCAGATGATCCTGTGGGCCGGGGGGCTCTACGGTATGAATTCGATCTGCCAATCTTCGCTTGCGCAAGCGGCCGGCGCTGTTGTTGGTGCCACAAAAGCTGCCACAATACCGGATCGCAGCAAACCGCTGATCGGGATGACCAGCCTTGGGTCCTCGTGTCTGCGCTATATGAAAACGCTCAAACCAGCGCTGGAAGAGCGCGGGTTCGAGGTTGCCGTTTTTCATTCCACCGGAATGGGCGGCATGGCATTCGAAAAACTGGCGGGTGAAGGGGCGTTTGCCTGCGTCATGGACTTCTGCATGCAGGAATTCGGGAACCTGATGGCGGGTTCCGTGGTCTCCAGCGGTGAGGATCGCGTGACAAATGCCGGGCGTGTGGGCACACCACAGCTGGTTGCGCCAGGCGCGCTGGACCTTTTGGACTTTGCCGGATGGCAGGACATCCCTGACCAGTATGCCGACCGTCCATTTCATGAACACAACCGCCTGATAAAAAGCTCGGTCTTCAATGGCGATGAACGCCGTGCCTGGGTGCGGGAGCTTGCCAACCGATTGGAGGCCGCAACTGGCCCGGTTCACTTTTTTCTGCCCGTTCACGGGGTCGAAGCCTGGGACAAGGAGGGTGAAGAGGCGTATGATCCCGAAGCCCTGGCCGAGATGATGGATGAGGCCCGTAAAGTCATGCCCGGGCGCGTTCCTATGACCGAAATAGACGCACATATCAACGATGCCGCGTTTTGCGATCATGTATTGGCCCAGTTCGACGAATGGGTCGCAGAAGGCGTGGTCGCAACATAAATTCGGGATTTACGCCCGTCTTTATGATATACACGCAGGTCAAACACAGCCTCGGTGGGCGTGAGTTCGGGCGCATTCTTCTACGTGCGGCCGACTTGCAGTTGGATGCATAACCATCACCGCTTGGATACTTGTTAAAGACTATTTTTCGGCGGAACCGTGTCACCGGTTCAAGGTGGCCAAAGACCTGCGCAGTAAGTGAAGAATTGAACTCAACAAATGCCCAGGATTAGCGACCCGTTCCGCCGGTGACGTTGCCAATATTGAGCGGCAACCAAACCGTTGGACCCGCATTTAGACGATCGGTCCAACCCATGAAAGGAGCGAGGAAATGCTAACCACGATTGCGATTTGGTATCTGAACCCAGAAACCCGGTCCGAAGGTATTGCTGCACTCCGGCGGCTTGCTAGGGACGTCAAGAAAAACGAACCTGATACCTGGGGTTACCTTGTGCACTCAGGTGGCGCGGACTCGGTCCCGCCATGCGATGACGATAAGATTGTGTTCGTGGAAATCTACAAAAACGAAAAGGCATTCAAAAAACACCTGAGCAAAGGATCGGATTTTTCGAAGTTCCTGAAAAAAAGTGGTCACCTTTTTCTTTCTGCCCCAGGGAGCAAGAGCCCATTCTTTCAGGTCATGAACGTGGATCGCATTCAGGGATTCGTGCGCCCCGAAGCTGGGTCGAGCAACGGCTAAAGGTAGGTCGGGCGATCCCGGCCGCCCCAAGGAAACCCTGTAATTTTGTTGATCCACGGGGCTTTGCGCCGGGTAAAGTTGCAGCCTGGTTCATCCATCAGGAATTGTTGGGCGACGCATTGTTGATATTATGTTATAAGAAGCCGTGATTTCGTTCTATCGTTTCTAATTTTGACCTGATCTATCTAAACTTACGAAGGCGACCATTTTGGTAAGTCCTGACGTTAATTGCCCAAATTGTGGTTCGGCCAATCCTGCCGGATCGAAGTATTGCCAAAGCTGTGGAAACGCCCTGTCCCTTACGTGTACAGCGTGCGGAGCCCCAGCTTTGCAAAAGGCAAAGTTCTGCACGGCCTGCGGCGCGTCTTTGGTCGGATCAGCGTCGGTCAAAAACTCAGAGCCAGACAATTCACCGCCACTAACGCCTGCATCCGAAAATGTTGCGGAACGGCGGCAACTGACCGTCATGTTCTGCGATCTGGTTGGTTCTACCGCGTTGTCCGAAAAATTTGATCCCGAAGACTATCGTGAGCTTATCACCCAATATCGCGATCTGGTCGGTAGCACGGTTGCGAATTTTGGCGGTGAGATCGCAAACTATGCGGGTGATGGTGTTGTGGCTGTGTTTGGTTACCCCGTCGCGCAAGAGGCGAGTCACTATTCGGCCGCGCTGTGCGCGCTTGAAATTACTCAGATGGCAGAGGGTATTGAAGTCGGATTTTCCAGCCAGCCGGTTGCGACCAACGTTCGCATCGGAATGCATACCGGACCCGTTGTTGTTGGCACCGCCAACAGCTCGTCATTGGACGAAAAGATGTGGTTGTTCGGAGATACACCAAACGTGGCCGCGCGCATTCAGTCAGTTGCCGAAGTTGGGCAAGTCGTGATTTCCGAAGTAACACGACGCTTGATTGGTGAACGGCTCGACTTTGTGTCTTTGGGCGCGCCGCAATTGGCAGGGATTAGCGCTCCGCTAGAGCTGTTTGAGGCCCGGCAGAAGGTTTTGGGGTTCGAAACGGGGCGCAAAGACTTTTCACACGACAAAACACCAACCATCGGTCGAACGGCGGAAATTGCCTTGGTCCGATCTCGGTGGGAGGGTGCGCTGGAAGGTGAAGGGCAAGTGCTGTTGCTGACCGGTGACGCCGGTGTCGGAAAATCCAAGATCGCCTTTGGGCTAAGCGATGACCTGGCCGACGAAGATGCATCCCGATTCATTCTGTTCGGCTCACCACTTCATCAAAGCAGCGCATTTTATCCGATAAAAAATGCGCTTACGGCGTTGACCGGAATGACACCTGATGAGTCATCGGAACAGAGCCGGGCAAAAGTCATCGGGTTTTTGTCTGAACTCGGTCTTGATGATCCAGACTGCGCGACGCCCATTCTGCGCCTGGTGGCGCTGGAAGACACTTCGATTCCAGCTGAACCAATGGCACCTGAACGGGAAAAAGGTGCTCTGATCGAAGCATTGCTGCGGCTTTGTGCAAGCTTAGAGCAATCTTCACCGCTGATGTTGCTGCTGGATGATGTGCACTGGTTCGATGCTTCCACGCTTGAGTTTGTCGACGGATGGGTTGAGCAACTGTCAAGTAGACGCTGCCTGGTCTTGATGACCGCCCGCAGTGAATTCCAGTCACCCTGGCGAAACCAGTCACATGTCACCACCTTGGAGCTGAACCGTCTGGTCCGGCGCGATATCTTCAAACTGGTTGAAAGCATTTCGGGGATCCGGCCTTCGGATGAGGTTCTGACCCAGTTGGCAGACCGAACCGATGGCGTGCCGCTGTTTGTCGAAGAACTGACCAAAATGGCAATGGAATCCGGTCTGCTGGCAAGCCGGGGGCAAAGTAAGGCCGAGTTGTCCATGGCGATTCCGGAGTCTCTGCAGGATTCCTTGATGGCCAGGCTGGACCGATTATCCGCCAGCCGCGAAATCGTGCAGGTCGCTGCTGCAATCGGGCGCAACTTTGAAAGAAACCTGCTTAGCCACGTTTTGAAATGGAGCGACCAGGAAATCACCAGAGCGCTGGAGCAGCTACTTGAAACAGAGTTGATTGTTCCCGCCGGGCTGAGAGGCGTGGAAGACACATATCGGTTCCGTCACGCCTTGGTACAGGATGCGGCGTATCAATCCATGCTGCGTTCGACAGCGTCCAGATGGCACGGTCAAATCGCGGCGGTTCTTGAAGAGAACTACAAGGAAATTGTTAAACACGAGCCAGAGATTCTGGGCCATCACTATTGGCGGGCCGGTGATTATTTGGCGGCCGAGCTCAACCTTATGCGGGCCGCGCGCCAGGCATTGGATCATTCTGCAAATGTTGAGGCCATCACCCATCTGCAGCACGCCCTGGAATGTCTGCAGGAACTGCCTGCGTCGCAAGACCGCGACCGGCGCGAGATTGA
This sequence comes from Ruegeria sp. CG1, assembly GCF_056537265.1. Lineage (NCBI taxonomy): Bacteria > Pseudomonadati > Pseudomonadota > Alphaproteobacteria > Rhodobacterales > Roseobacteraceae > Ruegeria > Ruegeria sp. CG1. The sequence continues at coordinate 324,001 of NZ_JBQFRF010000002.1, read as the reverse complement.
TCTGCAAATCACCATCGCGGTTCCTTTGGCGTTTGTACGAGGATACGCACACAATTCGGTCCTTTCCGCATATGCCCGGGCACAAACCTTGTGTCGTGAATACGGCGAAACAGAGCGGTTGTTCAAAGTCGTCTATGGCCAGTTCCGATCGACAATGCTGGGGGGCGAATATGCTGTATCGAAACAGAATGCGGATCGCCTGGTGTCGCTTTGTCAGGATCTGAAAAGCCCTCTTGCTATTGTATCCGCCGAGAGATCACTTGGCTCGCTGCAGACATATCTTGGCCAGCCGCAGGACGCCCTAACGCATTTGCAGGCAGGGATTGATGTCAATCTGTCGCTTGAGCACCGGTTCATGGGGCTGGATTTTGACGTCGTTGATCTATCCGTCGCGCTTCAGGGATATCGTGCGCTGTCTTGCTGGTTGTCAGGCGACACGAAAAGCGCTTTGGAAGCGATCGAAAAGGCCGTGCTTCACGCGGAAGAAACAGCGCATCCCTTCAGTCAATCCTTTGCAAATGCATTTCTGGGTTGGATCTCGCAGTTCCGCGGTGATGAAGACCTTGTACTGGAAAGCTCGGCCAATCTGATTGCGCTTTCAGAGGAGTACTCGTTTCAGTTCTGGCGTGGATGGGCGCGGATCATGAACGGATGGGCACGCCGGAACGAGTTGGGCGACGGCGCGCTGAAGGAAATCGAACTTGGTCTTCAGGAATGGCGGGATACCGGCTGCCGGCTGGGGTTGAGTTTCTTTCTGTATCTTTATGCAGACGCGGCCATCCTGCACGGACATCTCGAACTCGCAGAAGAGCTTTTGGACGAAGCCGAGCAGATCACGTTGGGTGGGGGGGAACAATTCTGGATTGTCGGTTTGACCCGGCTAAGAGGACGTCTGGCGCTTGCCCAAGGTCATGAAGAAGCGTGTATCGATCATTTCGAGCAGGCTGTCAGTTTGGCGCTGGACCGCGGGCATTTTGGTCCGCTGCTGCGTACGATCAAAGAGCTTGCAAAGCTTGATCCAACCCCCGATTGCCTGAACCGGATCAAAAAAGCGGTTGAAGAAGTCGCCGGGTTCGATGGTCCGGATTTGGCCGAGACACGCGCTATTCTGAGTAAACTTGGAACTGCAAAAACGGAGAGCTCATCACAGGACATTTAAAAAATACGAGATAGTCAAAGCCAGTCGGGAGGACATAGCCATTATGACTAAGAAGAAATCAAAAGGTGACCGCTGCTATCAGACGAATGTCACCGGTGTCATGCCAAAACTGCCCAAGCAGTTTGATACGTTTCCCTTCTATTATGCCTCTCTGCAATGCCAATGGATGTATTGGTATACCTCGGTCGAAGCCGCCAAACCCTTCGTCAAGGGTACAGGATTGTGCGTGGCGGAGTTCCCCGATGAAAATGGAAAGAACAAAGCTGTCATTCTATTGAATTTTCAACGCTACACCGCCCACTATGACAATTCCTTGGGCTTTGTGAACGAGGTTGAATTTAACCTTCTGGCTTACCCTTCGAACCGGGTGCCCGGCGTTCCGAAGATGTCCCTGACCGAGTATCTGCACGGCCGCGATCAGACCAAGACCATCGGGCATCTGCGAATACACGTAGCCGCAGACAATGCGGTTGCTGTCAAAGCTGGGCGTCAGGCCTTTGGTGAGCCCAAGTTTCTGGGGCAGTTCAATTACAAGGTGCCGTCGCTGAACGCCAAGATGAAAGGCCATCCGCCAATCTCTCCGAAATCCTGGTGGATTCAATTGGTCAACCCCGACGACCCGCAAACCATCGTCTACGATTTGACCGCCGATTTGGGAAAGCTCAGCGGCAATCAGTGGACGACAACAAATTGCACTCCGATCCCAGAATTCGCGACCGGTCTTGGCCGCACTGTTTGGACCCGCTGGACAATCTCGGGCCTCTTCGAAACTGCAATGCTGGACAACAAGGACGGCAAGCGCATCGCCAAGACATTCAAACTGAAACTCGGCAACAACGATTTCCCGATGACACGGGACATGCATCGGTTGTTCACCGACTTCACCCCTGTCGCCGTACAGGTTTTTGAAAGCCCCCCCGCCTGCTTCGAGCCGCGCGGGTTCTACGTGGATGCCATTGATGGAGACCGCCATGTCACAGCATGACAACAGTCCCGCCCATCAGGCCTTCCTGACGGTCAGCGCGGCATTGACGGGTTACAATAGTGCCGAGTTGCAAGGGACCGGGTGCACCGGGGAATACTGGCATCAATTCCGACAGGTTCTACCAGAAGAGATTTTGAACCGGTTTCTGTCTCACGCTCAATCCCTCGGGCAAGGGGACGATGATCAGATTATCCGCCAAACTTATCTGTCGGACAGGTGCCTTGGCCCGATTGCGCGTTCGCTGATTCAGCTTTGGTACACGGGTCAGTGGGTTCCGCTTTCGCAAGAATGGCGCGAAAGCTACGGCGCTTCTCGCTTTGATGTGGTCAAGATCATCTCGACACGCTCGTACAAGGAGGGATTGGTCTGGGACGCCATCGGTGCCCATCCCATGGGGGCAAAGCAGCAGGGTTTTGGTGCTTGGGCGCTTGAACCTCCCCGGAAACGGGAGGCGGGCCAATGAACGCGATTACAGACGACGACAGAACCTATGATGTGGTCATTGTAGGGGCAGGATTTTCTGGTGCCATTCTGGCGAAAGAGCTTGTGTCAGCAGGGCATACAGTTCTGATCCTCGAGGCCGGTGCAGATCACGGTAAAACGTGGGAGACCTACCGATCCTATCTGGATCAGTACTACCTCTCGTTGGCGAAAACACCGAACTCACCCTATCCGGATCTGCCGACTTTGCCGTCACCTTCGGTGCTGGACATTACGGCGGTTCGCGGCACCGAACCGGACACGAACGGGTACTTTGTTCAACGTGGCCCGTTGCCCTTCGGCAGCAACTATCTGCGTGCCTATGGCGGAACCTCCTTGCATTGGCTGGGCACCAGCCTTCGGATGATGCCCGCAGATTTCGAAATGCAGAGCAGGTTCGGCCAAGGGGTCGATTGGCCATTTGGCTACAAGGATATTCGATCCGACTATGAAAGAGCCGAGTGGGAAATCGGCGTCTCTGCGGACGCCGAGGAACAGACACCCAGAGCATTGGGAATAAAGACCTCGGGCAAGCATGATAACCGGGGGTACTTTGCTAAAGGATATGACTTCCCCATGCACTCGATACCCTCGTCTTATATCGACGGGTTCTTTGCCCGGGCAGACGGCATGCCCATTGAAATTGGCGAAGACCCTAAAGACATGGTCAAACTGAAAGTCTCACGCACGCCGCAAGGCCGCAACTCAACCCCGCGTAAGCCAAAGAATGCCAATGGCATACCCGTGGGCCGCAAGATGCGGCATCAGTTTCGCCCGCGAGGATCGACCGGTCCATTTGCTTATATGGGCCAACGATGCGAGGGCAACTCAAGCTGCATCCCGATCTGCCCAATCCAGGCAAAATACAATGCGATGAAGACGCTGGAAGATGCCAAGCACATTCGCAAACATCACATGAAGACCATCACGCAAGCCGTGGCGTCCAAGGTCGAGCTTGCCGAAAGCGGTCGGGTTTCGGGTATCGTCTACAAGAAATACCCGTTCCCCGGTGTCGCGCAATACGAATTGCGCCGGGCCAAAGGCAAACAATACGTCCTTGCCGGTGGTGCGGTGGAAAACGTGACACTCGCGCTGGCTTCCGAGATTTGTCGGACCAGCGGCGAATTGGGCCGCAACCTGATGGATCATCCCTACATGATGACTTGGGGTTCCGCGCCCGAGCCGGTTGGTCCGTTTCGTGGGCCGGGATCGACGTCAAGCTACGCCAATTTCCGGGACGGGACCTTTCGTGACAGAACTGCCGCGCATAGGCTCGAGATCGGAAACTGGGGCTGGAACTTTGCCACCGGGGCCCCAAACACGGATGTGGCGCGCTTTGTTGAACAGGAGAACCTCTTTGGCAAAGCGCTTCGTGACAAATTATATCACGATGTTCAAAGACAGGTTCGCATCGGCACGATGGTCGAACAACTGCCCCGCGCGACCAACCGAGTCACGATTGATCCCGCCTATCGCACACCGATGGGTGAATATCGCCCTGTGATCAGCTATGATCTGGATGACTATTCGCGGGCCGGTTTGGCAACTGCCTATGACACTTGCACCCAGATTTTTCAGCGCCTGGGTATTCGAAACCACACGGCCTACAACCCATCTGACGCCGGATATTTCACCTATGACGGCCGGGGATACACGTTCTTTGGCGCAGGTCATCTTGTCGGAACCCATCGGATCGGAACGCACCCGCGCAATTCGGTGACTAATGACGTAATGCGAACCTGGGATCACGACAATTTGTGGATGGTAGGCGCCGGATCGATGCCAACAATCGCAACATCGAACCCGACACTCACGATGTCGGCAATGGCTTACCGAGCCTCCAGAGCAATATCGGATGCTGTTCGGAAAGGGGGTGCAAAATGACCTCGAAAGACAAACTGGAGAAAGAGCGCGCGACACTGTGTAAACTGTTTCAGGACGCGCTTATTCTTGAACTCACTACCATTCCTCCCTATGCGACCGCGTGTTATTCGATCCTCGAACAAGGCCAGTATGACCGGTCTGAGCCAACAATCGTAAACGCCGAACCCATCGAAGTGATCCGGCAGGTTATGGTCGAAGAAATGCTCCACATGGTTCTTGCGGCGAATGTCATGAATTCGATAGGCGGAACTCCGGAGCTGAACAATCCTAAGCTGCTGCCCAAATACCCCCAGCCACTGCTAAACGGCCGCGGTCCAACTGTTTATCTGCGCAGGTTTACGCCAGACCAAATCAAGAGCTTTCGTGCGGTTGAAACGGCACCAAAAGATGAAAGAGCTGCGAAGAGCGGTGATTATCATACGATCGGAGGTTTTTACATCTACATCCGGGAAAGGTTGCGCAAAGCCTGTGATACTTATGGGGATGCCGCGATTTTTACCGGTAATGAGGTACGACAAATCACCAACGCCGACTATTTCGGAGCTGGAGGTGAGGTGATCGAGGTGATTGGTACCCCGTCGCAGCGCCGTAAGGCCGCGCTGAAGGCGATAAAGAAAATCATGGATGAAGGGGAAGGCGCAGACCTTGGTCACAGAGCTGGCGACAAAGACATCATCCCTGGCCCTGACCACCGCGAGGATGTTGCGCACTATTTCAAGTTCAACGAAATCCTGCACAGCCGGTATTATAAGCCAGATGATAGCATAGACGGCCCGCCCACCGGTGGCGACCTCATCGTCGATTGGAGCGCGGTATCCCCGATGCGGGATGATCCGTCCGAAAAGGACTTCAAGAACGCGCCAGAGATCGCAGAAATATCTGCCGAATTTAACGCGGCCTGGTCCGGCCTGCTTGATGGTCTGCACATTGCGTTCAACACGGACAAGACTGCGCTAAGGTCATTGGTCCCAGCAATGTATGACATCAAGTCTCTGGCGCAGAAATTGATGCGTATTCCTTTGCCGGATGGATCAGGGGAAACTGCCGGGCCAACCTGGACGTATCTTGCAAAGACAAAGAGTTGATCGCTCGTTTCGTTGCAAGTCGATGAATACGCGCCGCAGCTATTTGGTCAAATTCGGAAAGCAATAATTTGCTGTATTAACAGCAGCATAGCGCAGTCCTGAATCGGCCAAAATGATCTGAGATAGCACTCGAATAGCGCTATTTATCGTGCGTTGTTTCTAGACTCACCCAGGATGCGTGAGGATTTGATTCCACGACGATGACTTCGGTCAATCGATATGAACCCACCGGGCGCGCATCACATGCCAGTTGGTGGTGAAACTGCGAAACTAACGCATCGCCGTCATCTCCCGTCAGCAATCGCTTTCAGAGACGCAAATGTGGGCACGCGAACGCAGAAGCGAAGACCTAGGGTGTTTTCTGGACCGTGAATAGCTCAATCTCCGAGGGACTGGACTTGCAAAGGTCCAGAAAACCTACCCTATTAACCGCAATCAGCCGCCGCTCAGTCGTAAGCTGCCGTCACGATCATTTCGACCTTCAATACATCACGGGCGAGCTTGGATTCTCCGCAGGCGCGGGCGGGCGCGTGGCCTTCGGGCACCCAAGCGTCCCAAACGGCATTCATCTCGGCAAAGTCTGCCATATCCGCCAACCAGATTTCGCATTTTAGGATGCGGGTCTTGTCGCTGCCCGCCTTTTGCAAAAGATCCTCAACCTTGGCCAGAATGTCCTGCGTCTGATCTGCCACGGTCGGCGCGTCCGAAGTCTGACCGCACAGGTAGGCAACGCCGTTGTGTTTGACGATCCGGCTCATGCGCTGACCGGTTTCGATGCGGGTGATTGTCATAACTTGTACTTTCTCATTGTTGAATTTAGCAGTGATTTGAGCTGCCCACGGCACAAGCGTTGAAATGCCAATGGGAGCCATAGATCAGAAGCCGGCATTACGAGGCCGAGGTTCATTCAAGTCAGATTGTCCGCCAGTTCATTTTGATATCCAAAAAGGGCCGGCAGCCCGCCGGTGTGCAGCAGAATGACCTTCTGACCCGGTTTAATCTTCTGGCTTTCAACCAGATGCATCAAACCGGCGAATGTCTTGGCGGAATAAACCGGGTCGAGGAAAACCCCTTCGGTCCGTGCCATTTTTTCCAGTGCGGCACGCGTTCTCGCGTTCACTTTGCCGTAACCTGGCGGCAATGCATCGTCATAGACATCGATCCGCGCCTGCAATTGAGCGGCATCAACATCCAGCAAGTTTGCAAGTTTCTGTAGAACGATCATCATGCGGGCGTGTTGCTTCTCGCGATCTCTGCGCACGCATATTCCAAATACCGGGGCCGTGCTGCCTTCCAGTGCTAGACCGGTTAGCAAACCGCCATGCGTAGCACCACTGCCTGACGGCACAACCACCGCATCGAAATTGGGCATCTGGGCGCACAATTCCTGTCCGCCAACGACATAGCCCAACGCCCCCAGAGGTGGATGATTCAAGCCCAGATGAATGACGTATGGCGTGCGGCCTTGGGCCTTCAATTCGTCAGCACGCGCGTGCAATGCCGCGTCGGCCCCAGCTTCGTCTTCGCCCTCGGGATAGCTCATATGCTCGGCACCCAGAATCTGTGCCAAAAATACGTTCCCGGACCTGTAATACTCTTCGTCCATATCTGGGACACGCTCTTCTAATTGAAGCACGGATTGCATCCCCAGCTTAGCGGCCGCCGCAGCTGCAGATCGGACAAAATTGGACTGAACAGCACCGGTGATTAGAATGGTATCGGCACCTTGTTGCTGAGCATCGCCGAGGTAGAATTCGAGCTGCCGTGTTTTATTGCCGCCAAACACAAGCTCCGTCAGATCATCGCGCTTGAGCCAGAGATCGATCCCCAATTCCGCCGACAACCTGTCCAAACGTTCCAGAGGTGTCGGGCCCGACATAAGCCGGGCGCGAGGAAATCTCTCCAGATTGTCGTTTCGTTGCATCGTGTACCTCCCGGGATTATGCAATCATATAGGCGCGCTGGAACAGGACACAGCAAGCGATGAAAGAAACCACGCGGATCGCGGCTATGACGACCGATTGCGGCAAGTAAGGGCCCCCTGCCCGTCCAAGCAGGCTGCCTACCAGCGTGATTATGACAAAGCCGAGCAGTTGCGGCCCGTATGTGATGGCCTGCGTTTCGGACAGGCTGTGCAACAGGAATGCAATGCCATAAGCCACCAGCGCGATGGGTTGCACCAGCTTGGCCACCTCTTTTGCTGAACGGCCCTTTGCGATCAAACCAAACACCATAAGTGGGCCCGGTGTTGCTGCCCAGACGGTCGCAAGCCCGGACAGTCCTGTAATGGCTGAAAACCCAAAACGCCCGATTGTGCCGCGCAAGGGAAGCAGGGTGGTGATTAAACCGATCAACAACAAGCAGGCCGTCAAGGCCAGAACAAACGCCTCGTTCAACAACGGATAAACAGTAAGACCGGCAGCTACACCGACACAACATGCGATGATCGCATTAAGAATGAGTGGCTTGTTGTTCTTTAGTACATGACGGTCCGTCGCGACTATCGACACAAGGGTATTCAGCAACAGCAATATGGGAACTGCCGTCGAGGTGCCGAGCAGGATCATCATCGGGGGACCCGCGATGATACTGAAACCGATGCCCACGCCAACCTGCAGCATTGCCCCGAGGCAAATGGCGGCCATCAAAATGGACAGATCAATGGTCACATAGCACTCCTGCAGCTTTGGCATTTTTGCGAGACCTCAGATATCCTGAGGTTACGGCCATGGTCCATGTCATTCCTTCATTCGAATTGATTGGCACGCACTAACGCTGCCAGGGCATCAATCCAGAGTATAGCTCGCGGGCCGCTACGGAATGTGCCATTTGCGCAAGTGTCGTCAGATCATACACGGGAAGGCGCAGTTCTTCCTGAAGGCGCGATGCGTAGGGCGGCAGGTCTGTACACTCCAAAACCAGTGAGCGGATATCAGGGGCCTCAAGCATCAGGCTACGGGCTGCGTTCAGGACCTCAGCCTCGATCAGGTCTGTGTCCATACGGGTGCGGGTATTTCGCAGGATCACTTCGGCGAATTCGCTTGTGTCCTCCAGCCCCTTCACCGCCACTGGAATTCCGGCGGCCCCGACGCCTTCAAAATGCCGCGTAGTCAATGCAGAGGCATCTGCGGTCAAAACCCCTACCGGAGCATTGGCCCCGGTCATCTGATAAGCCAGCGGCACTTGGATCAGGCTGGAGGCAAAGACTGGAACAGAAACCGCTGCCGCGAGTTCCTTTTGAAACAGCGCCAGAAAGCCGCAGCTGCCGGTGATGGCGCGCACGCCTTCGGCCTCAAGCCGTTTGGCACCTTCGATGAAAGGGGCCAGCAATTCAGGCGTCGGGTTGTTCAGCAGAGTCGGAACGGTTACCCCGTCAATCATCTCATACAGAGCTGGAAAAGGCAGGCTGGAAGGGTTCTTGATATGGCCCGGCGGCTTTGGGAAATAGCTTTCCAGGCACAGCACACCGATTGACGCTCCGCAGATATTCTGGCCGCCTTGATAAATTGGCATTGTTAACAGGTCCTTTTGATTTGAAGGTTCAAAACCGGGTCGGTGAATACGGTGCCAAATCAATGTTCGGGATGCGATCCGAGACAAGATCCGCCACGAGCTCGCCTGTTTTTGGGGCCATCATCAGCCCGTAATGAGAATGCCCAAACGCTGCATATAGTCCGCCTTTGTCGTTCACCTGCCCAATCGCAGGCAAGCTGTCCGGGAACGATGGGCGCCGGCCCATCCAAAACCGCGCCTCAACCGTATCAAGGTCGGGCAGCATGGCCTTGGCCTGTTCGAACAGGATTTTCTTCTTCCGTGGGTCAGCGGGCGCGTCGGCGCTGCCAAATTCGGCCGTACCAGCAACCCTCAGACCCCCCAGCATCGAACTCGCGACCACCTTTGCATCCACATCCATGACCGAGTTGTTCAATTGGACCGAAGGGGTTGGGAATTCGACATGATAGCCCCGCTCGGCAACAAGCGGAACAGGCAGTCCCAAAGGCTTTAACAATTCTGCAGACCATACACCGGCCGCAAGGACGACATGGTGGGCGGTCAGCGTCTCCTGCGTGGTTGCAATCTGCCAACCACCCTTTACCTCCGAAGTTAGCTTGGTGACTTCGGCTTGCACGATCTCGGCACCTTGCGCGCGCGCCTTGTCGGCCAAAACCGCCCCCACACGTCCCGGAGAAGTTACACGCGCCTGCCCTTTGATCACGATCGCGCCCTTGAAGGCCTCGGACAGAGCGGGTTCCAGACGGCGCAGCTCGGCGCTGTCGACGCGTTCCAGATCGCCCCCTTTTTCGCGGCGGATCAGATATCCAAGATCATCCAGATCGGCCTGTTCCGGGTGGCGGAATGCATGGATGTAATAGCTGTCGGTGATCAGGTCTTCGTGCCCCGTGCCGTGCAGGTGACGCCGGTACAGATCTATGGAGGGACGACATAGAACCTCCATCGCATCCGAAATGTTGCGAACGGTCTTTTCGCCGGAATTTCCCAGAAACCGCAGCCCCCAGGGGATCATTTTGGGCCAGAAGCTGGGCCTGACTGACAGCGCACTTTTGGGGTCCAGCAGCATTTTGGGCAGCATTTTCCAGATGCCCGGCATTGCTTGCGGAACAATCGACCACGGCGAAACCACGCCCGCATTCCCGAACGAGGTTTCCTGACCGGGTTCACCTCGATCAATCAGCCGAACCTGAATGCCGCGATCCTGCAGCGACAGGGCGCAACAAATGCCGACGATCCCCGCGCCGATGATGGTCACTTGTTCTGGCATCACTTCAGGCCGGAGATTGGCTGCGGCTGCGCGCGATCAACTGAGTGACGATGACGGGCGAGGCCACGGCCAGCGCGATCAAATCTGCCGTCAGGCTGGGTGCGACAAAGATGATCCCGGCAAGGGCCATCAGAATCCGCGCCGCAATATTCATCGGTTTTAGCCAATAGCCCACGACCGCCGCCGACAGGGCGATGACCCCGGCGATACAACTGGATGCGGTGTATGTGAACTCCCAGAAATCGAAGCCGGTTGAGGATACGAACAGCAGCACCGGCGCGTAGACAAAGGCCATCGGCGCGATCACCTTGCCCAATCCAAGCGTGAACGCCGACAGACCAGTGCGGAACGGGTTCGAGTTGGCAATGGCCGCAGCCGCATAGGCGGATGTACAGACCGGCGGTGTGATCTCGGACACCACGCCGTAATAGAGCACGAACAGGTGGCTGGCGATCGGAGGAACGCCCAACTGCGCCAGCGCGGGCTGTGCGACCGATACCAGCATGATGTACAGCGCTGTGGTCGGGATGCCCGCACCCATCAGGATGCAGACGATGGCGATAAAGACCAGCGAGATGAACAGCTGCAGGTCTTCCATGGCAAACAGCTGGAAACTGCCGAACGAGATCATGTTGTACAGGTCAGACGCTAGATTGCCAGCGCCCTGTGTCACCATGAAGCCAATGCGAAAGCCGATGCCCGTGGTGTTGATCACACCGACCACGATACCGACCGCAGCCGCAGCCGCTCCAACAGCCAGCGAGTATTTCACGCCCAGTTCGACCGCCTGCAGCATCTCGGGCACTTCAATCCGTTTCTGTGGATTGAGCGTGGCGATAACAGACAGACCACATAGGATTGCGGTCATGGTCAGGTCGAACCCGCCATCCGAGAACTTCCAAAGCACAAAGGCCAGAAAAGCGGCGGCATAGATCAGCGTTGGCGGTTGCTTGATCCGCGACATGCCCGCGATGACCGCCAGAGAAATACCGCAGAAAGCGGACATGAACGGCGTGTAGCCCGTGAAAAGCACCACCAGCAAACCGATCAGCGGCACGATATTGGCCCAACCTTCCGCCCAGACGGCTTTGAGTTGCGGCAGTTGCTCTTTCGCCAAGCCTTTCAGGTTCAGCTTGCGCGCCATCAGGTGCACAACGGCGAAGACGCCGACATAGTGCAGGATCGCCGGGAAAATGGCCGCGATCACAATGGTGGTGTATGGGACCTCTAGAAACTCGGCCATGATGAAGGCCGCAGCGCCCATGATCGGCGGGGTGATCTGGCCGCCAGCCGAGGACGCAGCCTCAACCCCGCCCGCAAAATGGCCCGGGTATCCGAGGCGTTTCATATTGGGGATGGTCAGCGCACCAGTCGAAACGGTGTTGGCCACCGATGAGCCCGAGATCGTGCCAAAGAAGGCCGATGAGACCACCGATACCTTTGCAGGACCACCTGTATAACGGCCCGCAAGTATAGTCGCGTTGTCGATGAACAGCTGCCCCAGACCGGTGCGTTGCGCGATGACGCCGAACAAAACAAAGTGAAAGACGATAGTCGAAACCACCCAGAGCGTGACGCCGTAGATACCTTCCTGCGGAAAATACATCGACGATACGAAGGTTTTGAAATTCACGCCGGGATGCTGCAGCAGTCCGGGGAAGTATGGCCCCAGCAGGGCGTATGAGATGAAAACACAGATGATAAGGGGCAGCACCCAGCCCAGCGTGCGCCGAGCAATGTCCAGCACCAAAAGGATAATGACGACGCCCAGAAATACATCATAGTTGTTGGGGTTGCCCATCCGGAACGTCTGTTCCTCGATCCCAAGGAACGGAATGCCGCGCCAGGCTACGCCAACATAGAGCGCGGCAATGATGCCAAGCGCCATGAAAACCAGGTCATATAATGGGATGTTACCGATGCGGAACCGGCTGACCTTAAGGGCATAAAGGCTCTTTGCCCCAACAATCGGGATTGTGGCATAGACCAGAATGAACAGCAGGGCGAGGTAGATGCCCATGTGCCAGTGGTCTGCGGGCAGGCCGAATCCGGCGGTGAAGAACTCGTAGAACGCTAAAATCAGGGCCACAACACGGAGAACTTTTCCTGTGGTGGGCGTCACCTGCCGGACCGCGGCCCCTTCATCGAACTGTTCTTCGATGGCCGCTAGTTCCTCGGCTGTCAATTCGTGGTCATCAAGTTTCTGGGTCTCGGACATGATGGCCTCCCGATTTCGCATAGTTCAAGTGTGCGGTGCCCCACATAGGGGCACCGACGATACGGTTCAGTTTGTTGCGTTTACTGAAGAAGTCCGGCTTCTTTGTAGAACTTCTCGGCACCCGGATGCAGTGGAACACCCAGCGCCTCTACACCATCCAGCGCGGTATCGGGCGTGATCTGCTTACCCTTGGCATGGCCGTTGTCCAGTAGCTTGCGGGTGTTGTCGTTCCACAGGGCTTTGGTCAGCTGATAGACCAGATCTTCAGACAGATCCGAGGACACGACCAACATAGCACTGACCGCAGGGGTCTTGGTTTCCGCGTCTATGCCTTCATAGACACCACCCGGAATGGCCGAAGGGATATAGGCCGGAATGATCTCGTTGATCTTGGCCAGATCTTCATCGCTGAACGAATGCAGGTTCATGCCTTTGGTCGAGGACAGTTGTACCATCGCAGCAACTGGCCAGCCCGCAGCGTAGAAATAGGCGTCTAACTGACCGTCAGCCAAACGCTCGGCGCTTTGACTGTTGTTCAGTTCGGCTTCATCCATATTGTCGCGATTCACGCCCCAGGCGTCGAGCATCTGCAAAACTGCAACCTGCGTACCCGATCCGGCCTGTGCGATACCGACGCGTTTGCCTTCCAGATCGCCCAGGTCGTTGATCGTCTGACCAGCGGGCAGTACGAGATGCAGATCCTCGGGGAACAGATTTGCAACGATGCGGAGGTTGGGATGAGGTTTACCCTCGAACTTGCCTTCACCCAGATACATCGATCGGGTCACATCAGCCGCGGCCAGACCGGCCTCAAGCTCACCATTCTGCACGGCGGCGTTGTTGAATACAGACGCTGTTGTGGATTGCGCAATCGCGATCAGCCCCGGAACGCCACATTGGCCGCCTTCTTCACATGGACGCGATCCCGGAGGGGCGGAAATTCCGTTGGCGATGGTGCCGCCGATGGGGAAGTAGGTTCCGCCTGCGCCACCGGTCCCGATGCGGAAGAATGTTGGATCCTGCGCCAGCGCAGGGGCGGCAAGCGCGCCTGCCAAGGCCAGTCCAGTCAAACATTTCACGAATTTCATAATCATCTCCGTTGTTGGATCGCTGGATTCGGTTTTCCCGAATTCGATCTCCTCAGCGTAGAGACGATTCGCATAAATGCAAATTTTTTATACTTCACAAAACTAAGGTTTTATTTATACATTAACCATGAACCTTATGCAGCTCACAGTGTTTCGCGAAGTGATGGAGACCGGCTCTATCTCGCAAACTGCCAAGAAACTGAATCGCACTCAGCCGGCGATTAGCCTTGCGTTGAAAAACTTGGAAAAAACGCTGGGACTGACCCTGTTTGAACGCAAGGGAAGACGCCTGGTTCCGGTTCCTGAAGCGCACTACCTTCTGGCCGAAACCACAGGCATTCTGGACCGTCTCGCCACCATCTCCAGCACAATGGAAGGGTTGATCAAAGGGCATGCAGGCAGCCTGAACATCGCAACGATGCCTGGCCCGTCCGCCTTTTTGTTCCCGCGTTTCATCAGCCAGTCGGTCGGAGAAAACCCCGATATTCGCATCACTCTTTCCACCCGCAGTTCACCTCAGATTATGGAGCTTGCAGGGACCCAGAACATCGACTTCGGATTTGCTGATTTCGAACATTCAGCGGGCAAAGAACCGCAGTACTCTGCCGAACTAATCAAAGCAGATTGCTTCTGTGCCATTGACCGCACCCACCCACTTGCTTCGCGTAAGAGCCTGACACTGTCTGATCTGAACGATACGCCCATGGGCGGCTTGCATGCGTCACACCCATTCCAGCGCAAAATCCGGCAGGAATTCGAGGAGGTCGGTGCTGAGTACAATCCGACAGTGACCTGCCAGTATTTTCAGCCGCTCATCCCCTTCGTCAGCTCCGGGCAATGTTGCAGCATCGTTGATCCGCTGACCGTCGTGACCGAGCAAGAATTGAACCTGTCCGACGGAAAGGTCGCTTTTTTGCCATTCAAGAAACCGCTCAGATATGAATACGCGATCCTTGAACCCAACCACCGGCCGCCGTCTCAACTGGCTTTAAAGATCAAAGCTGGATGGAAAGCCGAGGTCTTAAAAATGTTGGAAGACGTGAAGGCGAATCCTCACACAGAATGGATATTCCAGGCCGGGCGTGAGTAAAACTGATCGGCACCAATGAGTTGATCTCTTGATCGCTCGAAGCGATTTACAGCGTCAAGTTGATTTGAGAAGAAAGACGGCTGGTCGCAATTCACGGATTTAGAGTAACGCAGTTTTCGGTCGACACCGATAACGCACCAACCATCGAGTATTCATACGAATTGTTTCAAAGGAGCGTTTCAACCGTTTCAGATGGCTCAACAATTACCCCTTTTGGACACAATTTTGTCCCAAAATAAAATGTAATTGCACTCAATAGTTATCAATGTGGCATGATCATGATGCTTGTCGTCCAAATACCGGCGCTTAACGAGGAGGAAACCCTTGCCGAAGCGATCGCGGCAATTCCCCGATCGATTCCTGGCGTCAGTAAAGTTGAAGTACTGGTCATCGACGACGGCTCCACCGATCGGACCGTTGAAGTCGCCTGGAACGCCAAAGCTGATCACGTTCTGGAAATGAGCAGCCATGTCGGCCTCGCCCGTGCGTTCAGTGCCGGCATCGAGTATGCACTTTCATTGGGCGCGGATGTGATCGTCAACACCGATGCAGACAATCAGTATTGCGCTGACGACATTCCGGCCCTGATTGATCCGATACTGAAGCGTAAGGCACAAATCGTGGTCGGCGCTCGCCCGATCAGAGAGATCGAGGGCTTCTCGCCGTTGAAGAAAACCCTTCAACGGCTGGGCAGTTGGGTCGTGCGACTGGCTAGCAAGTCAGAAATCCCTGATGCGCCCAGCGGATTTCGCGCCTATTCCCGAGATGCCGCTGCCCGACTCTGTGTTGTCAACACTTATACCTACACTCTGGAAACCATCATTCAGGCCGGACGCAAACATATCCCGATGACCTCGGTGCCTGTTCGGGTCAACAAGGTAACACGCCCGTCTCGTCTGTTCAGAGGTATCGGAGAGTATGTCACCCGCTCAGCAAGAACTATTCTGCGCGTTTTTGTGATCTACGCGCCATTGAAGTTCTTCCTGACGCTTTCGGCAGTATTCGCCTTGCCTGGCTTAATCGGGGTTGGGCGATTTCTCTATTATTACGCGACAGACGGGGGGGCCGGGCATGTTCAGTCGCTGGTTCTGTCCGGTGTGCTGCTGGCAATGGCCACGATACTGTTCGCCGTTGGTATCCTGGCCGATCTTATCGCCACCAACCGTAGTCTGCTGGAAGACATCCGGGCCCGAGAGTTGCTGCGCGCGCCGATTAGACCTACTGAAGTAATTTCCCTCGACCCGGTCAGGGCGGTAGAGAATGGATAATCCGGCGCTAGGCGATCAGCGAAACGCCGGATTGGTAGGGGCTATCACTCTTGATCGAGTGGTACGAGCGAGCATTGTCGTTGTCTTCGTGTTTATGCTGGTGCTGGCGTATACTCACAATGTGAATTGGGACGAATTCTATTTCCTGTCACATGTCCATGCCTTCCTCGACGGTCGATTGGACCGTCCAATGCAGACCTTCTTCGTGCATGGTTTCACATGGCTCGATGCGCTGCCGGGTCATGAGATGGAACAGATATTTGCAGCCCGGCTTGTGATGGTTGCATGCGTCGGGCTGACCACAATTTCTGTGCACCGTATCGCCCTGTATTTTACCGAACAGCGATTTGCCGATATCGCTGCTCTGGGTTTCCTGACTTCGGGCTACGTTTTGGCCTATGGCGCCAGTTTCCGTGCCGATCCCATTGCTGCGGCGTTACTGACTTCTTCGATTGCAATCTTGCTGACCACGCGCCTGTCTGTCTGGCAAACACTGGCGGCAGCGCTTCTGAGCGCTCTGGCCGTACTGGTTACGATCAAATCGGCACTCTATCTGCCCGCATTTCTGGCCGTGCTGATATGGAGGATCGAAGATCGAATAGCGGTACGGCGCATCATTATCGCGGGTATCTTGGCGGCTGGCATTTGCGTGTCATTCTACCTCTGGCATGCGTCTGGCCTCCGCGTCGCCGAAGGCAACCAGACGGCAAACAATGCAAAGGACGCGCTGAATACGACGCTTTTAAGAAGCGGCATATTCCCACGATCAACTGAATTCATGAGTTGGGCTATGCTCAGTCTCCCACAGATCATTCTTGTGGGGATCGGACTGTGTGCCGGTCGGAATGCTCGGCGGGTTCTGTTGATTGCGCTCTTTGCTGCACCGCTCCTCTCGGTGGTGATCTATCGCAATGCCTTTGTCTATTTTTACCCCTTCGCTACCCCACTCCTGATGGTAGCCGTCGCGATCGGAGCACAGAGGCTTGGATCATCACGACGCTCGGCACAACTGGTGATGGTGATGCTTGCGGGGCTTTTTGTCCAGGCAGCCCTAGCACTGCAAGATCGTGCAGGAAACCAACGCGCCACTATTGCGGAAATTCATCGCCTGTTCCCAGATCAGGTCGCCTATATTGATGACAGCCACATGATCGCAAGTTTCCCGAATCCTGGTTTCTTCATGTCAGGCTGGGGCGTTGCACGCTATCAGGCGGCGGGCCAGCCCGTATTTGCCAGAATCATCGCAGAACAGCAGCCACCTCTACTTATCGCCAACAAAACTGCTCTGACGCTGACGATGGACCCAAGTTCGGCCAATGGAGCCGAGCCTGTGCTGCTGCCTGAGGACCACAAGATATTACGCGAGTCATATGTGCACTATTCGGGATCGATTTGGCTTGCCGGAGGATCAATGACGCTGACCGGCGAACCGGTTGAATTGGCACTTCCGTTCCCCGGGAGGTATCGGGTCGAAACCAGCCAGCCAGTACAGATTGATACAAGTGCCGCCGCATCTGGAGACATTCTTAGCATTGGGGCCAAGGCAGTAACAATCAACGGACCGAAACGTGTTGCTGTCAGGCTGATCTGGGATACTGGTGTGGCTCCGGTTGCGCCAGAAAGCTTGGATCGAGAGGTTTATACCGGCTTCCGGATGCTTTCGCCATGAATGCCGATATGCCTCTTTCCCCTCCGGTGGTCAGC
Source organism: Ruegeria sp. CG1 (assembly GCF_056537265.1). Classification (NCBI taxonomy): domain Bacteria; kingdom Pseudomonadati; phylum Pseudomonadota; class Alphaproteobacteria; order Rhodobacterales; family Roseobacteraceae; genus Ruegeria; species Ruegeria sp. CG1. The sequence continues at coordinate 306,260 of NZ_JBQFRF010000002.1, read as the reverse complement.
ACCACTCCGATACCATCTGAGCCCGGCAACAAGCGGGTGATTTTTTGGGGAACATATGATCTCAGCAAACCGCGTACTCGAATTCTCCGAACTGGATTGCAAGAGCTCGGCGTAGAAGTAATTGAAATCCACGCAGAGATTTGGCCCAAACACGCGGATAAAAGCCAGTTGAACATGGCTGTAATGATCCGAGTGTTGTTCAGCGCGCTCTTGGCCTATCCGCTTCTGATCCTGCATTATTTGCGTGCGCCTCGTCATGATGCAGTGATGGTTCCCTATCTTGGCGCGCTCGATACATTGGTGTTGTGGCCCTTTGCCCTGCTACGTCGGCGGCAGATCACCTGGGACATGTTCCTTTCGCTTTACGACACTGTCGTTAACGATCGAAGTATGGTTGGGGCCAAGTCACTGCCGGGCCGGATGCTTTGGGTCACTGAATGGCTGGCCTGCCGGGCAGCGCATCATGTCTTGCTCGATACTAAGGCGCATGCCGAGCATATTGCACGGATCTTCAATTTGCCTGAATCCAGGATTGGAGCAGTGCCGGTGGGAGCTGAGCCGGGATCCTTCCAGCGTCTGCCTCCTCCTGCGCGCCACGACGGTCCCACTAGAGTGTTGTTTTATGGACAGCTCATCCCGCTGCATGGGCTTAAAACGATATTGACGGCAGCTACCTCGGGTCGAGGTCGCGATATCAATTGGCACCTGATTGGCACCGGGCAAGAGCGCCTATTGCTCGAGACAGCTCTGGTGGATGCGGAGCATAAGCATATCTCCTGGCAGAAGTGGGTTCCCTATGAGGAACTGACCGAGGCAATTTCAAATGCCGACATTTGCCTCGGCATTTTTGGCGCCTCTGGCAAGGCTGCGTCAGTGGTGCCGAACAAGGTTTATCAGGCGCTGTTGTCAGGGCGTTCAGTGATCACCCGGAGCTCGCCTGCCATGATCGAAACTTTCGGCACCGAAGCTCTCGGGGTGAAGCTTATCCCTCATTCAAATCCCGAAGCGCTGCTGGATGCCATCGCTGAATTGAGGCACGAGGGCTATCCGGTAATGCCTGAAGACAAACTGAAAATGGCCCAGCCGCATGAGATCGCGCGGACTCTTTGCGGATACTTGTTTCATTGTGCACCTCAAGCCGGATAAAACTGTGGTCGACATGACTGATACCGCCATTAATTCCGCAGAGCATAGTGCTTCTGCCATCTATCACAGGCACTTTGGCCCGGCACTGCCGCAATCCAATTGGGTGCCCGCGCCGCGGTATCTTCTAAGGCGTGATCGGGTTATGCGGCATCTCAAAAATCTGATGCCTTGCAGAGTGCTTGACATCGGGTGCGGACCGGCTGCGCTATTGTCAGAACTGGCAGAACAGGGTTTTGAAGCTTATGGCGTAGATCGTTCGCAGCAGGCCCTTGAACTGGCAGATAAACTCAACACTCAAGCCAGCCCTATGACACTCTTTGCCGAGCTTGACCCGGACTGGAAAAACTCCTTCGACCTGATCATGTCATTTGAAGTGATTGAGCACTTGGAGCAAGATATTGAGGCCATGAGAGAATGGCAAACTTATCTGAAACCCGGTGGAACAATGATCTTGTCGACGCCTGCGCACCCATCCCGCTGGAATGCGGCCGACGTTTGGGCAGGGCATGTTCGACGCTACAGTAAAGAACTTTTAGTACATTCGGTTCAGGACGCCGGCTTCACCGTCGAAACTGTTGAGTGCTACGGTTTTCCTTTGGCCAATATTATGGAGTATTGGCGTGCTCGGGCCTATGGACAGATATTAGAAACCAACGCCAAATCTGGTAAAACAGCGAACGACCTTACCAACGAGAGCGGTAGCGATCGTTCCATTGAGCGGCGCTTCTGGCCTGTGTTTTCTTCCATACCCGCAGTCACGGTCATGCGGCTTTTTTTCCAGCTACAACGCCCGTTCCTTAACACCGAATTTGGAAATGGTTTTCTTGTAGTGGCGCGCAAAACGTAAACACATGGCTACCGCCCTGCGCTATATCGGCACCGCTGCTGCCCTGATCTTCATCGGAATCATTCTGGTTCGACACGCAGGAGACATTGCAGTGCTCGACCTCGGGTCAGGCCGCGCCCGTTATGCACTGCTAGGTGGGTTTACCCTTTATGTGCTGTCGCAGCTCGTAGGTGCTGTGGCTTGGGGGGTGACGCTAAACATCTATGACGTTGCCCTAACGCGCACACGCGCTGAAAGTCAGTTAATGGTATCGCAGATCGGGAAATACATCCCCGGCAATGTTGCCCACCTTTTGGGACGTTTCGCCCTCGCACGGAGTGATGGAGTGCCATCCGCAATTATTGCGTCATCTCTGTTGCTCGAGATCGGTTTTCTGCTCGCCAGCGGTGCTCTGGTCGTCGGAATTGTGCTCCTGACCATGCCCGATCTTGTCGCCGCAGTAATTGCAGACCTTCCAGGATCCTGGCTCGATGGACAGATGACAATCATCTTCTTCGGAATTCTGGCCTGCATAATGATTGGCCAGATTGTGATTTGGCGCAAAGCGGGAAAACCGAAACTTACATTTTCAAAATGCCTGATCCTGTTGTTTCTGCATAGCTTCAACTTTTTGATGCTGGGTTTGTCACTTTGGTGTGTCGCACGGGCGATCTACCCTCAGGGTGGTGCCGGTATATTGCAATGCATCGCAATCTTTTCAACAGCCTGGGTCATCGGTTTCCTGATGCCAGGCGCACCCGGTGGTATCGGTATTCGAGATGGAATTATTGCTCTCGGACTTGGCCTTTTCACTGATCAAGGAGCCGGTCTAAGCGCTGCGATCGCGCATCGCGCGATCTCGGTTCTGGGGGATGTAGCTGTGTTTGGGCTTGGCGTAACCCTGCGCCGATATCTAAGCAGTGGTGAGCACGAAGCTGTATAGTTTAAAAATTTGGATCGGGTCAGCCAGACAATTTGCAGCGGAGTCTATCGTATCTGAAGGTCGCCATGCGCTGTCTCAGGCGCTAGGGTGCCGTCTTCAATTCGTTTCCAAACATAGTGCGACTTCTGGTGCGTACTACATTCCTTGAGCGCACCCAGCATCGCCTAAAGCCAGGGTTGAGGTCGTTCAAGTTTGACCCAAACCTATCGTGAGTTTTCAGCAGGCAACCGATCAATGTGCTTTTTTTCAACATCGTTCGAGAGGGTCGCGTTCAGTCGCCACTCACCTAACGGGATGACCGGCTTGTTTGCGGCCTGTGCGTCAGGTTCAAAAGTAACGACAATGGTTTCACGCTTGTCGCTTTCATCAAGATCAAGTTGGATCATGAGCCGTGTAACGCTTGAATTCGGATTCTGCATCGCACATTCAGAATTGAATGCCGTTTCGCAAGGATTGGCTGAAAGTTGAGAGAAGGTGGCGTTTGGCGGCGACAGTATGCGCGCGGTTAGTTCTTTCCCATCCTGACGCAACGTGGCCTTGGAGCCATCAACTGTTACCTGCGCTTCGGTATGCATTGCCCACGCCGCCCGCCCCCGTTGATCAGGGCTAATTTCGTCCTGAACCAACACTGTCGTTCCATCGACAAGAGCTATGCCTCGTCTGACCGTTCCCTTGGGCTTTCCATAGGCGTCTGAAAGATCGGCGATTGCAAAATCGAAACCTGGAAACTGCGCCAACTCCTCAACATAGGCCCGCCCCGTTTCGATTTGATTTGCCATGTCAAAGGTCAGTGTATTCTGCCCGATCGTGGCCGTTCGATAATAGTCAAAACGTTTGTCAGTAAAGTAGCCGGGCAATTGGTAATTTCCGAGCCCAAGATCCACCCCCCAACGTACACCGTCGGCTTCAAGCACAAAGGTGCCCGCATCAAGGTCATTGTGATGGCTGCTAAGCGGCCCAGCCTTGAGGCCGATATAGCTGGCCGTAGGGTCATTCCAACCAGACCGCATGGTTACGATCCCAAGCCCTCCAGACCAATAGGATGTTGATCGGGCAGTGATTGGTTCACTATTGCGTCGCTGCTGCCAGATCAGCTCGAATGCTGGATGGGAAGACCGCATTTTGCTATTCATTTTAATGTCGTAGCCCGGGCGATTGAACCGCGACGCCAACCAGGTCAACACAACAAGGTCAGTGCTTGTATCGCTGTCTCCAAAGTTAAACAGCATGCCAGTTGGTCCAGACGCATGGATCAGAAACTCCCCGAATTCCTCCAAACCTACCATTCGCGAAAGATCAAAATCGTGCCCGAGGACGGAAACAAGCGCATCAAACGATACTGCCGCGTCCCGGGCGGACAAAGCCCCGTACATCGGTCCTTCTGGCCATGCACCATCCGGAGCAAACATTGCCAACCCATTTCTAAGTGAAACCTGAGCCTGCTCAATAATATGATCAGCCAGTTCCGGTTCTGTTTCTGACACAACCAGAGCAGCGACGATCATTCCTGCATTGCAAACGATGTTCCAGTTGAAGGAAGCAACGGGCCAGGCGATATCTGCGGTAGCCGTCCCATCAGGAAGCGACGCGGGAACAGACACTGGGTTCACCCAGCGTTGGGGGGCGATCCAACCCTTATCATAATAGAGCGTATCCAGATCGTAGATTTTTGCGGCTTCTTTCAGCCCCTTCTCAACAAGTGCCGATCGAATAGTCTGATGATCCTCTTCGTCCAGATTGTCACTAATCCAACTGTATCCGAGCGACACCGCCAATGTGACACGGCTTAATCCCAGAAAGTGTGCGGGCTGCCATGTTTCCAGTTCCGAAAACTGCAAGAGCTCGGTTCTGGCGCGATCGGCATAGCGACTGTCACCGGTCAATCGCCAAGCCAAAGCCAGTGTGGTGAGGCGTTCGACCGGACGTTGTCCAAATCCACGAAAAGCTTCGTGAAGCTGACCATCTCCATTCCGAACTGCCTCAACAATAGTAGGCGACTGCAAATGCGCTTCTGCACTGTCAATCATTGCCTGATAGTCAGCCGCGAACACCTGATCGGCTGCGCGCTGTGTTTCTATGCGCTGGACGATCTCATCCGTTAGAACGACTTGCGGCACTGAGTTTTGGGACAAAGCGCTTGTAGCGCAAAAACAAGCGAAGGACAAAACGAACAAAAAGAAGGCTTTAATCGGATTCACACTTCTAACGGTTGCGATCATGGGTTTCTTCCGCACTGGAAACGCCTGCAACCCGACTCTGCAGCGGTGGCCAATTTCTGTCAAAGACATCCGATTAGTTTGGCTTAGCAAATTGATATGCTAAACGCTCCGCCCGGCAGCCTATTGGAGTACTGTTTAAGTAGAGCCGGAAGGAAAAACGATAAAAAAGCCAGCCACGAGAACCTAGCGCAAGCGATCCGAGCATTAATATTATGGTCGCATGGCTTGATCACGGAACCGAACCGGAAACGAGGCCAGTGCCCATCGATTTTCATGTGTTTGTTTTCGTTCCCGGCCTAGCGCAGACCGGGAACCACTTATTGGAGTGCCTCAGGCGATGGACATGCCGAGCGCTTCAAGTTGGTCTGTCAGGGCGCTTTCTGCTTCGGCAACACTGTTCCAGTCATCAGCCGTCAGGTTGCCAAGATCCAGATCCTCGGCCTGAACATCCTGAAGTGTAACGGTATGGCCGCCATTTCCGATAACTTCAAAGATAAGATCGCCATCAATTTCGGTGACCGACACATCGCTTTCGCTCAAAGCGTTGAAATCGATGATATCTTTATCGGCATTAAAACCGATAATCTGGGTCTTTACCCCCCAGTTCCAGGTAAGCTCTGCCACATCCGCTTCAGCGCCGAAGGTCACAACTCCTGGGGTTTGGCTGTTTCCGGGTTCGTTGGTTCCACTACCGATATCTGGTTGGGTCGATCCCCCTGTCAGATCTCCGACCCGTGTCTGATAACCGTCTGTCGTCGCCCCGACAGGAGCCTGTGGGGTCAGCAGTATGGTGCGATCAACCAACGTCACATCGTTCTGGTCAAAGCCAAATGGTACCTCGAGATTGTCTTCCATCACCTGATCAAAATGGAATTCGACCAGACCCGGGATCAGGTCAGCCTTGGTCACGCCGGTCAGCGTGATGCTTTGTCCGGTCGGCAAGGATGAGATCACCAGACCATCGCCACTGTCCTCGACGCTAAGCCGCTCGCGGGTTCCGAAATACAGAAAGCTGATCTTCATCGTTGAAGGATCAAAACCGTCAATAACTTCGTGCACGCCATATTCGTGGCTGCGAACATAGACTGTGTCAGCATCGCGAGGTCCTACGCCCTGCTCCCAACTAAGAACGCCGCCCATATCCTGACGGAGGTGTTCGTTGCCGACCACACCAAAGCTGTCGATGGTCACGTCCTGGAAGGTGACACCTTGCACGATTTGCGCCGCGTCCGACCATGGGCTGTCGATAACAATCTCGCCGGCCTTGGATTTGGTGACGATCATGCCGTGAACCGACGTACCGCCAAAGTCCAACTCGTCCACACCGGGGCGGAATCCGGTTATGTCGTCAGCGTTGCTATCGGCCCGGTATTTCACCCCGCCCGTGTCTGTATTGCCGGTGATCGCGGGCGGGTTTGACCCGTCTGCATCATAACTGACATCATAGCCCTCTCCGTCTCTCGGCGAGACGATAACTTGCCCCAAAGCTGTGGACACTTCGTTCAACACCGTCTGATCCGTGATAGAGAAATTGCTGAGCGAAAGATCGGACAGGCCAAAGCCAGTGAATACGATCTGCTTGGTTACATTGCCCGAGGTCAGCTCAATTCTAACGGTCTGCCCCAGAGCGTCCCCACTCTCTTCGAAAATCGAGAAGTTATCAGCCCCAATGTCCGGTCCGATTTCAATGACATCTCCCATCGCGGGCAGGAAGCCTTCGACCGTCTGTGCATCGCTGGCAAGGCCCAGCATGATGTGCATATGTTGGTGGCTATGGCCACCGCCACCACCATCTCCGCCACCATCGCCACCGCTGGTCGGCATTGAACCATCAGTGCCTATCAGCCCAAGCACTTCAGCTGCGGCGGTATTGTCCAGAATAGTGAAGTTTGCCGGGCTCAGCTCAGCAAGTGTCACACCGCTGAGGGTCGTGGCCTGGTTATTGGACGGGATCGAGAACACAACCGCGCCATCAACCTCGGCAACCTCCAACGCGTCTGCACCGACCCATGCGATGAAGATCGTATCGGTCGTAGGGTCGAAATCCGGGATCGTTGCATTCGTGCCCCAAGCCCAGTTAATCACCACATCCGCAGTATCTTCTGTGGTGTCAGCAGGCCCGTTGCCGGTCGGTTCCGTGGGTTCCGGATGTATAACCGGTGGGACAACGGGCGGCGACGTATTCCCGTTATCGGTGCCGCCATTTGTATCCGTGGGCAAGACACCGTCGGTGTATACCTTGATAGCGTCTTCGATACTCGGCGCGTCATAACCGCCGAATTGCGAGACATACCGCAGGATCGAAGTACCGTATTCATCGGTGGATACACTTCCAACCTGAAGCAGAGCCAACGTACCCCATGCCCCCCGCAGGTGCGCGGCGGCCATTATGCCAGTGAGACTGAGCGTGACAGAGACGGCCTGGCCATTTTCCAGATAAGTGCGTGTCGTGCCGAGATAGTCCGACAGGCTCTCTCCCTGATAGCCCAGCCCGGTTTCGATGACTTGAAGATTGTAGCCAAACGCTTCTTGAATCGCGCGCTCCTGCGCTTCGGCGGTTGTGAACTCTGCCAGCGAATTCACCCCGTTCTTACCGGTCCATGTGCCATCCCAGGTGTTCGAAGCCGCGCCATTCCCATAATAGACATCATCGGTGTAATACCCGAGGTCAATTAACAGCGCCTCGCCGAACTGATATCCAACAAAACCAAGCGAGTTCATCGAGCGATAGGACATCGCGTCCCATTCATCACTGCTTAGATCAGACCAGCTGGAATAGCTTGGATAGAAGTCAGCAACGGCCCCTCCGGCCCATTGGTTCAGCTGCCAATCCTGAATGATTCCTGCGTCGTATCGATCTCGATCCCAACCAGATTCAAATGCGCGCAAAGCGTCGCGAAATTCTTCATATGTTCCATTACTCATCTTGAAACAGACTCCCATCTTGTCGTTGTTTCAGCCCAAGTATTTCGGCTTTATTAGCCCGATGAATTCAGGCCCAACTTGCGTAACAAGTCAGAAGTTCAGGATACGTTAAGAGTTCATTAACGAATTAATCTGAGCGGATGCGGGCCTAGGCCAACCCTTTGATGCGCTAAAAAACGCTGTACGTCAGTAGGTTATAGCGGGGTTTGAGCAAAAGATCGGTGCAGTTGCGCGTGTCTTCGCCAAATTTGGAATGTCGCAATAATTAACTTTGCATCATTGCCAGATCGAAATGTTAAGAAAGCCTCAGCCGATCCAGACCGGCTGAGGCGTTTTTTTGGTAATCAGGCGATGATCAGAGACCCCAATCCTGTGATTGCTGAGCCGTCAGCTCGCTGATGTGCTGCATGACATCGAAATGCTCATCAACACCCTGTACGCTGATCACCTTTTGGCCATTTGCCGTGACCCAGTGAGTGCTGGAACGCCATTCGATCTGAAGTTGATCCAGAGACGAGATCCCGAACCCTTCCAGATCGATAACAATCGAGTCGTCAGCCTCAAAATCCCGGATCACCTGACCACCATACTGGCTGCCCGGGCCGGTGATGACAAAAGTATCGCTGCCTTCGCCACCGAACATATTGGCAAACCCGGCTTCTGAAGACTGGTCTGCATCAAGGATGATGACGTCGTCGCCGTCTCCACCATTTGCATTGGTGATCATCGCGCCTTTGCGGATCACGATGGTGTCATTGCCGTCGCCGCCGTTCAGAGTAGCGAACTGATTGAGCGCACCGCCAACAATGTAGTCATCACCAGCACCACCATTCAGGGTCAATCCACCACTGCCGGTGTCGCCGATCATGTAGTCCCAACTATCGGTGCCATCTACGGTAACGAGCTCTTCGCCGACCTCGGCATCAATCCGGTTGCCATACTTCTCGAACCACTCCAGCGTGTTTGCACCAAAGGGCGGTTCGTAGACAACCTGATAGCCTTCTTCATCGTTGCCAACCAAGCTGCGCAGGTCGATGTATGACGGGTCAAATCCGTTCCCGTCATCGTCATAGCGCACGATGATCTCGTCTGTCAGCTTGTTGAACAGCACGATCTGGCCGTTTTCAATGCGGTGATCCAGATCGAACCAGCCGGTCATACCGTAGGCGTCGAGGTCAATCTCGATACGGTCGCCTTCATTGGCATCGAAATCGGTGATCGTGTTCTCGCCGCCGTTCAGAATGAAGGTGTCAGCTCCTCCGTTGCCGGTCAGCACGTCTTTACCATCACCCGAGGTGAAGACGTTATCGCCGTCGTCGCCGATGATCACATCATCATGGTCGCTGCCATAGATGTTCTCGACGCTCCAGAGCAGATCATAGCCTTCCTTGTCGCGAATCTCGTCATTGAGATCGAACGGATTGGCGCTGTTGCCATGCCAGGCCCAGTAATACTCACCGCTGGCATCTTCCGCCTTGTTGTTCATGTCGACATAGATGCCGCTCAGACTGTCACCATACCAGGCCGTGTCATTGCCTTCTCCACCATACAGCTTATTAAAGCCGCCACCGCCAGCCATGATATCGTCACCGCCAAAGCCGTAGAGAACATCATTGCCGTCATTGCGGATTTCGGCCTCGTTTCCGCCGTGGGTATCGCGCTCGGACGTATAGGCTTGCAGAACGTCGTTGTGGTTTGTTCCCAACTGACGATCCTCGTCATGAAAGCCGACCATCGAAACACCGCCGAACGCCCCGAATGTGACGAACTTGCTGGTTCCAAGACCTGCAAGGTCTTCACTGCTCAGGCCAAGGTCGATCTTTTGGCCCAAGCCATAATGCGCACCATCCGGCCCCGTGATCAGAGCAGTTTCTTTCAACCGTTGAATGAAGGCATCTGTGTTCTGCTGCGAGATACTTGTTGCGCCCGGAAAGATGTTCGACGCCTCATCCCAATAGAAGGTTGTAATCACCTTGAACTTGTTGTCGGCCGGATCAAGCGCGACCAGATCGAATGCCGCGCCATCAACGATCGATGCCTGCAGGTCCAGCGTTACTGGCCCCTCCACGTTGACTGGTACAATGATCTTGTCTTCAAGCGGGTTGAAGTCGAGGATCTCGACCAGAGACACCTTCGGCGGGTTGACGGTTTCGACAACCTGCTCCTCGGTCTTGAACATGTTCTTGATCCCGTCGATCAGGCCTCTGGCAAGGTTGATGAACAGCTTCGCGCCCGGCAGCATCTTGGCGAGTGCCAGATTACCTGCCTCTTCCAGCCACTCTTCGCCCAGACCATTCGATTGGTTATGGTTGGGATCATGAGTTGTTGGTTCAGGCACAGAGCCAATAACGAACGTGTCGGCCCCTTTTCCACCGTATAGCGTGTCGGCAGAGGTTTCGTCGATATGCCCGGTAAACAGGACATCATCACCGTCACCGCCGACAAGAAGGTCGTTACCCGTACCACCGTACAGTTTGTCGCCTTCATTCCCGGCAATCAGGATGTCATCGCCTTCGCCGCCAACAAGGATGTTCTTGCCTCCGCCGCCAATGATCTTGTCGTTGCCGGATTCGCCGAACAGCTGATCATCACCTTCACCTCCATCGATGTAGTCGTGGCCACCGCCACCATAGATGACATCATTACCGCCATCACCGAACAACTGGTCGTTCCCACGGTAGGCGATGATGATGTCATCTCCGTCACCGCCCGAGATATTGTCCCGATGATGATAGTTGGAATAGTAATTCTTGATCGAGGTGCCGCCATCATAGTTATCCCAGTTTTCGGGGTTCCAACCGTGGATGACGTTATCTCCATCATTCCCCTCGATACGGGTGTAGATATATGTGCCCTTGCTTGGCCCGCTTGAGATGCGGCTCATCAGGTTTTCAAAACTCACTTCACCATCGGCCATATTGTATTCACCACGGGCTTTGACATCGCGGCCGACATAGGTGCCGCTGGTGTCATGCAGATGGGTCCCATATTTATCCCACCAACCGCTGTGGCCATCGCCAGGTGATTTACCACCGGTCCAGACGGGAATATCAGGTTTGTTGCTGGCCACAGTCTCGTCGTCCGAGGCTGAATCTTCCCAGACGTAGTCCTGCAATTCGCTGCTTTCTTCCGACAGCAGACTAACCGGCGGGATCACGATAGGATCGTCATCCGTTTCACCAAGACCAACCGATATTTTGAGCGTGCTCGCCGAGTTGGGCTGGAATTTTGATTTGCTAACATGTTTCATGTCTTTCCTCCTGTTTCCTGGATGGTCGACACCCGAGGTTCGGGCCCATACGCATCACAGATCATAGGAAAGATGTGGTTTTTCAGGCTGTTGATCTCAACAGGTGAAAGCCAGTTAAGTTGTTACAAAGTATGACAAAAATGGAATCCACGGCCTGAGAAAACCAGCAATCCGGCTAGCGCCTGTTTCAGGCCCCAGCCGGTGAGTTTGGTTTTCCATTTGTTTGCCCGGGCGTCCGTTTCAACAGGAACTAAGACGCCCGGATTTTGGTTGTGCAGCGATAGATGATCGCTGAGTTTTCGCCCCACTTAGGCAACCATATCGACAAAGAAGCTGTCGGTCGGAACGGGGGTTCCGCAGATGTCTTCACCGCCTGCAGTCGGTACGATTTCGCACAGCGGCGGAGGCGCCATTTCCGTCAGGTCATACTCATCCTCCGGTACTTCGGTGCCGCATTTGGGCAGCGGCAGGATCGGGGGTACAGCGATGACGTCATCACCCTGATCCAGAACGATCGGATCAAAGGGCAGCGGGTTCACTGCAACCAGATCTTCACCGTCCTGAGGCACTTCGGTGCCGCAACGGGGATCAGGCATGATCGGGGAAACTGCGGTCACATCGTCACCTTCACCAGCAGGAACCGCACCATAAGGCAGCGGGGCTACTGCGATCAGGTCTTCACCATCCTGCGGAACCTCGGTACCACACCGGGGGTCAGGCATGATCGGGGAAACTGCGGTGACGTCGTCACCTTCACCGGCAGGAACCGCACCAAAAGGCAGCGGGTTCACGGCAACCAGATCTTCGATGGGATCGGCAACCAGCGGATCAATCGGCAACGGATTTACAGCCACCAGGTCTTCACCATCGTTTGGCACCTCGGTTCCGCACTTTGGAAAAGGCTGAATCGGGGGCACGGCGATGACATCGTCGTTGGCTTTCTCGAAGCTCGTAGCGGTTACATGTTTCATTGTATTTCTCCTTGTTACACACTTTGTTTAGCACCCAAAAAATCTTAGAAACTTCCTCCTCGGGTATAACAAAAAGGTGGTTATCCGGCCCCTTCATTACAACGCGAAAAAGGGGCTAAATTGTTACAAAGTATGACAAAAATAGGCTCTTAAGCCGGGCATCATCTCTTTTCACACAGGAGCGCCTCCAAGATGTTAACCAGCACCCGCTCAGGTACCACCAACGCCCCTCCTCGCCTTCAGGATCGAAAAAACCAGCGCCATTTCTGGCGCTGGTTTTAGCTGTTTCTTCCTATTGGGCAGCTCACATCATGGGATCGATCAGACCTCCCGGAACGTGGTCCGGATTTGCTTACTGAGAGGATCAAGAAGGTACTGTAACAGTGTCCGTTCGCCGGTTTCGATGAAGACGTCAGCCGGCATACCCGGCAGCAGGCTCAACTGGCGGTCAGACAAAAGTCCGACAGCCTCCTCGCTTAGAGCAACCCGCGCCTCGTAGTAGGGTAAGCCAGTCATCTGATCTGTTTTCAAATCAGCCGAGACAAACTCAACGTGCCCATCCAACCGAGGGGCAACATGTTGATCGAACGCCCCGATCATCACGCTCGCAGCCTGGCCCAAGGCGACATTGTTGATGTCCTGTGGCATGACACTAGCGGTCACCACCAACCCGTCATCCTCGGGCACGATCTGCATCAGCGTTTCGCCCGGAGACACTACGCCGCCGACTGTATGCACCCCCAATTCATGCACGATGCCATCCGCCGGAGCCCGAAGGTCAACCCGCGCCAACTGCAACGCGGCCGCGCTCCGACGTTCTTTCAAGCCATCCAGTTCGACCTCCAGCGAGGAGATCTCGTTCATCACCTGCTCGCGGAAGGTCTTTTCCAGTTGCAGGATATGGATACGCGTCTCGCTGATACGACCACGGGCGACTGCGATCCGAGAGGTCAGGCCGCCACTATTACCGACAAGACTGCTTCTTTGACGCTGCAAAGTCGTCACCCGGGCACCAGGTACTAAACCCTTTTCAAAGAGCTGCGTCAGACCCTCCAATTCGCTGTCGATCAGTTTGATCTCTTCTTCGGAAGCTTCGCGCTGCGCCTCCAGGCCCACAATTTCCTGCTCTGCCTGTTCAATTTTCTCTTCCAAGGCCGCGACTTCACCATCCTGCGACAGACGACGTGCTTCCATCACCGCGCGCTGCGTTGCGAGTGCGCGGTCAACTTTGTCTTCGTCTTTTCGGGCCGCAAGCTCCTCGGACAGTACGAGATCGTCCAGACCATCGCGCTCGGCCGTCAGACGAACTAACTGCGCTTCAAGCGCCACGAGCCTGTCATCGACCAAGGCTTGGCTGACTGACAACAGCTGATCATCAAGTGTCAGAACAACATCGCCAGCCTCAACCCTATCTCCGTTTTTGACGTGAATGGCGCCGACAATACCTCCGTCGGGATGTTGCACAGCTCTGAGGTCGGACGAGACCACCACACTACCAGCCGTCACGACCGCCCCGGACATCGGGGCTTTCATCGCCCAACCACCGAATCCTATGGCGAGCACTGCAATTGCGACCAGACCAAAGCCGATGGATCGGGCAGAACGATCCCTAAACCCTTCGGTCTTCGTGTTGGAATTCTTGTTGGTATTCATGACTTCCTCCATTCATTCTGTTTACAGCGCCGGCCTGGGTCAGCCCGTGGCGGCAACGATTTCTGTTTGTTGGGGTTGTTCGACGGTCTTCTGTTCAGCGGCAGGCTGTGCAGCTCCGGCGGCGGCCTGATTGCGTTGACGCAACCGCTCCATCACTTCTGTACGAGGACCAAAATCTCCGGCGCGACCGTCTTCCATAATCAGAATCTTGTCGACTGAACCCAGCACGCTCGCCCGGTGCGCAATGACGATCACAATTGCCCCGCGTGCCTTGGCGGCGAGAATGGCATGGTTCAGTGCAGCCTCGCCCACGGCATCCAGATTCGAGTTGGGCTCATCCAGAACCACCAGAAATGGATCACCATAAAGCGCGCGTGCAAGGGCAACACGCTGTCGCTGACCACCGGACAAGGCCGCGCCACGCTCGCCAACCGAGGTGGCATAGCCGTCTTTGAAGCTAGCGATCAGTTCGTGAACACCCGCTGCCTTGGCGGCGGCAATCACCAACTCGTCCGTCGCCTCGGGATCAAAACGCGCGATATTCTGGGCGATCGTTCCGTCAAAGAGCTCAACATCCTGCGGCAGAAAGCCGATCTGGGGGCCAAGCTCCTCAGGTAGGTACTGGTCGATCGGCACACCGTCGAGACTGATGCTGCCTTTGGCCGCCGACCATGCACCAACAAGTGTGCGCGCCAAGGTTGATTTTCCGCTGCCGGTCGTCCCAATCACAGCCAGTGCCTCGCCTGCTTTCATATCGAAACCAACACCTTTGAGAACAGCGGCAGTGGCCATCGGAGGGACAGCGATCAGACCGTCAACGGTCAGCGACTTCTGTGCCTTGGGCATGGAAATACGACGGTCAGCTTCGTCACCAGAAAGAGTTTGCTTCAGCTGAGCCCATGCTTGCCGGGCAGCAACCAGATTGCGCCAACTACCGACCAGAGTCTCGATAGGCTGCAAGCCACGGGACATGATGACCGATGCCGCAACGATTGAGCCAGCCGATATATGTCCATGGATGGCAAGATAAGCGGCGACCGCTAGAACGGCGGACTGAAGTGCCAGGCGGAACACCTTGGTAAAGCTACCAGACACTCCGACAGTAGTGGCCGCCTTAGCACTCGCACCAAGGTGGAGATCATTCACATCTTGCCAGGTCTTGCCAAGATTGGACTGCATCCCCATCGCGCGAACCATTTCGGCATTCCGGCGGCCGGCTTCTGCCAGACGATTGCGCTTGGCTGAATGCTCAGACTGAACGCACGCGGCAGCGCGGACCTTGATATCCGTAACGATGGCAATGGCAACCAATGCCAGCGCGCCAATTACACCGACCATACCCAGCCACATGTGCATGGCAAAAACCAATCCCAGATAGACCGGGATCCACGGCAGATCGAACAAAGCTCCGGCACCCTGACCCGACAGGAAACCGCGAATTTTTTCGACATCTTGAATTGCCGCCGCAGGGTTGCCACCCGGACGGTTGCGCGACGGCTCGGACAAAGTGCAATCAAACGCTGTGCGGGCGAGCCTTTGTTCAAAGCGATGCCCCATGGCAACCAGCACACGGGTCCGCGCGCCGTCAATCAAGGCCATGAACAAGTACAGACCGGCGACAAGTGTGCTGAGCGCGACAAGCGTATTCACGCTTTGGCTAGACATCACGCGATCATAGATCTGAAGCATGAAAATCGGCCCTGTCAGCATCAATAGGTTCACAACACCGCTGAAAACGCCGGTGGCAATCAGATTGCCCCTCAGCGCGCGCCGGGCGCTGGCAAGTTGTGGATGAACGGATGAATGCTTTGACATAGCTGGCTCCCAATAAAAACTCTGTGGGTGATACTTGGAGACCAGCCGCCGATGCCCCAAGGGCTTGTCACACTTTGATTCAATTGACGAATTTGGCCGGTTGTTTACCGAGCTGACGAAGCCGGGTGCCCCGTAATGCGGTACCGGTGGGTGAAACCCCTTTGCATCATCAGCGGCATGGCGGTTGCAATTTCCGCTTGGGAATGCGGCGGTATTTGAATTAGCGTCCCAAGTCAGGGGGATGGGACAGGGAGCCTACGCGCAATGCGCTGGAATGATCTGACACTTCGAACACAAGTTATGAGCATCGTGCTTATCAGCTGGACGATTGTCGGCGTGTTCTCGGTAGTCACCGACGTGGTCCAGATCCGAAACTCTCGCGCTGAAGAGATCCGAAACAGGGGCGATGCCTTTCTTGCGCAGGTGGTTTCAACCCTGGCCCGCGTGCCTCCTGACAGCCGCTCCGAAGCAGCGCTTGGTTTCTTTCCTGCAGAATGGAGTGTCAGGGTCGGCACGCAGGATGCAGCAACCACTTTGGCCAATGGCCGCGACCGCCCGAATCTGGCTAACTGGCTGACGGCGCGGCTGGAACACCGCGGGATCGCCGTCGCGGAACTGTCCGTGGCAGACACGGTCGTTGACGCCAAACACGACCAAAGCGCGCTGTTGCAACTGTTCAAGAGCCACTCGGGCGAACCTATCGATGCAGAAAGCGTTGACGCGTTTCTGGTGAGCGTTTTTTCGGTCCGGCTCAAGGATGATGACGAATGGCTGAACTGCTATTTGCTCATGAAAAACAAGAACATCGTACCTTTGGTCATCGTTGGCTCAATCGACAGTCTGGTCGCGCTTACCCTGCTTTGCGCACTTGCGTTTCTTATTCAGAAAGTGATGCGACCGCTGAGCGCGATGGCCGTCAATGCCGAGTTGATCGGCCGGGGCGAAGAGGTCGGCCCACTCGTCGAGGCGGGTGCCATTGATATCCGCCACACAATTATTGCGTTCAATCGCATGGAAGCCCGGATTGTTCTGGCGCTTGAGTACAAGACAACCTTGCTTCGTAGCCTCGGGCATGACCTGAAGGGACCGATTGCACGGATGCACGATGCGATCCAGAAATTGGAACCAACAGCACCCAAAGAGCAACTGCTCAAGCGGTTGGAAACCATCAGCGATATTGTAAACTCCGTCACCAACCTCAACCGCGAAACGCATCACGATGGAGAGCTTGCACGCCTGGATTTGCGCTCACTGGTTGAGGCGCTTGTAGATGAACAGGTTGAGGCGGGTCGCGATGTGACCTGCACAATCGAACAATCTGCGGTGGTCAAAGGAAGACATAACGCGCTTACCCGGGTTCTTAGAAACTTGTTGGAGAATGCGGTCAAATACGGGGGTCGAACAAATGTCTCTTTGACCGCGTCGAACGATTTGGCCGCAATTCACATAGACGATGAAGGACCAGGTATCCCAGCCGAACAACTTGAAACAGCGTTTGAGCCTTTCCAGAGACTTGGAGCCACCGAACCCGGCACAGGCCTCGGCCTTGCTATTGTCCGGGCGATTGTTGTCGATCAGGGGGGCACTGTTACGCTTGAAAACCGCCCTAGCGGGGGCCTTAGGGCTAATGTGCTTTTGCCGCTTGATTCCGGAGTTCAGCCTGGACGAAAGATGTAACCCTGCCCCCAGACCGTTCGAATATATTCCGGATTTGATGGATCGTTCTCGATCTTCGACCGCAACCGTTTGATCAGAGCATCAACGCTCCTGTCCCCTGCTCCGCCATGCTGCCGCGTTCGAGCGACGGCAAGTAGGTCTTCCCGGGTGCACAACACGTCCGGATTTTCAGCAAAAAACCGCATGACGCGCACTTCACTTGAGGTGAGGGTGATGAGCCGACCATCCTCGCTTTTGAGATGCCGCTCGTTTTCAACAAGCTCCCATTCTCCGAACCGGGTAACCCGGGATTTTCCCTGCGTTCCACCAGCACGCCTGCGCAGCACAGCACGCACGCGCGCGAGGAGTTCCAACTCGTTGAATGGTTTAATGATGTAATCATCCGCGCCCAGTTCCAGCAGGGAAATCCGCTCGGCGTCGTCATCAATCGAACTGATCATGATGATCCCGGCATCTATGCGCGAAGCGATCTCGTGACATAACACCTTACCACTAGTTCCTGGCATCACGAGGTCCAGCAGAAACAAGCTGTAGGTTTCATCAGCCATCATCAACCGCGCAGCGGGTACATCTTGCGCGTGTTCGATTTTGTACCCTTTATCAGTCAGAAATGCACAAACACCCTGAGCAAACTCGATGTCATCGTCACAAATCAGAATGTGCTCATCATAGCCAGCGGATTGATCCGCGACGTCTTGCATAGCTCTTCTCCTCGGGACGATGCCTGTCATTACGATAACAACATTTGCTATTCGAAACTGTCAATGTTGCAGAGGACGATCAAACTGTCCGGTCCGCAGCGACCGCAATCGCCACTCATGGCTAAACCAGACAATCATCCACCGAGGCATTCCGGGCGATTGAAAAGTTTATCACGCCAAACAGCAAATTCCTCCCCCTTCCACCACTTTCCGCAGGTGGCTGAGTGCAACGAAGCAATCTTCGTCAGAGACTTGGTAGCAGGCCTTGAATTTAGTGTATCGCGTGTGCCCCGACTTAAGTGCAGTTTTGATCGCGACAGCAGGCTCTGAACCAGATTTGGGTGCTTCAGAAACTCTAAATCGTTACTGCTGCGTCCATGCTACGATAGGGGCTCCAAGTCCGACAGAGTAATATCGTAGTCAGTTTCCACCAGGGCTATCTACGGCCTTGCGGAAATCCGGCTTAGATTGTTTCGATTGTCTCCAGCCAGCGCTGCAGCGCCGCCGTGGTTTGCCGCGGTTGTTCCAGAGTTGGCAAATGCCCCGCGTGTTCGATGACTTCCAACCGGCTTTGCGGCAACAGGTCATGCATCAATTCGTGGCGTTCGACTGGGCATAACGCGTCATGACGACCGCAAAGGACCAGCGCAGATCCCTTGAAAGCGCGCAATGTGTGACTTTGATCCGGGCGATCTCGTAGGGCCTTGGATTGGTTAACAAAAATCTCCGGCCCCAAGGCCATAGCCATATCCATGCATAGGTCCAGAATTGCCTGTCGATCAGGGCCATCGGTCAGATAGTTGGGCTTCATTTCCTCGGCCATCACATCGCGTAGCCGACCGTTTTTAACCGCCTCAATCTGGGGCTCACGCCTCGCCTTGACCTGATCCACCTCTGCCAGCGGGTTGGTGTCCATCAACGCCATCCCCGCTACACGCCCCGGTGCTTGCCGCAGTATTTCCATCGCAACAATGCCTCCCATGGAAAGACCGGCCAAGGCGAACCGGTCGGGCGCATGACTTAAAACCTCGGCGGCCAGAGCCTGCATCGTATCATGTGCACCAATGGGGGCGACAAATATCGGATATCTGCCAGACAATGCACCAATTTGCGGCGAGAATAGCCGAGCATCGCACATCATGCCCGGCAAAAGGACAAGTGGTGTCATTTGACCAGAGCAGCCCCTTCGGCCAGCGCACCCAGTTTGGCATAGGCGATATCAGGATCGACAGCGCCAAACCCCGCAAAGGTGCCGAAACCGCAATCCGATCCGCCGATCACCCGCTCCGCTCCCACGATGTTCACGAACCGCTCAAGACGTTGCACGACCAGTTCGGGGTGTTCCACAAAGTTTGTGGTGGTATCGACCACACCCGGCACAAGTACCTTGTCATCCGGTATCTCGGACTTGCGGTCGCGGAACACCGTCCATTCATGTGCATGGCGCGGGTTCGAGGTTTCAAACAGCACATAGCGCGACTTGGTTGACATCAAAGTCGAGAACACCTTGTCCATTCCGATATCGCAGCAATGCGGACCTTCGTAATTGCCCCAGCAGATGTGAACCCGAACCTTGTCGGCGGGCACATCCTGCAATGCATGGTTCAGCGCTTCGACATGCATTTCGGCAATACTGACAAATTCCTCGTCAGAAAGATCGGTGAACAGCATATGGCGCGACAGGGCAAGATCGGGACAATCCAATTGAATATCCAGGCCCGCCGCGACGATGGTTTCATATTCGGATTTCATCGCATCGGCCAGCGCGGCCAGATACGCCTCGCGCGTCGGGTAATAGTCGTTCTGCAGAAAAAGAGAGATCACACCCGGGCTGGCAGCATTCATAAATCCGCGCTCAATCCCGTGCTCAACCATGGCTCTTTTGAGGTTGTCGATATCCTTCTGCAACTCGCCCTGCCCTTTCGAGCGCACATCGCCTACGCACATGGGCCGCGCGTATTGCGGAGTTCCGCCATCATTCGCCAAACGTTGAAGAAAGCCCGGAAACATCTTCAGATCAGCCGGAGCGTTGCGCGGGCTGTCGCCTGCAAACCCGGTGTAGCGGTCCTTGACGTAGGTCGCGTAAGAGATTTTCGAAGTCTCGCCATCCGATACAATATCGATCCCCGCTGCAGCCTGTTTGCCTACGGTCTCGGACACCGCGTTCGTCATGCAGGCATCAAAATCTGTCTGATCGAACGGTTCCTCCTGCTCACGCGCGAAGATGAAATCGACGACTTCCTGACTGCGCGGCAGACTTCCCACATGGGTGGTTGAAATTCGGGTCATCTTGTCATCTCCAATTCAATTACTTCCCTGTGCCGAGTCCAAAGTGAAGCACGGGTCACATACTGCGCGCCCCGAAAAAGATCGGAGCGCGCAACTTTGCCTTTATGCACCGGTCCAGGTAGCACCGGCGGGATCGTCCGTTGCCGTGATACGATACAGACCGGCCTCTCCGGTCATTGAGGGCACGATACTGTAGCTTTCACCTGACAGAACCAGCGCTGTATCGCCTGCGGACAAAGTTGTTTCATAGCCATCGACTGTAATCCGCCAATGACCACTCGCAGGCATGAGGACGACGGGCATATGCGCCGCGACGGGTTCGTTCAAACAAGAGCCGCGTCCGAGGAAATCGACCTCAAACCCCGGCTTATCCGTGATCAGGGCATCTTCGCCAATCACTTTGGCTGGCTTGTTAGCGGAAAGCGCCATCAGATCCCAATAGCGTGCCACATATTTGCCGATAACATTTTCGACCGGAACTTCCGGATAGCTCTTAAGCTCTTCTTCGGTCAGCAGCGGCATGGGGCGCACGTTGTGGGGCAGTTCCTGACCCTTCTTGCTGTCATACAGCACGCCATTGTCGCCCAGCATCAGCCCATGCGCCTGCGCGTCTTCGATCACCTGTGGTGCCCAGGTGACACCGCCACCCGCATCATCGCCGCCCAGGATCGACATGATCATCCCATAATCCTGCCCGACATTTTCGAAACCGCGAAAGATGCCAGTTGGAATGTTAAATATGTCACCTTCCTCGGCAATAAACTCGCCCGCAGTGCCATAGCGACCCCAGAAGAACCGCCAACGTCCTTTGGCGACAAAGAACACCTCGGCCGTGGTGTGGCTGTGCAGCGAATTCCGGCATTTCGGAGGTTGCCCCGCCGCGCCAATATTGAAACCGATTTTGTCGGTGATGTGGACATGCTGATCGGGGCTTTCGGATACGCCACCGCCTACGATGGTAAAGTTTTCCTTCTGGTCCGAACCGGGCGTGTGCGCGTCAATAAATGCGGTTTTACAAGGCTGCAGTTCGCCGTAGCGGACAATGCGTTGTTGGATCGTGCTCATAATAGTCTCCGTTCATTGAATTGGTACAAGAGGTCTCGATCCTCATGCACCCGGAGGGCGATTATTCAGCCGCCGCGCCCGCAAGGACGCCCGGTGGCCGTGGTACCGCCGGGTTCCTTCACTGGCATCCAATGCGACGCGCGTTTGAGGCATCAGAGATCCCCGGTTTCCAACAGAAGCTGTTTCCAGACCGCGGTTTCATCGAACAAGGTCCATTCGCGTCGCAGCCTGATGTCGCCTCCAACCAACTCGCCCCATTCGGCATGGCTGATCCCCAACACATACAACTCAGCGCCTGTGGGTTTGCCGAACACGCCCCAACCGTCATGCTTGCCATGCAAGCTCCAGCGCAGGGCCGAGCGGGGTGGCATATTCGGATCATCGCGCCCGATCTGATGATGGATGGTGAAGGTTGCGCTTGGCATGGCGGCACGCAAAGACATCCAGAACCGATCAGCCGAATCCCAGCCATGGCCCGTGACACCGCCGGGATATTCGGTCTGCACGCCTCGGTCATACTCTCGTTCAATCGCGCCCATATCTGCATTCATTATCCGTGTCAGCAGATCCGCGTGGCGGTGTCCCCATTCATTGTCATTGCCGTACCCCTTGTAGGGGCCTTCGATGTCAATCTTGGGTGACAGAGGCTTCACACTGGCCTCGGCCCCACCTTCACGCGCTATCAGATCGGCGGCATATTCCTTGGGATCCCAGCCCATTTGCCGGACAATCGCACCCTGATCTCGGATCAGCCATTCGTCATCGATCATGTTGTCGATGGCGTGGCAGTCGGCCAGAATTCGGTATCGCAAGCGTGTTCCGGTGGCTTTGCCATAGACACCATTGCCCCGATGCGTGGCGGTCGACAGGATACGATGCGAGCTCAGCATGCCTTCTTCCGGGGTGCCCGACCAGATCACATCCTCGCCCAGCAGCTGACGGTCGGGGAACTCGGCCAACGTGGCCATTGTTGCACCAATGACATTCTGGTTACCCAACACAACCGAACCGGGCGAGCGGACGACGATGTCTGGGCTGTAATATTGATGCAGAGTCGCAATGCCACGGTCTTCCCAAATCTCTTTGGTGATGCCGATGATATAATCCGGGAAATCTTTGAATTTGGGATCAAATCCCTTCATGTCTTCCATCCTTCAGGTATGCGGGCGGAGCCGCGAACGATCAAAGGTCCGTCAATCTCGGTGCGGCGCGGCGCAGCAGCGGGATTTTCGATCTTGCTAAGTAGAATATCGACGGTTTCGGCAACCATCCGATTGGCAGGCTGACGAATAGTTGTCAGATTGTAGGCTGGCCAAGAGGCAACGGCGACATCGTCATATCCCAGAACCGAGACGTCGGCCGGAATTTGCAGGCCCAACTCGAACCGCAGCGTGTCCATCACAGAGATCGCCATATGATCATTGGCCACGAACACAGCGTCCGGTGGATCGGACGCGAACATGCGTAGCGTTGCCTCACGCGCCTGTTCTGCGATGAAGTTTCCGGCTCCACGGGCGTGCAGTTTGACACCCGCCTCTTGCAGGGCCGCTACGAATCCCGCTTCGCGATCGCGTTGGGTCGAAGCGCCCTCCCATCCGGCGATATATCCGATCTTCTCATGACCGCCAGCCAGCAAAAACTCGGCTGCCTTTCGGCCACCGGCGACATTGTCGGATGTAACCGATGACATAGTGAGGTCATCCTGTGCCCGATTGAACAACACCATCGGTACGCCAACGGTCCGACAACGCTCATACAAGGTCGACGACAGGGCCACCGATGCCGCGATTATGCCGTCGACTTGAAAGTCGAGCAATTCCTCGACCACGCTATCGACGTTTTCGGCCTGGTTCGACGCCATGAATATCATCACATGGTAGCCGCGCTCCTGCAGCGTATTCGTCAACCTTTCCAGTGCTTCAGGATAAAACTGATTATTCAGATACGCCACAACAAGCCCAATGATCCGGCTTTTGCCGGACACTACGGCACGCGCAAGGACGTTCGGCCGATACCCCAGTTGCTTGGCGGCCTGACGAACCTTTTCAATCGTCTTTTTCGATGCCGACGCCCCCGGGGTAAACACACGGCTTACGGCAGACTGGCTGACCCCGGCAAGGCGGGCGACCTCCATGGATGTAACTTTCTGCGCCGCCATCAGTCTGCTGTCCAACCTCCGTCTATCATCAACGCGGTGCCCGTCACCAAAGCCGATGCATCCGAGGCAAGATAAACCACTGCCCCCATGATGTCTTCGATCTCGCCCGGGCGGCCCAACTTGATCTTGTCCAATATCCATGCGCGCTTGTCCGGGTCATCAAAGGTCGGCTTGGTCAAATCGGTCAGAATAAAGGTTGGGCAGATCGTGTTGACCCGAATTTTTGCAGGACCGAACTCCAGCGCCATCGCCTTGGAAAAGCCTTCGACCGCGAATTTTGACGCGCAATAGACCGCCCTTTCCCGCCCGCCTACATGGCCCATCTGGCTGGAGATGTTCATCAGCGATCCGGGGCGCCCAGCTTCTAACAATCCTTTTGCCACCGCTTGGGTCAGAAAATAGGCCCCCCGGACATTGACATCCATTACCGCATCAAAATCCTCGGGCCGTGTGTCCACGGCCCTGCTGTGTCGGGCCAGACCGGCTGAGTTCAGCAGGATATCAAACGGCCCGTTTTGCGCCACAGCATCAGCAGTGCCTGCAACGTCAGAAACATCCAGTTCAAGTATATTCGCCAACCCTCCCCGAGCGGTCATCTCTGTTGCCAGATTCTGCAACGCATCCTTGCGCCGCGCCGCCAGTGTCACTTCGGCACCATGCTCTGCCAGTGCTACGGCACAGGCCATGCCGATACCGGACGACGCGCCCGCGACCAATGCGCGTTTGCCGTTAAGATTGAAACTTGGGGTGCTGGGAAATTGGGACATATCAGACCTCGCCAACCGGAAATGGAATGCGGCCCGGAACGCGCGCCTTGTTGAACTCTCGCAAACGGGCAAAGACGTCAACACCCAGCTGGCGATAGGTATCCAGCAGATCAACCAGAACCCAGTTCTCGCGAATCTTGCCATTTTCAAGCCGCCAGAAATCGAGGCTGCGCAGCGTGATCTTCTTGCCCGACGGTGCGATCCCCATCCAGCCATCATTGGTGACAGTCTGGATCATGTTGGGCCAACCCGTAACAGCCGCATAGTCACCGTCGCCAAAGAAATGACAGGTGATGTCATCTACATCCTGCCCGCGATCCGGCATTGCGTTGAGGAATGGAATCTGATGCCAATTACGGAACCCCGCAATACCCCGCCCTGTGCCGATCCCCGAGGGGCCGTACCAGTTCATCCGAGGATGCCAGAACCGCTCCAACTCCATCACCTCCGGACCACCTTCTGCGGGATGTTTGGTCAGATGATCCAGCATGTCGACAATGTGCTGGCAGGTCTCTTTGCCCTTGGCCTTGTCATACGGGCCGGGCACCAGCCCGTCCTGCGTCGCTGGTCCCGGAACATGCCATTCCCGCCCCAAACCGGGTGCCATGGGCCAAGCCTGCGCTTGCATCATCACTTCGGGGATATCCCAAAGCGCCTGCACCTCGGCGACTTTGCCATTTTCGATCCGGTAAAACTCGTGAAACCGCATGGTGACCTGATGGCCTGTCGGCGGAATCTCCAGCCATGGCCCCGCGAAAGTGCCGGTATAGTAACCGCCGCATCCAACCCAATCAGCCCCGAATTCATCAGGTCCAGCCATGACGATATAATCGCGGCGCTCAAGATCGGGCCATGCGGTCAGAAGATCGCGATAGCAACAATCGTAATAAGCATTAATCCCTTTGGTGTCGCCAAACGGATAGCTCAGATGGAACACAGCGTCGGGAGAACAAATCTTATCCAACGCCTGCCGGACACCGGCTTCGGTAAAGTCATACATCGCAGCCCTGACCTGTGCGATCAGGGTCTTGTGCTCAGTATGCCTGTCACTCATTCTGCGGCGTCCCTGTAAGGTGCAGGCGCGCCGTAGGGGACATTGATGCCGCCGTAACGCCGTACGCGGACGTTACATTGCTCGGCGTGCCCCACAAAACCTTCGAGCATACATAGGCGCGAGCCATATTCGCCGATCAAGGTTGCTGCCTCATCAGTCAGAACCTTTTGATAGCTATGTGTTTTCAGATATTTACCCACCCATAGACCACCAGTATAGCGGCCAGCTTTTTTGGTAGGTAGCGTGTGATTGGTGCCAATTACCTTATCACCGTTCGAGACATTGGTACGCGGGCCAAGGAACAGTGCGCCATAACAAGTCATGTTCTCAAGGAACCAGTCGTCGCGATCGGTCATGACCTGCACATGTTCAGATGCAATGTCATCAGCAACCTGCAGCATCTCATCATACGTGTCGCAGACGATCACTTCGCCATATTCCTCCCACGATACTTTTGCGGTGCCCGCTGTCGGTAGAATGCCCAGCAGCCGGTCCACTTCGGCCATCGTGTCCTCGGCCAGTTTGCGAGAATTGGTCAGCAATACGCAGGGGCTGTTATACCCATGTTCGGCCTGACCCAGAAGATCGGTCGCGCAAAGCTCTGCGTCTGCGGCGGTCTCATCAGCAATCACCATGGTCTCGGTCGGGCCGGCGAATAGGTCGATACCGACGCGGCCAAATAGCTGACGTTTAGCTTCTGCGACAAAGGCGTTACCCGGACCGACAAGCATGTGGACTGGATCAATCGTCTCGGTTCCCAACGCCATGGCGCCGATAGCCTGAATGCCGCCCATCACGTAAATCTCATGCGCCCCACCCAAATACATGGCGGCGATCACCGCTGCATTGGGTTTGCCCTGAAACGGAGGGGTGCAGGCGATGATGCGCGGCACGCCCGCCACCGAGGCCGTCGCCACCGACATATGCGCCGAGGCCACCATCGGGAATTTGCCGCCGGGCACATAACAGCCCACCGATTGTACGGGGATGTTCTTGTGGCCCAAAATGACGCCCGGCAGAGTCTCAACTTCGATATCCAGCATCGAATCGCGCTGAGCTTGTGCAAAGTTGCGCACTTGCTCCTGCGCGAATTTGATGTCCGCCAGCTCTCGATCTGTTAGCTGATTGATCAGGTCGTCGATCTGGTCTTGAGACAACCGAAACGATGCTGGCGAATAGTTATCGAACTTCTCGCTTAGCTCGCGTACCGCAGCATCGCCACGTGTTTCGATGTTTTTCAGTGTCGCTTCGACGACAGCGCGTGTTTTGGCGTCATCCTCGGCTCGGTCAGCATCGGACTTCCCACGTTTCAGATACTCGATTGTCATTGTCCTAATCCTTAGTTTCAGGCCGGGGCGGAGACTTCTCACCCCGGTCAAATGCTTCCCAGCCTTCGCCGTTAAACAGATCGACACCCAGCTGTGCCGCTACATGGGCGAAATCCACATTCACCCAATTGTCGACGATCTTGCCGTCGACCACTTTCCAGAAATCCATATATCGGATCTCGACCCGCTTTCCGGTGGGGGCGATCCCCAGGAACTCACCCGAATGGGTTGCTTCCTGTCGGCCAAACGCAGCCGCCCACTCGCCCATGTAAAGGCGCGCTTCGTCGATGCATGTCTTGTCCGAAAAAGCCGCCTGAAACGGGCGTTGCCAATTGTCCTGAAACTGTTTCAGGCCAGTTTTTGTGCCACAGCCCTGATTGCCCATCCAGCGGAAGCCTTCCGAGAAGAATTCGCCGATGTCATCGATACGGTGATCGTTCAGACCATCCACCATGTTTTCAATCACACGGCGGGTGTCTTCTGTTTTGTCGAGGTCCGTATCACGTGTCAGCACGGCCTGTTCCGGGCGGGAACCCTTCATCTTTCTCATCCTTGTATTGGTGCCAATAGAAATTCTGTCTTCATCGGGTAGCTCAATCAGCTGACAGAAAATCCCTCGGCATCCGGTTGAGCGCCGGGTGGCGGCCAACGGCGTTATGTCTTGCAGAGCTGCTCATGCGGCTTGCTCGGCGATGTCGGCAAAAAGGTCATATCCCAGCTGCAACAACACATGCGGGATGTCGACGAAAACCCAGTTTTCGACCAACAGATCGTCCTCTCGACGCCACCAGTCGCAGACCCGCATGAAGACGCGTTTTCCGCCTGCGGGCTGGTCGAGGAAGGGTTTCACCTGGACACCAGTCAAGGAAGGCCAGCCGCCCGAGCATACGTAATTGCCTTCGCCGAAGCGGGTGAAATGCGCAGTCATGCCATTTCCCGCACTGCCGCCGGACCAACCTTCGAAGGTGGCCTCGAAAGGCACCTGGAAGCTTGCAAAACTCTCGAGCCCGACGAAAGAACCGAAGGCGCCGGGGCCGTACCAGACCATGTTGTCATGCCAAAACGGGCGCCAGGCCTCGTTCTTGGTGGCAAGCTTGGCCAGCATTTCTGTGACCATACGATAGCTCTTGGCCCCCTCGACTGGGTCTTGCGGCGTGGTCAAGATGCCATCATGGCTTGCTGGACCCTGAATCATCCCGGTGAAGCCACGGGTCTTGCCCGGGCTATCGGTGATCGGCCATTGCCCTGCAGCCAGCATCAGTTCTGGGATATCGAAGAAGACATAGCTCTCCACCGCCTTGCCATCCTGCATGCGGTGGAACTCGCCGAAGCGCAGATAGGCAAGCTCACCTGTGGCGCGGATACCAAGCCAGTCGCGCGAGAACCGACCGACGAAATAGCCGGTGGCGCTGATCCAGCCCTGTCCATCAAATATACCGGCCATGACGATATCATCGCGCCGAAAAAGTCCGTCAAAGGAGGCTGCAAGCGATGCGATGACGTGATCGTGCAGCCCGAGGCCGCCCACGACCTCGTTGAAAGGATGCACCACGTTGACATGTGCGCTGGGGGCGAAGAACCCCTCATAGGCTGGCCGGAAATTGCCTGGATGGCGTTGCGCGGCGGTGAATTTCAGAAAGGGTTTACGGTCGGGGCGTTCCATTAACTTTGTCTCTATAGGATCTGTTCAAGGCGTCTGCGGAGAAACGTCCCGCAAGGCCCTGCGCGCATCAAAGCAAAGGGAATTCGCCCTGGTCGCCTTGCCCGGCACGCAGCCATGTTCAGGCTGGCTGCGTGCGCATGGGCAAATACGGACTGAGGATGCGTGCGTCCCATCAGCGTCAGCCTTTCACAGCCCCGGCGGTCAAACCGCCCACAATCTGACGCTGGAAGAACATCACCAAGATGAACAGCGGAACCGTCGCAGAAACCACGGCCGCAACAGCGAACATTACGTTGCCCTCGGTTTGCGTTGTACCAAGGAACGCGGCGATGGCTGGAACCATTGTGCGGTTGCTTTCTGACAACAGCATCGCCCCAACGGCAAAGTCGTTATAGGCCAGAAGAAACGAGAACAGCCCCGTGGTGATCACACCCGGCCACATCACCGGAATGATCACACGGCGGAAGGCCTGAAACTGGTTGCAGCCGTCGACCTTTGCGCTTTCGTCAAGCTCGCTGGGGATGTTCTTGAAGAAGGCGTGTAGCATCCACAGGGTGAACGGCTGGTTGATCGCGACAAGTACGATAATTGTCGTCGGCAGTATCCCCCAGATATTCCATTCAAAGAAGGGCAACAGATAACCCGAAACCAACGTGATCGGCGGCATTGCGCGGAAGATCAGCGCCGTGATCAAAAGCCAGAATGTGTAGTTATAGCTCGACCGCGAAAGCGCGTAGCCCCCCAGCGTTCCGATGGTCAGCGAGATGGCGACCACAAAGACGCAAACGATCCCCGTATTCAGAACATTCCGCCAAAATTCTTCCTGAATCCAAGCCCCTTCGTAACCGGTGGTGGTAAAGGGTGAGCCATAAACTGCCTCGGTCCGCGCGCCGGTTAGAGCGTTGGTCCAATCGGCGATCGAGAAGAAATCCAGCTCTACCTTGAACGACCCCCAAACCGTCCAGAGGAACGGGAAAGCGGCCAGGATGAACCAAAGGATCACAAAAAGCGACGAAGCAATCCGAAGGCTTTTGGGCATTCTTTGCGCACGGCTGGCCATGTTATCTAGCTCCTTTGAAGTCACGCCAGGTGCGGACAAGCACGGGCGACAACAGAATGGCGACCCCGATAATCGTGATCACAGACGTAGCGGCTGCAGAGGACAGTTGTCGCGTTTCACCGCCGAGGTCGTTGAAGATGAAAGTACTGAGCGATTGCGCATGGGCACCGGCGCTGAAGCCAATAATCGGTTCAAACACCTTGAAATTATCCATCAACTGGATCAGCGCAACAAACGTAACCAGTGGCATGAGATGGGGAACAACCACGAATTTGACCTGTTGCCAGCGGGTTGCCCCATCGATCTGGGCCGCCTCGATCTGATCTTTGGGCAAAGTTTGCAAACCGGCATAGAACACCACGAAGGCAAAGGGGGCCGAGCTCCAGACGCCATAAACCATCAGCGCCACCCACATCAGCCCGGTCGAAGCCTTTAGACTGAAATCCGGATCTCCGGCCAAGTTTACAAGGGCATTGCCGATGACGCCACGACTGTCAATCATCCAAAACAGAATGAGCGAGCCGATCAGCGGTGTCACAATCATGGGCAAGAGCGAGAAGAAGATCATCAAACCCTTGAGGTGCCGGTGCAGTGAGTTGACCGCCAGCGCAATCACCAGCCCCAGAATGATCGTGAGGGGTGTCACAATGAATGTGAAGGTCAGCGTAAAGGCCATGGCCCGATAGAAGGGCAAGTTTCCGACCTCTGAGAAAAGGTCACCCCACGTGTCACTCGCCGCCCAGATTTCGCCAACCTCCTGTATCGCCAAGTGGCCGCGATCAAAGTAGATATCCAGCCCGACAAATCTGCCCAATGGTTGTTCGGCACGAAGCGCTGCGGTGGCTTCCTGATCGATGGTGGTCTCGGTTGTGCACCCGACAAGCGGAGTACAATTTTCGACTTCCACGAGAACCGCCGGGTGTGGGGCATAAATGGATTGGATCACCACCGAGACGATGGGCATTGCAATGAATAGCAGCATTGCAAGTCCTGTGGGCAGGAAAAACCAAAGGAATGTCTTATGGCGCATGTCGCAATTCCCGTGTCGGCTTGGTTGGGCAGGTGCCCGATTTGGGCACCCGCAAGGGGCGTTTACTGTAGGAAGCCCTGTTCGATTGCTGCGGCGCGATAGGCGGCCTCGACATCGGCCAGCGCCTGTTCAGCGCTTTCCTTGCCTTGCATGAAATCGGCAAGTTCATTGCCGAGTGCACTGTGCATCAAACCCATGTAGGGCAGCATCGGATAAGGCGTCGTGCCCATTTTGGCAGCGTCAAATACACCCTGCGCGTCGTCCGCAGGTTCGTACCCTTCGATCAACCAGACTGCCAGCGGCGTGGTTTCATCGTTCAACATTTCGGGGCGGACGCCATGCGTCATCGCGACAAAAGTCGCCTCAGCCTCTTCATCCGAGATGTTCTTGCCGACGGTCCATCCGTCCCACCAAAGGGTCGAGGCCGGAGTCGTGCCGCCACCCACGGTCAGCGGCGCTGCAATGGCATGGCCATCGATTACTTCCTGCAAGACACCTTCGGTTGTGGTCTGCTGTGACGCCCGTGACCCCCACATATTCATGATCGCCACATTGCCCGCGCGGTATTCCGCGTTGGTGGCATTGGAATCATGGGTCAGAAAGTCGGGGTTCATATACTCGGACAAAGCCTTCATCATGTTCAGCGCTTTGACACCGGCCTCGGTATTGATGTTGGGCTCTGCGCTGCCGGGCTTGAAATGAGTACCTCCATAGCCAAGGAACATGTTGTTGAATTCCTGCGCCAGATTCCATCCCGCAGCATAAGCACCGCCAACCGGGTTTTGCATTATGCCCTGCGCGCGAATGGCTTCGGCCGCTTCGAGCAGTTCTTCATACGTGGTCGGCACTTCGACGCCTGCCTGTTCCAGAACGTCCTTGCGGTACATCAGGTGCTGAGCGTTGGCCATGAAGGCGATGGCCATGATGTCATCGCCGATCTTGATTAACTGTCCCGGCTGCAGGTTCTGACCATGTTTTTCGACCAGGTCATTGAGCGGTCGGATAACGTCTTCATTCATCAACGCCACAATCGAGCTGTTGGCGATGATGGCTGAGGTGTATTCCGACGGATTGCCCGACAGACCGGCCACGTTGATGGTTTGGTGTTCGGATGTCAGGTTGGATTCAACAGATGCGCCCGTGCATTCCTTTGCGGCGGCGGCCACAGCCTGAATGGCGGCAAACTCGTTGCCGACGATGTTGACCCGATCCGTGATCTCGCAGGCATAACCCGCGCTCGCAGCAAAGGCGGTCAGTGACCCGGCCAATGCGATTTTCTTTAGAAACATTTTGATTCCTCCCTAGGTGATTGGGTGCATCTTCGAAGCCTGCACCCGAGATTGTCCCGTCATTGCGGGATTGGTTTTCGTCTCTCAGATCTCAAGGCGCGCGCCGGTTTGCGCATCGAATAGGTGGCAGTGATCGGTATGGATATGAATCGACACCTGATCGTCGATTTCTGCACGATAGGTTTTGTCGGCCTTGACCGAGACCAGCGCTCCGCCGATCCGAACCGAGACCATGGTGCTGTCGCCCAGCAATTCCTGCGTATAGATGGGCGCGTTAATCTCGCCCCCGCTTTCTACGACATTGGCGTCCTCGGCGCGGAAACCCAAAGTTATTGGGCCATCCGGAGCATTCAGACCATGCACTTCGGTATTCTGCGCGCGGAACACACCGCCCTGAACATCGCCATCAACCAGGTTCATCGCCGGGTTGCCGATAAAGCTGGCGACAAACGTGTTCGCAGGCTCGTCGTAGATCGCCGTCGGAGAGCCAACCTGCTGGACAACACCCTGCTTCATGATCACCACGCGATCGGCCAGTGTCATCGCCTCGATCTGGTCATGTGTCACATAAATCGTAGTCACCGCCAGTTCATGGCTAAGGTTCTTGATCTGCGCGCGAGTCGAAACGCGCAGTTTTGCGTCAAGGTTGGACAACGGCTCATCCATCAGGAACACGTTGGGCTCGCGTACAATCGCACGCGCCAGAGCCACCCGTTGACGTTGCCCACCTGACAGCTCTGCCGGCTTACGATGCAGAAAGTCGTCCAACTCTACCATCGCCGACGCACGGCGCACTTTTTCGTCATGGGTGGAAGCGTCGATGCCACGTACCCTCAGCGGGAAACGAATGTTCTCGTAGACATTCATGTTCGGATACAAAGCGTAAGACTGGAACACCATCGCGACGTCGCGGTCTTTTGGCTCCATATCGTTGACGCGGGTACCGTCGATCAGAATATCACCCTCGCTTGCGTCTTCCAAACCTGCGATCATGCGCATCGTCGTGGTCTTGCCACAACCCGACGGGCCGAGAAGCACCAGAAATTCCTTGTCGGATATTGTCAGGTCGAAATTGTCCACTCCAACAAACGAACCCCAACGTTTTCCAACATTGCGCAGTTGAATCTCGGCCATACTGTCCTCCCAGTTGCACCTGAGTGCATACGTTTGCAAAAGCATAGACATCCAAAGGAACATCTGGCAAGTATTTTTTGCAAGCGAATGCAAAAGCGCCCGCAATCTTGCTAAAGACTGACGCTTCCCTCCGGGCAAAGCATTGAAAGTAAAAGATATGTCTTACGAAGCCGAGAAAGAAATTGTCCTGAACTTCTACAAAGCTCTGAGCGATGCAGAGGAATCAGCCCACTCTGATGTGATCGCTGAGTACTGCGCCGAGGACCTCCTGTGGCGCGGCTTTCACCCGTTCAACGAACTGCGTGGCGCTAGCAACGTGGCGCAAAAATTCTGGCAGCCGCTGAATCACAGCCTAACTAACTTGCAGCGTCGGATGGACGTGTTCATGGCTGGTCAAAATGAAATCGACGGGTACAATTCAGTCTGGGTTGTTTCGATGGGCCATCTCATGGGGCTGTTCGACAAGGACTGGCTGGGCATTGCGCCAACCGGAAAAATGGCCTTGCTGCGCTATTGCGAGTTCAACAGGATTGAGCACGGTAAGATTGTCGAAACCGCGATGTATTTCGACATCCCGCATTTCATGATTCAGGCCGGGTTGCAGCCCTTCCCGCCGCAGACCGCCGCACAACTTGTCCAGCCCGGGCCCATGACCCATGACGGCCTGATGTTCACGCCTCAACCCGCCGAAGACGGCCAAAAGACATTGGCCGCTATCAACGCGATGATCTCCGATCTTGGGCGGTGGGACAGCGGGCTCAGCCTTGAAGATGAGTTGCGCCGCACATGGTGCGAAGACATGATCTGGTGGGGGCCATCCGGTATCGGTGCGACCTACACAATCGAACGTTACGCCAATCAACACGCTGGCCCGTTCCGTGCTGGGTTTGCCGACCGGTCAAATACCAACCATATCTGCCGCATGGCCGAGGGCCACTATGGCGGCTTTTTTGGCTGGCCGAACTTTACCGCCCGACCAACCGGCGGATTCATGGGGATGCCTGCCACTGACAAAGCCGGTGAGTTCCGGGTGATAGACATTTATCGTCGCAAAGGTGATAAACTGGCCGAGAATTGGATTTTCATCGATCTGCTTCATTTCTGGAAGCAACAGGGTGTCGATATTCTGGACCGCATGACCCACGGTGGTTCTTAGATCATAGGCAGGCCGATCATTTTGGTCGGAATACGGTAAACGGACGTGCTGGCAGTGATGTACAGCATGCTGAACTCGGCTCCACCAAAGCAGAAGTTGGTAGATTTCTGCGGCGTCAGAATGACACCAAGGCAGTGCGCTTGGGCATCAAACAGATGTACACCGCCGGGACCATTGCACAAAATCTGGCCGTCGCGGGTGCACTTCATACCGTCCGGTACCCCTGCCCCATCGCCAACAACATAGGCCCAGATTACCCCACCGGTCAGTGAGCCATCAGCGGCGACATCAAAGACGCGGATATGGCCACCCCAACTGTCATTGACAAACAGCCTTGTTTCGTCAGCTGACAAACACAACCCGTTGGGTTGCTGAAAATCATCCGCGACAAGGTGTAACGTGCCGTCGGGATCCAGCCGGAACACGCCTTGCACCGGCAGTTCCTGCTCTCTCAGAATGCCAAGATCCTCTCGGATACGACCAAAACTGGGATCAGTGAACCAAATCCGACCGTGCGAGTCGCAGATAACATCGTTGGGGCTGTTGAGTTCTTTGCCATCAAAATGCGTGGCGATCGAAGTAACCCGCTTGCCGCCGTGATCATGGCGTACCAAATGCGAACTGGCGTGCTCGCAAGAGATCACTTCCCCGCTTTTGTCGAAGCAATTTCCGTTTGCTTGGTTGGATGGGGTGCGAAAAACGCGAACTCCCTCACCCTCGCTCCACTTGTATTGATGGCTCTCCTGAATGTCCGAAAATACCAGCCAATGCTCTTCGGGGTGCCATATTGGCCCTTCGGTAAACCCCAGACCGCTAGCGATTTCTTCCAGTTGAGCGTCAGGGTGCACCAGATCTGTGAAGCATTTGGAACGGATATCGAATACCATGTGAACACCTTTTCAGAGTTGCGCCTGCCAACACTACCGGCAAGCCTCGACAAGAACAGCGTTTC
This sequence comes from Ruegeria sp. CG1, assembly GCF_056537265.1. Taxonomy (NCBI): domain Bacteria; kingdom Pseudomonadati; phylum Pseudomonadota; class Alphaproteobacteria; order Rhodobacterales; family Roseobacteraceae; genus Ruegeria; species Ruegeria sp. CG1. Next base: position 271,189 of record NZ_JBQFRF010000002.1, on the reverse strand, counting down.
GGGTGAAAACGCAATAACGACTGTTCGATAGTCTGGCCCTGCCAACTTCAATGCTCTACGCTATGGCCGATGTTTCCAAACCGCTTGGCTGCCAATTGCCATGTGCCGCCCAAACAAAACCGTCAGGACTTTCCCATGAATTTCAAACAACGCATGCTTTCTGGCGAGCCTCTCGTCGGAACGTTTCTCAAGACACCAGCCCATGAACTGGTCGAGATAATTGCCAAGTCAAAACTGGACTTCTTGTGCCTGGATGCGGAACACGCACCCTTTGACCGGGGTCGGTTGGATGTTTGCCTCGCCGTCGCCCGGGCTCTGGGGTTGCCGACGTTGGTGCGGGTGCCGACTGGGTCGGCGGACGAGATTCTCAAGGCGCTCGACAGTGGCGCGACAGGTATTGTTGTGCCGCATGTTGACAGCGCCGAAAAGGCCCGTCGCATTGCGCGCGAGGGTCGTTTTGGCCATGGTGGTCGCGGCTATGCCGGATCAACCCGGTGGGCAGGGTTTGCGACTCGGTCCATGGCTGATGTCCTCAAGCAAAGCGAAGAAGAGACAATTATCATTGCCCAAATCGAAGAACCAGAAGGCGTCGCAGAAGTCGATGATATCGCCGCGACCGAGGGCATCGACGGGATTTTTGTAGGGCCTGCGGATCTTGCGGTGTGCTACGGCGTGACTGATCAGTCCGACCCACAGGTTCTTGATGCAATGCGACGCTCGGGCGATGCAGCCAAAGCACATGGAAAGACGCTGATGACCTTTGCAGCAAGCGCAGAAGCCGGACTCAAGCTACGCGACTATGGGGTGACCATGATCTTCGTCGCTTCGGAACACGCCTTCATGCTTCGCGCTGCAAACGCGGAAGCGGAGAACTTCCATGGCACCGCGAGGACGTGAAACGCACAGGGCTTTTTAGTGGAAAGGGCCTTGGGGTCGAAATATCCGCGGGCTGGTAAATGCTGCGACGACAGTACTTTCTTTGCTAGAAATGCGATGCGCGATCGCGGGTTTTTCGCATTGTTTAGTCTTAGATTTCCAGCGTGGCACTCTACCTAAGGGGGCCAAAATCTCATACCGCAAAACCAGTATTGCTAGGCTTATTGATTCAGAGTGGATCCTGTTAAACAGCATAAGGCCGGTGCGCCTTAGCGGCGACCGGCTTTCTCCAATCAGAAATGTGCCGAATTGGAATTTGCGGGCTTGGCGACCGGAGGTGCAAAGCGGGTCAGGTCGATCCCTTCGACAGCGGCCTTGTATTCCTCGATTTTCGGAGTTCGCCCGAGGATGGCAGACAGTACAACTACCGGTGTGGAAGCCAGAAGGGATTCACCTTTCTTATCTTCCGAGTCCTCGACAACACGCCCTTGGAACAAGCGGGTAGATGTCGCCAGAACAGTATCACCTTTCTCAGCCTTTTCCTGATTGCCCATGCAAAGGTTGCAGCCCGGACGCTCAAGATACAGCGTGTTTTCGTATTCGGTTCGCGCTGATGTCTTGGGGAAAAGATCGTCGAATTCGAAACCGGAATATTCCTGAAGAATGCTCCACTCACCTTCTTCCTTTAACTCATCAACGATGTTGTAGGTTGGCGCCGCGACGACCAGAGGGGCCTTGAATTCAATCTTGCCCTCCTTCTTCTCAAGGTTCTTAAGCATCTGCGATACGATGATCAGATCACCCTTGTGGACCATGCAAGACCCGACAAATCCCAGATCCACTTTCTTTTCCCCTTTGTAGTAGGAAACAGGCCGGATCGTATCGTGCGTATAACGCTTGGAGACATCCGCGTTGTTCACATCAGGGTCGGCGATCATGGGCTCGTTGATCTCGTCCAGATCAACGACCAGCTCGGCAAAATACTCGGCATTTTCATCCGGCCTCAGTGCTGGAACTGCGCCGGATCTGATCTCGGCTATACGTGAGTCGGCTTTGTCGATCAGGCCTTTCAGGGTCCGTGCCTCATTCTCCATTCCCTTGTCGATCATGATCTGAATCCGACCTTTGGCGATTTCCAGTGACTCGATCAGGGTCTCGTCTTCGGAAATACAGATCGAAGCCTTCGCCTTCATCTCGGCCGTCCAGTCGGTGAAGGTGAAAGCCTGATCCGCCAGAAGGGTACCGATATGAACTTCGATAATACGCCCCTGGAACACGTTATCGCCGAACGCCTTCAGCATCTGCGCCTGTGTCGCGTGGACCACGTCGCGGAAATCCATGTGGTCGGCCATTTTGCCTTTGAACGTCACCTTCACGGATTCCGGAATGGGCATGGTTGCTTCGCCCGTGGCCAGTGCCAAGGCAACGGTGCCCGAATCCGCCCCGAAAGCTACACCTTTGGACATGCGTGTATGCGAGTCGCCCCCAATGATGATGGCGCGATCATCCACGGTGATATCGTTCAGAACCTTGTGGATCACGTCGGTCATCGAGTGATATTCACCCTTGGGATCGCGCCCTGTGATCAGGCCGAAATTGTTCATAAACGCCATCAGTTTTGGGATGTTGGCTTGCGCCTTCTTGTCCCAGACCGAGGCGGTGTGGCAACCGGACTGATACGCCCCATCGACGGTTGGAGAAATCACGGTCGCCGCCATCGCCTCAAGCTCTTGCGAGGTCATCAGGCCAGTGGTGTCCTGCGATCCTACGATGTTGACCTTGACCCGTACGTCCGACCCGGCGTGCAAGACCGTGCCTTCCGCTACTCCCAAAGCGTTGCGGTTAAAGATCCTTTCAACCGCGGTCAGGCCCTGCCCATCTCGGCTGATCTCTTTCGACGGCGCAAATGCAGACTTCAGCTCGACTCCCAGTGTCTGTGCTGCAAATGTTTGCAACTTCTTGCCGAACACTATGGCGTAGGATCCGCCGGCCTTCATGAACTCCTGCTTTTGCGGAGTGAAGGACGAGGCAATATCAACAAGCTCATTGGCGCCATCGGCGTCATAAAGCTTTTTGTCTTTCGTATTGATCGTGAGCACTGTCCCGGTTTCGACCGAGTACTTTTGCTCCAGGATAGGGCTGTCGTCATTGTTGAGGATCGGATTCCCCTCGGAATCGACTTTTTTGACCCAGTTTTTCAGATCGATACCAATCCCGCCCGTCACACCAACGGTGGTCAGAAAGATCGGAGAGATACCGTTCGTGCCGGCCACGATCGGGGCAATGTTTACGAATGGCACATATGGGCTGGCCTGCTTGCCTGTCCAAAGCGCAACGTTGTTGACACCCGACATCCGGGACGAGCCAACGCCCATTGTCCCTTTCTCAGCAATCAGCATCACGCGTTTATCTGGGTGCTGGCGCTGTAATTCTTGAATCTCATCTTGCGCTTGCTGCGAGATTAAGCACTTGCCATGCAGCTCCCGATCCGAGCGCGAGTGTGCCTGGTTGCCCGGCGAAAGCAAGTCAGTCGAAATATCGCCCTCGGCAGCGATATATGTGACAACTTTGATCTCTTCCTCGATATCGGGCAGCTTGGTAAAGAACTCGGCCCGCGCATAGCTTTCAAGAATGTCGCGTGCGACCGGATTTCCGGCAGAAAACGCCTCCTTCAAACGATCCGTATCAGCCTCATACAGGAAGACCTGTGTTTTCAGCACTTCGGCAGCCTGCCTTGCGATCTCGGGATCACCACCCAATGCCAGATCAAGAAGAACCTCAACCGAAGGACCGCCTTTCATGTGCGACAGCAGTTCAAAGGCAAAGGGTACTGAAATTTCGTCAACCAGCGCTTCGCCCTGAATGATCTCTTTCAAAAAACGTGCCTTCTCGCCAGCGGCGCTGGTCGTGCCGGGCAGCGTATTATAGATGAAATAGTTTAGAGAATCCGCACGATGCGCATGATCGACGTCCTTGATCTGCCTAACAAGCTCTTTGACAAGCGCGCCGTCATCAATCGGTTTCGGATGCAGACCCTGCGCTTTGCGGGCTTCAATTTCGTCGAGGTAGTTGGTGTAAAGGCTCATGGCTCTTTCCGGTATATGTGGCGCGATTAGCAGGGGCTCAAAGACGTTATGAACGCCCGAGGATCCTAATTGTATGCGGCGGTATACTAAATGATCGGAACTTGCAAGCCTTGCACCTGTGGCGCGATGTCCCGTCTAAAAGCAACACTTCACAAAGGATTTTGTGCCAGCCAATGATTTTCGATAAGTCCGCTATGTCCTTATCTGAACCCTGTTCCCGGACGATATGCATATAGACCGCCGAGATAATGAATTGCCATAAGGCGTAAACCGCCCCTGCTTCGAATTGCGTCAGGCAGTTGCTCGGGTCAGATAATCCTGAACCATGTCGCCAAAACTCTGTTCTACCGCAAACTCAAAACCAGCCTCGCAGCGCATCACAAGTGCTTTTAGGCCAAACAACTCGGAATAGGTTACTGCGTCTTCATCAAAAGCAGTGACATGCAGATCAAGCGGGCAGGCAATAGCCATCACTTCAGCGGCTTGGGGTCCGGCGACACTAAAGAAGGTAAGGGTGTCCGATATCCGCACTATACTGATGTCCGCAGGGCAATCCGTTGGTTTGAGCTGTGCTTCCAGTGCCTCTTCCAGTTCCAGCGAAGCACGTACAATCCAGTGATTGCGTCCAATGTGATATACCTCAAACGCTTCCTGCATCGCCCTCGTGTTGGGGCGGCTTGGCAGAGAAAATTCGGCCCAATTTTGAACGACCTCGGGATCCCCTTTGAGGTCAAACAGCGCATTCAGGGTTTGGCGTTCGATCTTGACGTCGTAGCTCATCTCAGGACCTCAGGCGCTGACCCTCGGGGTCATGGAATACAGGCTTTGTGATGGTCACCGGGATCACCTCGTCTTTCAGCCGAACATGCGCGGTTTGCCCGTGTCGCTCCTGCCCGTTCTTCAGCAACGCCAGGCCAACCCAGCGATTGTTGACGACGCTCCAGACGCAGGCGGTAACCAATCCTTCGGTCGCTTCTTTGCGACCTTCGGGGGTCAGTGGCGCGCCTTCGGGCACTTGCTTGTCAGGGTCTTCGGGCAAGATGCCGACCAATTCCCGGCGTTCCCCTACCGCTTCACGGCGCAAGTGGACCGAGCGCTTGCCTAGGTAGTCGGGCTTTTTCTTCGACATTGCCCAGCCCATGCCCAAGTCATAGGCGTCCACGGTACCGTCGACCTCGTGCCCCAGCGAAAGAAAGCCTTTTTCCACACGCAAGACATGGCTGGATTCCGATCCTACAGGCAGGATACCAAAGGGTGCACCAGCCTCCATCACCTTGTCCCACAAGGCGGCCATGTGGCGTGGGGCAACATTGACCTCATAGGATAGCTCACCGGTGAAACTGACGCGCACAACCCGCGCAGGGAACCCCGCAACCGTACCGTCCCGGAACGACATGAAGGGGAATGCCTCGGGCGACAGATCGATATCCGTACACAGCGCGTGCATGACATCGCGCGCGCGGGGACCACAAATGGTGGCGTTGTTCCACTGGCTTGTCACAGTTGTGATCATGACTTGCCAGTCAGGAAACTCGGTCTGAAGCAGCTTTTCCATGTGCTGGTTGATGGCGTCCGCGTGACCTGTTGAGGTCGAGACCATCCAGCGGTGCTGATCCAGCCGAAAGGCCACCCCGTCATCTATGATCAGACCGTCATCCGACAACATAAGACCATAGCGACCATCGCCGGGCTTCAGGCTGGACATGATGTTCGAATACAGAAAATCCAGAAAGCGCGGAACATCGCGCCCTTTAAGCTCGAACGTGCCGAGCGGCGAACCGTCGTATACGCCAACGCCTTCACGCACCGCGCGGCATTCCCGGTTCACCGCCTCTTGCAGGCCCTCACCGGGTTTGGGAAAAAACCCCGGACGGCGCCATCGGGCACCAGCCTCATACATCACTGCGCCATAATCCTTGTTCCATTGGGTCACCGGCGTGTGCCGGTAGGGGAACAACACCGAGTCCTCACGCAGCCCCCCAATCGCACCGATTGAGACCGGCGTGTAGGGAGAGCGGAATGTCGTCGTGCCAACATCTTGCAATGGAACGCCCTTTTGCAAAGCAACGGTGCCAATAATGTTGATATTGCCCGTCTTGCCCTGATCTACGCCCATCCCGCCAGTGGTGTAGCGTTTGACATGTTCCACGTTGTCATATCCTTCACGCAGCGCCAGATGCACATCGCTGACCGCAACATCGTTCTGAATATCCAGGAATGCCTTTCCGCGTTGCCCTGGCACATCTACGCGCCATAGCGGTTCAATCGAATAAGGCAGCTCTGAACCGTCATCGATGATCCGATCCAGTGTGAGATCCCCCGCCGCCGCGCCGACGGCCCGACAGGATTGAATCGGTTGATCGGGCAAAAACGCAGCGAGTTCTTCATCAAACCGAAGTGTGCTGCGGGACTGAGACCACAGGTGCACCGTCGGATTCCAACCGCCGGAATGAGCCAGCAAGTCGCAGTCGATCCAGGTGCCTGCGCCCCCGGACTTGGGAACGGCCTTGACAGCACGGATGCTTTTGTACCCTCGGATATCGGCGGCTACTGTTCCGGCATGGACGGTTATCCCCGACACCAGATCAAGAGATTCCCTTGGAACCGTGTCGCGGCTATCGAGGATCGCGTTAACCGTTACCTCAGCTGCGACCAGATCGGCGGCCACTGCGTAAGCGCTGTTGTTGTTGGTGAACAGAACCACACTCTGACCGGGTGTCACGCCCCAACGATTAACATAGGCCTGCACGGATGAGGCCAACATGACGCCCGGCCTGTCATTATTGGCAAACACCATCGACCGTTCCGTGGCCCCGGTGGCAATCACCACCTCAGCAACACGGACCCGCCAGTTGCGTTCTAGAATGCTGGCCTGTTCCGGCTCGCGTTCATTGACGATCACTAGGTTGTGTTCGCGATAGGCCCATACGGTCGCGTTCTGAAGATGGGTGACGTTTGCCATTTGGCTTAGTTCTTGAACCGCTTCGCCCACCCAATCCATCGCCGGACGCCCGCCAATGGTCAGGGTGCGGTTCACGAGGCTGCCGCCCGCTTCGGTTCCCTCGTCTGCGAGGAAGACACGCTTGCCCGCCCGACCAGCCTCAAGTGCAGCTTGCAGGCCAGCGGGACCTGCACCTGCAATCAAGACATCTGCATGCGCGTAGCGCGCTTCGAAATGCCCCGATGACGGCGGGTGCGCAGGCGCTGCGGCCAGCCCCGCTGCCTTGCGAATAGACGGTTCAAACAGATGCCAGTTAGGCCATTTGAAAGTTTTGTAGTAGAAGCCCGCAGGAATGAAACGGCTCAGCAGTTGATTGATCCCACCCAGATCAAACTCGGGTGAAGGCCAACAATTGACCGAGCGTGCGTTCAGCCCTTCGCGCAATGGAACCGTGGTCGCTGGACGGTTGCCCGAGGCGTCCTCGCCTTCCAGCTCCACAAGGGTTCCCGGCTCTTCAGGCCCGTGTCCGACAATGCCGCGTGGGCGGTGGTACTTGAAACTACGGGCTGTTACTCGCACCCCGTTTGCCAGCAAGGCCGAGGCCAGAGTGTCCCCTTCGAACCCTTCGTAAGTTTTCCCATTGAACTGGAACGTCAGAGGGCGGCTTCGATCAACACGACCACCCACCGCGCGGCGATTAATCTGAGCCATCGGGCACCTCCACAATGTCATGTGTCACGGTATCCCGCCAGATTGTCAGCCACTCGCCGCAGCCCCGTGCGTGCCACCACCGCTCTTGCACAGGCCCCATCGGGTTGGGCGTTATGGTCAGGTATTCGACCCAATCAGCATCGCTGACGGCGTTGGTATCGGGTCGAGCAGCTCCGACCGGGCCGCCATAGACGAACTCGCTTTCATTGCGCTTGCCACAGAATGGGCAGGGGATGAGCATCATGATCCTGTCCCTTCCTATCTCGCCGTTGTGGTGCCGGCTTCCATCACAAACTCTAGATGGCGGAAGCGGTCCAAAGTGAACGAGGCCATCAGCGGATGCGGCTCGCCTTTGGCGACCAGATGCGCAAGCGTCAGTCCGCCCGCAGGAATGGCTTTGTATCCGCCCCACCAGCCAGCGGTCACGAACAGCCCCGGTACCTCAGTCTGATCCATGATGGGCGAGGCATCATGGGCAATATCAAGATGCCCACCCCATTGGCGCATTAGTTTGAGTTTCTTGAAGCTCGGGAAAAGCGACAGCATCGCGGTCACAGTGTCTTCGAACACATGTTGCTTGATGTCGCGACGAAAGCTTTGCCCCATATCAGGAGCGCCGCCGATCACCATCTCGCCCTTGTTAGACTGGCTGAAATAGAACCCACTGTCCGGGCAATTTACGATGACATCCACCAAGGGCTTCACAGGCTCGGACACAAAGGCCGTCAGGTTCATCGTGCGCAATGGCAGCTTGAGCCCCGCTGTCTCGGTCAATGTCGTGGTATGGCCCGACACCGCCACCACAACCTTTTTCGCCCGCACGGTGCCGCGATTGGTCTCGACACCTTCGATGCGCCCATCAGCGCCACGGATCAATGCTTGCACGGCGGTCTGTTGGTGCATCTCCACCCCTATTGCATCCGCCGCGCGGGCATAGCCCCAGGCCACCGCATCATGACGGTTTACACCCGCATCTGTGTGGACCATTCCGCAGATGATCGGCAGGCGCGCATCTGGCCCACCGCCTGTCAGAGCAGGTATGCGTTTGCGCAATTCGTCTGTCGTGATCTGTTCATATGTCGAGCCATGAATGTCCATGACCAATTGCCGACGCCGCAACTCTCGCAGTTTGGGCCAGGTCTGCACCACATCCACCATGGTGCGCTTGGAATGCATCATGTTGAAGTTCAGCTCATGCGTGAGCCCTTCGTACATTTCAACAGATTTGACGTAGAACGGGATCGACTCGTCCCGCATATAGTTGGATCGGATCGTCACCGTATTGCGCGCGATGTTGCCCCCGCCCAACCAGCCGCGCTCCAACACAGCCACGTCGGTTATGCCAAACTCTTTGGCCAGATAATAAGCGGTGGCCAGCCCGTGACCCCCTGCCCCGATCACCACCACCTCGTACCGGTCTTTGAGCGGCGGGCTCCGCCAGGCTCGGGACCAGTTCTTATGACCAGAAATCGCGTTACGGGCGAGTGAAAATGCCGAATATTTTTGCATAACAAGCACAATATTTATCAGAAAAAATATATCTTCAATAAATATATTTACCATTACGCAAAAGCTGCTTGGGCAATCAAAGGTCGGGGGCTACCATGGCGCATGACCTTCAAAATTGAACAGTTTCATCGGAATCTTGCTGGCAAATGGTCGGCCCGATCCCGCTGGCCCTGCTTCATCATAAACTGCCGCAGTTCACCCTCTCTCTGACTCCATGCAGACCGTGGCGCTTTGCGCCTGAATTCAAACCCGCCGGGAAATGAGGCGGAAGCTATGGATGGAAGAACTATGATTAACACAGCGGATACAGATACTGTTCAGCAAGCGTATGCGCGCGACGGCGTCGTTTTATTGAGAAACCTCCTCAGGGACGATTGGTTAAACAAGTTGCGTGATGCCGTGGACGAAGAGGTTAAAAAGGGTGACCGGTATTTTGCCTATAAAAATATGCGTGAAAAACCGAGTGTCTTTCAGGACTATTGTCTGAACTCAGATATTGGAAAGCGAGTGGCCGAGGTGGCGGGCAGCCCCTGGACATCGTTGATCTATGACCAAATTTTCGTGAAAGAACCTGGCACACGCACCCAGACCGGCTGGCATACAGATCAGCCCTATTGGCCTGTGGCCGGTCCCATCATGACAATGTGGATCGCACTTGATCCTGTCGACCCAGACAATGGAGCGCTGGAATTTGTCCGTGGCTCGCACGCTTGGGGCGCAAAATACCGGCCTTTCAAAACTGACCAGCTTGGCAAGTTTCTTCACTATCTGGAAGAGGATAACCCGGACTATATCGACATGCCCGATTTCGAGGCGGATCGCACTAAATATGACATATTCCACCATGAACAGATGGAACCTGGCGATGCACTGGCCTTCGATGGAATGACTGTGCATTCGGCGATGGGCAACCGAACCTCGACCCGTCGCAGGCGTGGATATGCGGTACGTTTTGCCGTTGAAGGTGCCACCTAGGAACCGCGCGATAGCGTCACTGAATGGCTGCATGATGACGACCTGAAACCGGGTGCTCCCTTTGCCGGTGGGCGCTTCCCTGTCATCTATAGCAATACCTAAGATAAGGGGCCGGGAACTGGCCTCTGTTCAGGTTTCAGGCTTGCCGAATTGCACCCTCTGGCACAGCGGCCTCGGCCTCGATCGCTCGGTCGAGCACGCGTCGGTATGTTTTTGCCCCGGCATCCAAACCCAGATCAATATGCGGTGTCTGAGCATTTTTCATGCCCTTGTGCACTTTTTCCAGCACATCTTTGTCTTCAAGAAACGCCATCCGGGCACCGTCATTCATGAACTTTGAAACCTCGGCATTGTCCGGATCAGAGTTGCGATGCTGGAACCAGAAATACCTGGTCTGATCCTCGTTGATTGGCGTCATGAAGTTGTAAGAGATGTTGATGAATGTCTCATCGACAGGATCTTTGTCATATCCACCCGTGCCAACCGGAGTATAGATGGACTTATTCAGCCCGATTGCGGGCATGCACATTTCGTAATGCTGCAAGCGGTCGCAATCGCCGTCGAACGAGACCAGTTTGGCATAGTAAGGCGATGGTGGTTTGTTTTCGATCCAGCGCGAGACAATCACGCCGCGATCTGTCTTTTTGACGTCCAGAGGCTCTTCATCCGTTCCCGCGCCGGCGAATGACGAGACATGTACCCAGGCCACGTGGCTGGGATCAAGCAGGTTGTCGCAAACCCAAAGATAATGGCAATCGATATCCATCACCCCGCCATCGGTTAGGCCCCAGCTCGTGTCTTCAAAGTTTTCGATTGGGAAAATCAGGCCCGGATCAGCCAGTTCAGGATCGCCCATCCAGATCCAGAGCAGGCGATAGCGGTCGACAACTGGATAAGACTTCACCACCGCGCGCCGAGGCGTCATCCCCCGCTGCGTTGGGCTGTCCGTACATTTGCCCGAACAATCGAATGTCAGCCCGTGGTAGCCGCATTCGACCAGATCCCCTTTCAGATTGCCATCGGATAGCGGGAGCTTGCGATGCGGGCAGGCATTCTCAAGCGCAACGGGCGTCCCATCCTGCTGACGATAGAGCACAATGTTCTCACCCAGATATGTCTCAGCTTTCAGTTCGCGCCCGATATCCTTGCTCCAGGCGGCAACATACCAGCAATTTCTGAGGTACATGGTTTGCTCTCCAATTTGATCAGTTGGCTTAGCGCCATTATGGCAGCGTCAGTGCAATACACCATTCTGGAATTGTAATGATACATATAAGGCAAGCTAATTCGGCAGCATAACCGACGGGGGCAGATCGGGCTGCGAAGCAACTTCGGCCTTGATCCAGTTCAGGAACTCGCTGACTTTTTGGCTGTCTTTGCTATCAGGGCGCCGGACGAGCCAATAGGAAAGTGGCGATTGAGTCAGTTGCTGAAACGGTCGCACCAGACGGCCATCGCACAAGGCATCAATCACCAGCGGTTCGCGCCCAAGCGCCACCCCCAGCCCCTCAATCGCTGCCTGTATGACCATGTTTGATTGGCCCAATCGGCGCGTGCGCACTCCAGACGGCAATGTCAGATTGGATTGCCGCGCCCAGAACTCCCATGTTGGGCTGGACGTACCATGGTGCAGATTTTCATCTACGAGCAGTGTGTGCTGTGACAAATCTTCAATGCGCTTCAGTTCTGGCAACAGCGCGGGCGCGCAGACGGGAAACAGCCTTTCCGGCATAAGCAAATCCACTTCAAACCCGGGATATTCACCAAGACCATATCGAATGCCGATATCGGAATCTGCGCCGGAAAACGGATAGTATCCCGTATCAGTCGCGATCGAAATAGACAGGTCCGGGTGGGCCAAATCAAAGTGCAGAAGCCTTGGAAACAGCCAGTTGAATGCAAACCCCGGCAAGCATGAAATCACGATGGTCCGGTCCGCACGCGTTCGATCGCGAAGTTGCGCACACACATCTGAAATGCGGCCCAGCCCATCCGAGATTGCCTGCGCCAATTGCTCACCTTCGCGGGTAGGTCGCGATTGCCGCGCACCGCGCACCAGCAAATCCCGCCCAAGCCATTCCTCGAGCGATCTGACGTGCTGGCTGACGGCACTTTGGCTGACCCCCAGTTCCTCGGCGGCGGGTGAAAAGCCGGAATGGCGTACAACTGCCTCAAAGGCTCGCAGCGCGGAGTATGGCAGATTCAAGATCATATTAGTCATCCTAATGTCAGCCATTATCACTTTCAAATGGATTGCCGGCGGCCTTAGGCCGTAAGTTGATAATGTCAAGTAATCAGGAGATGTCGATGTCCGACATGACGCCAGAGCGGGGCGCTTACAATCTGCTGGTCAATTGCGCCCGCGCGGCGGCGGGTGAAAGGCTGCTGATTGCCTATGAACCTGCAGAGTTTGGATATTTCGACGCCGACAGCGTGAATGTTGTCAGTCAGGCGGCCCGTCAACTTGGGCTGGGGGTCGACACGATTGATGTGGGCTTCAATCCGGACAATCCGCAATTATCGCCCGATCTGCTTGCCCGGTTCGAAGCGGCAGACATCATTCTATTTCTGGCCCGTCTTGGGGATCAGTTGCGGTTCTCGGACATGCCGCAGGGTAAGAAAGTCATCGTTAGCTTCGCTTTAACCAAAGAAATGCTGGGATCTGGTTTCTCCAACGGCCACCACGATGCGTTCATGGAGCTTAAGGCCGATATCAACGCGGTCTTGGACGCGGCCAGCGAGGTGCGGATCACTTGCCCGTTGGGCACTGATGTAAGCGGTCGGCCGGTGATGAACCTGCAACCCTCGGGCGACACCTCGATCCTGCGCTTTCCGATGTCAGTCTTTACCCCGGTTCCTGCCCACAGTTTCTCGGGCCGTGTGGCGATCAGTTTTCTGACGGGAACGGGGTCGAAGTATTACGATGACTACACCATCGAATTCGACCGCCCCGTCTTTGCGATGATGGAGAATGGGCGGCTGCAGCGTTTTGACGGCGATCCCGCCAATGCCGCACGGGCCGAGGCGCATTATGATCGGGTAGCCAATCAGTTGGGAATTGATCGCAATTTCGTGCACTCTTGGCACGCAGGTATCCATCCGGGCTGCGGCTACCCCTGGGATATGCGCGAAAACTATGAACGCTGGGGCGGCTCCGCTTTCGGAAATCCACGCATCCTGCATTTCCACACCTGCGGGGCGTACGCCCCCGGTGAAATCAGCTGGAACATTATTGATCCTTCCATCGAAATCGATGGCGTAACTTATTGGGACCGAGGTACATTCCATGCCGAACGGTTGCCTTGCGGTCAATCAATCCTGGATCGGCACCCCTGCGCGGCCGCCCTGTTCGCCCATCCCGATCCGGATATCGGTCTGCGTGCAGTTGGCTGATCAATAGCGGCTTGATCGAATCACAAGCTGTGGAAATACTCTTTGATAATAGGGTCTGTTCGAGTTGGCCCTATGGTGCGGAGCACTCCCGTCTCCGGTGCCGGAATATGCGCAGAGGGCAAGACCCCCGCTCCGGCAAAATCATGGAAATCACATGTCAAAAGCTATCGTCACGCCGCTGACTCAGGCTCTGGCCGAAGGAAAACTGACACGCGAAGAGCTTAAAGGATTCATGCAACGCTCGAACGGGCCCGGATTGCGCCATTTGGCGCTTTGGTTTCTGGTTCTGGCCTGCACGACAACGCTGATCACTCTAGCCTGGAACAGCTGGCTGATCTGGCCCGCGATGTTCCTGCAAGGCACCGTTCTGGTGCACCATTTCTCACTGCAACATGAATGTGTGCACTATACTGTGTTTCGCACCCGTTGGCTGAATGATCTGGTTGGCCAGATTTGCGGGCTGATCATTATCTTGCCGCATCGGTTCTTTCGGTATGAGCATTGCGATCACCATACCTATACCCAACTGACTGGCGAAGACCCCGAACTGATCCCGCTACCCAAAACGCTTGGCGAGTATCTTCTGTATCTGTCCGCCTGGCCCTACTGGCGCGCCAAGTTTACCGAGCTGTTTCGCCATGCATTTGGCAAACTCAGTGCGGCAGAACTGCGCTTTATTCCCAAGGAAGAACACCAATCGGTCTATTGGGACGCGCGTCGTATGCTTGCCATCTACGCGGTTGTCTTTGTTGCTATGGCGATCACCGGGTGGTGGGGCCTGATCTGGTACTGGATCATACCATTGTTTCTGGGCGAGCCCGTGATGCGATTTGTGCGCATGACCGAACATGTTGGGCGGCCAACCGTGGCTCAGATGTCAGAGAATACACGCACCAATCTGGTGTCAAAACCGATGTCCTTTCTGTGCTGGAATATGAACTATCATGCTGAACATCATTATGTCGCCTCGGTCCCATTCCACGCCCTGCCCCGGCTGCATGAGAAGCTGAAGGATCATATCTTTGTCGAAAAGGGCGGATATCTTGCCGCGCATCGCGACATTCTGCGCCAGATCATGCAGCGCAAAGCGAGGACCTGAGCGATGCAGGCAGACAAACCATGGCGCGATCTGATCGAGGCATCTAAACTGGAAAAAAACTGGGTCACGCGGGTCGCAGTCGGGCGACGATTGATTGCGGTATATGACACACCCAGCGGTGTCTACGCCTCACTGGCATTGTGCAATCACGGTGGCGCAGATCTCTGCGATGGTTATTTTGACGGCCATGTCATCGAATGCCCCTTGCATCAGGGCGCGTTCGACGTTCGGGAAGGCAAGCCTGTTTCTGCACCTGCGACCCGAGCCATGCGCGTATTCGAAACGCGCATAATAGACGGGATGGTTCAGGTCCGTATGTGACCAGAACCTAGCGCTTATCTGATCGTTTTTCGAGCCGCGCGAAAATACGGCTAAGACCGAAACAAACAACGAAGTAGAATGCCGCCGTTGTGATCCATGCCTCGAAGATCATTCGAGACGAGGCGACTAGTTCGACGGTCTTGTAGGTCAGTTCCTGAACCGAGATCAGCGACAGGATTGAGCTGTCCTTGATCAATGAGATGAACTGGTTCGCTAACGGTGGCACAACCTTTTTCATCGCCTGCGGGAGAACGACATAGCGCAATTCCTGTATGCGGCTCATACCGATCGAGCGTGCAGCTTCGCGCTGACCTTTCGGGATCGACTGGATACCTGCTCGGACAATTTCGCCGACAAATGCGCTTTCAAACAGCGCCAGAACGATGACACCTGAGACAAGCGACGGAAAGCGCCGCATCTCACCAAAGAAAAATGTCCAGATCTGGTTGTCTTCCTGCCGCGCAATTCCACGCGCCCAGCGTTCAAGGTTTAGTGCGTCGATCAGTTGCTGCGAAAGGAAGAAAAAGAAAATAAAGACAACAACAACCGGTGGCACATTACGCAGAAATTCAAGATAAGTGCGTGCCAGCATGCGTATGGTCAGGTTGGCAGAACAGCGCGCGATCCCCAGAATTGTACCCAGAATGAGCGCCAAAATGCCGGAATAGATGCTGATACGAACCGTCGCCACCAAGCCTTGCAGCAATAGATTGGCAAAATACTCTTCTCGCCCAGTATGCCAGCCGACGATGTAGCTGGGGATCAATTCCCACCGCCACTTATAGTTCAGCGTACCTTCGATCGACAGCCAGATATATCCGAAGAAGGTGATCAATACCGCTACGATCAGATAATCTGGCCATCTGAGTTTTCTAAGAAATTCAGGCACCTGGGCGCTCCGCTTCAGGCCCGAGGGCGGCTGATCCGCCCCCGGCTAATTGGTTACTGGGCAACCTGGTCTGCCCACTCTTCAGTTGCGAACCAATAGTTGTGACGCTCTTCCAACCAACCCGACCGCCAGTTCTGAGCGATCCAATTGTTGAAAAAATTCATGGCGTCCGGATCGCCCTTGCGTACTCCGAACGCTTCGCCACGCGGATCATAGAGGTTATCGAACGGAACGGTCAGAGTTTCCGGATGACGACCGGCCTCGCGGTTCGGTGTGGGTTGGGCCGCCATTGAGGCATGCGCGTTTCCGTTCAGCACTTCTTGCGTTGATGCACCGTCTTCATCAAACAACAGCAGCGTCGCGTTGGGGAAGTTTTCCGCGATCACCGTAGCTGGTGTCGCACCGCGACGAGCGGCAAAGGTGACCTCAGGTTTATTGAAATCTTCCAAAGACATACCATCGGTCAACTGTTTGTTAGCCATAATAGCCAGGCCCGAATACGCGTAAGGATCGGTGAAGTTGATCGTCAAGTTTCGCTGCGCAGTCACCGACATGCCCGAGATGATCACGTCGAAATTGCCGGATACGAGCGCCGGGATGATGCCATCCCAGGCGGTCGGTACAAACTCGACCTCTACACCCATGTCCTCGGCCAGCTTGCGACCGACATCCAGTTCGAACCCGATCAGATCACCATTCTTGTCGCGCATCGACCACGGCACGAACAGCGACAGACCAATCCGGATCACTCCATCCTGTTTGATCGTTTCAATCACACTTTCGCGGGACAGTTCCTGAGTCGCGCTTTGCGCCCAGCCTGAGGTCGCCATGCCTGTTGCCACGACCGCGCCCAGGGCCGCCCCGAGCATTCTGCGAGATAGCTTCATCTTGGTTCTCCTTGTTGTCCGGTTAAGTTCTTGTGGTTATTGGTCGACGGCATATTTCTTCTCCAGATAGCTAACGCCAATCGACAGGATCAGGGTCACCACCAGATAGACCAGCGCGATAGTGAACCAGATTTCAAAACTCATATACGTGTCGGATATAATGTTGCGCCCGAAGGTGGTGAGTTCGGCCACGGCAATGACGCTGACAATAGCCGAGGATTTGATCAAGTGGACGACCTCGCCCGTCATGGGCGGTAGCATAAAGCGAACAGATTGCGGCAGAATGATATATCTGTAGGTCTGATAGGGGGTCATACCGATAGACTTGGCCGCCTCCCACTGACCAGATGGGATGGCGTTGATCCCCGCCCGTAGGATTTCTGAAATCAAGGCTGAATGAAACACCGCCAAAGTCAGGATGCTGGCGGTATATCGATCAAATCCAAAGATAGGACCCAGGACATAATAGAACAGGTAAAGCAGAACCAGCAGAGGGATATTGCGGATCAGTTCAAGGTAGGCAACCGCGACAGCAGTGCCAACTACCAAGCCGGACAAGCGCAGTAACGCCACTAGCAACCCGATAGCTGTGGCCAGCAGAAACGAGGTAACTGACAGCTTGATCGTGGCAACCAGTCCGATGGGGATTTCGCCCCACTCGAACCCAATCTCGGTGTTGCGGTACAGGAATTGGGGCACGCGATACCACTGCCAATTATAGCCCATACCCTGCGCGCCAACATATGACCCGTAGGCGATCAAACCGACAATAACCGCATAGATCACGACGGACACCAACACCGAGCCAAAGAACCGCTTGTATAGTGGCGGCTTCGGCAGCGCTTGCCCGCGTCCCTGTGATATGCCCAGATCGGTCACGTTAGTGTTCCAATATCTGGTTCAGGAATAGACGGCAGCGCTCGCTTGACGGGTTGGTGAAGAACTGATCGGGCGGCGAGATTTCAACGATCTGCCCCGCCTCCATAAAGACCATCGTGTCGGCGACCTTGCGCGCAAACCCCATCTCATGCGTGACAACCACCATGGTCATGCCCGTATCGGCCAGTTCAACCATCACATCCAGCACCTCGTTGATCATTTCGGGATCAAGCGCGGATGTTGGTTCATCAAATAGCATGATCCGTGTTTCCATGCACAAGGACCGCGCGATAGCGACGCGCTGTTGCTGCCCCCCCGACAATTGCGCCGGGTACTTATCGGCCTGCTCAGGAATATGAACGCGGTCGAGATAATTGCGCGCGGTTTCCTCGGCCTGCGCCTTGGATAGCTTGCGCACCTTCATCGGTCCGATCATCAGGTTTTCAAGCACAGTCAGGTGCGGAAACAAGTTGAACTGCTGGAAGACCATGCCGACTTCCTGTCGCAGTTCACGGATTTCCTTGGCACCTTCATAGACTTCGATCCCATCGATCACGAGACGCCCGGAATTATGCCACTCTAACCCGTTGAAACAGCGGATCAGGGTGGACTTTCCCGATCCGGACGGGCCGCAGATTACCACCTTCTCACCTTGATGAACGGTCAGATCGATGTTCTTGAGCGCATGGAAAGTCCCATAGAACTTATCCAGATTGGTCACTTCGATCATGGGGGAGAGCTGTGTCATGCCGAACCTGTCAAGATGCGGATCAGTTGGCGTCGCTGATCTATGACGCTGTGGTAGTGCGATCGCAACATGAGGTCATGCACGCATGCGCACGAAGTCATTCGCGGCGATTCAGGCAGAGTGGAGAGATCTGGCAAAGCCTCAGAATCCTCAAATTCGTTGCGCGCTGTTCAATATGGTTGCTTAATGTGCAATATTCGTCAATAAAAAACTCAGCCGAACGGCACACGCCGCGAAAATAGAAACAGAAAACACGAGAGGAAACGTGAATGTCCGCCTGGATTCGGATGATATCTGACGAAGATGCCGACGAGCACCTGAGAGCGACTCTGGATCTGGCGCGCACACCACACGGGACCGTGGACAACGTGATGCGCGTGCATTCACTGCGTCCCAACACCATGAAAGGTCACGTCATTCTGTATCGCGCGTGCCTGCATGATGAAGCCAATTCCATACCCATGTGGTTTCAGGAAGTCATCAGCTCTTACGTATCGACGTTGAACACCTGCCCCTATTCTTATGCCAACCATTGGGCAAACGCCCGACATCTGATCGGTGACGACGCACGCGCCGACGCAATCGAGGCCGCGTTAAAGGCCCATCGTCCGCAGGACGCATTTGAAGGTGCGCAGTTGGCCGCGCTGATCTATGCGCAAAAGCTGACCCTGTCGCCGGGTGCAATGGAGGAATCCGAAGTTCGCGCATTGAAAGATGCCGGCTGGGAAGACGGAGAGATTCTCGAGATCAACCAGATCGTCGGATATTTCAATTATGCCAACCGATTGCTGAATGGTCTGGGTGTCACAACGGAAGGGGACGTGGTGGGCTACTACGCCGAGGATTGACGGATTGAATCATGCACGATGACACGCCGGGAAGACAGATTGATCGCGCTATTGGTGCCTCGCTCAGGGAGCTGCGCCAAAGCCGCAAGCAATCCGCCCGTCGGTTGGCAGAACAGTCTGGTATCTCGGCTGCAATGGTCAGCCGTATCGAAAACGGGTTGGTCTCTCCGTCAATCGATACGCTGGCTGCACTTGCCGAGGCGTTGGAAGTACCAATCGTATCGCTGTTTCGCGAAGCGCGGACAGATCACACCGACTATACGCTGGTTCGCCATGGCGAAGGGCTAAAGTCTACGCGACTGGCGGGCGGCCATTCGCACGAATACGTCAACCTTGCGCTGCATTCCCGGAAGGACCTGCGCTTTCAGGCCCGTCGTGTCACGTTGTTGCGCGACGAGGGGCAGCCGCCCACTTATGTCGGCCATGGCGTCGTGTTTGTGCAGGTTCTCGAAGGGCAGGCCATCTATCGCTACGGCGAGGCCCGATTTACTCTTTCAGCAGGAGACAGCATCAGCGTCGATGCAGAGCTGAATCACGGCTTCGAAGAGGTACTGACCCCCGAGTTCGTCTTCCTGACCGTTCAGGCCGAACGTCCGTAGTGGCCAGTTGATATGGCCATCCCAACTGAAATTGATCTGACGCGCGGGCCAATCTCGACCCATTTCCGAACCCTGGCGATCCCGGGCGCAATCGGGATGTTGTTCAACACTCTCTACAACGTTGTCGACATGTTCTTCGCCGGCCTTCTCTCGACCAGCGCGCAGGCAGGATTGGCACTAGGTTTTCAGGCCTTTTTCATTGCCATTTCGGTCGGGGTCGGGTTGGGTGCCGCGATGAGCGCGCTGGTCGGCAACGCATTAGGCGCTGGAGACACTCGAGCAGCGCGGCGGTTTGCGGCACAGGGAATGATCTATGGCTTCATTGCAGCCTGTGTTCTGGCGGCGGCTGGTCTCTGGTACGGCCCTGCGCTGATAACTCTGGTTTCGGAACCGGGACCTTATCGCGATGCAGGTTTACGTTATTTCCACTGGCTCCTATTGGCCTTGCCCGGATTTCTACTGGCCTTCGGTTGCAATGGCATTCTCCAGGCACATGGTGACGCGGTATCGATGCAACGCGCCCTAATGGTGGCGTTTTTTGCCAATATCGGTCTGAACCCCCTCTTGATCTACGGCATTCCGGGCATGATCCCGGGCATCGGATTTGATGGCCTCGCTGTATCGACGGTGATCAGCCAGACCGGTGTGATGGTGTTTCTGATCCGTCAGGTCCTCAGACGCCGCAGGATGAGGCGCATGCGCCCCCGAAACTTCATTCCGCGCCTACAGAAGTTCAAGGAGATCTCGGTTCAGGTACTTCCCACAGCGACATCTTTCTTCGTGATGCTGCTGTCAGGTTTCGTCATGCAGTTCGCCCTGAAAATCTTTGGAGAGCACGCAATCGCTGGCTTTGGCATTGCCATTCGGCTTGAGCAGATTTTGCTTTTGCCGGTGCTGGGGGTCACGGGGGCACTGCTGCCCATCGCGTCCCAGAATTTCGGTGCCCGCGACTATGAAAGGGTACGCGAGGCACTGTTTTATTGCTGGAAAGTCGGGTTCATCATGACCGCCATCGCAGCCCCCATATTGTGGATATTTGGCCGCCTTATGATGGGCTTTTTCACCGACGATCCCGAAGTGATCCGCGTCGGACTTAGCTATCTACGTGTCGATAGTCTGATCCTCCCGATCTACATGATGCTGTTTTCCATCAACTCGCTATTGCAAGCCTTGAAGCGACCGATCTGGACCGTGTGGATCAGCCTATATCGTCAGGGATTTGGCGTCGCCTTTTTTGTCTGGATTTTCGTCGGCCTGCTCGGCTTTAACGAAATTGGTGTCTGGTTCGGCACCGCAGGTGCCGTGGTGACTGGCTGGATGATCGCGTTGCTGATGACGTCCCATGTGGCTCAAAAAGAGCTGGGCGGGCTTTGGCTCAGGACGAGAACCGATCTGGACTGAAGGCTTCTATATCGATGTCCGGTGATCTGCCAGCAATTACATCTGCGATTATACGCGCCGTCGTCGCGCCTAGTGTCAGGCCAAGCTGTCCGTGACCCGTCGCAAAGGCGACGTTAGCCAGTCGCCTGCTGCGGCCAATGATCGGACGTGTGTCCGGTGTAAACGGGCGGCGACCCATCCGGCGTTCCGCATTATCGGTCTTCAAACCCGGTAATACGCGGAATGCACGCCTGACCAGCACATCGGCTCGGTTCCAATTCGGCTGCGCGTTCAGGTCGGCAAATTCTGCGGTACCGGCCACTGCCAGCGCCTGCTGATACGGTGTAATGCCAAACCCGCCTTTGGCATAAAACACCGTATGGCGGAGCTCGACCCCGCTATCTTTCAACGCAGTCGAATATCCGATCACCCCTTCCATCCTCAGTTGAACGCCCAGCGTCTTGGCCAAGATTCTAGACGGCGTTCCCGCAGCGATGACGAAATCATCTGCGCTGATCGATCGCCCATCGCTCAGCTTCACGCTTTTCACATGTTGTCCGTCCTGCGTAAAACCGATTGCTCTTCCTGCGACGACTGCCCCGCCGCGGCTGCTAAAACTCTGCGTCAGCGTTTCAACCAATACCTTAGGGTCCGTCACAAAACTCCAGTCTCTAAGCAAAGCTGCATGTTTGAAATCAGATGCTATTGCAGGATCGATTTCATGCGCTTCCTGACCTGTAACTTGATCAATCGTGCAGCCCAACTCACGCGCCAACTCAAAAGCTGGGCGCATGGTCGCAAGGTCATTGTCGTCGTCAAACAACTTGATTACCGGCCGTTCGACCAAAAGCTCAGGATGGCCTACATCTAAAAGCTGAGCCTTGAAATCCGCTGTTGCAGCAAACGTAAGTCTTGCCAGATCGGAGGCGATTGTGCGCATTTTCGAGCGTCGCGCATTGGCGGTAAACCGTGCAAACCACGGCAGCAGCTTCACTGCTGAAGCCGGGCGCAGTGTCAACGGGGCCTCGGCATCCAGCAACCAGCCCGGCACTTTCATCAGCATCCCCGGCTGCGACAACGGCACGATCTCACCCACTGCGATACACCCGCAGGAAGCCCAACTCGCGCCCTCACCAACCGGACCCGGTTCTACGATGGTGACCTCGTGGCCCTGCGACTGCAATTTCAGCGCACAGGATATTCCGACGATGCCGCCGCCAATTACAACCACCCGTGCCATTACTGGGACCCCTACAGAAGTTCGCGAAGTTGCTTCATCAAGTCCGCCGTGACGCGAACACCATCCGCTTCGGCCGCAGCACGGT
The DNA here is from genome assembly GCF_056537265.1 of Ruegeria sp. CG1. Lineage (NCBI taxonomy): Bacteria > Pseudomonadati > Pseudomonadota > Alphaproteobacteria > Rhodobacterales > Roseobacteraceae > Ruegeria > Ruegeria sp. CG1. The sequence continues at coordinate 248,723 of NZ_JBQFRF010000002.1, read as the reverse complement.
TCTTCAAGCGGCCATCTCCGGGAACGCGGGCATCCCCGTTGCCTTCAATCTCAGCGCAGATGCGTTGGACATAGTCTTCAAATGCGGCATTCCCGAAACGCGCCGGATCAATCGCGATCAACGTTGAACCGCCCTTGATATTCAAGGCACCGTGAGCTTCGCGGTTGGCATTGTCCACGGACAATGTTCCACCGGCCAGTGCCGCGCCGAGAACTTCGATCAAGAAGGCAATCGCAGCGCCTTTGTGCTCGCCAAACGGCAACAGACTGCGGGTCTCCAAAATCGCGTTGGGATCGCTGGTTGGCTGACCGTTCGGGTCAAGCCCCGCAGGGCGCGGCAATTCGTGCCCTTCGGCCGCGGCCATCCGGATGTCCATCAGCGCAACCATTGACGAGGCCTGATCCCAAACAACCGGCGCACGACCCGGTCGCGGGCAAGCAAAGGACATCGGATTGGTGCCAAAAACAGGGCGGGTGCCGCCTTGCGGCACCACCATCGAGAGCGAGTTCACAACACCTAGCGCTACCAGCCCAGCGTCCGCCAGCGGACCTGTATCGAAACGTAGTGCCCCCAGATGGTGGCAATTGGCACAAGTAAACGCGGCAATACCATTCGCGCGCGCCATTTCAATAAGCTCGTCTCGCGCTTTGGCGGCCACGATCTGGTAATAGCCATTGTCACCATCTCCGCGCAGAACCCCCGGTGCGATCCGTTCGACACTCGGGTCGGCCTCGGGGTTGGCATATCCCGAAGAAAAGCTCTGCGCATAAACAGGCAACATCCTTAACCCATGGCTACGCGGGCCGTCGCGCTCGCTCATCCGCACAAGCCCGGCCAGAACCGTGCTGCCATGTTCATCCATGCCTGCAGCCACAAGGACAGATTTTGCCAATTCCTCTACTTCGTCGAGTGAGAGAGCGATCGTCGAGTTATCGGCCATGTGCCTAATCCTGTCGTTGGTTGAGGAAACGGGCACATAAGTGCCCGCTTGCAGATCTGTTTAGGCGCTGTATTCCACCCGCTTCTTAGCGACGAATTCATCCAACGCCCCGCGCTGATCGTCCGGCATTGGTGGCTGGACGTAGGTGTTCAGCATACGCTGCGCCTCTTCCGTGCCAACGGTTTCTGCGGTTTTAGCACCTTCTGCTTCCCACTGTTCAAAACTGTCATTGTTTTGCAAGTGGTTCATATGCATTGGGTTTTCGCGCGTATGGTCAGTACCAAGGAAGTGCCCACCCGGTCCGATTTTGTCAATGTCGCCCAGCAACGTGTCCAGATTTTCCTCTTGCAGGCCGCTGAAGAAACGGTGGAAGTTTTCCAACTGCAACGCGTCCTGCACCCATTTAGAGTAGCTGACCCCAAGCGCGCCTTCAAGGAAGCCTGCTGAGTGTACGATGTAGTTTGCACCGCCCAGCAGTACCGGCCACATGGTGTTTGCGGTGTCGAACGCAGCCTGCATATCCGGGGATTTCGATCCGGTCCACATGGTACAGGTCCGCCATGGCACACCATAAAACCGAGCCATCTGACCCACCAGAAGGTTCATCAACCCTGGTTCGGGCGAACCCATCATCGGTGCACCTGTCTTCATCGAAACGCCCATGATTGCTACCCCCAGCACCATCGGGGCTCCGCGCCGGATGATCTGGCTGTAGGCCATACCGGCCAGAGATTCTGCAATCAGCAGCGCGACACCGCCCTGCGGGCTTGCAGGTGTGCTCGCCCCTGCAAGAACAAAGGGCGACAGCAGGCAGGGCTGGTTGGCGGCGGCATAGACGCGCAGGCTCTGCAACATGGTCTCATCCCAGACCAACGGTGTGTTGCAGTTCAGCAGGGCTCCCATCACCACATTGTTGTCAACAAATTCCTCACCAAACACGATGCGAGTCATCTCTACCGAATCCAACGCTGCCTGTTCGGATAGAACTGAACCCTTGATCGGTTTGTCGGTCAGCGTCAGTGCGGCATGAACCAGCTCCAGGTGGCGTTGCGGGACGGGTACGTCCTGCGGCTCGACCGGCAAAATACCCGGTACCATCATCGACTGACTCATCTGACTGAGTTTGAAGAAGTTATGCGCATCCTCCAGCATCGAAGGGCGGCGCACACCATCCAGACCATAGACAAATGGCGCGCCATACGCATTGGCAAAGACCGAATGCCGATTGCCCACCCGCAGCGAGCGTTCCGGGTTGCGCGCGGCATAGCCCCATTCCGAGGGAACGGCCGAGATCAGGTCCATCAGCATCTCGCGTCCGATGCGCACCCGCTCACCCTGCGCATCCGCACCGTACTTCTTCCAATCCGCTAATGCCACCGGATCGCGGAACTCAATCCCTGTGGTTTCAAGTATAGTCATGGCCGCATTGTGGATTTTCTCAACGCCTTCGGGACCAAGCAGATCAATCGGGCCAACTTTGCGGTTCAGCGTCGACAAGTAGACAGGGGGCGGGTTGGTACGAGCCTTGACCCGCGCGGCACGTCCACCGCCACGGCCCGAGCGTGCTTTGACTTCTGCCATCTCAAATCCTCCGGATCAGGCGCGCGCGCGGGCGCTGGTGGGATCAACGGCGCAGGTATCGATCACTTCGGCCTCGCGCATTTCATTGTGGATGAGCACCTGCATTTTGGTGCCGGGTGCCGTCATCTCGTATGGAACCAGCGCCATCGCAATGTCGTGGTTGCAGTAATACGAGAATCCGCCCGAAGTGACGCGTCCGATCAGCTTGCCATCGGCATAGACGCCTTCGTCAAACATCACCGAGGTGTCGCAGAACGGCAGCTTCAGTGTGACCAGTGTGTTGTATCCACCCTGCTCCTGCTGCTGTTGCAACGCGGCTTTGCCGATGAAATCACGTTCGGCCACCTGCCCGCCGATCTTCTCGGTCATTGCAACGAAACGGCCCAAATCGGCCTCATATGGGGTCAGGTCCTTGCAGATTTCGCGGTTGATCGCGCGATAGGATTTCTCAAGCCGCATCGACTCCAACGCTTCAAGCCCGAAGGGTTTCACACCCGATTTCAGCAGCAGATCAACGAGGTGGCGATTGTATCCGACCGGGTGGTGCAGTTCCCATCCCAACTCACCGGTGTAGGAGACGCGCAACAAGTGCACACCTTTGGCATAGCCCACCTCGCCCATCTGTGCCGACAGCCATGGGAATGCTTCGTTCGACAAATCATTATCGGTCAATGGTTGCAGGATGTCCCGTGCCTTGGGCCCGGCCAGTGCGATCACGCCCAGCTGTTCTGAGATATCCTCGATCACCACCGAGCCATCACCTGGCAGCACGCGCTGTAATTGATCCCAATTGTAGGCTCGCCAGTTCGGCGTCGATATCAGGTAGAAATCGTCGTCGGCATAGCGCACGATTGTGTACTCCGCATCCATGCCGCCCTTGTCGTTCAACATCAGCGACAAGGTCATGCGGCCCACCTTGGGCAGCTTGTTGGCCATCAGGCTATCCAGCCATTTGGCTGCACCCGGTCCACGCACTGTGAACTTGGTCATCGGCGACATTTCGATGAAGCCAGCCTCTTCACGGGTGGTGCGCACCTCTTCCTGAACACGCTCCATATGGTTGGTGCGGCGGAAACTGTGTTCGGGGATCGCCTCTTCGGGCGATTTGGCAAACCAGCGAGGAAATTCGTAGCCGTTAAAGCTGGTCCAAACCGCACCTTGAGCCGTCAACAGATCATAGCTGCCCACGGTCTTCATCGGGCGCGCATCCGGGAAGTCCTCACCCGGAACATGCGCATCCATATGGGTGCCCCATGTCTCGCGCACCTTATCCATGGTCCAACGTTTTGAGGCGTAGTCCGAGAATCGACGCGGGTCGAGCTCCGACATATCCATGCCCGGATCGCCATCGACGATCCATTTGGCCAAACGGTTACCAACGGTGCCGCCCCAGAGGATGCCACCTGGCATGCCTTCGGCCAGCCAAAGGTTCTCATGCCCCGGCGCGGGTCCGGCCAGAGGCAGCTCGTCCGGGGTCATCTGGAACGGGCCACGGGTGTTGGCCTTGATCCCAACCTCACCCAAGGTTGGCACCCGTTCGATGGCGCGTTCCCATTGGGTTTCCACGGCATCAAAATCCTCGGGCAACAGATCGGCTCCGAACTCGGGCGGGACACGATCCTCGGCAAACAGTTTGAGGTCTTTGGTGAATTCATACGGCCCGAACTGGATCCCGCCCACATCTTCGCGCAGATAAGCGCCGTAGTCCTCATCCCGCAGGATTGGGAATTCGGGCAAGCCTTGCGTTCGGCGCTCTTTCAACAGCGGCACCGTCTCGGTCGTCCAATACTGGTGAACGATCGGGATACATGGCAGGTCCAGCCCCACGCGGCGCGCATTTTCGCGGGCGTAGTTGCCGGTGGCAAAGATCAGATGCTCGCAGGTGATCTCACCCTGATTGGTGGTCACTTTCCAGTGGCCATTGTCCAGCTTCTCATAAGCCTGCGCTTCGGTGTTCTGGTATACCTTGGCGCCGGCATCCCGCGCGAGCTTGGCCAATGCCATGGTAATGTCCGCGGGATTCACATAGCCGTCTTCCGTGTGCAGAATACCACCCCGAATATCTGAACTTTGATTCAGCAAGGGATGAATCTCGGCAATCTCCTCTGGCGTCAGCAGTTGGCAGGGCACGCCTGCAGCTTCGGCAATCGAGATATAGGACTGGAACTCATCCCAGCGCTTTTCGGTATTGGCGACCCGCAGCTGTCCTACCTTACGCAGTCCGACCGAACTGCCCATCTTCTCTTCCACCTCGGTGTAGATGCGGATGGTTTCCATCGTCATCTTCGACACGTTGTGCGACCGCACAAAGGTTACTAGCAAACCAGCCGCATGCCACGTTGAACCCGAGGTCAGTGTGGTGCGTTCCAGCATAACGGCATCAGAGCATCCATGTTCGGTCAGCCCATATAGAATTGACGCCCCGACGCATCCGCCACCGACAACCACGACTTTTGCATGTGACTGCATACTGCAACTCCTTCAACTTGTGCACGACCAACCGGGGGTCGCATTGCATGAGGAAAGATCGATATGAACGTCAAGAGTTTTGAGGACCTTTGATACATCCATTGATCATGTCTCAAACGGTTGTGGCGAATTTTCACCGTGAACCGCTGGCGGGCAATTGCAAAAAGATTCACTTTGAATAAGATCAGCTAAGCCTGATCTTCGGATAGTGCTTATATAATATTGGATGTACAAACCATCACAGGTCAAATCACCTTGCTCAACAGGCCCTACGATCTTCCACCTGTAAGTTCGCTTATCAGCTTTGAGGCTGCTGCGCGGCATGTAAGCTTCAAGACCGCCGCAGAAGAGCTGAACGTCACGCCGGCCGCAATCAGCCATCAGGTCAAAGCGCTGGAGAACGAGCTGCAATGCGCGCTGTTTCTGCGCCATCATCGCGGCGTGGAACTTACTGAAAGCGGTGCTTATCTTCTTGTTGCCCTTCAACGTGGTCTGGAAGGCATCAGCGAAGCACTTGGGCAGTTGCGGCGTCAATATGACAGAAAAGGTGTGACGATCCGCTCAACCACGGCTGTCAGTTCACTTTGGCTCACCCCGCGCCTTGCGCAGTTCTGGAAGCAATACGGGCACGTTTCCGTGACGCAGGTCGTGACTGACCTCGGCATCGACACGTCAAAATGCGACCTAAGTATCCATTACGGCGATTCCAGTCGCGAAACGGGCATCTTCAAGACACTATTTCACGACAAGATTATGGCGCTTTGCAGCCCAAGGTTTGCGCAACAAAATCCCATCGAACGCGTTGAAGATATTGCCAGGGTCCCCCTCATTCATCTCGACGCTCCGGATACCGGCTGGACCGACTGGCGTGCCTGGACCCAGAAACTCGGCTATGAAGGCCCGCTGAATTCCGCGCATCGGGTCAACAATTACACGATCGCGCTTCAGGCCGCTCAGGACGATATGGGCGCAGTGCTGGGATGGGAGGGACTGACCTCGGAGCTGACCGCATCCGGAAAACTGGTCAGACTGTTGCCGCAAACCATCTCATCGCAACTGGATTTCTACGTGAAACTACACAACACCTCATCCGACCGCGCCAAGCTTGTGTTCAAGTGGCTCGGCCAAGCGGCTGACGGAAAGGTTTAAACTCGGCTCAGACCTGATCAGGACGAAATATCTTGTGAGCGAAGATCGAGGGCCTTACCGTTGATTTCTCGCAGTCCTGAATAAAAGCAAGAATACAAACACCGATCCGATTGAAGTTGTGACGATCCCCACCGGCAATTCCTGCGGAGCCAGCATAAGCCTGCTGAGAATGTCAGAGCCGGTCAACAAGGCAGCACCAACCATAGCGGCGGTAGGTAGAAGGTTTTTGTGCAGGGGACCTGCGATCCCGCGTGCAATATGCGGCACCATCAGACCGACAAAACCAATCACCCCGGCTACGGAAACAAACACGGCCGTTGCCAACGCTGCGGTGAAAAACATGCTGAACCGCAGACCCCGAACCGGCACACCCAGAGTAGCGGCAGTCAAATCCCCGGTCAGCAGCGCATCCAACCAGCGGCTGCGATAAAGCGAATAGCTCAGGATCAGCAGCAGACCGATGCACACCAGCGGGAACGTCTCCCAACGGGCCAGGCCCAGCCCCCCCAGCATCCAGAAGATGACAGAATGGGCGGCGCGGCTATCGCCGGCGAAAATCAGATAGTTGGTTATGGCCGAAAACAAAAACGACACAGCCAGACCCGCAAGGATCAGCTTTTCCGGTGCGCTGGTGCGAAGCCCATGAACCAGCGCCAGCACGATGCCCGACGCCACAAGACCGCCGCAAAAGGCAGCCAGAGGCAGAGTCCAGAAACCCAGAATATCTCCGGTCACGGTAATTACAAACACCGCCCCCGCTGCCGCACCCGAGGACAGGCCGAACAGAAATGGATCGGCAAGGTCATTACGTGTGGTCGTTTGCAGCACCACGCCAACGATGCCCAGCCCAGCACCGATCACGGCTGCAAACAACGCGCGGGGCAATCGCAGGTCGAATACGATCCTATGCAGCGGCGACATCTCTCCGTCCTGCAACCCGGTACCGCGCAATATCGCGGTGAAGGTGTCGGACAAAGGAATCGAGGTTGTGCCGTAGATCGTGGAAATCAGCAAAAGGGCGGTCAGAACGACCGCCCCCAGCAACAACGTCAGGCCCAGTCGGCCCATATTAGCTCTGACCCGAATGCATCGCGCGCGCCATCTTCGAGATCGCTTCGATATTTGCCGGTCCCGGCGTTAGCTCTTCGTAGCGCAATCCGATCCAGCGTTCGTTCTTGACGGCATCAGTCTGCGACATGACGGGATGTTCCTGCAGGAACTTGAAGGTGTCCTCGGCACCATTGCCGGTCTGATAATCCAACAAAACCAGGAATTCCGGGTTCGATGCGGCAACGGCCTCCCACGAAGTGCGGCCCCAGCTCGTGTCCATGTCATGAGTGACGTTTTCACCACCGGCGGCTGTGATCATCGCGTCGGGAATCGCGAATTTACCGGCGGTAAACGGAGCATCTGCAGGACCATCCAGAAGAAAGACGCGGGGCTTGGGCAGTTCAGCAGTCTTGGCTTCGATCGCTGCCAGCTGCTCTTTCCAGCCCGAGACCAGAGCCTCGGCCTTGTCTTCGACTTGCATCACCTTGCCCAAGCGCAACACATCGCCAAACAGAAGATCCATGCTGGCTTCGGGGCGATCCTTGTCCAGATGGACACAGCTTTCCGTTAGAACCAAGGTCTTGATTCCGAACGGTTCCAATGTATCTGGGGTCACATCACCACCCGGCTTCATGCCATAGTACCAACCGGCAAAGAACAGGTCGGGTTCAACCGCCACCAAGTTTTCGACGGTCGGATATTTCGGCGCAAGCTCGGGGATGTCGCCGCGCAGGGCATCAAAATCAGGGCTGGTCTTGTACCAGCCGGTGATGCCGGTCAGGCCGACGATCTTGTCCTGCAGACCCAATGCAAAAGCCATATCGGTCATGTTCATGTCATGCACAACCAGGCGCTCGGGCGCGGTATCAAAAACCAGCGGTTCGCCGCAGTTGTCTACGGTGACTTCTTGCGCAGCAGCACCGCTTGCCATGGCGGTGGCCAACGCCACGGGCCAGATGTATTTCATCTCAGTGTGTTCCTTCGACTAAGTTGAGATTGTGGTTCTTCGAATATCAAGCGCCGGGATCACGCGGCCTTCGTGGAGAAAGCAGAGGAAATCAACGCCGAAAGTTTCGCGGACTCTTTCGGGTGTCAGCACCTTGTCCACCGATCCAAACTCGATCATGCGGGTCGATTTCATCAGCGCCACGTGTGTGGCGAATTCGGGGATCATGACCAGATCGTGTACGATCATGACCACGGTGATCCCAAGCTCGGCGACCAAAGACAGCATCCGCCCTTTTGCATCAGGATCCAGATGGTTGGTCGGTTCGTCCAGAAACAGCAACGAAGGGTTCTGCGCCAAAGCACGTGCGATATGGGCACGCTGACGTTCGCCTCCGGACAGTTGGGCCATGCGCTTGTCCGCGAGATTGGCGAGACCGGTCAGGTCTAAAATCCGGTCCAGCTCTTGCGCTTGGCCTTCGGCAGAGCGGTCCGCACGGATGGGTATTTGCCCCAGCGCAACATAATCGCGTAACGCCAAGCGTCCATCGGGCAGTTCCTGCTGACCTACCACTGCAATCATGCGCGCACGCTCTTTGGCCGTGAGCTTTTTCAGACTGCGTCCTTTGATCCGAACATCACCAAGTGCCAGCGGCTCAGCGCCGCACAACAGATTGAGAAGCGTCGTTTTCCCCGCCCCGTTCGGGCCGGCGATGGCTAGAATGGAACCCTCGTACAACTCGAACGAGACGCCCTGCAACAGGACATCTCCGGTAAGGGCATAATACTCAAGGTTTTCGGCAATCAGAAAGGGTGGCAACGTCATTGCGATGCCCCCTGTTCGATCCGCGGCATGCGCGAGAGGGTTTTATTGAACAACGCCTGCGGGCGATCAGTGGCATTTGTCCAGCCATCCGGGCTTTCACGATACTGCGCTGCAAACTCAGCCAGCGCCTGCACCTCATCCGCGGTCTGAATGCCACCAAAAAGGTATTGCGCCTTTCCTACGGCCTGGAACCCAACCGTTCTGGGACTATCGCAGCCTGCCATGCAAGACGACGCGCGGATCGCAAAACTGCGATGTAATTTCCCAGTCAACGCATTGCAAATTTCATCAAGGGGCAGCCCTTCAGTGCAGCTTTCGCAGACTAGAATGAAATGATCAGGCGTATCTGGCATGGTCCACTCCACTTGTTTCCAAGCGCATGCGGAAGCTGCCGACAATGTAAACACGCGATTGACGCGCCATCAAAGCCTCCTTCCAGGACGCCCCGCCCCGAGTTGGTTAAACATCTGATGGCAGGTCTCCTGACTTGCGGGTCCGCGCTCGGCCAACCTTCCCGACCCTGTGGACCAGTGGCTGTTTGGCCTTGCTCACCGCTTACAGTTGCGGGGGCAGTTACGGAATTGGCACCTTTTGGCAAACCTCACCGTATTCCCTTTTCATCCCGCGGCAACACCACCGGGAACCATCAATCGATTGAGTGCCCGAGAACACCGGACACGTCAATGATAAAGTCGAAGGCGCCCAACTCTGGTCGAGGATCGAGCGCGGGCAACCACGTGTCCGTAGCACCAACCGAATGGGTTGGGCTGCGCGCCGAATTTGTCTGGCCACGGCTGTCCATAGTTGGTGTGTTTGGAAATTAGACAATCTGAGGTAAGCTGAACAAATTTAGAGGTTTAGCTTTGTCAGCGCCTTACCCCTGTTTGATCATTGCCTGGGTTTATCCAAGGAGACGGTTCTTTGACGCATGTTTCGCAAAACGCATTGCCGCCGGATATTGTTGATGATGTCATTGACCACAATCTCGAGGCCGTTGCACGGTGGAAAGGCCATCGCTTAAGGGCTCAGCATGGGCGCAGTCACGGGTGCGTGGCTGCAACATTCACCGTCAGAAACGATCTACCAGAACAGTTCCGTCACGGCCTGTTTGAACAGCCCGCAGACTATACAGCCGCACTTCGCTTTTCCAACGGCGCGCATCTGGATGACCGGAAATCGGATGCCCACGGGATGGCGATCAAGCTTTTTGACGTGCCAGGCCCCAAGCTGATCGACGCCGAAGCACTTGCACATCTGGGGACCACACAACTCAGCGACGAGTTCGATTTTGTATTGGTCGATCAGGATGTGTTTCCCAGCTATGTCCCCGATGAATATGAGCGATTGGGCAGGCTTGTCGCCACATTACAAGCGGTCCAGCACGCGATCAAAGGGCGACGAAAATGGAGCCTTAGGTTGATCATCAAAGGGCTGCGCGCAGGATTTCGAGCCTTCCTCACTCGTGAAGGCAAGCGTCAGTTTCGCGTCGCGAGTGATTTTGCCTCGAACTATATGCACTCGCCTTTTGAGGTCCATTTCTGGTCGACAACACCGTATCGGCTGGGCCCCGATCTAACAGTCCGATACCTAGCCCGCAGCGCTAAACCAAAAATTCCGGCACATCCGGTAGACGACCCAGATGGGATCGGGCAGTGTTTGCGGCAAGACGTGGCCGATGGAGATAATCACTTCGAGCTGTGTGTGATTGAGCCCCCGCGCCCGGCCGACGAATTCGATGTGCTAGACAATCGCATCCGGTGGGCATGCGATCCGCAACCAGATGCACCTCTTGATCCGTACCATCATACCGTCACGCCCGTGGCGGATATCACGATTCCCAAAGGTGCAGAATTTGATCCGCAGAATGGCGACGCGATGAGCTTCTCGCCCTGGCGTGTCACGGCAGATCACGAACCTTTAGGACCGATTAATGCGATCCGGCTCAGAACCTATCTGAGCCTGGCCCGCGCCCGGTTCCCGAATCGATGACCAAACGGAGATGTATTGATGCTGGACGTTGATGATCTGATCAAACTCGGATTCAAGATCTCCCCACCCGTTACGAGCTATTTAGCCGCGATCAGGCTTGCAAACGCCGCGAAGATCCACCGACCGCGGCCCTATACGATGGGCGCAGACTACACGACATGGCCCGGCGTGTTTTCCCATCGCTGGATCGGTCGGCATACAACGCCAGAAGACCTCTCACCCGTCCTGCCGTCGGAAAGCGAAGTTGCTGATCTCTTTCGCCGACGGACACAAATGGATGGCAGCCCGCTTACCTTGATGTGCCCGCAAGGATCGACACTTTTGTTTATCTCGGCCGCACAATGGTTTACCGACAGTTTCCTGCGCACCTTTGGGGCGAAAGGACCGGTTGATCAGACGGATTCGAACCACGAGGTCGATCTATGCCAAATCTACGGGCTGAACGATTTTCAGACCGACATGCTGCGCGAACGCGATCCCGAAACCAATGAATTAACCCACCGGTTGGCCTTTCGTCTGGATACACAAGGAGAGATGTGGGCCCCGAAGCTGTTTCAAAAGAACCAAAGCGGTGGTGTTAAGCTTGCGCCCCCCTTTGATGGCAGTCTTGCCACTGGCGAGAATTGCGGAAAGCCCCTGCACGATCCATGCAAGTTGTGGAATGCGGTGAAACGGGCACATCCGGGTCTCAGCGATCACGCGATTGACCAGCTACTGCTCGATTTTCATGCAACCGGGCTCGATAATGGCAATGGTACCATAGGCTATATCGCGATCAATACACTGATGTTGCGCGCCCATAACACCTTTGCCGATCTGTTGTGGCGCGAAAAGCGCGGCATATCAGGCTGGGACAAAGAGCGTGTGTTCCAGACCACACGCTGCACCTTAATCGCATTGCTGATCAAGCTTGTGCTTGAGGACTACATCGCCCACATCGCCAATATGCCATTCAAACTGCCTGTTGGCGTCAATCGCTGGCAACCGTGGCATCATTCCAACCAGATCGCGATTGAGTTCAATTTGCTCTACCGCTGGCATTCGATGATCCCCGAGCGATTCATAATCGACGGCGCACAGGTTGGCCCGGAGGGGTTCAGATTCAATCCACGACTGGTCGAACAAACGGGATTGGCGGAAATGATCCGATCATTGTCGCGCCAACCTGCGGCCCGCATGTCGCTGCGCAACACGCCCGATTTCCTGTTCCAAAGGCCTGCGCCCGGTGCTCCTGCCCCTGTCGAAGCTACAATTGCCCTGACGCGTAAGGCGCGTCTTCCGTCGCTGAACACTTATCGTCATCATTTCTGCCGCAAACCGCATTCAAGCTTTACTGAGATGGTTGGTGATCAGCCGTTTGCGGACGAATTGATTGCCGACCTGAGCCGGCTTTATTGCGACGTCAATAGGGTCGAGTTGTTCCCTGGTCTCTTTGCGGAACAGCACAAGGGCGATGTGATCATGGGCGATCTGATGACATCGATGGTGGCGTATGACGCAATCACGCAGCTTATGAACAACCCGATGGTGTCCAAAAACTTGTACTCGGCTGAGACTTTTTCAGAGAAAGGTTTTCAGTTGTTGAAGAAAACTTCGTCATTCTCGCAGGTGGCGCGTTTTGTTGGCTTGGACCTGCAACCCGAAGACTGCACTTTAGGTCGACGTCCCGGCGGGACCTAAGACGCGACCGCGCGCTCTTCCAGCTCAGCAATCCGCGCGGCAACTTCCGTATCGGCTGGCCGGATGCAGGCAAGATCACTCAGCGCGCGCAATTCATACAGCGCCGCGCCCTGATCATTTGCCACGGCTATAGCTTCACGCAAAGCCGCCTCAGCCGCATCGAACGGACTACCTTGTTCCAGTAGAAGAGCCGCCTTTATCCGGTGGATTTCAGCCTCATAGTTCCGCTCGTCAGTGTTTTCTGCACATGTCAGACCAGCCTCCACCGCATCCAACCCTTTCTGAATCTCACCCAGAGCAAGATAGCCCCGTGCGAGCTCGGCGTTGACGAGCACGCCAGCCGCCTCGGCACCCGTTGCGTGCATCCTTCCCCAAGCGGCCTGCAGCATGGCCACGCCCTCTGTGGCCTCGCCGGTTCTGATGGCAGCCCCGGCAAGATGGGCCGTCGCAACAGCTTGGTAATAAGGGCCGCCCTTGTCCTGAACAGCCGCGCTCAGCGCCTTGGCCATACGCGCATAATCCGGGTGGTCCATCTGCATGTGGATTTCGGTCAACCAATGCATTGCATTTGCGATGATCAAGGGCTGGCCCGACGCCATCGCGGCGTCAACTGCCCGCTTGGCTTTGGCGAGTGCCGCCTCAGTTTTGCCCTGAAAGCTGTCAACCAGCGCGCTCATACTCTCGATTTGTATCACGGCTGCAATATCGGGGCTGTTTCCAGCTTCGGCGCGATGCGCATCCGCATGAGACGCCGCTTGTTCCAGAGCTGCTGCCGCATCCTGAAACCGACCGCGCGGGGATAGCGCGGCCCCACAGATGTAGTTTCCGACCATTCGGGTGTGGTGATCGTCATACGCATCGATGATCGCTTGCCCCCATTGCTCGGCGTTCTGGTAATCACCTTTGACCATTGCAGCGGTAAACAGACCCCTGCCCGCGCGAACAAGAGTACGTCTGTCGCCCAGCTTTTCAGCCAGTTCAAAACTGCGCCCAAAGGCATCGATTGCGGGCTCGGCACCATAACCGACATGCACGCGTTCGGCAGCGGCCAGAAGGAATTGCAAGTTCAATTCAGCTTTATCGCGTTGGTCTGCGGGCAACTCGTCCAACAGCCGCAATCCGTTTCGGGCATGCTGAGCCCCTTCGCGATTTGCGTGGCGCCTCAGGTTCAGCCGCGCGGCCTCCGACCAGGCGGCCACCGCCTTCGTTGTTTCACCGGCCAGTTCCCAGTGCCGCGCTATTTGTTCAGGCTGTCGGGCGGCTTCCGGTTGGGCGGCAAGGGCTTCTGCCGTGCGTCGGTGCAAATGAATGCGACGGTCCCGCACAAGGCTTTGATATGCCGCCTCACGCACCAATTCATGGCGGAACCGCCAGATCATTTCTGCGTCGTCATTCGCGCCGGGCAGATGTTGCAATATACCCGTGGCGACGAGCCCAAAGATCGCGTCTTCGGACTCGTCTTCAGTCAGTTCACTGATCTGAGCCAGCAAAGGTGCCCCAAAGGCACCACCTATAACAGCGGCCTCGATCGCGGCACGTCGGAGTTCTCCGACCTCGTCCACCTGTTGCGCCAGGAGGTCATGCAACGTGGCGGGAATGTTGTCCACGATACGTTCAGGCGACGCAGCGATGGCGGCAGAGCACTCCTTGATGAAAAGGGGCACTCCATTGCCCCGCGCCAAAATCTGCGCCGTAGTGCGGTCGTCAAGGCGCTCACCCGAGGCCGCCTTGGCCAGTTCTGACGATGTCGCATCATCGAGCGGTGGAAGCGACAATTGCTCAAGAGACGGTATGCTCTCTTTGATCGCTGATGGCGCCGGCATCCGCGAAACCATCAACATCAGGACGGGAAGTGATGTCAGATGCTCGGCCACGTCGCGCAGCACCGAAAGGGTCGATGGGTCGACCCATTGCATATCCTCAACCACGACAAGCACCGGCCCCTCTCGGCTGAGTTTTTGGTAGACGCGGATGAATATGTCACTCAGTTGCGCGCGCAGTTCGTCCTCACTGGTCGTCCCGCTGTCGCCAGGGCCCGGGGCAAGAATGAAATACAGCGTGCGAAGTTGCGCGTCGTCCAGAATATCGCTCAGATGTTCTGACAACCGGTTGCGACGCGCGGCAATATCGTCCTGATTGTGGATGCCGCACCACCGTTCGACCTGTGATATGAAGGGAAAGAACGGTGTGCTGACATGGAACGGACTGCAGTGATAGGTCACCCATGCCTGCGGCCCGACCGACGAACGCAGATCACGGATCAGGTGCGATTTGCCAATCCCTGCCTCACCCAAAATGTGAATCACCCGCCCTCTTCCGGCTTCCACATCTTTCCACGCGCGGCGGAGTTGTCCGCGTTCGGCTTTGCGGCCAAGCAACGGGGTGCGGTTATGGCGGCGTGCCTGATCCTTGCCTTCACCGGTCAATCGATAAACTGGAACAGGCCGGTCGAACCCCGCGAGGTTCTGAACGCCTTGCGGCTCGAACTCCATTTGTTCGGCCCCAAGCGCTCGTGTTGCCGCAGAAACCATTGTTCCACCGGGGGTCGCCAACGACTGAAGACGTGCCGCAAGATTTAGCGTCGATCCAAAAATCGCGTCCGGCTGAATATTGGTCCCAAGCGCGATGTCCCCGACAAGAACTACGCCGGATGCGATCCCAATCCGGCACCTGAGATCGAGCGGACCCGCCATTGCGGGCAGATCAGTATGGATGCGCAGCGCAGCGCGTAGAGCGCGCTCGGCATTATTTTCAGACGCAGCAGGCCAACCAAAGGCGACGAGGATACCGTCGCCCACGATCTGCAGCACCCTGCCCCCGAACTCAACGGCAATTTGTTCGACCAGTTTATGATAACGTAATGTCGTAGACAGCAAATCTTCGGGCTCAAGCATTTGAGCCAATACCGTGGACTCGACAAGATCCACCATCATGACAGTCAGATGGCGGTGCTCCATCGCGCCAAGATCAGTTTCCGGGCCGGTGGGGTGCAGCACCATCAGCGCGCTCCGCGACCGGCGCTCATGCGGCGTGGAGATTTAAGGCCAACGCCTTCCCCGGAACCCAATAACGAGAACATGCCCCCCATCGCGAAGCCTTAAAATAATTAACAGATTGCTCGCACCGCCGCTCGACACCACGAAAACTGATTGTGAGACTATATGAAGCTTCGCATTCTGGCTATGCCCAACGCCTGCTGAAGCGAAGAAGTGCCTGATATTACATGTAGGATTGAGAATGCGCGCCAGCGGTCGAACGAATGCCATCGTCGAAAATCCGATCTGGCAACGAATCTTGATCGCAACACGCCGTTCTTCGCCGAGACCAGATAGCCAGTTCAACGCAAGCCACGAACAGCACTTGAACAATTCACCACAACAAGCATATTCGGTCGCCAAGAGACAGTCTGATGATTTTGCCCTATCGCCCGCAACACCTCAGAAGTGCCGAGCTGTTGTCGAAAGCAAGCCGGCAATGCCTAGGCGGTTGTAATTATCGAGCCCCAAAAGCTCTTAGTTCAGCGGTTGAAAGAGACCAGGAAATGCGCCATTGGCGAAACCCAAAAGAAGGAATTCGATAAATGCGCATTGCGATGATTGGCACCGGATATGTCGGTTTGGTGTCCGGGGTTTGCTTTTCGGACTTTGGCCATGATGTGATTTGCGTCGATAAATCCGATCGCAAGATCAAGATGCTTCAGAATGGAGAGGTGCCGATTTACGAGCCGGGCCTTGATGTGCTCATGGCCAAGAACGTGGCTGCTGGCCGCCTGACCTTTACCACCGACCTGGCCGCTGCGGTCGACGGCGCGGACGCGGTGTTCATCGCGGTGGGCACACCTACGAGACGCGGGGACGGGCACGCTGATCTGACTTATGTGATGGCCGCCGCCGAGGAAATCGCTCATGCCATCACCGGCTATACGGTTGTCGTAACCAAATCGACTGTCCCGGTCGGCACCAACCGCAAGGTTCATGAAGTTGTCTCGGGTGCAAATCCGAAGGCGGAATTCGACGTCGCATCGAACCCCGAATTCCTGCGCGAGGGCGCAGCAATAGATGATTTTATGCGCCCGGACCGTGTTGTCGTAGGGGTCGAAAGCGAACGAGCGGCGGATGTCATGGCCGAGATTTACCGCCCGCTTTATCTGCGTGACTTTCCAATCCTGACCACTGATCTAGAAAGCGCCGAGATGATCAAATACGCGGCGAACGCATTCCTGGCGACCAAAATCACGTTCATCAATGAAATCGCCGGTCTTTGCGAGCGGGCAGGCGGCGATGTCAAAGAGGTGGCGCGCGGTATTGGTCTGGATGGGCGGATCGGCAACAAGTTTCTGCACGCAGGCCCTGGCTATGGCGGCTCGTGTTTTCCGAAAGACACCGCTGCACTTGCCCGGATCGGACAGGATTTTGCCCACCCGATGCAGATCACCGAAACCGTCATTCGTGTAAACGATGAGGTCAAGAAGCGGATGATCGAGAAGATCCGGGATGCCTGCGATGACAGCTTCAATGGCAAGACCGTGGCGGTTCTGGGTGTGACTTTCAAGCCCAACACCGATGACATGCGCGACGCACCTTCCCTGACCATCGTTCCCGCCCTGATCGGCGGCGGTGCCCAGGTCCGCGTTGTCGATCCGCAAGGCCGTGCCGAGGGGGAAGCGCTGCTTCCTGGCGTCGAGTGGATGGATGATCCCTACGCCGCGACCAAAGATGCGGACGTTGTTGTCTTGCTGACAGAATGGAACGAGTTCCGCGCCCTGAACCTGAGCGAGCTGGCAGAGACTATGAGATCCCCCCGAATGGTCGACTTGCGTAATATCTACTCGTCCACGATGGTTCTGGGATCGGGATTTGAAACCTATGTCGGCGTCGGGGTTGGGGATCAGCGTTAGGGCTGGCACCGCCAATGCCTCTGGCCCAAATCAACTGGTTGTGGCAGCCGTCTGATACAGTCGGCGCATGATCAGCGGCGTCAGATACATCGGTATCTGATAGGCCCCGATGAACACCATGATCGGCGCGGTCACTTCAGGTGGCAGTGCCACGAAGAATATCGCGATGTTCCGGTTTCCGGCGATCAGAGACACCGCCGTAGCCTCGGCACCGGGCATTCGAGTTCGTGTGAATTGGAATGAGACAACCTGAGCCCCAAAGTTGATCAGACAGGCAAACGCGATCCAGAACAGCGCGACACGCGGGTCCACAAGTGCGGTTGCGCTCAATGATGGCATCAGGCCAACAACGAAAACGGACAGAGTAATCGTTGCCGCACCTTCCACGTTCAAAAGCGTAGACTTTGAAGGTTGGCGCAGCACCGTGCGGCGCAATATGACAGCCGCGAGAATTGCTATTGTGATGGTAAGAAAAAGCCGAAGCGCGGTCATCAGGACCGCCCTGAGATCACCCAATTCCGGCATCAGCCAAAAGATCGGTAACGCGGTCAGTGGCAAAACAGCCGTTCCAACCACGACCAGTCGCATCGCCGGTTCCGCAGAATAGCCCATCATCAGGCACATATTGGGGCTGCCGGATATTGATGGGGCTGCAGCCATGACAAGCAATGCCAAAAAAACTGGCGAACCGGTCCATCCGCAGGCAATTCCAATCCCAACGACAGACAACGGCAAAACCAATTGAAAGGCGGCAATCGTTCCCGCAACTTTTCGCAGGTCAACCAGCGAACCCACAATGGCCCCCGGCTGCATTCGCAGCAGCGTCAAAAACAGCAGGAGCATGACCAAGGGCGGTAAGAGAGGCCGCATCGGTGCGGCCAGCCCCGGCAGCAGAAGGCCTGCGGCAAGGCCCGATACTAACACATATGGGCCGTGACGCGCCGCGAGGTGAAGCGGGTTCAACGGTGTCTACCCACCGGGGCTTTGACGCAGGTTTTCGGGCAGCCACGTCGCCAACTCGGGGAACCAGATCAGAACGAACACCATCAGCACCATGATCAGGAACATCGGGATCGCAGCGCGGGCGATATAGCTCATTTCATGGTTAGTCATGCCCTGCATCACGAACAGGTTGAAACCAATAGGAGGTGTGATCTGCGCCATCTCGACAACGACCACGATGAAGATCCCGAACCAGATCAGATCGATCCCGGCGTCCCGGATCATAGGCTCGACAACAGCCATAGTCAGCACAACCGAAGAAATCCCATCAAGGAAGCAGCCCAGAATGACGTAGAAAACCAGCAGAACCATGAGCAGTTCGAACCGGGTCAGTTCCCAGCCCGCGATCAAATCCGCAAGCCCGCGCGGCAGGCCGGTAAAGCCCATCGACAATGACAGGAACGCAGCACCCGCTAGGATCAGCGCAATCATCGCACTGGTGCGGGTTGCGCCCATCAAACTTTCAGTGAAGGTCTTCCAGTTCAACGATCCCTGCCCTGCTGCCAGTAGCAGTCCGCCAATCACACCGAAAGCCGCCGCCTCGGTCGCTGTAGCATAACCCAGATACATCGATCCGATTACCACCATGATCAGCAGGATCACTGGCAACAGAAAGCGAGAGTTCTTAACCTTTTCGGAAAAGGTCAACTTGCTCTCATCGTTGGGGTTCCAGTCTTTGCCAACTTTGGAATAGATGGCGACATAGCCCATGAACATGGCAGCCAGCACAAGACCGGGTAGGATGCCTGCAAAGAACAGCTTGGTGATGGACTCGTTGATCGTAACGCCGTACACGATCAACGTTAGCGACGGTGGGATCATTAGTCCAAGTGTTGCCGCGCCGGTCAGCGTGCCGATGACCATGCGTTCGGGATAGTTGCGCTTTCGCAGTTCCGGGATCGACATCTTGCCAACCGTAGTCAGCGTCGCCGCCGAAGAACCCGATACCGCGGCAAACACCGTACAGCCTACGATATTCGTGTGAACCAGCCCTCCGGGCAAAGGTGCCATCCACGGCGACAGGCCTTTGAACATGTCTTCGGACAATCGGGTTCGGTAGAGGATCTCGCCCATCCAAATGAACATAGGCAAGGCAGTCAGGGTCCAGGAAGAGGACGCCGACCAGATCGTGGTGATCATGACATCGCCTACGGGGCGCGTCGTGAACAGCTCCATCCCGACCCAGGCGACGCCCATCAGGGCCAGCCCGACCCAGACACCGGTGCCCAGCAAGGTGAAAAGGACAAAGAGGAAGAGGATAATAACGGATATATTTTCCATGCTCTTACTCTCCGTGGCTCTGATCGGCCAGATCACGGGTGATGCGGTGATCACCCTTGAACAGGACATGGAACAGGTGATCGGTCAGCGCGACGGCCAGAATGACCGCTCCGATCAGCATGGTAGATTGCGGTATCCAAAGGGCGGTTTTATCTTGCCCCTGGCTGATATCGTTGAACTTCCAGCTCCAGTACACAAAGCGATAGGCATACCAGCAGAAATACCACATGACCGCCGAACCAATCGCAAAGCACCAGATTTCCAGAATTCTGCGAAAGCCATCGGGAACCGCATTCAGGAGAATGGAGACTCTAATATGGCTGCCTCGGTTCAGGGCGTTGGCGAAGGCCAGAAAAGACGCAGCGGCCATCGCGTATCCAGCATAATCCGGCGCGCCGGGAAAAACTTCGCCGGTCCAACGGGCCAGCATTTGCACCACAATGAGCACCAGAATGGCAATCAGGCTGAGCGCCGCCAGAACCCCTGCTGCCAGATAAATGAAATCCAGTACGGACCTGAGCCCTCGCATCGCCGCCATGCTGTCCCCGCTGTGCTTTTTGTGGATTGGGAGCAGGAGGCAGGATGAACTGCCGCCCGCATTCGAATGATTATTGAGAGTTAAACGCGTCGACGATGGCTTTGCCTTCGTCACCGGCGGCCTCAAGCCATTCGTTGGTCATGGTGACGCCGATTTCTTTCAGCTCATTCGTCATCTGTTCGGACGCAGGACCAACGGTCATGCCGCCATCGCGCAGACCCTGAAGCGTAAAGCCGGTATATTCCTTTGCGCGCCAGTTACCGGCATACTCGGCCAGTTCCGCACAGCCTTTGATGACGTTCTTGTTCGCATCCGAGACACCGGCCCAAACATCCGAGTTCACCATCACGTAGTTGCGCGGCAACCAGGCATCCACTTCATAGAAGTAGTTCAGGCTTTCCCAGACCTTGCGGTCATAGCCAGTCGACCCAGACGACACCATGGAATCCGCCACACCGGTGGCAAAGGCCTGGCTGATCTCAGCCGCCTCGATGGTAACCGGCAGCATACCCGTCAGTTCGGCCAGGCGTGAGGTGGCGTTGTTATAGGAGCGGAACTTGATCCCCGCCATATCCGCGACCGAGTTCACCTCGTCCTTGAAGTACAACCCTTGAGGCGGCCAAGGCACGGCGTAAAGCAGCGTCAGGTTCTGTTCAGCCAGCAGCTTTTCGATGGACGGCTTTGCCGCATCCCACAGCTTGGCGCTATCATCGAATGACGTGGCCAGGAACGGGATGGAATCAAAGCCGAACAGCGCGTTTTCGTTCTGGTGCCCAGACAGCAGACGCTCACCAATCGGGGCTTGCCCGGTCTGGATCGCACGCTTGATGTCGGCACCTTTGAACAGCGAGCCGGAAGGGTGCGTGACAATCTCAATCTCACCACCTGTGCCGGTGGTCACACATTTGGCGAACTCCGCGCCCGTGGCCGAGTGGAAGTTTGAGGCCGAATAGGCCATCGGCATATCCCATTTCTCTGCCATTACTGGCGCTGTTGCGGCAGCCGTCAGAGCGGTTGCTGCCAGAAGGCTTGTCAGTTTTTTCATCATGTTTCTCCCTGTTGAGTTTTGAGACGCCGGCGTTCTTCGCCAGTCATTTCTATGTTGCGAAACGCGAGGGCGCGTAGACGCTCATGTCAGTGTTCGGTGTTCTGCCCGCAATTATTTGGGCCAGAAGTCGCCCCGTTTTCGGCCCGCCTGTCAGGCCAATGTGATGGTGCCCAAAGCCCATATACGCACCGCTAATCCCTGGAGCCTCACCGATAATCGGGATCGAGTCGGTTGGTGCTGGGCGGTGCCCCATCCATTCCACTTCCTCCTTCCATGTCAAACCCGGGAAGGCCATCCGGGCATTCTTGCGCATCAATTCAAACGGCGCGCGTGAGGGTGGCGCATCAAGACCGCCAAATTCCACGATGCCAGCCAAACGAATGCGGCCATCCATCGGTGTGGCGACAAATTTGCCGGAAACCACCATGACCGGACTGCGCGGCATGGCAGAAGGCTCCACCAATTCAAGATGATAGCCGCGTTCGGTTTCAAGGGGAACAGAAATGCCCAAAAGCTTAGCCAAAGGTCCCGACCAAACGCCCGCAGTTACAATTGCCGTATCACACGCGATGGTTTCGCCTGCCGCCCGTATACCGGTTACGCGACCATTTTCCTGAACCACGTCATCGACCGCTGCACGTAGGATTGTGCCCCCATGTGCCTCGACATACGCCGCCAGATCTTTGACGTACCGACCAGGATCCGTGATATGGCCATGATCCGAAAGTTTCGCCGCAAAACCGATATCTTCACTATAGACCGGGTCGTAGGCGTGAAAGCCCGGGCCTTCCAATTCTTCCCATGTGAATCCGTTCCTGCGCCGAATGTCCCAGCCAAACGCATCATCATTGAAATGCGCGCGGTCCTTGTACAGGAACAGATAGTCAGACGGCACGATCCACTTTTCAGCGCCTGTGCCCTCGGCCAGCGCTTTGTGGTCGTTCAGGCTATCGCCAACAATTGGCGTCAAAGCTGACGCTATGCGTTCCACATCTGATGCATTCGCATGACTCAGATAGCGGGTTAGCCAAGGAATCAGCTTTGGAAGATACCCCCATCTCAGAAACAACGGTTGTGACGGGCTGAGCAGCATTTTGGGCGCCTTCCGGAGCAGCCCTGGAACAGTCACCGGAACAATCGAGCATGACGCCAAAACGCCCCCATTGCCGTGCGAGGTGCCCTCTCCCGGTCCGGCCTTGTCGATCAGGATTACCTCGTGACCATCCCGCTGCAGCCAGATTGCGGCTGAAACGCCAACAATCCCAGCGCCGATGATCGCTATTGTCTTCTTCTCGCTCATGCCCCCACCGCCTTGGCCACTGCATAATGCTCAAGCTTGGTTACATCAGGCCTGTTGCCGAGGCCGGGTGCGTCAGGGACTACAACTTCGCCGCTGCTTACTTGGAAGGGGCTTTCAAGAATGTCCTCTTTCAGGAAGTAGGAGGCTTGATAGAATTCGCAGCCCAACGTTATCTCAGGTGTTGCAGCAATCATATGTGTGCCCGCCAGATGCGCCAATCCGGCCTCGAACATATCACCGCCATAGGCTGTCAGACCATGTGCTGCAGCGATACGGGCCACAGTCTGGCCTCGTGTCGGGCCACCGGATTTCATGATTTTCACTGAAACCCCGTCACAGATACCGTCACGCGCTGCCCGCTCCATGTCTTCGGGGCCAAAGACGCTCTCATCAGCCAGAAGTGGGACGTCAATCATCTGTCGCAACTTGCCCATCATGCTGAATTGATGAGCGCGGACAGGTTGCTCAATGAAATCCGGAGCGAATTGCGCAACATCGCGAACCTGAGCCGGTGCGTCCTCGATACTGAGCCCCTGATTGTAATCAACACGAACCCTGAAATCCGGATGGTTCTGCGCGAGATATTCCAACCGCATGATATCGAAGGCGTGATCCTTGAACCCGGTCTTGAGCTTTACAATCCGAACGCCATCGGCCTGCAATTGTGCCAGCAGCTCAACATCCTGAGCAAAATCCGGGTTCGCAATTGAGCAACTGAGTGGAATGGTTCCTCGGCACTTCCCGCCCAGCAGAGACCAAACAGGAACCTCGCTGATTCTGCCCGCAAGATCCAGCAAAGCGGTTTCCAATGCAGCTTTCGCCTCGGTGCAATGAGCCACGGCATAAGCTGCCTGCGCCATGATCGCTGAACGATCGCCCACTCTGGCCCCAACCACAAGAGCGCGCAAATAGCGATCAAGGGCTGCATAAGTGGCCTCTGGGGTGCCCGTGAAGACAGACCAGGGAGAGGCCTCTCCAAATCCTTCATTGCCGTCTTCGGATCTCAGCCGCAGGACGACGACTTCGCATGTTCCTTCGACGGACCCGATGCCATGATCACGGCGAGACGTCACGGGCAACTCAAGATGCCAGAGATCATAGCCGATGATTTTCTGTGTCAGATCGCCCATTGCACCCCCTGCCAATGGCCGAAGCCTGCCTTGACGGGGATATCATTTCAAATACTATATTATCTAGAGGTCATCAGGAAAAATGATACTATAGCGATGTCCCTGCGATTTCGTCAGCTACAGGCTTTTCACGCCATCATGGAAACCGGCACTGTCACGGGTGCTGCCTCGGTGCTTGGGATTTCACAGCCCGGGATCAGCAATCTGTTGGCACAGCTGGAGCGCGAAGCTCGTTTGCCGCTGTTTGAACGCAACAAAGGCCGGTTGCTGCCCACGCCAGAAGCTGAACTTCTATACCGCGAGGTTGATACGGTTGTTCGGGGGCTGGATCACGTGGCGCAGGCGGTCACGGATCTGCAGAACAAGCATCCGGGTCAATTGCAGATCGCCGCACCACATCTGCTATCCTTCGGCTTCATGCCGCGTGAGATCGCTCGCTTCGCAGAAAGCCGCCCGAACCTGTCGGTGAGTTTTCAGTCGCAGTATTCCTCGAAGATTCAAGAATGGGTAATCTCTGGCCTGTTTGAGATCGGCATTGTCGAGATGCCCATTCTGCATGACACACTGAACTATCAGGTCTTTGAGTTCGAAACGCTGGCGACCTTTCCGGAAACCAGCCCTTTGGCAGATTATGATGTGCTCACACCTGAAATTCTTGAAAACGAACCATTCATCGTGATGGGGCCAGAGCATCAAACCCACCGACGAACTCGGGACATCTTCCAATCAGCGGAGCGCAACTGGCGGACCCAGATTCACACCCATCTGTCAGAAAACCTGCTAAGTTTCGTCAAGCAGGGCATGGGGGTCGCGATGATCGATCCCTTCACTGTCACCTTTGACGACGAGAGCGGGTACCAAACCCGCCCCTTCCGACCGGCTGTGATGCTTGATCTGGCCATTATCACCGCCAAAGGGCGACCCCTATCAACGATTGCACAGGATTTTCTGGCTCAGCTAACCCCTTCGATCGCCTCTTATGCCACCCATTCCGAAACCGGTGCAGCGGCATCGTGAAGCGGTTGTGAGTGAATGTCGACCAATGTCGGGCCATCATGCTCGATAGCCTGTTTCAGAACTTTGGACAGGTCTTCGGGATCTTTGACAGTCCATGATTTAACACCAAAGGCGCTTGCAACAGCGGCGTGGTCGGTGCGGTTGAAATCAACATTGTAGTATCTCTGCCCAAACCCTGCGTCCTGTCCGGCCTTGATCCAGCCAAAGACCGAGTTCGAGAATACTATCGAGGTGATCGGCATGTTGTGCCGCACCATGGTTTCGAACTCACCACAGGTAAAGCCGAATGAGCCGTCACCCATCACCGACAAGGTCTTGACCGAAGGCCGTCCAATATGCGCACCCATTGCAGCACCCAAGGAATATCCCAGCGCCCCATGCGCCCGGTTGGTGATGAAATGCCGCCCAGGTGTCCGCCAACGGTAGTGCGCGCTGAAATAGGGGCACGGCGTGCCGGGATCAGCGACAACAATTGCATCGTCATCCAGGATGTCCATTAGCGAAGCCATGACAGCCTCGGGCCGGATCGGCGTTTCTCGGCTGGCTGCATGCGGGGCAAACGTAGCCAATTTGGCCGCCCATGCCGCGTTTGATTTGGCCGCACCGCCCAGCCTGGGCAGGTCTTGGCGTGCCGCCAGTGCGTCCGCCAATGCTTCCAGCGCGAGACGCGCGTCGGCACAAATAGCGACTTCGGTCGGATAGTTGGCTCCGATCACCATCGGGTCACTGTCGATATGAATGATGGTGGCATCGCGCGCAGGGCTTCTCCAGCGCTCGGTCGTGACGGATCCTGCGCGACATCCGATGAACAGAACGACATCCGCCGCATCTACCACAGCGCGGGTGGCAGGCACCCCGCCATTCGACCCGACAACACCAAGCGCGAGTGGGTCTGTCTCGGCAATCGAGCCCTGCCCCGACACGGTCGTGGCGACAGGCATATCCAACAGTCCCGCAACTCGGCGCAGTGCGTAGCTTGCCCCTGATAGAACGGGTCCACCGCCACAAACGGCTACGGTGGATTTAGACTTTGAAAGTATCTCTGCTGCCGCCTCGACCGCATCCATGTCGGGGCCTGCACGTTCCGCCGGATAGCTGCGATGTCTTGCATCCGCCCAGATCTCTGCCTCGTCCACCGGCGCTTTCTGAGTATCGAAGGGCAAGGCAAGATGTGTGGCCCCAGGTGTACCGGTGGTCATTGCACGGAATGCCGCACGAACCATGGCCGGCAATCGCGTGGCATCATCCAGCGACGCATTCCACTTGGCCAGCGGCTTGAACAGCGCGGGTTGGTCCAATTCGGTCAGCGGGTACTTTCCCCGGCTGGTTGTCGCCACATCCGAGGTGATCGCAAGAATAGGAACCGAGCTTTCGTTGGCTTCGACCACGCCAGGTAGAATATAGGTCGCCCCGCCTCCAGACGGGCCTTCGCAGACACCCGGCTTACCTGTCACCCTTGCATAACCATCCGCCATGTAGGCCGCATGACGTTCATCCCGCGTCAGAATGTGCTGAATACCGTGATCCATCCGAGATAGCGCATCATAGAATGGCAGGGTTGTATCACCACATAGGCCGAACATGTGCTTCACGCCATGCGCCTCAAGCATACGGACCATTGCCTCGGCTCCGGTCAGGTAATTCGTTCCTGTCATGGTCGGCGACTCCCTTAATCTAATCTGCACACAGACCTGTATACAGTTTTGTATATTGATTTCAAGACTGGCCTGTGGCACCTGTGGGGCAACGACCAAAAGGCAGTACCAATGGCAGGTCCACGCGTTGATGATATCTACGATCAGGTGAAGGCCATGGCGGTTTCATTCCGCCTGCGTCCCGGCGATCGTTTGAACGAGGTCGCCCTGTCGAAGGAGCTGGGCGTCAGCCGCACCCCTTTGCGCGAAGCACTGAACCGGCTGGTCGCCGAACGTTTGTTCGACTTCCGCCCGGGACAGGGTTTCTTTTGCCGCCCATTGGATGCCCAAAGCATTTTTGACCTGTTCGAGCTGCGCCAAATCATCGAAACCGCCGCCGTCCGCGCAGCGTGCACCAAGGCCACCACAGAACAACTGCAGGCGCTTCACGACGAACTTTATGCGACGGGTATCGATATCACCGGGCTTACCGTTGAAGAGGCCGTCACGCGAGATGAAGCGTTTCATCTGGGCATCGCCCGGCTGTCTGGCAACATGGAATTGCTGCAAACCCTGATGCGGATTAATGAGCGCATTCGCTATATCCGATGGATTTCCATGAGTCTGGACCGGGTCCAACGCTCAAAAGACGAACATAAGCGCGTCATGCAGGCCTTGATGAACCGCGACGCTGATGAGGCCGCGCAGGCTTTGGGCACCCATATCAACAAGCGGATGGATCAGGTGCAGGACGCGGTGCGCCATGGGATATCAAGCATCTATATGGAAGGGTCCGACGATATCTCGACCCGCATCATTCAGGAGGCGCAGTCATGATCGCGCAGGGCGGAAAATCCATATACGGCGCATCTGTCGGCATCCTGATGTTGGACGCACAGTTTCCACGTATTCCCGGTGATATGGGCAACGCTCGGACATGGCCGTTTCCCGTGCTCTACCGCATCGTGCGCAACGCCTCGCCTGATCTTGTGGTCCGACAAGGTGCTGAAGGAATGCTTGGAGCGTTCATCGATGCCGCACGGGAACTTGTCAAAGACGGGGTAGACGGGATCACCACCAATTGCGGCTTTCTTTCGCTGTTTCAGGATGAACTGGCCGAGGCGGTTCCTGTTCCGGTCGCGACGTCCTCGATGATGCAGGTCGATATGGTGAACCGTATCCTTCCTGCAGGAATGCGCGCCGGCATTCTAACCATCTCCGCCTCAACACTTACGAATGAGCACCTGCGAAAGGCACAGGTCCCCGACGGAACTCCAATTGGCACCACCGAAGGCGGCAACGAATTCACAACCGCTATTCTCGAAAACGCATTGACGCTGGATGTGGACAAAGCCCGCGACGACAATGTCGAAGCAGCGCTTGCGCTGCAAGCGGGCAATCCCGACCTTGGTGCAATTGTACTGGAATGTACAAACATGTGCCCTTACGCGGCGGACATACAGCAGGCGACTGGTTTGCCAGTGTTTTCTATTGTTACTTTCATCAACTGGTTTCAGGCCGGACTAAACCCGCCAAGGTTCTGATCAAGTGAACAGTAAGTCCAGAGTAGCCGCCGCCTATAGCCAGATGGCGATTCTGGACCTATCGGCAACAACTTGACGGTGAACCAGAACCAAGCAATCAAGAAACGAAATCGGAACAGCGCCGAAACGATCATCGTTGACCTCAAGGCACCTGTTCCGACACCGATTAACAACAGTTCAGGAACCGAGACGCATGACGAAAACACCGATCGAGCTGTTGGCGGCCAGTGCCTCGGAAACCCGCCCAGTTGTAGCGCTGAGCGAAGGCACCGATCCCCGCATTGTTGCCGGAGGATTAGCCGCCCATAAGGCTGGTCTGGCAGATATTATTCTCGTCGGACCTGAGGCCGACGTTAAAGCGGCGCTCGTGGCAGAGGGTGGCTCAACCGGGGACGGTATCGCCATCCATGATCCTGCGCATTCGGAACTGACTGACGCTTTTGCGGCCGAGTATCATTCTCTGCGCAAACACAAAGGTGTCGATGAAGCCAAGGCACGCAAAGCCGCAGAATCGCCGCTGGTCTATGCCGCGATGCTGGTGCGAATGGGGCACGCAACAGGAACCGTGGGCGGGGCGGTCCATACCACAGGCGATGTGGTCAGAACTGCCATCCAGGTTATTGGAATGAAGCCTGATGCTGGTATGGTATCCTCGTTCTTTCTGATGTACCCACCCGAGGCCGCCGCTGAGGGCGCGCGCGCCATGCTCTATTCTGACTGCGGCTTGGTGATCGATCCGACCTCCGAAGAACTGGCAAACATTGCAGCTGCTTCAGCGGTTTCCGCGCGGGCATTGCTGCAGGAAGAGCCAAAGATCGCGATGTTGAGTTTCTCAACAAAAGGCAGCGCCCAACACCCAGCGGTGGACAAAGTCGTCAACGCGACAGAAATTCTGCGGGCGAAACACCCAGAGTTGAATGTGGATGGAGAGCTGCAATTTGATGCCGCCTTCGTGCCGTCGATTGGTGAGCGAAAATCCCCCGGGTCCTCGGTCGCGGGTCAGTCGAACGTCAAGATTTTCCCAAATCTGGATGCCGGAAATATCGGGTACAAGATGACTCAACGGCTGGGCGGTTATCTGGCGATCGGTCCGGTTTTGCAGGGGCTCGCCAAACCGGCCAATGATCTATCGCGCGGATGCAGCGCAGAAGATGTGACGCAGATAATCGCGGTGACCATCCTGCAGGCGCGCGAACCCTAAACTCGGCAGCTCGCCTGCCCCTTCGTGCGGGCTCGCGACCCATTCCTTACAAACGAAAGACTATCCGTTATGGCGTCCGCCGATCCCTCAGACCTATCCCTCACCGAGCGGAGCAAGGAGCGTGTTCGCACGCTCTTTCCCGGCGTCATGATTGCCGTAACCGTTGCCGTCGCCGCCAAGTTCCTGTCCGAGCATTATGCTACCCCGGCCATGCTGCTTGCCCTTCTATTGGGGATTGCGGTCAGCTTTCTCGGCGAAGAAGGAAAAACCGTTGAGGGGATCGGATTCGCCGCACGCACACTTCTGCGCCTTGGCGTGGCCTTGCTGGGTGTGCGCGTGTCGATGACCCTGATGCTGGGTCTGGGCTGGGACCTGATTGCCCTTGTGATCGTCGGAGTGCTGTTGACCATAGGTTTTGGCCTGTCCGTAGCTCGTTTTTTTGGCCACAAATGGCGCTTTGCCTTTCTGACCGCCGGTTCGGTCGCAATTTGCGGTGCATCGGCGGCAATGGCGATCAGTGCAATCCTGCCCAAGGACGAACGCTCGGAAGAGCGTCTGATTTTTACTGTCATGGGCGTGACCGTTTTGTCCACCATCGCCATGATCGCCTATCCGATCCTCGTACGCTCATTAGGGATGAACGATGTTGCGGGCGGTGTGTTTCTGGGTGGCACCATCCATGATGTGGCTCAGGTTGTCGGCGCGGGATTTTCGATCTCGGAACAAACCGGAGATACAGCGACGCTGGTCAAATTGTTCCGCGTGGCGATGCTGGCACCAGTGGTTTTGGTCGCTTCACTGATTATTCGTGGCTTTGCTGAAATGGACGCAGATGGGAAACGCCCACCGCTGTTGCCGGGATTCGTGTTAGGATTTCTGGTTCTCGCTGCGGCATCCTCATTCGGATTGATCCCGCCAGCGATTTCAGAATTTCTAAGCCAATGCTCTCGATGGTTGTTGCTTGTTGCGATCGCAGCTGTTGGGATGAAGACAAACCTTAAACAAATCCTGTCGGTCGGTGCAGCCGCAATCGCCCTCATCATAGTGGAGACGTTGTTCATCGCCGTGGTAATTCTGGCCGGGATTAACCTATTAACCTGAAGCAGTTACCAAGAGTTTTCCGCCGACTGCGACGGCTGAACGGCAACCCCTGACAGTCCGGTGCGGGTTTGCCGATTGCCTTCGTGCGCGGTGTTTGGTTCATTGGCGACTCGCGCTTTGCAGCGCTTTTTCGTTCGATTCCGAATGGTCCCTCAAGCGAGATGAAGAATATGGACAACACCTTGCCTCTGCCACCCGGCCCGCATTCCGAACCGGGCTTTTGGCTTGATACATCTGAACACCGCACGTGGTTGAAAGATCAGGCTATGCGACAGTTGGCGTTTTTCAGCGCAAGTTGTCGGACCGAGCCAGGATTTTTCATCCTCGACCATGATGGCAGCCCGCTGCCAAACACATTGCAGGAACTGCACACGACTACACGCCTAGTGCATTCTTACGCTCTGGGGCATCTGATTGAATTTCAAGGCGCAGAGCGGATCATCGATCACGGTATGGCCTACCTCAACAGCCACCACAAAGACCGGGATCACGCCGGTTACCTTTGGGCTTTGGATGGCGACAACATCAAGGATGATCGCAAACTTGCCTACGGGCATGTCTTTGTTCTGCTCGCTGCCTCAAGCGCAAAACAGATAGGGCACCCGGAAGCTGACAAACTGCTGACCGAAGTCCGGGATATCCTTGATACACATTTCTGGGATGATGAGACCGGGTTGTTCCGCGACGAATGGAACCGCGATTGGACGCCGTTTTCCACATATCGCGGAATGAACGCGAATATGCACGGAGTTGAGGCACTGCTTGCAGCTTTTGAGGCGACAGGCGACGAAATCTATCTTACCCGCGCCGGTCGTATTCTGGATTTCTTTATCGGCCGGATCGCACCTGCTGAAAACTGGCGCTTGCCCGAGCATTTCACCTCAGATTGGCAGATTGACCGGGGCTATGCCGGTGACCCGATGTTCCGTCCCGCAGGCACGACCCCGGGCCATTCGTTCGAGCTTGGGCGACTTCAGCTGCAGCATTGGGATTTATCAGGCCGACCAAACTCGGGCGCGCCCGAGTCATCGCGACGATTGATTGAGCAGGCCCTCAAGGATGCGTGGCTGCCCGGCGGCGGCATGGCATATACGCTGGATTTTGGGGGTCGGGTCGCAAATGCGTCGCGGTTCTGGTGGCCAGTAGCTGAAGCCATTGGTGCGGTTGGAGCCCTGATCGCACTGGATAAAAGGCAAGAGGATGAAATTTGGTACAGAAAACTCTGGACCTTTGCGAATGAAACGTTCGTGGATCACCAACATGGCGGCTGGTTCCCGGCGGTGGATGAATCCGGTGACATCGTGACATCCATCTTTGACGGCAAACCGGATATCTATCATTCATTGCAGGCTTGCCTGTTCCCGCTATCGGGGCGCTTATCTCGGATGGTGCCGCTTTAGCGCGCGCGAATTCAAGCAGAGCGAGACCCGCATCGAGCCGGCTCAATTGAAGAGTCGGGGCAAATCTGCTATGTTAAATACATTCAACACCATCCGACGACCTGCGAATTCGGATGCGTTTCTTGACGAACGGATAGGAGAGTTGAATGGCAAATCAAGCACGTGGAAAGCGAACGACCCGAAAGGGCACACTTGAGGTGAGACCACAACCATCGGCCCATTCCGCCCTGAGCGAACGGGCCGGGGCGTCAGGCCTCATGACCCCGCAAATGCTGAGCGAACGCGATGAGCGCGTCTCAAAAACTCGCAAAAAGGGCGGGCCTGCTTTGGAAGAAGATAATTCGGATCAATCCGGCAATGACGCTGATCCGACGGAACTGGATTACTAATCAATTACGCACATTTTTTTGACATGAGTAGATTACGGAGGCTGCTATGCCCTCGACCCATCAGCCAAGGATTTTCAACACAATAAACCTTACGGATTTCGATACTAACGGCCAAACCTCTACTGTGGGCGAGCCGACAGTTTCCAGCAACGGAGGTCAGATTCTGGCCACTGGCAACTGGTATGCAAGTCGGTCACTGGACGGCGGCCAAAGCTGGTCTCACATGAGCCCTTTCACGTTGTTCCCACCTGTTGACGGGGGGTTTTGCTGCGACCAGACCACGATTTACGACCCAAGCCGGGATCTGCTTATCTGGCTGCTTCAATATATCGAACAGGGGGGCACCAACACACTGCGGGTTGCGGTCAAACAAGGGCGCACCTTGGGGAACGACACATGGAACATTTGGGATTTCACCCCCGCCGGGCTTGATCCCGCGTGGAACAATGAGTGGTTCGACTATAATCACGTTTCGTTGTCCGAAAACTATATGTATGCGGGCACCAATGTGTTCTCGGCCGGGGCTAACCAGTTTACCCGCTCGGTCATTCTACGGATTTCACTGGACGAACTGGCGACCGCGGCAACGCTATCATTCGACATATTCGAAACAGAAGACAACTTCTCTCTGCGCTGCGTACAAGGCGCACGCGGCGCGATGTACTTTGCCAGCCACAACACGAACTCGCAGATCCGCGTATTCAGATGGGCCGAGAACGCCTCGGACGTAGATGAATTCGACATCGATGTCACGCCTTGGTCCGCAGGCAATTATTCCGCGCAGACCACCGGTGGCGACTGGATGTCGCGCACTGATCCACGCATTATGGCTGGTTGGCTGGGACGCGGCGTTCTGGGCTTTATGTGGACAGCTAATCGTCAGACCAACAGGCCACTCCCTTTCGTCAGGACCGTCCGCATTGACGAAGCAACCATGTCATTGATTGACGAACCGGATATCTGGAACAGTCAGATCGCGTTCGCCTACCCCTCAACAGCTGTAAACCGGGTTGGTGATGTAGGGCTTTCGGTCTTTGCGGGTGGTGGGAATTTGCATCCGAGCCATGTTGTTGGCTCATACGACGATATCGATCTGACTTGGCGGCTGGCCCTCGCTCGACGGGGCACAGACACTCCGGGTCTGGGAAAATGGGGCGACTACACCAACTGTGCCGAGGTTGCCGATGATGGCTTCACCTGGCTGGCAGCCGGGTACACGCTGCAGGGCGGGAACACCCAAACTGACATCGAACCAACCATGACCTGGTTCGCACAGCAGCGCTATGACGCACCACGTCGCCATCCGCCCGTTATCGTCTAAAACATTATAACCATTTATAATTCAGGGATATACATCATGCACAGAGCGATTAAATCACAAGGCGTAAAGTCATTCTTGCGGCAGGAAGCCCCCTGGCTACTTATCGCCTTTGTTATTGCTGACCTATTCTACAAATGGGGGTCATTCGCCCTGGAATGCGTCGGCTTTCTGCTGACTTGGTACGTCCTGAGCCTTCTAGCCAGCCTGGTGTCACATATGCTGTGGGGGGAAAACTCAGCTGTCGGAGATTGAACCATCGATCAATCTTTTTAAGCTTGCGGACTATTGGTTTGCCTCCCGCCCTGGTACATTACGAGTTTGTTGCGCGTAGGTCTGAAATCACTTCGGACAACAGCTCAATCCCTTTTCGGATAGAACCGGGTTGGATTGACGAGACGCCAAGACGAAAGTGGTATCTCCCTGCGGTTTTATTTGAAAAACAGGGCCCGATCGGCTCCACAATAACACCGCGTTTTAGGGCGGCTTGACATATCGTCATGGCATCCAACCGGGCCTCGGGATCAGAAAGCACAAAAACCGTTCCGCCAAATTCGCCCGTTTTCAGGAAATGGGGTAGCTTTTCACGGATCGTCGTATCAGCCAGATGCCAGCGCAGCTCATAATTCTGGCGAACCCTGCGCAACAAGCCATCATAGTACCCCAAGTTAATAAACGCGGCAGCAGTGTGCTGAAGAATCATCGGCGGATGGCGCATCATCATTCCCCGGCAATCGCGCGCGGCGTCAATAAATTCTGGCGCAGCCGCCAGATACCCCAGGCGCAAACCTGGTGAAAGACCTTTGGAAAGGCTGCCCAAATAGATCAATCGATCCGTGTCATCCAGACTGCGCAGCGGCAGCAAAGTAGAATGCCGGTAATCCACATCGCATTCGTAATCGTCTTCGACGATGTAAAAATCATGCTCTTCAGCGGCCTGCAGCAAGGCCTTGCGGCGACGCTCGGACATCGTGACGGTGGTTGGGTGCTGGCGATTGGGGGTTACGAAAACCAGGTCAGCCTCGCGCAGACGTTC
This sequence comes from Ruegeria sp. CG1, assembly GCF_056537265.1. NCBI lineage: Bacteria > Pseudomonadati > Pseudomonadota > Alphaproteobacteria > Rhodobacterales > Roseobacteraceae > Ruegeria > Ruegeria sp. CG1. The sequence goes on along the minus strand of NZ_JBQFRF010000002.1, from coordinate 214,258 downwards.
ATCGACGATCAGACCCTCGCTATCAATGGGTTGAAACCTTACATTCCCAAAATTTGCCTGAAGGATCTTGCGTGCATCCGGATATCCCGGATCCTCCATAACCGCAGTTTTATCGCGCCCGCCGAACAACAGGCTGGTGATAAACAACCCGTTTTGCGAACCCAATGTGATCAGGATTGAATCGCTGGGTTCAAAAATACCGCGACGGGGCAGGATGCGCTGCCGGACCTGCTCGATAAGTTCAAAGCAATCCTCGTACAGCCCGTCCGCAGACCAGATTTTCAGGTGCTTTCGATTCATGGCCAACCGAGTGCATTCGCGCCAATCCGCAACTGGGAATGCGCCATCATCGATTTGGTTGCACACAAACGGATAGTCGTACTTGTACCAGTCATTCGGGCGCTGGATGGTTTCGATCTCTTCGGTGCGGCGCAGTTTGTTCAGTTTCTGGCCAATCGATGTGCGCTGTCTGGTGCTGGTTCGCCCAATCGCATCACCGTCCGTGCGAATCCCCACGTCAGAGCAGACATAATAACCCGAGCGGGGCCGGGCCTCGATCAGTTGCTCTTCTTCAAGCTTTCGATAAGCCGCGACGACCGTATTGATCGAAACATCGAGATCCCGCGCCAACCCCCGACATGAGGCAAGCTTTAGTCCAGACGGCATCAAACCTTCAAAAATGAGTCGTGAAATCTGCGAGACGATCTGATCTCGCAAACCGCTGGACTGAGTTTTGTCGATGCTCAACCGTTGTGTCATGTCCTGTCGGGCTCTAGTCGCAAATTCTGCGACGCGATTTGCAAACTGTATCCATGTTTTCAAGTGCTCCATGCAAAGTGGAAACGACGCTAAATTCCCCAATTCTGTACTGGCAATGCTGAAAGCAATAGCGCTCTTACTAAAAGCGGGTTGATGATAACTCAAAAAAGAGACTTCAGCCAACGCTATGTTTTTAAAGTACTTATACAGACCAGAGATGTGCTTAAGCAACCTGCGCTGCCATTGTTGAACTTGAAACATCTTAACGCGCGGGACTGAATCGCAGCATCGAACAGTCACTTGGCGCGATGAAATCTGTACCCATTATTACAAACAACTGTATCTTTCTCAGTCGAACTCCTTCGCGTTTGCTGTAGCGATCCGGGAAGTTCCATGTCGAAATTAGGGATCACCCGGGCCGTTCGATGCGACTAGGGAGGGAGACCGTTCGCATGGTTTTGCAGGAGTGGGATATGCGTCGACTCTGTGAACAGCGATTCAGCAGACGTTTCTCTGATGTCCTTCCGAACCCCGACGCGAAGGGTCCGGTACATCAATTCAGCGCACAGATTTTTTGAGGGAGAACCAGATCCATGAAAAACACAACGAGGTTGGCATGCTGATGCGCGGTCTGGAAAAGCTGACAAGCGCAATCTCAGAAGTCATGGGCCGCATAGGCTGGTTTCTCATCTTGTATTGCATGGCGTTTGGCGTGTCGGACGTATTCATGCGCTATGTACTGAACGCGCCCTCCCAGTGGATCGGCACCACATTGCAAGCTGCGATGGTGTTGTTGGCCTGCACCGGCGGCGTCTATGCGTTGCAGCATGACAGTTTCGTCAAACTCGACCTGTTTTATGCAAACGCCAGCAAGCGGTCAAAAGCGATTTTGGATGTCCTGACGGCACCGATTGCAATCCTGTTTCTGGTCGCATTGATCTGGAAGGGTTACGAAGCCGCATCGCTGTCTCTGATGCTTAATCAGAAGACCCCGACATCCATTCCGATCCCGATTTATCCGATCAAATTTGCGATCCCACTCAGCGGTGCAATGGTTCTCTTGGTGGTCCTGAAACACTTGCTCCGCGATCTGCAAACGATCTTCGGGCGCAGTTAGGCACGCTGGCTTGGGCGCCTGCAAATACAAACGAAAATAGACTGATCCACTAACGAGGAGGAATAAACATGAAACCAAACAGGTTTGTGCACACAACCATGTGGGCAGGCGCCATAGCCGTGACCGCAAGCATAGCCGTCGCACAAGATGGGCCGCCGGATGAAGTAACCGAGTGGACCTTCCAGCCCGCATTTGACCAGACCGATGCCGGCTGGGACAATGGCCTGATCCCTTGGGTTGAAGCAGTTGAAAAAGCGACTGAAGGCACGGTCAAAATCCGTGTTGAGCCCGCAGGGGCGCTGGTCAGTGGTGCAGAGGCCTTTGGCGCAGCGGCTGCTGGTCTGACCGATGGCTACGCGGGCTGGGGTTCAGTCTATGGTGGCGACATGCCCGAAGGCATGCTGGCGTTTGGCATGGCCATGGGCGCCGACAACACCGAAGAAGCGTGGGAAGTGATGTGGGGCAACCCCGACTACCGCGTTGGTGACATCGTGCAAGAGGCCGCCAACGCGCGGAACCTGCAGTGGGCAGGCTGGACCAACCAGGGACCGAACGCAATGTTCACCAAGTTCCGTGTCGAAAAACTGGAAGATCTGGAAGGCCGCAAGATGCGCGCCGGTGGACCCCAGGCCATCTTCCACTCGACCATGGGCGGCGCGCCGGTCTCGATGAACGGTGGTGAGATTTACACCGCAATCAAACTGGGCACCATCGAAGGCACCTACTGGGATACAGGCGGCATCGATGACATGTCGTTCCAGGAAGTTATCGACTATGCGATCATGCCCGGCTGGAACCCTGCTCAGCACCAGGAGATCTTCATCAACCTGCAGAGCTGGAACGCCCTGACCGACTGGCAGCGCGAAAAGATCAACGGTGTTTTCGAAGAAACCTATTTCGAAACCAGCCGCATGCATGCGGAAGGTGTCGAAGAAGCGCTTCAAATCCTGCGCGATGCCGGTGGTGAAGTAATCGAGCTGAGCGATGAAGAAGTTGCTCGTATGCGCGAGAAATCCATTGCCGAAGTGTGGCCGCAGGTTGCAGCCGCATCCGAGGGCAACGCCAAAGGCGTGGAAATCTTCAAGAGGTTCCTGGAAGACAAGGCGAACGCGCAATAATCCCGCGCAATGTCATCTTTCCAATATAGCTAAAACTCTTTCGCTGGCCCGATCGTCGGGCCAGCGGACCAGACGGGCGCATGTCAGTGTTAAAAGCACTGCTGACACACAACCCGGCAAAGACCGCGCGAACGGCCACTAGGTAGGGAAACTAAAGATCATGAGCCTCGAACTAATTACAGCGCTGTATTTCTTAATACTGTTTGGGATCCTTTTCATGGGGCTGCCGGTTGCGTTCGGCTTGGGTGGAACAGCGGTTCTATTTGCCCTGGTTTTCGAACCTCGCGCGCTGTTGTCCGTGCCCAGTGCATTCTATTCAACGCCTTGGAATTCGGTACTGGTCACAGTGCCATTGTTCTTGTTCATGGGCTCACTCATAAGATTTTCGGGGATAGCCGAAACGGCCTATGACGCCGTTTACAAGCTGATCGGCCACATTCATGGTGGTCTCGCGATGGGTACAGTTCAGGTCTGTACTGTTTTTGCTGCAATCACCGGCATCACACCACCGGCGACCACCACAATGGGTCAGATCGCCTATCCTTCGATGATGCGCTACAAATATGATCGCCGTATCGCGATCGGTTGTATCGCGGCAGGCGGTGCATTGGGTGCGCTGATCCCACCAAGCGTTCCGTTCATCTTCTATGGATTGCTGGCCAAGGTTTCGATCGGTGACCTGTTCATGGCGGGGTTGCTGCCCGGCCTGATGCTGGCAACTTTCTACACGATCTATATCGGCGTACGTTGTAAAATCCAGCCCGAGCTAGGCCCCGCCCTGCCCGCCGATCAGAAATTCACCCGCACCGAAAAACTGACCGCCGTTCTCAGCATCTGGCCGTTTGCCTTACTCATCATCATCGTTCTGGGCGTCATCTGGGGCGGTATCGCGACGCCGGCGGAAGCTGCCGCATTTGGTGCCGCAGGCGCCTTTGTCATCAACCTGATCTACGGCAAACTGACCTGGGAGGTGCTGAGGGAATCGTTGGTGTCCACCTTGAAGCTCAGCGGTATGGGGCTTTGGATTCTGATTGGTGCCACCGTCTATCTTAATGTGTTCAACACGCTTGGCAGCCAGGACCTGCTGACCAATCTGGTTCTTTCCATGCCCGGCGGTGCAACCGGCATCCTGCTGATGATGATGCTGATCATCCTCGTCCTGGGTATGGTGATGGATGATTGGGCCATCATCATGCTGTGCACACCACTGTTCATCCCGATTATCGACGAATTGGGGATCGACAAGCTGTGGTTTGGCGCGCTGTTCATCGTGAACATCCAAATCGCTTACCTGACACCTCCGTTCGGTTTTGTGCTGTTCTGGATCAAAGGGGTTCTGCCCAAAGATGTCAGCATGGGGGATGTCTACAATTCGGTTGGCCCGTTTGTGGCACTCCAGTTCGTTGGCCTGACCCTGATCTTCATCTTCCCGCAGATCGCCACCTGGTTGCCCAACATCCTGAAATAATCCGGAGGTACAGATGTATAACCATATCCTCGTTCCAGTCGCCCCAGATCACATCAACGACTGTGCCAAATCTCTGGATGCAGCAAGCCGCTTGCTATCGGATGGCGGGACAGTATCGGTGCTGTCCGTTCTCGAAGAACTACCTTCGTATATTGGGTCATACTTTCCACCCGAGCAGGTTCAGAAAAGCGTTTCTGATTTTGAGGACAAACTGAACGCATCGATGGAGTCTCCGAAGATCGGCACTCATGTTGTTACAGGTCATCCAACAAATTCCATTCTGGATTGGGCCGAGGAACACAAAGTGGACTGCATAGTGGTTGCGTCACACCAACCAGGCCTTTCGGACTATCTGATCGGTTCAACGGCTGCACGTGTTGTCCGCCATGCACATTGCAGTGTCGTGGTACTGCGCGACAAGTAGAGCAGAAGCATAACACCTGACAGGTGTTATGCGTGCAAGATGGCTGGCCAATGAGGCCAGCCATTGTCGTTCAGAACCCTTGCATCAGCATGTCTACGGCCACGGTGATCTGCTCGAAATCATCTTTCAGATGACCCACGGGTGATTTGAGGAGTCCCACAGGAACAGCAGCCATGAACTGGGTCACCATTACAACCTGCTCACCATCTATCAGGAACTCAGGGTTGAGGCGGGTCGCTGGTTTCGGCGCACGTGCTTTTGACAAAAGCGGCACCACTATGCGGGTATTCAGATCGCTCAGAAGATCGGTTTGCACATCCAGAAGATAGCCATCGCCGGATGGGTTGGGGAACACATCGTATTTTGGCATCAGAACTGACGAAAGCGGTCCAAGGGCAACCCGTGCCGTTCAACATACGAGTTTGAGCTTTGCAGTGCCTCCGCGTTTTCGGCCCTCCACTGTGCGGCCTTCGCAGCGGCAACGGCGGCACGCACTCCTTCTTCGGCGGCACGCGACAGGTTCACGTTCAGCGCTCTGGCCTCGGTGAGTAAAGCGCTATCAAGTGATAGATTGGTCGGTTTGCGTGGTTGAGCGTTCATTCTGTCTTAGCCTCCATGTGCCCGAGAATATCAATATACTATATGCGCGTCAAATATGCGCATATCTCCTAAAGGACTTCTCTGGCTTCGTGGCTCGTTCTTATGGTATTTCATTCAATGCTTATTGAACGAGAACCTAACGATTTCGGTTGAAATCGTCCTCTCATCCCCCTAATCACGACCCTACCTCGGGGTGCGCTAAAGACCGCGCTGAGATGCCAATTGGCAAACCCGTTGAACCTGAACCGGCTAGAACCGGCGGAGGGAAAGGTACAGGTTTCATCCATCCTTGCCCTCTCGCCGCATTGGAGGATGATATGAAACATCTGGCAATTGCTGCGGGAATACTGACTGCGACTTCGGCTGTGGCAGCCGATAAGCCCACGTTGACCGTATATACTTACGACAGCTTCGTTTCGGACTGGGGCCCCGGCCCGAAGGTCGAAGAGGCGTTTGAAGCGCAATGCGAATGCGACCTGAACCTTGTCGGCGTCGAAGATGGCGCGGCACTGCTGTCACGCATCCGGCTGGAAGGCGAAAACAGCGACGCCGATATTGTATTGGGTTTGGATACCAACTTGATATCGGCAGCTAAAGAAACCGGCCTGTTTGCACCTCATTCAGTCACTGCCGAGTATGCACTGCCCATCGAGTGGACCGACACAGTTTTTGCCCCCTACGACTGGGGTTACTTTGCATTTGTTCACAATGCAGATTTTGCCGCTCCTACCAGCTTCCGAGAGTTGGCAGATAGTGACATCAAGATCATCATTCAGGATCCGCGTTCATCGACACCGGGGCTGGGTCTTCTGCTGTGGGTCAAGGCCGCGTATCGCGATGAAGCCCAAGAAATCTGGGCTGACCTTGCTGACAATATCGTGACGGTGACCAAGGGCTGGTCCGAGTCATATGGCTTGTTCCTTGAAGGTGAGGCCGACATGGTTCTAAGCTATACGACCTCGCCAGCCTATCACCTGATTGCCGAGGAAGATGCCAACAAAGCAGCGGCAGCCTTTGACGAAGGCCATTATATGCAGGTCGAGGTTGCGGCCAAGCTAGCCAATTCCGATCAGCCCGAGCTGGCAGATCAGTTTCTGAAATTCATGGTGTCTGACGCGTTTCAGACGATCATTCCAACGACCAACTGGATGTACCCTGCCGTAACTCCATCTTCCGGTCTGCCCGAAGGTTTTGAAACTCTAACGATCCCTCAGAAGTCTCTGCTGTTTGATCAGGACCAAGCCGCCATTGCGCGGGAACAGGCGCTTTCGGAATGGTTGGGCGCACTCAGCCAGTAAACCCACTTCCCGGTGTCAGTGCGGCGGCCATCGTTGCCGCACTGATATTGGGCACGTTGTTCATGGTGGCGGTGCGGGCAGATGCAGGCGGCGGGTTTGGTCCAGCCGACTGGGCAGCCTTACGCTTCACCCTGTTGCAAGCAACACTCTCTGCAGTGTTCAGCGCTGGTCTGGCTATTCCGGTCGCCCGCGCGCTGGCCCGCCGCCGGTTCACCGGTAGGCGCGTCCTTATCACGCTGTTGGGCGCACCTTTCATCCTGCCGGTCATCGTCGCCATTCTGGGATTGCTTCAGGTCTTTGGCCGGGCAGGATGGATCTCGGACGCGTTGGGCTATTTCGGTCTGCCGCCCATTCGAATCTATGGGCTGCACGGTGTCGTTCTGGCCCACGTATTTTTCAATCTACCTCTGGCAACACGCCTGATCTTGCAGGGTTGGCAGGAGATCCCTGCCGAGCGTTTCCGGCTAACGGCCCAACTTGGGTGCGAAGGAATGGCAATGTTCCGTTTGATCGAACTGCCAATGCTACGCCGCATTCTGCCCGGAGTGTTGGCCGTGATCTTCGCCATTTGCCTGACCAGTTTTGCGGTCGCCCTGACGCTGGGTGGAGGGCCGCGCGCCACCACGATTGAACTCGCGATCTATCAGGCCTTTACATATGATTTTGACTTAGGGCGCGCCGCCTTATTATCCGCTTTGCAACTTGTCCTGACTGCAGCGGCTGCGTTGGCAGCCTTAAAGTTCTCGCGCGGCGACGGGTTCGGTACCGGCCTGAATCGTGAGATCCGGCGCTGGGATGGCCGAGGACCACTGCTGGATGCGTTTTGGATTATCACCGCCGCCGCGTTCCTGCTGCTACCTCTGGCATCCGTCACGATTTCGGGTATCGCTGGACTGTTTGAGATGCCGGTTTTGGTGTTCCGTGCCGCTATAATTTCAATCTGTGTTGCCGCCGCCAGTACCATGCTCCTATTACTGCTGGCACTGCCCATGGCGACAGCCGTCGCGACAGGCCGGTTCGGCATCGTCGAACTTGGCGGACTTCTTGGCCTCGCCGCCTCGCCCTTGGTCATTGGTACGGGTCTCTTTATTCTGATCCGCCCGCTGGCCAATCCTACAACTCTTGCGTTGCCGGTAACCGCGCTTGTGAATGCGGTCATGGCCTTGCCCTTCGCCCTTCGAATTTTGGTTCCCGCAGCGCGCGATGTGTTGGAACGGCACGGGCGGTTGGCGTTGGCCCTGAACATGAACAACTGGTCCTTCTTCCTGCGTGTCATGCTTCCGCGCCTGCGGCCCCAGATCGGTTTTGCCGCGGGCCTGACGGCGGCACTGTCCATGGGTGATCTGGGTGTGATCGCCCTGTTTGCAGATGCGCAGATCGCAACGCTGCCCCTGCAAATCTACCGCCTGATGGGCGCCTACCAGATGCAGGCCGCAGCAGGAGGCGCGCTGCTGCTGCTTATACTATCGATGAGTGTTTTCTGGGTTCTGGATCGAGGGGGTCGCTGGCATGCTGAAGCTTGACAATTGCATCATTGCAAATGGCGACTTCCAATTAAGCGCTGACTTTGAAGTCAAGGCCGGATCCAGCGTTGCGATCATCGGTCCGTCGGGGGCAGGAAAATCAACACTTCTTGAAACTATCGCGGGTTTTCGAGACCTGAGAAGTGGGCACATCCACTGGAAGGATCATGACCTATCGACATTACCACCAGGCAGTCGACCGATGGCAATGCTGTTTCAGGACGGAAACCTGTTTCCTCACCTGAGCGCCAAACAGAATGTCGCCCTGGGCCTAAGGCCCAATGGAGGTTTGACCGCAGACGACCAACACCACATTCAATCGGCCCTCGGCCGAGTTGGCCTGCAGGGAATGGCGGCCAGAAAGCCCGCCGAATTGTCAGGTGGTCAGCAAAGCCGCGTGGCGCTGGCGAGGATCCTTGTGCAAAAGCGTCAGGTGTTATTGCTCGACGAACCTTTCGCCGCCCTTGGCCCTGCCCTGAAAACAGAGATGCTCGATCTGGTCGCTGAATTAGTCGCCGAGACCAAAACCACCCTGCTTATGGTCAGCCACGACCCACGGGATGCGCTTCGGATAACCGACCAAACCGTATTGGTTGCGGATCAAATCGCACATCCACCTGCTGAGACCGAGACACTCTTCAACAATCCTCCGCCAGCGCTGCGCGATTATTTGGGCTGAATGAACTGATCCAGACAAGCGTCCAGCACCTCGTGCACACGCGGACCAATCTCGGGGGCCTCCGAAGCGCGCGGGCCTGCAATGTTCAGAACAGTAACAGGGTTGGCGCTCAGCCAATCCCGCACCTGTAGCGCGCAATTGGCCTCTCCTTTTCTGATGTCCACCACCAGATGCGGTTTTTCAGCATCAACCGCAAACTCAACCGTTTTCAGTGTGCCGGGACTGTCTGATCCGTCGATAAAAACAAGCGTGGCGTCACTCGCAAAGACGTTGAGCCTTGTCCGTTCAGCGACATCTTCAGACTTCGTTTCAACAAGCCCGCTGAGATGCGCCGGAATCAGCCCATCCTCATTGGTTCGGCCCTTCGGCACCCAGCCGCCGTAAGGGATGCCGTTTGCGCGGGCAAACTCCAATGCGGCAGTGTCTACGCCGGTTTGTCCACCTGATACGATTTTCTGAACACAACGCCCGAATGGGATTCCGTCTTGCTCGTCTCCCTGCGTCAACGCGCAATACCAAATTGAAACGGATCATTCTGCGCAAAGAAGAGCTTACCCTCTGCCATCACATGCGCCTGGCCAGTTAGCTTGGGGACAATGCCTCCGCCCTGCCCCGGCTGATAGGACAGCCTGTACGAACTTCCGATGATGCTTTCCTGAACGATTTCTTCTCCAGCGGACAAGCGCCGACTGGCCGCGAGGCAGGCCAGCCGGGCCGAGCTGCCGGTGCCGCATGGCGAACGGTCATAGTCATCGTCGGGGCACAGAACAAAGTTTCTGCTATGGATACATGCATTCGGTGAGGTGCCCTGAAAGATCACATGATCAACCGGCTCGCCATTTTCCCCGCCAACTTCTTGCGCAATGCAGGCTTCGCGAATTGCGATAGCCATGTCGGTCAGCGGGCGAATGTTCTCAGGCGCAATCGGGATCGGGCTTGGTTCAACAATGAAGAACCAATTGCCGCCATAAGCAACATCGCCGGTGACGGGGCCATACCCTGCAGTCTCGACCGTCACGGAATGAAGAACGCGGCGGCTTTCAATGTTGGTGACCTGCACGGTGTTGGCGTCCAGCAGATCAATCTTAACCTCACCTACCGGAGTTTCGATTCGGTGCGCGCCAACCTCGATCTGTCCAAGATGCGCCAATGTTACGCCCAACCCGATCGTCCCATGGCCGCACATGCCCAGTACCGCATCCGCGTCAAAGTAGATCACGCCCGCTTTGCATTCAGCACTGACCGGTTCGACAAGGAGCGCCCCGACCATGCCGGGCTGGCCGCGCGGCTCCAGTAGAACAGACTTGTAGAACCGCTCATGTTCCGTTGCCAGTCGCTTGGCGCGTTCAGCCAGTGATCCTGAACCCAGATCAGGCCCCCCTTCCAGAATGACCCGTGTGGGCATTCCACCGGTATGGCTGTCAATCACATGCATTCCGCAATGACCCCACCCTGACGAACCCAATCGGTAAACCACGACTTAAACAAATTGTACTGTTGCTCGCAGTAATTTCTTTGGGCGTCGGATAACACGTCGGTTTCATTGAAATGCAGGCGGTATTCCTCTTCGCCGTTCAGCACCAGCAAATGCTTGTAATAAAGAACAAGGTCTGTGCCCTCGTCAAAACTTGCCAGAACGCCAAATGCCTCGTCCAGTTCGCGCGCACGCAACCGTGCTTCTGCATGTCCCTCTGCTGCCTTTTTCGAAAGCGCCGCAAGCAACAATGCCTCTTTGGGCAGTGCCGTTCCTATCCCGGTGATCGATCCGGTGGCGCCGCAATTCACAAACCCATGGTAGACTTCAGTATCGACGCCTACCATCAAAGTGACCTGATCGTCCTGCGATGTAATATGTTCGGCGGCATAGCGCAGGTCGCTCTTGCCCCCGAACTCCTTAAAGCCAACCAAATTCGGATGCTCGGCCCGCAGTGCAAAAAACAAATCCGCACGGGTGGCAAACCCATAGACAGGGCTGTTGTAGATGATCGCAGGCACGTCCGGTGCCGCAGAAAGAATAGCCTTGAAGTGGTTCTTTTGCGCGGCAACCGATGAGCCTCGTGACAGAACCCGAGGGATAACCATCAACCCTGCCGCGCCGACCTTCTGTGCATGTGCTGCGTGCGCCACAGCGGAATTCGAGTTGATGGCACCCGTCCCCACGACAACCGGCAAGCCAGCGTCGACCAGTCGTTCCACGCCCTCCATCCGTTGGGCATCCGTCAGAAGCGGCCAATCCCCCATCGAGCCACAATAGACGACAGCGGACATGCCGGCCGCGATCATCTCTTTGCCCTTTTCGACCAGCGCGTCAAAGTCAGGTGTCCTGTCGGCCTTACACGGCGTCATAAGGGCAGGCATAGTTCCAGTGAAAATAGTCCGGTCCATGAGATATCCGTTTGCTCAGGTTGGTATTGGTATTCTGCGCGAAAGCGCCGTGGCCTGACGTGTCATTCCAGCGAAACCCACAGGACCCTGGCGTCTTCCTTACTCGTAGAAATACAGCCATGCCCCATACCGCTATCGTAGTACAGAGAATCTCCGGGTTTCATCGGTAAGGGGCGGTAATGCTCGGATACGAATATCAACTCGCCACTGATAACGTACATGAATTCTTCGCCTGTGTGCCTGATCCAGTTCTCATATTCTGATATGTCACGCGCTTTTATCGTCGCGATATAAGGAAGCATTCGCTTACTGGTCAGGTCCGAGCACAGCAATTCGTGCATGTAGGTCGGCGTATTTCTTATCTCGCCTTGCCCTTTCGGCGTAAAATCACGTCGCCCCGAAATTCCCGATTGGGCGGACTGCAAGAACAGCTGTGGCGTATTCATGTCCAAGGCCTGTGTCAGCCGCCGCACGATCTCGAAACTTGGACGTGTCTGGTTGTTTTCGATCTTTGAAAGTGTTGATCGACCGATTCCCGCTTCGCGCCCGGCCTCCTCCAATGTCCAGCCTTTTGCACGGCGTGCATCCCGGATCGACCGACCCAAAGCCGCCCCCTCGTCCTGTTCTTCCGGTCCGGCACCATCTTTCAGGTTGTCCTCAGACATGGGAATCTCCTTGTTTTATCAAAGCTTACTCATTTCCCCCGAGCCAAACAACTTTACTGTGATGAAATTTTTGTTGCCTTGCGTACACTAATTCCACTATAGGAAACAAAATTTCGTACACTGGAAACGAGATTACAGGAGGAGATCATGTTCACAAAACCGCTCACCGAGGCTGATCCCATCATCGCTGCATCGATCGCACGCGAGGGCAAACGCCAGGCTGAACAGATCGAACTGATCGCTTCCGAGAACATCGTCTCTCAGGCAGTGATCGATGCGCAGGGTTCTGTACTTACCAACAAATACGCCGAGGGCTATCCAGGTCGCCGCTATTATGGTGGGTGTGAATATGTGGATGAGGTTGAGGCCGAAGCCATTGATCGATTGAAGAAGCTGTTTGGCTGTGAATATGCAAACGTTCAGCCGCACTCGGGCGCGCAAGCCAACGGGGCGGTTAAGCTGGCACTACTCAGCCCAGGTGACACGATTCTTGGTATGTCGCTGGATGCTGGGGGTCACCTGACCCATGGCGCAAAACCTGCCCAGTCCGGCAAGTGGTTCCGTCCGGTTCAATATGGCCTGACCCAGGCCGGGCTGATTGACTATGATCAGGTTGAAGAATTGGCGAAAGCCGAAAAGCCCAAACTGATCATTGCAGGCGCATCGGCCTATTCGCAAAAGATCGATTTCGCACGCTTCCGCGCCATTGCCGACGAAGTTGGCGCATGGCTTCTGGCAGACATGGCCCACATCGCCGGCTTGGTTGCGACTGACCTGCATCCCTCGCCCATCGGGCACGCACACATTGTTACGTCGACTACGCACAAGACGCTACGCGGTCCGCGCGGTGGGATTATTCTTACAAACGATGAAGCGCTGGCAAAAAAGATCAACTCGGCTGTTTTCCCCGGTCTGCAGGGCGGCCCTCTGATGCATGTGATCGCAGGCAAGGCGGTCGCCTTTGGTGAAGCGCTGCAGCCTGAATTCAAAGAATATATGCAGCGCGTTGTCGACAGTGCCTCGGCACTGGCCAACGTGATGATGGCGCGCGGGTGCGACATCGTTTCGGGCGGCACTGAAAACCACCTTATGCTGGTTGATCTGCGCCCAGTCGGCGTAACCGGCAAAGACGCCGAAGCGGCGCTAGAGCGTGCAGGATTCACCTGCAACAAAAACAGCGTTCCGGGTGATCCCGAAAAGCCCACTGTCACCAGCGGCATCCGTCTTGGTACGGCCGCAGGCTGCAGCCGTGGGTTTGGACCAGAAGAGTTCAAACAGATTGGCCACATGATCGGTGATGTGTTGGACGCGCTGGCACAATCGTCTGACGGTGACGAGACCGTCGAAAAGGAAACCCGTGAAAAGGTCCGCGCGCTCTGCGCAAGCCACCCGATCTACTGAAAGAAGACCAAATGACTTACGATCTTATTGTCATCGGGGGCGGTCCGGGCGGCTATGTCGCCGCGATCCGCGCGGCACAGCTGGGCCTGAAAGTCGCTTGCGTTGAAGGCCGCAGTGCGCTTGGTGGGACCTGTTTGAATGTGGGGTGCATACCCTCCAAAGCGTTGCTGACCTCCTCGGCCAAATATGCCGAACTTGCACATCTCTCCTCCCACGGTATTGCGGTCGAGGGGGCCAGCATCGATGTGCCCGCAATGATGGGACGCAAGGACAAGATCGTAGGCGACCTGACCAAGGGCATTGCGTTTTTGTTCAAAAAAAACGGCGTAGATCTGATCGCAGGGTGGGCCAGAATTCCGGCCGCTGGTCAGGTCAAGGTGGGTGACGAAGTCCATGAGGCCAAGAACATCCTCATTGCCACTGGTTCCGAACCTACCCCGTTGCCAGGAATTGAGATTGACGAGCAAGATATCCTCAGTTCGACGGGCGCGATTGCGCTAGAGAGTGTGCCCGAGCATCTGGTGGTGATCGGTGCCGGTGTCATCGGACTGGAACTTGGGCAAGTTTGGGCGCGTCTCGGAGCTAAAGTTACGGTCGTCGAATATCTGGACCGCGTGCTGCCCGGCATGGATGGTGAAATTGCCAAACTGGCGCAACGCGCGCTGTCAAAACGTGGCCTGATATTCCAGCTGGGCCGGGCACTGAAATCCGTCGACAAAACGGATACTGGTCTGACACTAACTGTGGACCGCGTCGGCAAGGACAAAGAAGAAGTGATCGAGGCCGACAAGGTGTTGATCGCCGTGGGTCGCCGCCCAGTCACACGTGGCCTTGGCTTGGAAGAGCTGGGCGTGGCCGTGAACCAACGCGGTTTCATTGAAGTTGATGGCGCATTTCAGACATCTGTCCCGGGCATATACGCCATCGGTGATTGCGTTCCCGGACCTATGCTGGCGCACAAGGCCGAAGAAGATGGTGTCGCCTGTGTAGAAATGCTGGCAGGCGAAGCTGGCCACGTCGATTACAACACCGTTCCCGGCGTGGTGTACACCGACCCCGAGGTCGCCTCGGTTGGTTTGACCGAAGAAGCACTGAAAGAATCCGGTGCCGAGTATTCGGTCGGCAAATTCGCCTTCATGGCGAACTCACGCGCGCGTTCGACCGGTGAAACAGACGGTGCAGTGAAGGTTCTGGCAGACCCGAACGGCCAGATCCTGGGTGCGCATATTTGCGGAGCCCATGGCGGCGATCTGATCGCTGAACTGGTTCTGGCGATGACAAAGGGCGCAACGGTGTCCGAAGTCGCTGCAGCCTGCCATGCGCACCCGGCCATGGGCGAGGCCGTCAAAGAAGCCTGCCTCGACGCCCTGGGCCGCGCGATCCACGCATAAGGGAGACCAGCCAGATGACCATCCAGCTTCGTCCTCGCCACCCGGAAAAAGCCAAAAAGGCCGACAGTGTCATCCCGCGCAAGCCCAAGTGGATTCGCAAGAAAAAGGGCGACAGCGCTGAATACTATGAAACTCGACGCCTCATGCGCGAGCATGATCTGGCGACGGTCTGCGAAGAAGCCGCCTGCCCCAATATCGGCGAATGCTGGTCCAAGCGCCACGCCACCATGATGATCATGGGTGAGGTTTGCACGCGGGGTTGTTCGTTCTGCAATGTCTCAACGGGTCGCCCGGATGCTCTGGATGTGTATGAACCTGGCCGTGTTGCGGCAGCGGTCAAGAAGCTAGGCCTGCGCCATGTGGTTGTCACATCGGTCGACCGTGATGATCTGGCAGATGGCGGGGCCGAGCATATCGCTCAGACCATCCGTGCCGTGCGCCATCAGAACCCCGGTACGACTGTCGAGGTTCTGACACCCGATTTTCTTGGAAAAGGCACTGCCTCAGAGGTCGTATTTGAAGCGGCGCCGGACGTTTTTAACCACAATCTGGAAACTGTGCCGCACCTTTATCCAACTGTGCGACCTGGTGCACGCTATTACACCTCGCTGCGTCTGCTGGATGATGCCAAACGCGCGAACCCGGAGCTTTTTACCAAATCTGGCCTGATGGTCGGGCTTGGCGAAAGTCTGGACGATGTCCGTCAGGTCATGGACGACCTGCGCGCGGCCAATGTCGATTTCCTAACCGTCGGCCAATATCTGCAACCGACCCCTAAACACCATCCGATTGACCGGTTTTGGACACCGGAAGATTTTGCCCAACTGGAACAGATCGCGCGTTCTAAGGGCTTTTTGCACGTGTCGGCAACACCGCTGACCCGATCATCGTTCCACGCGGACGAAGACTTTGCCGCCCTCAAGCAGGCCCGCCAGCGGGCTTTGGCGAACAGGGCATAAACCTAACGCAAATGGGAGGGAAACCATGGAAGCGTTAAATTCAATCGTAGGGGCCATCAATGGCGTCGTGTGGGGGCCGCTGATGCTGGTTCTCATTCTCGGCGTTGGCTTCTTCCTGCAGGTCGGCCTGAAGTTCATGCCGATCCTGCGCATTGGCACAGGCTTCAGCCTGCTGTTCAAAGGCCGCGAAGGTCAGGGCGAGGGCCAGATCAGCCCGTTCAACGCGCTGATGACCTCGCTATCTGCGACTATCGGTACGGGCAACATCGCTGGTGTGGCCACTGCTGTCTTCCTGGGCGGTCCGGGCGCCTTGTTCTGGATGTGGATGACCGCCCTGGTGGGCATGGCCACCAAATATGCCGAAGCTGTCTGCGCGGTGAAATACCGCGAAAAAGACGAGCTTGGTAACTATGTCGGCGGCCCGATGTACTACATCAAAAACGGCCTCGGCGCGAAATGGGCCTGGCTGGGTGTTGCATTTGCCCTGTTCGGCGCAATCGCGGCGTTCGGCATCGGCAACGGTGTACAGGCCAATGGTGTTGCACAGGTTCTGGAGTCGAACTTCGGCCTGAACACTTCGGTTACCGGCGTTGTCCTGATGGTTCTGACCGCGGCCGTGATCCTGGGCGGCATCACCCGCATCGGTGCGGTTGCAGGTAAACTGGTTCCGTTCATGGCGATTGCCTACATCGTCGCAGGCCTGCTGGTTCTACTGATCAACATCGGTAACATCGGCTCCGCTCTGTCGCTTGTTTTCACCTACGCCTTCACCCCGTCGGCCGCCGAAGGTGGTTTCGCGGGTGCTGCCGTTTGGGCCGCGATCCGCTTTGGTGTGGCACGTGGTGTCTTCTCGAACGAAGCCGGTCTGGGTTCCGCTCCGATCGCACACGCCGCAGCCGAGACCAAAGGTCCGGTCAACCAGGGCCTGATCGCGATGTTGGGTACGTTCATCGACACGATCATCGTCTGCACCATCACCGGTCTTGCTATCATCTCGTCGGGTGCCTGGACATCGGGTGAATCCGGTGCAGCATTAACCAGTCACGCGTTCGAACTGTCGCTGCCGGGTATCGGTGGGTATCTGATCGCCATCGCTCTGTCGATCTTTGCCTTTACCACCATTCTGGGCTGGTCCTTCTATGGCGAGAAATGTGTTGAGTTCCTGCTGGGCGTGAAATCCCTGATGCCCTACCGCGTCCTGTGGATCGTCATGATCTATTTTGGCGCAACAGCGGATCTGGGCTTCATCTGGCTGCTGGCCGATACGCTGAACGCGATGATGGCCATTCCGAACCTGATCGCCCTGGCGCTGCTGAGCCCGATCGTCTTCAAACTGACGAAAGAGTTCTTTGCCTCAGGTGGCAAGTCCGAAGAGCCAGGCGGCACACCCGCCGAATAATCTCGGATGAAAATACGGGGGGCCATCCCGGCCCCCCGGCTTCAAACAGAATTCCATTTCTCGAGGAGAGACGTGATGGCCACGAAAATCCTGCTGCCGATTGATCACACCGACGACCGTTCGTGGAAGAACGCCCTGCCGCTCGCACAAGAACAAGCAAAGTTCTACAGTGCCGAATTGCACGCGATTGCCGTCATTCCTGAGATCATCCAGTTGCCGAACCTGCCCGCCAACTATGGCGCAGGCGCAAAAGACCACGTGCGCAATGCGGTGCAGGCCATACTGGATCACAACGGTGCATCTGATGTGGCGATCCATATCGAAGAAGGCAGCGTCTATCGTGAGATACTGAAGCTCGCCTACAAAGAGGGTTTTGATCTGATCGTCATGGCTTCGACCAAAGGCGATTTTCCGAACTATGAGATTGGCCCGAACCTGGCCCGTGTCGTACGCAACGCGCATTGCACCGTCACGGTTGTTCGCGACCAGTCCCGCTGATTGAAAGGTTAAGTTGATGACCGAATTAAAACGCACGCCTCTTCACGCTTTGCATGTTGAGTTGGGGGGTAAGTTGGTTGATTTTGCGGGATGGGAGATGCCTGTTCAATATCCTTTGGGGATTATGGGGGAGCATAAGCAGTGTCGTGAGAAGGCGGCGGTGTTTGATGTGTCTCATATGGGTCAGGTGATTTTGCGGGGCGAGAATGTGGGTGAGAAGCTGGAAGCGCTTTGCCCGCAGGCCTATGCGACGCTGAAGGAAGGCAAGGCGCGGTACGGGTTCTTTACGAACGCAGAAGGCGGGATCATGGATGACCTGATCGTGTCGAATGCGGGCGATCATTACTTTGTGGTGGTGAACGCGGCGCTGCGGCATCAGGACATTCCGCATATGCGTGAGCACCTTGAAGGCGTTGAAGTGATCGAGATTTTCGACCGCGCGCTGGTGGCGGTTCAGGGCCCTGCGGCGGAAAACGTTGTGGGCGAACTGTGCCCCGCCGCGCGTGATCTAAAGTTCATGGAAACCACGGTTGCCGATATCAACGGTGTTGAGTGCCGTATCTCGCGGCTGGGCTATACCGGCGAGGATGGCTACGAGATCTCGATCCCCGAGGACAAGGCGATCGAGATCACCAAAGCCTTTCTGGCGCATGAGGATTGCGAGCCGGCCGGTCTGGGCGCGCGCGACAGCCTGCGGCTTGAGGCAGGTCTGTGCCTTTATGGCAATGACATCGACCAGAGCACCTCGCCGGTCGAGGCCTCGCTGGGCTGGGCGATGCAAAAGCGCCGCAAGGAAGAGGGCGGTTTCCCGGGCGCGGCCCGCGTGCAAAAGGAACTGGCCGAAGGTCCCGCGCGCAAGCTGGTGGGCATCAAGCCCGAAGGCCGTGCGCCTGCGCGTCAGGGTGTGGAAGTGCGGTGCCTTGAGGGCAACAGCATCGGTCAGATCACCTCGGGCGTGTTTGGCCCCACGGTGGGTGGACCGGTGGCGATGGGCTATGTGAGCAAAGGCCATGGCGAGCCGGGCGAGAAGGTGAACCTGATCATCCGGGGCAAGCCGCAACCGGCTGAGATCGTGGCGCTGCCCTTCGTCAAACAGAATTACAAGCGTTGAAGTCAGGAGAGAGAGACATGGCAACCTATTATTCCGAAGAGCATGAATGGCTGAGCGTTGACGGCGACACCGCCACGCTGGGCATCACCAAACACGCCGCCGAGCAGTTGGGTGACGTGGTGTTCGTGGAACAGCAGGAAGCAGGCGACGAGTTCGAAAAAGGCGGCGAGATCGGCGTGATTGAATCCGTCAAGGCGGCGTCCGAGCTTTACGCACCGGTCGACGGCGAGATCACCGAGGTGAACGAGGCGCTGGCCGACAATCCCGGCGCGCTGAACGAAGACCCCGAAGGCGAGGCCTGGATCTACAAGATCAAGATCGCGGACGCCTCGCAGCTCGAAGACCTGATGGACGAGGCCGGCTACAAGGCCTTCATCGGTTAACTCAGGCGGCGGGTCCGTGCGCGGCCCCGCCCCTTCATCTGTTTCCAAATACTTCCGCCGGAGGCTCCTGCCGTCTCCGCCGGGCCTGACCTATCCTTGAGGAGCGCACACATGGCCTTCAAACTGACCGATTACGAAGCCTATGACTTCGCCAACCGCCGCCATATCGGGCCCAGCCCGACCGAGATGCGCGACATGCTCAAGGTGATCGGCTTCAAGACGCTAGACGAGCTGATCGACGCCACCGTCCCGCCCGCGATCCGGCAGAAAGAGCCGCTGGACTGGGGTCCGGCGATGACCGAGCGCGATGCGCTCTTTCACATGAAAGAAGTGGCGAGCAAGAACAAGGTTCTGACTTCGCTGATCGGTCAGGGCTATTATGGCACCACCACGCCGGCGCCGATCCTGCGCAACATTCTGGAGAACCCGGCCTGGTACACGGCCTACACGCCTTATCAGCCCGAGATCAGCCAGGGCCGACTTGAGGCACTGTTGAACTTCCAGACCATGGTCAGCGACCTGACCGGGCTGGACGTGGCCAACGCGTCCTTGCTGGACGAAGCCACAGCTGCCGCCGAAGCGATGGCCATGGCCAAGCGCGGCGGTCGGTCCAAGGCCAACAACGCGGCCTTCTTTGTCGACAAGAACTGCCACCCGCAGACCATCGCGGTGATTAAAACGCGCGCCGAGCCTCTGGGCATCGAGGTGCAGGTGGCTGATCCGGACACGCTGGATGCGGGCGCGGTCTTTGGCGCCATCTTCCAGTACCCCGGCACCCATGGCCATGTGCGCGACTTCACCGCCGAGATTGCGGCGCTGCATGAACACAAGGCGATTGCCATCGTCGCCGCCGATATCCTGTCGCTGGCGCTGCTGAAGTCGCCCGGTGAGATGGGCGCGGATATCGCCATCGGCTCGACCCAGCGCTTTGGTGTGCCGATGGGCTATGGTGGCCCGCACGCCGCGTATATGGCGACCACCGACAAGCTGAAGCGCTCGATGCCGGGCCGGATCATCGGTGTCAGCATCGACAGCCGGGGCAACAAGGCTTACCGCCTGGCGCTGCAGACCCGCGAACAGCACATCCGGCGTGAGAAAGCCAACTCGAACGTTTGCACCGCGCAGGCGCTGCTGGCGGTGATTGCCTCGATGTATGCCGTGTATCACGGCCCCGACGGCATCAAGGCCATCGCGCAATCGGTGCACCGCAAGACCTCGCGTATGGCTGCCGGTCTGGAAGAGGCAGGCTTTGCTGTGGAGCCGGAAGTGTTCTTCGACACGATCACGGTTGAGGTTGGCCATCTGCAGAAAACGGTCATGGAGGCCGCTGTGGCCCGGGGCGTCAACCTGCGTAAGGTCGGCGACACGAAAGTGGGCATCAGCTTGGACGAACAGACCCGCCCCGAGACCATCGAGGCGGTCTGGGGGGCCTTCGGCATCGACCGCAAGGATGACAGCTCGAACGTGGCCTATCGCCTGCCGGATTACGCGCTGCGCGAAAGCGAGTACCTGACCCACTCGATCTTCCACAAGAACCGGGCCGAGGCCGAGATCACGCGCTACATGCGCCGTCTGGCCGACCGCGACCTGGCGCTGGACCGGGCGATGATCCCGCTGGGCTCGTGCACCATGAAGCTGAACGCCACGATCGAGATGATCCCGGTCACCTGGCCCGAGTTCGGCAACCTGCACCCGTTCTGCCCCGAAGATCAGGCGCAGGGCTATCATGAGATGATCGATGATCTGAACGACAAGCTGTGCCAGATCACCGGCTATGACGCGATCAGCCAGCAGCCCAACTCGGGCGCGCAGGGTGAATACGCAGGCCTCTTGACCATCCGCAACTATCACTTCGCCCGGGGCGAAGGGCAGCGCAATGTCTGCCTGATCCCGACCTCGGCGCATGGGACCAACCCGGCCTCGGCCCAGATGGTGGGCTGGCAGGTTGTGCCTGTGCAGGCGGATGAGAATGGCAACATTGATCTGAATGACTTCCGCGCCAAGGCTGAAAAGCACTCCGATCATCTGGCCGCCTGCATGATCACCTACCCCTCGACCCATGGCGTGTTTGAGACCACCGTGCAGGAGGTCTGCCAGATCACTCATGATCACGGCGGTCAGGTCTATATCGACGGCGCCAACATGAACGCCATGGTCGGCCTGTCGCGTCCCGGAGACATCGGCGGTGACGTCAGCCACCTGAACCTGCACAAGACCTTCTGCATCCCCCATGGCGGCGGCGGCCCCGGCATGGGTCCGATCGGCGTCAAGGCGCATCTGGAGGAACATCTGCCCGGCCACCCGGAATACGGCACTGCCGTGGGTCCGGTCTCGGCGGCGCCCTTTGGGTCTCCGTCCATCCTGCCGGTTAGCTGGGCCTATGTGCTGCTGATGGGCGGCGCGGGTCTGACCCAGGCCACGAAAGTGGCGATCCTGAACGCTAACTACATCGCGGCGCGGCTCAAGGATGCCTACCCGATCCTCTACACCTCGGAAACGGGTCGCGTAGCGCATGAATGCATCCTCGACACCCGCCCGCTGGACGAGGCGGCCCATGTCAGCGTCGATGACATTGCCAAACGTCTGGTGGACAGCGGCTTCCACGCGCCCACCATGTCCTGGCCGGTGGCCGGCACCCTGATGGTCGAGCCCACGGAATCGGAACCCATGGACGAGCTGGACCGCTTCTGCGACGCCATGCTGTCCATCCGCTCCGAGGCACAGGACATCATCGACGGCAAGATCGACGCGGAAAACAACCCGCTGAAAAACGCCCCCCACACGGTGCGCGATCTGGTCGGCGACTGGGACCGCCCCTACACTCGTGAACAGGCCTGCTTCCCCCCAGGCTCCATGGGCGTCGACAAATACTGGTCCCCCGTCAACCGCGTCGACAACGCATACGGCGACAGAAACCTCATCTGCACATGCCCTCCAATGACCGAATACATGGACGCAGCTGAATAAACCTCAATCAATAAACCCCCGCCAACTGGCGGGGGTTTTCGCCCATCGGAAACCTGTGTTCCGATCTGAGCCCATTTCCAGTGTCGTTTTCCGCTGATGAAGCGTCTTTTACGCTTGCTGCAGGTGCAAACGACCCATACCTCTGTGCGTGGGACACCCCTCCCCAACGAGGGGCGTGTATCTGGAAGGGTAATACACATGACTATCGAACAACCGGCGACGCGGCCGGCCAACCCGCGTTTTTCCTCGGGGCCCTGTGCCAAACCCCCCACATTTGATCTGACCAAACTGGCGGATGCCGCCTTGGGCCGCTCGCATCGGGCTGCTGTCGGCAAGGACAAGCTGAAGGCGGCCATTGAAGGCACGCGAGAGATTCTAAGCATACCGGCGGATTATCGCATCGGCATTGTACCAGCCTCGGACACCGGTGCGGTTGAGATGGCGCTTTGGTCTTTGCTAGGTGAGCGCAAAGTTGAAATGCTGGCCTGGGAAAGCTTTGGCGCGGGTTGGGTGACTGATGTGGTCAAGCAACTGAAAATCGACGCTGAAGTGAAAACCGCCGAGTACGGGCAGATCGTTGATCTCGCGTCCGTCGATTTCGCCAACGATGTGGTGTTCACATGGAACGGAACGACTTCGGGTGTGCGGGTCCCAGATGGCGACTGGATTGCTGATGATCGTCAGGGTCTGACGATCTGTGACGCGACATCCGCTGCGTTCGCGATGGACTTGCCATGGGACAAGTTGGATGTGACAACGTTCAGCTGGCAGAAGGTTCTAGGCGGAGAGGCGGCTCATGGGATGCTGATCCTGTCTCCGCGCGCGGTCGAGCGCTTGGAGAGTTACACCCCGTCATGGCCTTTGCCGAAGATCTTCCGCCTGACCAAAGGTGGCAAGCTGATTGATGGGGTATTCACCGGCGCGACGATCAATACACCCTCAATGCTTGCGGTTGAGGATTACCTTTTCGCGTTGGATTGGGCGCGTTCAGTCGGAGGCTTGCAGGGGCTGATTGCTCGTGCGAATGCCAATGCTGGCGCGGTTCATGCGTTCTGCCACCAAAATGACTGGATCGCCAATCTGGCCGAAGACTCGACGACTCAATCAAATACGTCGGTCTGTCTGAAGTTCACCGATACGCGCATTCAAGATGGTGCCGTTTTTGCCAAAGCCGTCGCCAAACGGCTTGAGGCCGAAAACATTGCGCTTGATATCGGTGCCTATCGCGACGCCCCTGCGGGTCTGCGCATCTGGTGCGGCGGCACGGTTGAGACATCAGATATCGAGGCGATGCTGCCCTGGCTTGCATGGGCTTTTGAAGCCGAGATTGCAGCGCAAACCGAAGCTGCCTGACCTTTTCTACCGGGCCGCATCCGGCCCGGACCTTCCACAATGTTCAAGGACCAAAAATATGGCTCCCAAAGTACTCGTCTCTGACAAGCTGAGCGAAACCGCCGTACAAATCTTCCGCGACCGTGGCATCGACGTGGATTTCATGCCCGATCTGGGAAAGGACAAAGACAAGCTGGCCGAGGTGATCGGTCAGTATGACGGCCTCGCCATCCGTTCTGCCACCAAAGTCACGCCAACCATTCTGGAGAAGGCAGACAAGTTAAAA
Source organism: Ruegeria sp. CG1 (assembly GCF_056537265.1). Taxonomy (NCBI): domain Bacteria; kingdom Pseudomonadati; phylum Pseudomonadota; class Alphaproteobacteria; order Rhodobacterales; family Roseobacteraceae; genus Ruegeria; species Ruegeria sp. CG1. The sequence continues at coordinate 190,495 of NZ_JBQFRF010000002.1, read as the reverse complement.
GTCATTGGTCGTGCCGGGATCGGCACCGACAATATCGACAAGGATGCGGCCTCGAAAAAAGGCGTGATCGTGATGAACACACCGTTCGGCAATATGATCACCACCGCCGAGCATGCCATCGCGATGATGTTTGCCGTGGCGCGGCAGATCCCCGAAGCCAGCACCTCGACCCATGCGGGTAAGTGGGAAAAGTCCAAGTTCATGGGGATTGAGCTGACCAACAAGACCCTGGGCGTGATCGGCGCGGGCAACATTGGTGGCATCGTATGCGAGCGTGCTTTGGGTCTGAAGATGAAGGTCGTCGCCTATGATCCCTACCTTGGCGAAGAGAAAGCCGCGCAGATGGGTGTGGAAAAGGTCGAACTGGACGAGCTTCTGGCCCGCGCTGACTTTATCACTCTGCACGTGCCGCTGACCGATCAGACGCGCAATATCCTCAGCCGTGAGAATCTGGCCAAGACCAAGAAAGGCGTGCGCATTGTCAACTGCGCCCGTGGCGGTCTGGTCGACGAGGACGCGCTGGCCGAGGCGTTGCAATCGGGTCATGTCGCCGGTGCGGCCTTTGACGTGTTCAGTGAGGAACCGGCCAAGGAGAACGCCCTGTTCAACCTACCCAATGTGGTTTGCACACCGCACTTGGGTGCGGCCACGACTGAGGCGCAGGAGAACGTGGCGCTGCAAGTGGCCGAGCAGATCTCGAATTACCTGCTGACCGGAGCGGTCGAGAACGCACTGAACATGCCCAGTGTGACGGCAGAGGAGGCCAAGGTCATGGGGCCGTGGATCAAGCTGGCCGGGCATCTGGGCAGCTTCATTGGTCAGATGACGGATGAGCCGATCAAGGCAATTAACATCCTCTATGACGGTGTCGCTGCGAACATGAACCTGGCTGCGTTGAATTGTTCGGTCGTTGCCGGAATCATGAAGAAATTCAATCCCGAGGTGAACATGGTCTCGGCCCCGGTTGTCGCGCGAGAGCGTGGTATACAGATCTCGACCACCAATCAGGACAAATCGGGTGCATTCGAAGGCTATATCAAGGTCACTGTGGTGACTGAAAAGCGTGAACGCTCAATCGGTGGCACGGTGTTCAGCGACGGCAAGCCGCGGTTTATTCAGATCAAGGGCATCAATATCGATGCCGAGATCGGGGCGCATATGCTCTATACGACTAACGAAGACGTGCCGGGCATCATTGGTGCTTTGGGACAGACCATGGGCGAGAACGATGTGAACATCGCGAACTTTACTCTTGGACGATCCGAAGCCGGCGGTGAGGCGATTGCGTTGCTTTATGTTGATGAACCGGTACCAGCTGAGGCGCGCGCCAAACTCGCCGAGACAGGTCTGTTTACTCAGATCAAACCGTTGGAGTTCGACGTGGCCTAACGGTCGCTGTTGAACTTCTGTGACAGATTGATGCCCGCGCTTGTCCAAAGCGTGGGCATCGCCTTTTCAAAGTGCTGATTTTGCGCCAGAAGTGCGGCAATCACCATTGCCCGAGGGGAAGCTGATGACCAATCCGATCTACGCAATTGGAGATTTGCACGGCCGCGTGGATGAGTTCGAGCGCTCCTTGGCGCTGATCGAACGCGATGGCGGCGCCGATGCCGAGATCGTGTATCTGGGCGATTACGTTGATCGGGGCCCCGACAGCCGGGGCGTTCTGGATAGGCTGATCGCTGGTCGCGATGCGGGCAAGCGGTGGATCACTCTGCTGGGCAACCATGACCGGATGTTTTCATGGTTCCTCGAAGATGTCCCACGTCACGACCCGCATATGTTGGTCGGGTATCATTGGCTGCACGAGCGGTTGGGTGGTGTCGAAACACTACAAAGCTATGGCGTGTTCTTCGATCAGCAGACACGGCTCGAGGATCTGCATGCAACAGCGCGGGGTGCGGTTCCCGATGCGCATCGGATATTTCTGCAAGGGCTCATCGCCATGCATCAAACGCGCGAGATTGCTTTTGTCCATGCGGGCATTCGGCCCGGTATTCCGCTGAGCGAACAACGGGAAAATGATCTGGTCTGGATCAGGCAAACCTTTCACAACCACCGAGGTCCGCATCCGAAACTGATCGTCCATGGGCATACGCCGGTGGATCAATCAACGCATTACGGCAATCGCATCAACCTGGATAGCGGCGCAGGGTATGGCCGTCCGGTTGGCGTTGCGGTGCTCGAAGGACAGGATTGCTGGTTGTTGACGGACAAGGGTCGCGTTGCGCTTTTGCCTTGAAGATCAGGTCTTGGTGAAAAGGTCTTTGCAGCGGTCACGTAGGATGTTCTTTTGCACCTTGCCCATTGTGTTGCGGGGGAGCTCGTCCAGCAGGATCAACTGGCGGGGATGTTTGAACCGGGCGAGCGCGTCCCGAACCGCACCCATGATGGCCTCGATATCTGGCGTATGACCGGGGGTAGGGACCAGAATGCCAACCGGGGTTTCTCCGAAATCCGGATGCGGGACGCCAATTACCGCGCTTTCCAGCACGCCGGGTTGTTCGTCTAGCAGCAGCTCGATCTCTTTGGGGTAGATATTATACCCGCCCGAGATGATCAGGTCTTTGCCACGCCCGACGATATGGACATAGCCATCTTCATCGATCCGCCCCAGATCACCGGTGATGAAGAACCCGTCTTCGCGCAGTTCTGCGGCGGTTTTGTCGGGCATTTGCCAGTAGCCCTGAAACACATTGGGACCGCGCACCTCGATGATGCCGATCTCACCATCTGCTAGGGTTTGACCTGTTTTGGGGTCTGTGACCTTCAGTTCAACATCCGGCAGGGGAAATCCGACCGTTCCCGCCCGGCGTTCGCCGTCATAGGGGTTAGAAGTGTTCATGTTCGTCTCGGTCATGCCATAGCGTTCCAGAATGCGATGACCTGTGCGGTCTTCAAATTGAACGTGGGTATCTGCCAGCAAAGGCGCTGAACCTGAGATGAACAGCCGCATATCCTGAGTCAGATCTTGGGCGAAGCGGTCGTCGCTTAGCAGGCGGGTGTAAAACGTCGGCACCCCCATCATCGCCGTTGCCTGTGGCATCAGGCGTAACATATCTTCCAGGTCGAACTTCGGCAGAAATATCATCGACCCGCCCGATGCGAGGACGACATTTGTCGCAACAAACAGTCCATGCGTGTGAAAGATCGGCAGCGCGTGCAACAGCACGTCATCATCTGTGAATCGCCATTCCTGCACAAGGGTCTCTGCGTTCGACAGCAGATTCGCCTGCGTCAGCATTGCCCCTTTCGAACGCCCCGTCGTGCCTGAAGTATATAGAAACGCAGCCAGATCATCTTCGGATCGGTGGGCCGGCTGAAAGGCCGGAAGCATGCCTAGGGCGCGTCGCATCAGGCTGCCTGAACCGTCGGCGTTCAGCGTTTCAAGCCGGGCATTGTTCTTTTGCACGATCTCGGCAAGCCCTGCCTCGTTTGCCTCATCGCACACCACTAGTGAAGCGCCGCTGTTTTCTATGAAATAGCTCAGCTCTAGCGTCGTATAGCCAGTGTTCAGCGGAAGAAAGATCAGCCCGGCTTGCGCGCAGGCAGCATAAAGCGCCAGTGCTTCGGCGGACTTCTCTACCTGCACAGCCACGCGATCACCCGGTTCCAGCTCAAGACCAGTCAGGGCGTTCGCCAGACGGGCCGCCGTGTCCAGAAACGCGGCATGGGTCAGAGTCTGACCATCCGGAAGGCGCAAAAATGGCGTATCCTTGCCTGCATGGATGCCCAGCAAACGATCATAAAGCGGGTTGCCCATCCCGATATCCTTTCCAGCAGACGCGCACATTCTGCGGCAAATCTGTCGTGGAATTGGGGAAGCGTAAAGCCCGGACAATCAGAACTCGGTCGTCATCCGATATCCGGCCGCAAAATACATCTTGGCAAACGTTACCGGCTGACCCTGCAGCCATGTGATACGCTCGGCAGTAAAAACGGGTTCACCCTCGGGAACGTCCAGAAAACCGGCCAAAGTGGTATCGGCGCGGCTGGCCAGAAAGGTCAACTCGACATTGGTGAACGGGACAGTTTGCACCAGCCAGTCATTGGGTCCGCCGCTAGAGAAATCTGCCTGCGTGACCTGAGGTACGCTGTCTATCACGATCCAGCGGTCTTCGAACTGAAAAGGTGAATTGCCGGAGAAATGCATGCATCGCACGTGCATCACACTTTGATCAGCACGTAGGGCCAACCGGGCCGCCAGCCAGTCTGGGGCGATCTGCGTTTCACATGACACAAGAGCGTAGCGATAGGTTCCGCCCGCCGCTTCGATTTCATCTCGGACCAGAGGAATTGTGAAGCGCGCCTGTCGCTGCGGTGCGCTAAGGACCCGGGTGCCTGCCTTTCGGCGCCGTTCAAGAAACCCTTCATCCGCCAGTTCCCGCAGTGCTCTGTTGACTGTGGTGCGGGTGCACGAAAACTCGACCGCTAATTCTTGCTCATTGGGAAGCAGAGCGTCGGGCTGCAATTCGCCCGAGCGGATTCGGCGCAGGACGGTTTGCTTAATGTCTTTGTAGCTGGTTGTGTCGCTGGTTTGGGTCATATCAGTTCAGATGTCTTCCAAAAGGTCATTCATCGCGGCACGATAATTGTTCAGGATCGCATCGCGGGCGATATGCCGCCCGCCGCGCACCTGATGTCGCCCGGCAGACCAAAGGTCGGTCACTGTTCCGTCAGGCGCGGCAAAGCTCAGGCCGTCAATCAATTGATCGTCGCGCAAAGTACACAAGGTGGCGTGACTTCGATCGATCGCAACCAGATCGGCCAGATGACCTATTGCGATCTCTCCGGCGTCGCGCCCCAGCGCCTGTGCGCCACCGCGGGCGGCTCCGGTATACAGCGTTTGACCGACCGAGCCTTCGCCACGTACCAGCACAGTGCGGGCCTTGTCGCGCAGACGTTGAGAATACTCCAGCGTACGCAATTCCTCGGGCAGTGAAATGCGCACATTCGAGTCTGAACCGACACCAAAGGCACCGCCCTGCTCGATGTAGACGGCACCATTGAAAATACCATCCCCCAGATTGGCCTCTGTGATCGGGCACAGACCGGCCACAGCCCCGGATCGGGCAAGAGCGCGGGTTTCATCGTCTGTCATATGAGTGGCATGGATCAGGCACCATCGTTCGTTCACATCCACGTTGCTCAGCAGCCAATCTACCGGTCGCTGACCCAGAGCGGCTTCTACATCCGTGACCTCCTTCTCTTGTTCAGAGATGTGGATGTGCACCGGGCCTCGTGGGGTAGCGTTCAGCACTTGCCGTAGATCATCAGGCGAGGTCGCACGCAGAGAGTGCGGCGCGATGCCAATCTGGCTGTCTGCATAAGGCATCAGCGGCTTACAGTCCTCGACAAGCTGCAGGAACCTTTCCACATCATTGCCGAACCGCAATTGACCACCGGTCAGAGGCTCTTGCGCGACGCCGCCATAGGTGTAGAGCACCGGTAGATGTGTCAATCCAATCCCGGTTTGGCTGACTGCCAAGAAGATGCGCTGACTCAGCTCAGACAACTGCGCATAAGGCGTGCCGCCGGGTTGGTGGTGGACGTAGTGGAATTCCCCGACCGCAGCATACCCGGCTTCCTGCATCTCCATATAGACCAATGCAGCAATGGACTCGATCTGTGCAGGAGTGAGGCGGTCCAGAAATCGGTACATCAAGGTACGCCAGGTCCAGAAGCTTTCGCGCCCTGCTACGCGCGTTTCGGTCATGCCCGCCATGGCGCGTTGAAAGGCATGGCTGTGCAGGTTCGCCAAAGCGGGCAGCAACACGTCGACCCGAGTGTCTTCGGGTTTTGGCTCGGTCCCTGATTTCAGCGCAGCGATCCGACCGTCCTCGATTTCGACTCGTAGGTTGTGCACCCACTCAGAGCCTAACAGGGCCGTTTTGGCATGAACCGTCATCGTAATTCCATTTTGTGTAGACTTTATATTTTTAGCCGTATACGAAAAAATCAAGCGCAGGGGGAGCCCAAAAGAATCGCCATGACGAAAAAAACTGTTCTTCGTAGCAAACATGTAGCCACCATGGGGGGCGACCAACCTTATGGGATGATCGAGGATGGTGCGATTGCCATCGATGGGTCGGAAATAGTTTGGGTTGGCGCTCGGTCGGCAATGCCGCCGTCATATGCCGAGTGGCCGCAGAACGACTATGGTGACCGCTTGATCACGCCCGCTCTGATTGATGCTCATACTCATGTTGTGTTTGGCGGCAACCGTGCGGTTGAGTTCGAAATGCGCCTGAAGGGCGCGACCTACGAAGAAATTGCTCGCGCGGGTGGAGGCATCCTGTCGACCGTAAACGGCACGCGGGCAGCAACAGAAGAAGAGCTGCTTGCAGGCGCGCTTTCGCGCGTGGACGCATTGCTGGCCGAAGGTGTGTCCTGCATCGAGGTGAAGTCGGGTTATGGGCTCGATGCCGAAACCGAACTGCGTATGTTGCGCGCGGCGCGCCGTATTGCGCGGGAGCGCCCTATTCGGGTCAATACCAGTTTTCTTGGCGCACATGCCGTTCCGCCAGAATATGCGGGTCGGGATGACGCCTATATTGACGAGGTCTGCATTCCGACACTGCGCGCGGCCCATGCCGAAGGGCTGGTGGACGCGGTGGATGGGTTCTGCGAAGGCATTGCATTTGATCCCACACAGATCGAACGGGTTTTTGTTGTCGCGCAAGAGCTTGGCCTACCGGTGAAGCTGCATGCTGAGCAACTTTCGAATCTAGGTGGGGCTAAGCTGGCGGCAGCTTACGGAGCGCTATCCGCTGATCATATCGAATATTTGGACGCCGACGGCGTTACCGCCATGGCTGGGGCCGGAACGGTCGCGGTCCTGCTGCCCGGCGCGTTTTATACGCTGCATGAAACGCAAGCTCCGCCGATTGAATTGTTGCGCCAGAAGAATGTTCCCATGGCACTGGCGACCGATTGCAATCCGGGGTCCTCACCCCTGACTTCTCTGCTGCTAACGATGAACATGGGGTGCACTTTGTTTCGCATGACGCCTGAAGAAGCATTGGCAGGTGTTACCCACGTCGCGGCCCGCGCTTTGGGTCTGGATGATACCGGCGTGATCGCGCCCGGATTGCGCGCTGATCTGGCCGTCTGGGATGCTACTCATCCTGCAGAACTGTCCTATCGCATCGGTTTCAACCCTCTGCATAAACGTATTTTTGGAGGTCAGGAATGACACCTCTGTTGCTTGTCCCCGGTCAGGTTTCGCTGGATCAGCTTGGTCAGATCTACTGGACCGAAGCCGCCATTTCGCTGGACGCCGCCTGCCGATCCAAGGTTGAGGTCGCTGCTGCACGCATTGCGCAGGCTGCCGAAGGAAGCGAGCCCGTCTATGGCGTCAACACCGGCTTTGGCAAACTGGCGAGTCACAAGATCGCGGCCAAAGATACCTCAACCCTGCAGCGCAACCTGATCCTCAGCCATTGTTGCGGGGTGGGGCCGGCTGTGCCGCGTCGTCTGGCGCGGCTGATGATGTCGCTCAAGCTGCTGTCCTTCGGGCGCGGCGCGTCAGGTGTCCGTTGGGAGCTTGTCGAATTGCTGCAGCAGATGCTGGCGCGCGGTGTGACACCGGTGATCCCGGCGCAGGGTTCGGTTGGTGCATCTGGTGATCTGGCGCCCTTGGCCCATATGACCGCGGTTGTGATCGGTGAAGGCGAGGCCGAAGTAAACGGCACCGTCATGCCGGGTGCTGATGCTTTGAGGACAGCCGGGTTAGAGCCGATACAGCTCGGACCCAAGGAAGGTCTGGCGTTCATCAACGGCACACAGTTTTCAACCGCGTATGCGCTGGCCGGTCTGTTCGAAGGATGGCGTTCGGCGCAAAACGCGTTGGTAATTTCGGCGGCATCGACGGATGCGATCATGGGTTCTACCGCCCCCTTGCAGCCCGAAATTCACGCGCTGCGTGGCCATCGCGGCCAGATCGAGGCAGCGGCGGCAATGCGGGCCACGCTGGATGGCTCGGAAATCCGCGAAAGCCATCGCGATGAGGATACGCGGGTGCAGGACCCATACTGCATCCGATGCCAGCCGCAGGTCACGGGTGCTGCGATGGATGTGATCCGGCAGGCCGCCGCAACGCTTGTGGTTGAGGCCAACGCCGCCACCGACAATCCGCTGGTTCTGACCGATCCGGATGCCATTGTCTCGGGCGGGAACTTCCACGCCGAACCGGTAGGCTTTGCCGCCGATATGATTGCTTTGGCCCTGTCAGAGATCGGGGCGATCGCACAGCGTCGGATCGCATTAATGGTCGACCCGGCGCTTAGCTTTGATCTGCCGCCCTTCCTGACGCCCGAGCCGGGGCTGAACTCGGGTCTGATGATCGCCGAGGTCACAACGGCTGCGTTGATGAGCGAGAACAAACATCTGGCCAACCCATGTGTGACCGACAGCACACCTACATCGGCCAATCAGGAAGACCACGTCTCGATGGCGGCGCACGGGGCGCGGCGTTTAGGCCGGATGGTTGATAATTTGAACTATATTCTGGGGATCGAACTGCTCTGCGCCGCGCAAGGCATCGAGTTCCGCGCACCTCTTGCGACCAGCAAAGCGCTGACCAGCGTGGTTGGGCGTTTGCGCGACGATATCCCGTCGCTTGGCGATGATCGCTATCTGGCGCCTGAATTGGAAACCGCGAAGTCCCTAGTCGAAAGCGGAACTATTTTGCAGGCAGCTGCAATGCCCATGCCGGAGCTGTCGTGATGCAGGTTTTCAGTGTTCAGCGTGGCGATGGGCCCATCGTGCTGGGACAGCCGCATGGCGGCACGTATGTGCCCGACGACATTGCTGCGCGACTGAATGCGAATGGGCAGGCGCTGGCGGATACGGATTGGCATATCAATCAGCTCTACGATGGGCTCTTGGCCAATGCGACGGTCGTGCAATCCCAAATCCACCGCTATGTCATTGACGCCAACCGAGACCCTGCGGGCGCATCATTGTATCCGGGGCAGAACACTACAACTCTGGTGCCGTTGACCGATTTTGACGGTCAGCCGATCTGGGCCGAGGGGCAGGAGCCCTCAACCGATGAGATTGAAGCGCGACGCATCGCCTACCACGCGCCCTACCACAACGCGCTTGAGCAAGAGCTTGAAAGGGTGCGGGCAATACACGGCGTTGCGATCTTGTTTGACTGCCACTCGATCCGCAGCAAGATTCCGTTCCTCTTTGAAGGCACCCTGCCGGATATGAACATCGGCACCGATGGTGGCGCGACCTGTGCCCACGGCATTGAGGCCGCGGCCTATGAATTTTCGCATTCCTCCCCTTACAGCACCGTCCTGAACGGGCGATTCCGAGGGGGTTGGACGACCCGATACTATGGCCGTCCTGATGAAGGCCAACACGCGATCCAGATGGAACTGGCGCAATCTACCTATCTGTCCACCGAAACCCCTCCGTGGGCGTTTGACCAGGCAAAAGCCAAGCGCCTGCGTCGCTGGTTGGTGGATATTCTCGACGCCATCCAAGACACTGCATTGGAGCTTTGACATGACCGATCCTCGCAAGAATACCCGCGATATCTATCCGCCCACCGGCCCCGAACTGAACGCAAAAAGCTGGGTGACCGAAGCGCCGTTGCGGATGATGATGAATAACCTGCATCCGGATGTGGCCGAAAACCCGCACGAGCTGGTGGTTTATGGCGGCATCGGTCGCGCGGCGCGGACATGGAACGATTTCGACCGGATCGTCGCAGGGCTGAAAGATCTGGAAGAGGATGAAACCCTGATCGTCCAGTCGGGCAAACCGGTGGCGATCATCCGCACCCATAAGGATGCGCCTCGGGTTCTGATCGCCAACTCAAACATCGTGCCTCATTGGGCCAATTGGGATCACTTCAACGAGCTCGATAAGAAGGGGCTGATGATGTACGGCCAGATGACGGCCGGTTCGTGGATCTATATCGGTACGCAGGGCATCGTACAGGGCACCTACGAAACCTTTGCCGAGGCTGGCCGTCAGCACTATGGCGGCGACTTGACTGGCAAGTGGATTCTGACCGGCGGTCTGGGCGGCATGGGTGGCGCACAGCCTCTGGCGGCAGTGTTCGCCGGGGCCAGTTGTTTGGCGGTCGAGTGCAATCCGGATTCTATCGATTTCCGCCTGCGCACCAAGTATCTGGACGAAAAAGCCGAGACTCTCGACGAAGCGCTTGAGATGATCGACCGCTGGACCAAGGCGGGCGAGGCGAAATCTGTGGGTCTGCTAGGCAATGCGGCTGAGGTGTTCCCCGAAATTTATGCGCGGATGCAGGCCGGTGGCATGCGCCCCGATATCGTCACTGACCAAACCAGCGCCCATGACCCGATCAATGGGTATCTGCCGATTGGCTGGAGCATGGCGCAGTGGAAGGACAAGCGCGAAACTGATCCTAAAGCGGTTGAAAAGGCCGCCCGTGCCTCGATGAAACAGCATGTCGCTGCAATGGTCGATTTCTGGAACGCGGGCGTTCCGACGCTGGATTACGGCAACAACATCCGTCAGGTGGCGCAGGATGAAGGCTTGGAGAATGCCTTTGCCTTCCCCGGCTTTGTGCCCGCCTATATCCGGCCGCTGTTCTGCAAGGGCATCGGCCCGTTCCGCTGGTGTGCATTGTCGGGTGACCCCGAGGATATCTACAAGACCGACGCCAAGATGAAGGAGCTGTTCCCCGAGAACGAGCATCTGCATCGTTGGCTGGATATGGCACAGGAACGCATTGCGTTTCAGGGTCTGCCCGCACGTATATGCTGGATCGGCCTTGGAGATCGCCACCGCGCGGGGTTGGCCTTCAACGAAATGGTTGCCAATGGCGAGTTGAAAGCGCCTGTTGTCATTGGGCGTGATCACTTGGACTCGGGCTCGGTCGCCAGCCCGAACCGCGAGACCGAGGCGATGCTGGACGGCTCGGATGCAGTGTCGGATTGGCCGCTGTTGAACGCTCTGATCAATACGGCCAGCGGTGCGACCTGGGTCTCGCTGCATCACGGCGGCGGCGTTGGTATGGGCTTCAGCCAGCACGCGGGTGTGGTGATCTGTGCAGATGGTACCGAAGATGCCGCACGGCGATTGGAGCGTGTTCTGTGGAACGACCCTGCCTCAGGCGTCTGGCGTCACGCAGATGCGGGGTATGAGATCGCGAAAGACTGCGCTCGCGAACATGGGCTGCGCCTGCCTGGTATTCTCGGTTAGATCAATCTGCCTCTGGTGAAAATGCTGCACCTGCGATATCCCGCAGGTGCGCTAATCGGAGGCCTGACATGTATGTAGCTACTCTGCTGACCAACCCTGCGGCCCCTTCTTTAGAGGCGACGCTGGTTGAGTCGTTGCGGAATGCATGGGGCGGGGGTGATGCGAACTGGCTGAGCCTCGATGAGGCGGCCGAGTTTTCCCTGCCAGAAACTCCCGACAATCGCTGGGACGTCTGGGACGAGTTGCAACAGATGGGCGTGGACCTGGTCGTGCAAAAAGCCGACGGTCGCCGGAAAAAGATGCTGCTGGCCGATATGGACAGCACCATGATCCAACAGGAATGCATCGATGAACTGGCGGATGAGGCTGGTGTCGGTGATCGGGTCAAGGACATCACCGCGCGCGCAATGAACGGCGAGCTGGATTTCGAAGGTGCGCTGGCTGAGCGTGTGGGCTTATTGAAAGGGCTGGATGAAAGCGTGATCGGCAAGGTTCTGGATGAACGGATCACATTGATGCCCGGTGGTAAGGTGCTACTTGCCACGATGCGCGCGAATGGGGCCTATGCAGCGCTGGTGTCGGGTGGGTTCACGGCTTTTACGGCTAAGGTCGCCGAAGCGCTTGGGTTTGATGAGAACCGGGCGAATACATTGCTAGCTGAGGATGGCAAGCTTACCGGCGACGTGAAGCGGCCCATTCTTGGGCGACAGGCCAAAATAGAGGCATTGGAGCAGATCACAACAGGCCTAGGTATCTCCGAGGTTGACGTGATTGCCGTCGGCGATGGAGCGAATGATCTGGGAATGTTGGGTCGGGCGGGGACGGGTGTCGCGTTGCACGCTAAGCCTTCGGTCGCTGCCGAATGTGATGTCCGCATAAATCACGGCGATCTGACAGCGTTGTTGTATCTGCAGGGCTATGGCAGGTCAGAATTTCAAGGCCTCTAAGGGGCTTCCTTTAATTTAACTATTGTGTTAAATAAAGCCATGAATACGCTTCTGGTAACATTCTCCGCTTTGTCTGATGCCACTCGGTTCTCGATTGTCGAGCAACTGATGGACGAAGGCGAACTGCCCGTCGGTAATTTGATAGAAGGCAAGGGCATGTCAGGGGCCGCGATCTCGCGCCATTTGAAGGTTTTGCGCGAGGCCGGGTTGGTGCAACAGCGGGTACACGGCACGCAACGGATGTATTCGGTGCAGCCCGAGGGGCTGCGCGCGATAGCCGAATGGACGATTTCCAAACGGCAGTTCTGGGAAAGCAGCCTCGACCGTTTGGAAGAGCTTATTGAAAGGGAAAATTCATGGCCGACCTGAAACTGGAACGAGATTTTCCCGTTAGTCCCGAGGTCCTGTTCGCATGGGTCAGCGATGGTGCGAAGCTTCTGCAGTGGTGGGGGCCCGAAGGGTTGCATGTACCGGAACATGATCTCGACTTTTCGCGCATTGGTCCCTGGTATTCGGTTATGCAGAATGGCGAGGGTCAGCAGTTCAAAGTCTCGGGTCACGTTACCCATATCGATCGACCAAAATCTGTTGGATTTACGTGGGCTTGGCATGACGATCAGGACCAGCGCGGTGCGGAAAGCCATGTGACCTTTTCGGTTACCGCGACCAACAGCGGATCACGGCTGGTGGTTGATCACCGTGAACTTGTCGATGCCGAATCGGCCACGAACCACAACGAAGGCTGGACATCGTCGCTGCGCAAACTCGAAGCACTTTGCAAATAGGTTTTCATCAGGGAGGAGCGATATGCCCCAATATTTGTTTGTTTATCACGGGGGTCACACCCCAACCGATCCCGCCGAGATCGAGGCGACCATGGCCGCTTGGGGCGCTTGGTTTCAGGAAATCGGCGGCTCATTAGAGATTCCGGGAAATCCTGTAGGCCAGTCCTACACGGTCAGCAGCGGAGGGGTTGAAGACAATGGCGGATCAAATCCGGCCTCAGGTTTCACGGTGGTGAAGGCCGACAGCATTGAGACTGCAACCGAATTGGCCAAAGGCTGCCCGATGGTCGTGAATGGCTCGGGCTCGGTCGAAGTGGCCGAGGTGCACGAGATCGAGATGTAAGCCTCAGCCGGGGAATCCCGGTGAGGGTTTGATTACACCACATTCCAGCCCGCGGCGGCTGTATTGCGTGGCGTTCATGAATTTGCGGGTGGCCGGGTGATCGGCCTCTAGCACACCTAAATGCACTAGAATCGCGGCGATGGCGCATTCGCTGGCGCGGGTAGTGCCGTCAGTGATTTTTAGCGCAACGCCCATGCGCTTTTCAGGGATGATGGCAACAAAGACGGCCTCGGCCCCTGTCTTGATTGCAACGCGCCCGTTCATCGCTCGCATCAACTCGGTACAAGCGCGAGTTTCACCTGCGACAAGTTCGGGATGTTTCACCATCGCTTCTGTGAGCTGCACCGCTGCTTCGCTGGAGCGGTCCGAACGGTCTGCGGCAGAGGCAAACCAAGCCATTGATCGCGCAAGCCCTACCAGTGATGTCGCAAAATTTGGGGCGGAGCACCCGTCGATTCCGTAGGTGGGACTGGTTTCGCTTGTGGTTTCTTCGATGGCAGACAGGCAGGCCTGCTGAACAGGATGATCTATTTCCAGGTATTCCGGCCCGGCCCCCATATGCTGCGCCAAAGTCAGGAAGCCGCAATGCTTGCCTGAGCAGTTGTTGTGAATCTGGCAAGGCGTGTCATCTGCCAGTATCAGCCCGTCACGGGCCGCCATGTCGGCAGGTTCCTGCGGGCCGCAGCGCAGATCGGGCTCGGACAGGCCGAGGTGATCGAGCCAGGCGGACACGCGGTCAGTATGGATATGCGCCCCGTTATGTGAAGCGCAGGCCAAGGCCAGATGTTCGCTGTTCAAACCGTATTTTGCAGCTGCTCCCGAGGTGATCAGCGGTAGGGCCTGGATCATTTTGGCCGAGGAGCGGGGATAGATCACCGCGTTTGGATCACCCCAGCTGCGCACGATCTGACCACTATCGTCACAGACCACTGCATGGCCCATATGCAGGCTTTCCAACAGTGACCCGCGCCAGAGTTCTGTCATTGGTACGGCTTGTGTCATGTCCACCCCATCAATCATGCGCAAAAATCTGCCAATCGCCCTTTCGCCTGTGGCGAAACCTGCGTTAGTGTGTGTATGTCGACAATCATCGGAATACGCAACTGAACAGACGAACCGGCAGAGTTCGCACGTATTTCCGATGGGTATGAGGTAATAGGTCGGGCTAGGAGGCTGAACCGATGGGATTAAAGCTCGTCCGCGTGATCGCGGGCCTGTGCATGGCAGGAATGGCGACAACGGCAATTGCGCAGCAGGCGACCAGTACCAATCGCGTCGCTGCAAAAACGGACTGGAGCGTGTTTGTCGAGGACGACCCAACCGAATGCTGGAGCGTATCTGCCCCGAAAGAGACCGTGAACACACGCGGTGGCCGGGTCGTTTCCGTTCGGCGCAGCGATATCCTGCTGTTTGTGTTCTATCGCCCGAATGCCGAGGTTAAAGGGCAGGTGACCTTTACCGGCGGCTATCCGTTTGCGTCTGGTTCTACTGTCAATTTGGTTGTCGATGGCAGCGAGTTCGAGCTGTTCACCGATGGTGAGTGGGCATGGCCTGCGACCGCCTCGGATGATGCCAAGATCGTCACAGCGATGAAGCGCGGAAGTGAGGCGGTGCTGACCGCCCGTTCGGAACGTGGTACGCAGACCAAGGACACTTTCTCGTTGCTGGGCTTTACGGCCGCGATTGAAGACGCGGAAACGCGCTGCACGAACTAAGCCACAAGCAGATCAAATTCCGAAACCCCGCTTTCCGGCGGGGTTTTATTTGTTTGGTCCGATCCTGTGTGTTTTCAGAAATTTACGCTACGTAGAGCGGTGTTTCTTGATCCGTGTCAAAGCCTGCGTCCCCGTTTTCTGAACTAATTAGTTCAGAATTTGTTGAGGAGTCGGCAATGAACTTAAGCAAAAACCTGGCAGTGCTCTTGATGGCGTCTGCGGTGATCCTTGCAGGTTGTGAGAAAGGATCGGAAACCTATCCGATAACGGGTGAGCAATGTGGTCCGGAAGATCCCGTAAAGACCCTGGATGCAGAAGATTGCAACATCCCGCCCGCAGTAAACTAACAACAGTGGGCCGCTTAAGTTTCTGCTTTAGTGGCCCATCTTGATTGGGCGCGCATCTTGATCCGTGATAGACAGATATCTCTGTCTGGAGGATTGATGGATGCGATGGGCATTTGTTTTTTTGATGTTTCCGATATCCGCAATTGCGGATCCAACTATGGAGTGTATTGACGCCGGTTCGCAGGTGGAAATTGGATCTTGTGTTTCGGATATGGAATTGCGGGTAAACGCTGCGATAGACTCCAGCTATTCGCTGGCGCTTGGCTCCGCACAAGAACTGGACGAGGTCACTGGACGGGTCGTTGCTGTGCCTGCGCTGGAGGCCTCGCAAAACGCGTGGGTGGCCTATCGCGATGCGCAGTGCGAAGCGGTAGGTGCTTCGTTCGGCGGAGGATCGGGTACGGGGATCGCCATCACAGCCTGTCGGGTTGACCTTGGCCGGGCGCGGGTTGACGAATTGTTGCGTTACGCAAATTGAAGCACGAATTCTTTTGATCTTTACGTGTGTTCCTATATAGAGGCGCATCCCAAGCCAGAATCCACCGAGATACGCCAATGTCGCCCAAAGCGCCGATCACTCAAGACGTCATGACCATCCCCCGCAAACTGCCCGAGGGGAAGATGAACCTTGTCGGTTTGACCCGCGATCAATTGCGTGAGGCGCTAATTGAACACGGCACGCCCGAAAAGCAGGCGAAGATGCGCACGGGGCAGATTTGGCAATGGATCTACCAATGGGGTGTGCGTGATTTTGGTGAGATGACCAATCTGGCCAAGGCCTATCGCACGCAACTGGCCGAGCAGTTCGTAATCGAAATCCCCGAAGTCGTGACCCGCCAGGTTTCAGAGGACGGCACCCGCAAGTATCTGTGCCGCATCGCGGGCGGGCATGAGGTTGAGGTTGTCTATATCCCTGAAGATGATCGCGGAACTCTATGCATTTCATCTCAGGTGGGCTGTACTCTGACCTGCTCCTTCTGCCACACGGGCACGCAGAAATTGGTGCGCAACCTGACAGCGGCCGAAATTGTCGGGCAGGTCATGATGGCGCGTGACGATCTTGAGGAATGGCCAACACCGGGTGCGCCCAAAGATGAAACACGCCTGCTGTCAAATATCGTGCTGATGGGTATGGGCGAGCCGCTTTACAACTTTGAAAACGTCCGTGACGCAATGAAGATCGCGATGGACCCCGAGGGGATTTCTCTGTCCCGTCGCCGCATCACGCTGTCGACCTCGGGTGTGGTACCCGAGATCGCGCGCACGGCTGAAGAAATTGGATGCCTGTTGGCGATCTCGTTCCACGCCACCACTGATGAAACTCGCGACGTACTTGTTCCGATCAACAAGCGCTGGAATATCGAGGAACTGCTGCAGGCGTTGGCCAGCTATCCCAACGCGTCGAATTCTGAACGGATCACGTTCGAATACGTGATGCTGGATGGCGTGAACGACAGCGACGAAGACGCTCATCGTCTGATCGCTCATATCAAGCGCCATAACATCCCGGCCAAGATCAACCTGATCCCGTTCAACGAATGGCCGGGCGCGCCCTACAAGCGCAGCTCGAACAATCGCATCCGGGCCTTTGCCAACATCATCTATCAGGCGGGCTATGCCTCACCCATCCGCAAAACGCGGGGTGAGGATATCATGGCGGCCTGCGGCCAGTTAAAATCGGCCACCGAACGGGCCCGGAAATCGCGAAAGCAGATCGAGGCTGAAGCCGGGCTAAACCGCTAAGGGCATGCGCCGTGGCTTCACGCGAAAAACTTAATGAATTGAGTGCTGTTTCCTTGTTCAAAATTTGGTATCTTCGGCGCAGACCCGCTCTGGATGGGGAACTCACCGACAGACACAAGGTGGTGAGATTGCCGGGGCGGTGCTGGTAACACCAATTAAGGCCGCTACCATTTTTCTGAAGCAAAGCGGCATTTAGGCGAACTGATCAGTCAGGGAGGCCACAATATGATTGTAAGTCACCGGCAAGTCTTGGGTATCGCGGCTGTTCTGGCGATCTCGGGATTTGTTCTCCACGCGGCATCTGCTCAGACCAAAGATCAGGATGCGCATTTGGCGATTGAAAACCCAGCCGATCTGACCAAGGAGCAAGCGCAGAAACACTATCAGTCATTGATACGACGCATGTCGCGGGGTTATGCGGCGGCACAGATGGACTTGATCCGAAACTATCAGAACTGGCCGTTGTTCAACGATGCGCCCTACATCTCGGCCACGCATGGGCAGCGCTATGTCAACAGCTATGCGAACCGCATGGCCCACAATTACGGCACATTGCAAGAAGGCGAAGAGCTGCCTGCGGGCTCGGTCCTGGCCAAAGACAGTATGACTGTCACAGATGAGGGCAATATCCATCCCGGTGCCTTGTTCGTGATGGAGAAACTGCCAGAAGGCACCAACCCGGAAACAGCCGACTGGCGTTATATCATGGTGATGCCGGACGGTTCGCTGTTCGGTGATACGATGGGCTTTCGCGCGTCAGAGGTCGATTATTGCCATGTCTGCCACGAGGCCGTCGCGGACCGGGACTATACGTTTTACGTACCCGAAGAGTATCGTGTCGCAGAGTGATCTTCAGGCCGCAGGATCAGGCAGCTTCAGCTCAGTCGCTTCCTGACGGCTCAGCTGCTCACCCTGTCTGCGTTTGGATAGGACCTCGCGGGCGAGCGCGTATTTCTCATCCTGCCAGAAGATCAAACAGCCGTTGCAGCCTTTGCCGCAACATCCCTCGGTTCCGATACGATTGGTTTTGAAGCGGCGCTCATTGCCGTCTTCGCCGATTTTCTCGACCAGCTCGTCACGACGGCGGGTATAGGCCTTAGGGTTGTCGCGACCTGAGGTTTCCAGCCCCTGCACCAGCTTGTCAAACCGAATGCGACTCCAGTGTTCGTCGGTCAGGGCACGTTCTTTGCGCAGGACGGAGTAGACCGGGAAACGGGTGCGCAGATCGTCGATATCCTCGTGATCGAACAGGGTGAAGGGAAGGCGGATGATGGTTTTGGTACTGCCATGCACAACGTCCAGCCGCGCCCCATCATGAGCGCGTTCAAAGTCATAGACCCGCAGCAGAACCGTCTCGCGCGAAATCGGAGAGACGAAATCCAATACATCCCCCGGTTCCAGCTTGTTTTTTACCTCGACCAGAAAGGCATCCTCGGTCACCTCGGTGACGATCCCGGCATATTCCCACTGCGCGATCGAGGCTGTGTGTTCGTAGTCATGTGCATAATTGGTCAGGCGGCCTTCGTGGAAAGCCAGCGTGTAGCCGCGGTTCCCGACTGTTTCGAGTTCACGCATATAGGGCTTCGGGTCCCAGTTCTCGGGGTCGGCGTGATAGTCGTCGATGGCCATACGATAGGCGCGCGCGACGATGGCGGCATAATACTCCGATTTGCCGCGCCCTTCGACTTTCAGACTGTCGACACCGATCTTCAAGTATTCATCCAGCTTGGGCATGATGCACAGGTCGCGGGAATTGAGGATGTAGGATCCCCGATCATCCTCTTCGATGGGCATCAAATCACCGGGGCGACAGCCTTCTTCCAGCAGGAATTCGAATAGGTCGGCGTTTTCATCGGTAATGCGCAGCTCCTGATGCGTGCCATCTTTGAGGCGCAGTTTCAGACCATAGTTCCAGCGGCAGGAATTGGCGCAGTTGCCCTGATTGGCCCCGCGTTCGGCCATGAAGTTCGACAGTAGGCAGCGGCCCGAATAGGTCATGCACATGGCCCCGTGCACAAACGCCTCAAGCTTGATATCGGGGCATTTCTCGCGAACCTCGACTAGTTCGGGGTATGAGACTTCGCGGGCCAGAACCACAAGCTCGGCCCCCTGATCCTGCCAGAACTTCACCGACAACCACGAACAGATATTGGCCTGGGTCGAGATATGCAGCGGCAGTTCCGGCGCGCGTTCGCGGACGTATTGGAACACTCCGGGGTCGGCGATGATCAGCCCGTCAGGTTTCACCTTGCGGACAGTGTCGATGTATTCGTCCAGCTTCGGAATGTCCTTATTGTGCGAGAACAGGTTCAGCGTCAGGTACGCGCGCCGGCCATGGTTGTGGCAAAACTCGACTCCCTCTATCACCTCTTGCAGCGAGAACTCGGACTTTGTCCGCAGCGACATATCCGGTGTGCCCAAATAGACCGCATCCGCGCCATAGAGGATGGCGAGTTTCAACTTACGCAGATTGCCCGCAGGCATCAGCAATTCGGATCTGGACTGGGTCATGGGGATACCGGGCTAAGGATCAAGGGCGCCTTCTACGCTAAAATCCCGGCTCCCAAAACCCCGTTAACTGCGACGGAATCGCGCTGTTCCGATCACTTCGATCAGTTTTTGGCGAACCGGTTCCGGTTGCGCCTCGACCGCGTTCAAAACCTCGCGCAGTTCGGCGCGCAGCCCATGCATCTGGTCGATCAGAGAGATCATCATCGACAGTGCATCGGCCTCCATGTCGTACTGGTCATGCAGTTCGCATGCCAGTTCCAGACGAGCAACGTCGATACGCTGATATCGCAGCCCTTGCTCCGATTGCTCGGGGATCACGATCTCAGCGGCCAGATATTCGGTCAGGCGATCCGAAGTCAGGCGGGCGATGGCGTCGATCAGTTCGGCTTCGGTCAATGTGCGGCTCATGACGGCATTCCTTTGCGCGGATCATAGCCGTGGGTTTCGCGCCATGTCTCCATGAAGTGCTTCAATTCATCGTCTACCTTGTCTGGCATTGTGACGGTCAGTTCAATGAACTGATCGCCCCGCTCGGACGAGCCGCGTTTCTTGACCCCTTTGCCACGCAGGCGCAGGGTTTTGCCGCTGCTGGTCCCCGCTGGGACACTGACATTGACGCCACCGTCGATGGTGGGGGCGGGAACCTTGCCACCCAGAACGGCCTCATCAATGGTGATGGGCAGCGTGATGTGAATGTCATCGCCCTGACGGTCGAACACCGGGTGATCCGCAACCGAGATCGTCACAAGCGCATCGCCGGGAGGCCCATCGCCGTACCCCGGGGCCCCTTTGCCACGCAGGCGGATGGTTTGCCCGGTCGTGATACCCGCAGGTATCTTCACTTCAATCCGGTTCCCATCTGGCAGGGTCAATTTCTGGCTGGCTCCGAAAACGGCGTCCAGAAAACTGATCTGCAGCGAGTAGTTCAAGTTGTGGCCCGGTGCATGGAACTCCTGCGTGCGCTGTCCATATCCACCCCGCCCGCGCATGAATTCGGCAAAGATGTCGGACATATCGTCCTGTTCAGCCGCGTGACCGCGATAAGGGTTGCCTGCAGCCTCGGCATATTCGCGATAATACTGCTGCTGCGGACGTTCCTGACCCGACGCATCAATTTCGCCATTGTCGTAGCGTTGGCGCGTCTCGGGGTCTTTCAGCAGGTCATAAGCAGCAGCAGCGGCTTTGAACTTGGCCTCTGCCTCGGCATCGCCCGGCTTGAGGTCCGGGTGGCATTCTTTGGCGATCTTCCGGTAGGCTTTCTTGATCTCGGCATCGCTGGCGTCTTTGGCGACGCCAAGTACGGAATAGGGGTCGTCGCTCATCTTGCCTCTCGTCGATGTGGGGTTTGGCCTTGATGAAGGTATTTTATCAATTGATTTCAACAGGTCAAAAAAAGAAGAGGCGGCTAAATTGTCTCGTAAATCTGTCAAGCTCTGCTAATATTAAGATGTTTCAGATTGATCATTGACGGAGATCACCCCATGACGCGCAGGCTCAAATCGGTGCTGGCATTGCTGGCTGGGAACGCCATCGGGCTGTTGTTGGCCAGTTTGCTGCTGTCAGAGTTTGCGATCCGACCGATTTCCTTCATCGTGGTGGTAGTCGTGTTCACCCTGGTCCAGGTGATAGCCGAACCGCTGATCCTGAAGCTGGGGGAAAAGAAGGCACCGGCGCTGAAGGGCGGAATTGCCTTGATCGTGACCTTTGTTGGCCTTCTGGTCACCGATCTGATCACATCCGGTCTGACCATTGGCGGTATCTCAAATCTGTTGGCCGCAACCTTGCTGGTATGGTTGGGCGCTCTGATCGGCAGTATTGTGCTGCCGATCTACGTGTTTCCCGAACTGCGCGACCCTAAGAAATAGTCATATCGCGTCTAAACTGGCCTCGATGGCCTGCCACAACTCGTCCACCGGTTCGCACCCCACGGACAGGCGGATGAAAGCAGGATCGACAGCATCCCCCCAACGGGCGCGCCGCTCGGCCGAACTGTGGACGCCGCCGAAGGATGTAGCCGGACGCAGCAGTGGGCAGCTGTTGATGAACTGTTCGGCTTTGGTCTCGGTCTCAAGCGTGATGCTTAGCAGAAACCCGAAGCGCGTGGTTTGAGCCGTCGCCAATGTGTGCGCCGGATCATCGGTCAGTCCGGGATAGCGGATCTGTTTCACGGACGGGTGCGCCGCCAGCCGTTCAGCCAGTATTTGTGCTGAGCTACACATCCGATCAAACCGCACATCCAGAGTCTCCAAACCCCGATGTAGCAACCACGCTTCATGTGGCCCCGGGATCGCACCGGAGACGCGGCGCCATTCCTCAACTCGCTCCATGATTTGCGGATCGCGGCTGGCTAAATGACCCATCAACAGGTCCGAATGCCCACCCATCGCTTTGGTATCTGAACTCACAACCACATCGACGCCAAGGTCCAGTGGGCGCTGGCCCAATGGGGTCATCGTTGTGTTGTCGGCGATGGTGATGCCGCCGGCCTCGCGCACGGCCTCGGCGATTACTGGCAGATCAAGCATGTCCAAACCGGGGTTCGAGGGGCTTTCCAGAAACACCACATCGAATTCATCAAAGCCACCTTCGGCAAAGTCGGTGGTTGGGCGTTCGATAACCGAGACGCCCAGATTTGACAGGAACCGATCAGCCAAAAGGCGCGTCACATAATACCCGTCGGACGGGATCAGCAGCCGTGACCCGGCTTGGACCGTCGCAAACAAGGCCGCCGAAATCGCACCCATACCCGAAGGAAAGCTGAGGCAGGGTGCATCTTCGAGATGCGACAGAACGTGTTCCAGATGCACCCAGGTCGGGTTGTCGACCCGGCCATAGCTGGCATGCCCATCCGGCGCGCCGGGCAGATGGTACATGCTGCTTTGGGTCAACGGCAGGGCCACAGGCTCGCCCTTGTTCAGAGCATTCCCGCGCAAGTGCAACATTTCTCCGGTCTTCGGGCTCATGGCTCAGCGCCCCGGTATTTCATCGCGTGGGGGCGCGGGTTCCCAGTTCTCGATGATCTCGACTGCCTCTTGCGCAGTGTCGACAAAGCGGAACAGGTCAAGATCCTCGTCCGAGATCGTGCCCGCATCGGCCAGCGCTTCCCAGTTGATGACCTTTTCCCAGAACTCACGCCCGAACAGCAGGAAAGGGACGCGATCCATGCGGCCGGTCTGGATCAAGGTCAGGGATTCGAACAGCTCATCCATGGTGCCGAAGCCACCGGGGAAGATGGTGATGGCGCGAGCGCGCATAAGGAAGTGCATCTTGCGGATGGCGAAGTAGTGGAAATTGAAGCTGAGATCGGGCGTTACATACAGGTTCGGAGCCTGTTCGTGCGGAAGCACGATGTTCAGGCCGATCGAACACCCGCCTGCATCCTGTGCACCACGGTTACCCGCCTCCATCACGCCGGGGCCGCCACCGGTGACGATCACATTTTCGCGGCAGCCTGTCTGATTTGACTTCTCGGTCATCAGCCGTGCAAACTCACGCGCTTCATCGTAGTATTTTGACAGCCCGGCCAAGGTCTCGGTCCGCGCCGTGTGTTTCTGAGCGGGTTCCGGAATGCGCGCGCCACCGAACATGACGATGGTCGAGGTGATCTCACGCTCGGTCATGATCATTTCGGGCTTTAGCAGTTCGAGTTGCAGGCGAACGGGGCGCAGCTCATCCCGACACAGGAAGTCATCATCAGCGAAAGCAAGTCGGTAGGCCGAAGACCGCGTCTGCGGCGTATCCGGCACTTCGCTCGCGGTGGAGCGGTCGGTCTGTGCGTCGCGAAAGGGGCTGAGGCGATCTTCTCTCATAAACGGGGTTCCCTGCTTGCGTGTTTCCAAAACAGCTATAGGGTTCGCGGGCAGAGTGCCAGTCACGGAAAGACAAGAATGGATTGGAAAAGTGAAATATTGGCAGCGCGGGACCGCATTGCCGGACACGCACAGGTCACGCCAGTGATGGAAAGCCACATTCCGGGCTATCCGATTGAAATAAAGCTTGAACATATGCAGCACACCGGCAGCTTCAAAGCGCGCGGGGCGTTCAATACCCTGCTCAGCATGGATGTGCCCGCGGCAGGCGTCGTGGCGGCTTCCGGTGGCAACCACGGTGCTGCAGCGGCTTATGCCGCGCAATCACTGGGCTACCCAGCGAAGATTTTTGTGCCCGAACTTGCAGGTCCCTCCAAGATTGCGCTGATCAAGCGGATCGGGGCTGATCTGAGTGTTGTTTCGGGTGAATACGCCAATGCACTGACCATGGCGCAGGCGCATGAGGAAAGCACCGGCGCCATGCAAATCCACGCCTATGATGCGCCAGCGACGGTGGCAGGGCAGGGGACATGTTTTGCTGAATGGGACGCGCAGGGCTTGCAGGCGGACACAGTATTGGTGGCCGTGGGCGGCGGTGGGCTGATTGCCGGAGCTTTGGCATGGTTTCAGGGTGCGCGCAAAGTCGTGGCGGTCGAACCGGAAACCTCTTGCGCGCTGAATGCGGCGTTGGCTGCGGGCGAACCGGTTGATGTTTCCGTTTCGGGCATCGCAGCGAACGCACTGGGCGCACGGAGAATTGGTGAGATTTGCTTTGGGCTGGCCCAAGGTATGAGTTCGGTTCTGGTTTCTGATGATGCGATAGCGCAAGCCCAGAATACTCTGTGGCAGACGCATCGAATACTGGTTGAACCAGCAGGGGCTGCTGCGCTTGCCGCACTGATTTCGGGCGCTTACCAGCCGGAGCCGGGTGAGCGTGTCGCAGTGCTGATTTGCGGCGGGAACATCGCGCCAGATCCGCTAACGGGTTGAGAATACGGCTTGTAGATGTTGTTCATGGATTTTATCTATAATTCATGACCGCAACCATTGCCGACACAATCTATAATGCCCTGAGCCAGAAAATCATCACCGGCGATCTTCCTGCCGGTGAAAAGCTGCGTCAGGACCATATCGCGCGCGACTTTGAGACCAGCCATGTGCCGGTGCGCGAAGCACTGCTGCGGCTTGAGGCGCATGGATTGGCCAAAAGCGAGCCGCGAAAGGGCATGCGCGTCACCGCGTTGGACCCTGCCGAAGTGCGTGAGGTGATCGAAATGCGTGTCGCGCTGGAAACGCTGGCAATGCAGCATTCCGTGCAAAACATGACTCCATCTGCTCTGAAGGCCGCTGATGATGCACGAAAGGCGTGTGATGAGGCAGAGAGCATGCCTCAGTGGGAGGCCCGGAACAGGGTGTTTCATCGTGCCATCCTGACACCATGCGGGTTGCCCCGCCTTTTGCATTCTGTCGATGACCTGCACATCGCCAGTGCCAGGCACCTGTTTGCACATTGGCGGCCCAAATGGGTGCAGCGCGTCGATACGGATCACGCTGCGATCATTCAGGCGCTGAAGAGTAAAGACGTTTCCGCCGCAACCTCGATACTTGTGCGCCATATCCGTCGTGCAAGCTGATACTTTCTGCCTTTGAAACTACAATCTGTGCATCCCGTACAGATTTGACTTGATTTTTAATAGATAAAAATGATGATCATCTTCTAATCGATGAAATATTATCTATAAAAAAGAGAAAGACAATGAAAGCCACTCTGCAATCCACCCTTCCGGCCGCCGGAGCAATAACCCCTGCGGGTCAGATCCTTCGTGTCGCGATGGGTATTCTTCTTTTGACCGCCAGCGCCAAGGTCCAGGTGCCATTTTGGCCTGTGCCCATGACCCTTCAAGTCGCCGCTGTCATGGCTATCGCCGCGGCATTTGGGTTGCGTCTCGGTTCTGCAACCGTGATCGGCTACATGGTCGCCGGGGCAGTGGGTTTGCCCGTGTTTGCCGGAACGCCCGAAAAAGGCATCGGGCTGGCCTATATGATGGGCGGAACCGGAGGTTATTTGCTGGGTTTCGTGGTCGCCTCGGTCATGGTTGGATGGGCCGCGGACAATCTGCGCAAACTGTTTCTGGTTCCGGCGATGCTGGCTGGACTTGCGGTGATCTATGCGCTGGGTCTGGGTTGGTTGGCTCAGTTCGTGCCTGCAGACAAGGTTCTGGTTTACGGTTTCAGCCCTTTCATTCTGGGTGATCTCGTGAAGATTGCATTGGCATCCGTTCTCGTGATTGGCCTGCCGACGGGTCTGATGCAGAAAATCCGTGGGCCGCAGCCTGATGCTTGATACCGGGCAAGATATCCGCAGCGATTGGACCGTGGATGAAGTGGAGGCGCTGATGCGCCTCCCACTGTTGGATCTGGTAGGTCGCGCAAATGTAGTTCACCGGACGTATCACGATCCAAACGACATCCAAAAAGCCAGCCTGCTGTCGATAAAAACCGGAAGTTGTCCCGAGGATTGCGCCTATTGCCCGCAATCCGCTCATCATCGCGAGGTCGAGCTGACCAAGGAAAAGCTCATGAACCCTGCGCATGTCATCTCGCTTGCCAAACGGGCGCGCGATGCGGGGGCTGAACGGTTTTGCATGGGTGCTGCATGGCGTCAGGTGCGCGACGGCGAAGAATTCGACAATGTGCTGGACATGGTGCGGGGCGTGCGTGATCTGGGCATGGAGGCTTGCGTCACACTGGGCATGCTCAAGCCACATCAGGCCAAACGATTGGCCGAGGCGGGACTTACGGCGTACAATCATAACCTGGATACTTCGCCGGAATTCTATGGCGAGATTATTGGAACTCGTACCTATCAGGATCGTCTTGAGACCCTCAGCTATTGCCGGGACGAAGGTATTGATCTGTGTTGCGGCGGCATTATCGGTATGGGTGAAAGCCTGTGGGATCGTGCCTCGCTGTTGCAGGTCCTTGCGAATTTTGACCCGCATCCCGAAAGCGTACCGATAAACGCGCTGATCCCGATCAAAGGCACGCCACTGGCGCATCTAGAAAAAGTAGGCATTTTTGATCTGGTGCGCATGGTTGCGACCGCGCGGATCACCATGCCGCAAACACGGGTGCGCCTGTCGGCAGGACGGTCGGACTTTTCAACTGCCGAGCAGGCATTGTGCTTTCTGGCTGGTGCAAATTCGGTTTTCTACGGCGATGTGTTGCTGACTGCACCCAATGCCGGAACCCAAAATGACCGGGATATGTTTGCCGCACTCAGCGCACTTACCGATGATTGACGCAAACCGAGGTATCCGCGTCGCATTGCGCCATGGGTCTCGCTTGCGTATAGGCCACATCAACGTGAACAGATTCTCTAGGGAGACGCCCCATGTCCAATGCGCAACTGGAAGCCGCCATCGAAGCCGCCTGGGAAGTACGTGACACAATCACCCCTGCGACCACCGGCGAGCAACGAGAAGCAATCGAAGACACGCTGAGCGCGCTGGACAGCGGTTCGCTGCGGGTGGCTGAAAAGCTCGACAGTGGTGATTGGCACGTGAACCAGTGGGCGAAAAAAGCAGTTCTGCTGGGGTTCCGCATCAAGGACATGGAAATCCAGACCGGAGGCCCGCAAGACGGCGGCTGGTGGGATAAGGTCGACAGCAAGTTCGCCGGCTGGGGAGAGAACCAGTGGCGCGCGGCAGGGTTCCGCGCCGTGCCAAACTGTGTGGTCCGCAAGTCGGCCTATGTCGCACCTGGTGTGGTGCTGATGCCCTCGTTCGTGAACCTTGGCGCTTATGTCGATGAAGGCACGATGGTTGATACCTGGGCCACCGTTGGTTCCTGCGCGCAGATCGGCAAGAACGTGCACTTGTCGGGCGGCGTCGGCATTGGAGGCGTACTGGAGCCGATGCAGGCCGGTCCGACCATTATCGAGGACAACTGCTTTATCGGTGCGCGTTCGGAAGTGGTCGAAGGCTGCATCGTCCGCGAGGGTTCGGTTCTGGGCATGGGCGTATTCATCGGTAAATCCACCAAGATCGTGGACCGCGAAACCGGTGAAGTCATGTATGGCGAGGTTCCGCCCTATTCGGTGGTTGTTGCGGGCTCGATGCCGTCCAAGAACAATGTAAGCCTGTATTGCGCGGTCATCGTGAAACGCGTCGATGAAAAGACCCGTTCGAAAACTGGGATCAATGAGCTACTGCGCGACTGATCCCCTCGTTTCAGTTTGAATAGGCCGCAGAGTGCATGCTCTGCGGCCTTTCTTATTTTGGCATGAACTCCAGCACTGTTTGCTGAAAGAAATCAATCGCCGCCTCACCTCCGGCCCCTTTGGCCAGAGGGCCGACTTGATATCGGGGCGATTGAAGGGCGCGCTGCATCTTTTCGCACACCCAGACATCCTCGGTCTGAAAATCCCCCGTCTCCAGTGGGTGCTGGGTCCAGTGAGAGGATTTGATCCGACCGGATTCCGGGTCGTATCCGGGTATGTCCGCCGCGCGATGCGTATAGGTGAACCAGCCTTTAGGCGACCAGTTTCTGACCCGCAGCAGAGTTGTGTTGGCGTCGACCGGTTCCATGGTCGATATCGAAAACCCCCAGGGGTTTGGCGTCAGGATCGTGGTCGGAAACAGCATGTAGACCCCGCCATAGCCCGGCGTTTCGGCATTCCGTACCGTTTTCAGGCCGGACCCTTTGGCCGAGTTTTCAACAAACTGAGGGATACGATGTTTGACGCCTTCGCGCTCGGTCGACCACCAGACCATGTTGTGGCCAGAAACCTCCCAAAGATTCTTGTCATGGGTTGGCCCGCCCAACGTGTCTTTGTGCAGATAGGCCAGATGATAGCCATCGATTGCATTTTCAAAGAAGACCTTCCAATTGCAGTTGATCTCATAGACCACGTCGTCGGGGTTCTCTTGTAGCTCGCTTGATGCCAGATCATGAGGCCAAGGTATTTGAGCCAGATCGCCAAGCCACGCGTCAAAGCTCTGATCCGGTTCTGGGTGAACAAAAACAAGGTTGCGGAAGACACCGACTGAGGCACCGAACAACGCGGTTGCCTTCTTGTCCAGATCCGGAAAGCACTCGCGCTGGGCTGGTACTCCGCGCAATGCGCCATCCAGATTGTAGACCCAGTTGTGATAAGGGCAGACAATGGTCTTGCCTGCGTTGCCGCAACCTTCCAACAACTCGGTTCCGCGATGGCGGCATTGGTTGTGGAAGGCGCGCAAGTCGCCATTTGCGTCCCTTATGACAATCAGAGCGTAGGCCCCGGCCTGAATCGTCCTGAAATCGCCAGGCTCGGTGAAATCCATAGTCACGCCGGCAAAACTCCAGCACTTGCTGAACAGGGTTTTCTGTTCGGCCTCATACCAACTGTCAGAGACATATGCCTCACGCGGCAGTTGTTGCTTGGGTTGATCCGGAAGTGCGTCAGGCGGCATTGTCGAGTCCGTTTATTGTCAAAAATGATAATCATCAATATTGACAATAAACCTTCGAATGTCCAGATTTCACCTTAAGATTTTTCTGAACCCGCTTGGAGGCAGGATGACTTTTATTCAAACCCTGAGGAATCAAAGGTGGATGACACTGCTAATTCTGGCGGCGCTTCTTGTCTCGACCTTCGCCGGGTATTACGGCCTTTGGGGTCTGTTGTTCATATTTTGGGGGCTCTTGGCGGTGCGCTCGGGGCAGGCCTTCTTGATCGAACCGATAAACCGCGCGACAGATCCGGCACTGTTCTGGTCGCTGACGGGTTTGTGGATCGGTTTGGGCGTTCTCTACGTTCTGGCGGATGTTTTTCCACCAGTTTCGAACGGATTCTGATGCCCCGTCCCAGTATGAAAGACGCCAGATCCGAGCAAATCCTGAACGCATTTATGCGTTGTGTCGCGCGGTACGGGCTGGATGGCTCGACCCTGGCGCGCATATCAGAAGAGGCGGGCGTCGGGCGGCCATTGCTGCGCCACTATCTGGGCAACCGGGATGAGATGGTTCGCAAGCTGCTAGATCACGTCCTGAAAGTCTTCGCGGATCAGGTTGAGGCGCTCTTCGACACTCTGCCGTGCACTAATCGGGTTGCAGCGATGCTGGACGCTTTGTTCGGACGCGGCACCTATTCTTCGGAAAGTGCTGCGGTTTTTGCCGCTTTGGTCGCAGCCTCAGAAAGACACGCGGATTTGCGAGAACCCTTGCTTGGGTTTGTCTATGACTTCGAGGCAAGGATCGCTGCTGAAATCATGAACGAACTGCCTGCTGCCAATGTGCAAGGGGTCCAAGCCGTGGCAGCGGGTATGTCCGCAATTTATTTCAATACGGATGCTGTGATGCCATTGCGACCCCGGGCGGAATGGCGCGACACGCAGCGCGTGGCAGCGCAGATGCTGTTGGACCACCTATACGCCAGCACCTGCGACTGAGTTGACCGTGCCATCGGGCCAGCGTATTGCGGGCACTATGGAAAAGCAGAAAAAACCTTCGCGCCAGCAAGTCTATACGTTGTTGGTTCAGATCGGTCGCAAAGATGGCGACGGCCTGCCCGAAGGCGCGACCGGGGCGGCGTTGATGTGTTTTGCCAGCGGCGTGGACGAGGCCGAAGCCGTGCGCGAGACAGTAGCGATCCTGAAGCAGGCCGATACTGCACCTCTGGATGTCACCGGCTATGGCACCCTGGCCGAGCGTGAGGCGCAAGGGCATGATATCGATCCGGATGAGCGGGCATTGATGCAACGGGCGCTGGATGAAAACGCGGTTATCGTGGCACAGATGACACCATTCTTCGGCGACGAGGAAACTGCTTAGTTTCTCACCCCGAACCACTTGCGATAGATTTCGTCATAGGTGCCGTCTTCGCGCAGGGACAGCAGCGCCTGATTGACGTCTTCGACCAATGGCGATCCGGTTGGAAATGCGATCCCATAGTTTTCACGCAGGAAGATGCCCCCGGTCATTGTCGCCATTCTGCGCCCTTCGTGGCTGGCATAATAGGACAGTATCGGAGCGTCGAAAACGACCGCATCCAAATCCTTATTCTCAAACGCGTTCAGCATGTCCTGCAGATCGCCATAGCCGGTATAGTCGATCTCGCGCCGGTTCAGGAAACTGGCGGCGGTTGAATCGGAAATCGTCCCGACCTGTTTGCCGTAAAGGTCGTTGACCGAATTGACGCTGCCGGTGATTGCGTCCACCGTCATCACCGAGGTGATCCGGGCCGTGAAAACGGAGACGATGAATAGGGATGACACCACCAGTACTACACCCAACAGGCGGCCAAACGGGGTGCGCGGCATCCGCTCTTCAAAGCCACCGTTCACCACTAGGTTGAGGGCCCACCAGAACGAGGGGAACCACGCCTCATTCAATTTGCGATCAAAGTAGGGCTGCGCGCGTTTCTCAAAACTCCACATCAGCATGCCGCCACCAAGCAGGATCGCAAAGGCCAGCCCGATGGCGATGAACAATTCCCGAGACAGCAAAGCGTGCAACAGCGATGGCTGGCGAGCGGCGTCTGACGGGACCATGATCTGTAATCCGGCCTCAAATATCGGTTGTGTGAAATCCATTCGGGTTTCGCGCAAGGCGGTGATCGATATATTAGCGATCGCCAGATCGGCAGAGCCATCCTGAACCGCGCCCAACATTTCTCCAAATGTCTCGACGCGGTTGATCGAGTATTCCCAGCCGAGCGATTCAGACAGTGCCGCCAGAAGATCCATCGAGAAACCGGTCTGGGCACCGTCCTCGACAAATGAGAACGGAGGACGGGTTACCGTCGTAACCGTAAGAGACTGGGCCTGGCTTTGCTGCGCAAGAGTCGCGAAAGTCAGGCAGATCAATGCGAAGAAGACACGCTTCATGTGGAATCACCTGTTTCGCGGCCCTCTAACTCACTTAAGGGCAGCGCGGCAAGGCAGCCGCTGGGTCAACGCTCATGTTTTGTTGGGGTGCAAAATCAAGCCGCTTGGGCATTCGGTCTCGGAATTCGACTATTCGGGGTTGGCAATCCGGGCAATTCGTTGAATCTGTGCAGGAACACAGGCACCCCTAAGGACAAGAGGCCCAATATGACCGATCCAGTTGAGCTGACAGCAAATCTGATCCGTTGCCCATCAGTCACACCTGATGAAGGCGGGGCATTGGTCTTGCTGCAGCAGGTGCTGGAGGAGGCCGGATTCTATTGCACTCGCGTAGATCAAGGTGGAACCTGCAACCTCTTCGCCCGGTGGGGGCAGAAGGGTCACGCGCGCAGCTTTGGCTTTAATGGTCATACGGATGTGGTTCCGGTAGGGGATGAAGCAGCCTGGACCATGCCCCCCTTTGGCGCCGAGGTCCGGGACGGGGTGATGTACGGCCGGGGCGCAACGGATATGAAATCGGGCGTGGCAGCATTTGCGGCAGCGGCTATCGATTTTGTGCGTGACACGCCCCCGGATGGGGCGGTGATCCTGACGATCACAGGTGATGAAGAAGGCGACGCACTGGATGGCACTGTTGCTTTACTGGATCACATGGCCGCAACGGATGAGCGGATGTCGGTTTGTCTGGTGGGCGAACCCACCTGTCCGAACACGATGGGCGAAATGATGAAGATCGGTCGGCGCGGTTCGATGACTGCGTGGTTCACTGTGACCGGAGTGCAGGGGCATTCGGCCTATCCGCATCGGGCGAAGAACCCGGTGCCAGCGATGGCACGGCTGATGGATCGGCTGGCCAGCCACGAACTGGATCAGGGTACCGACCACTTTGACGCCTCGACCTTGGCGGTTGTCACGATCGACACCGGTAATCCGGCGACAAATGTGATCCCGGCGCAATGTTCTGGGACAGTGAACATCCGGTTCAATGACCTGCATTCCGGGGCCAGTTTGAGCGATTGGTTGCAATCCGAGGCAGCCGCCGTTGCCGAGGCGTTCGGCGTCGATGTCGAGACCCGGATCAAGATTTCGGGTGAAAGCTTTCTGACCCCTCCGGGGGCATTGTCTGATCTGGTAGCTCATGCTGTTAAGGCAGAAACCAATATCCGCCCCGCGCTTTCGACCACCGGCGGGACCTCGGATGCCCGCTTCATCAAAGATCATTGCCCGGTGGTCGAGTTTGGTCTGGTCGGGCGCACCATGCATCAGGTTGATGAATGTGTCGAAGTGGCGCAAATTCATCAACTCAAGGCGATCTACACCCGTATTCTGACGGATTACTTCGCCTGATCCATGCAGAAAACGCTGGTCATAATGGTGAAAGAGCCACGTCCAGGGCGGGTCAAGACCCGTTTGGGGCGCGATATCGGCATGGTTGGGGCTGCTTGGTGGTTTCGGCATCAAACGCGATCTCTGATCCGGCGTCTGCGTGATCCGCGCTGGCAGATTGTACTGGCGGTCTCTCCAAATAGGGAGGGAATGGACAGTCGGGTCTGGCCTGTTGATTTACCCCGGAAGCCTCAGGGGCGCGGAGATCTGGGCGACCGCATGGGGCGGATGTTGCGCGGTGCTCCCGATGGTCCGGTGTGCCTGATCGGTGCGGATATTCCGGGCATTACACGGGGTCACATTGCGCGGGCTTTTCGCGCGTTGGGCCGGGCTGAGATGGTGTTCGGGCCCGCCCCGGATGGTGGCTATTGGCTGGTCGGTGCGCAGCGCTATGGGGCGCTGCCTTCGGGGCTGTTCCAAGACGTGCGTTGGTCGACGAGACATGCGTTGGCCGACACGTTGGCTTCGATTCCCGGGCGTCGGGTGGCGTTGCTGGATCATCTGCGCGATGTGGATACCGTGGCCGATCTGCACGGCTGACATGAGGCACCGCTTTTTGACCATGACGCGGTTGCATGCTCGTGCTAGGCCAAACTCATGACACGCATTCCGACCAAGCAAGAGGTCCTCGACTGGATCTCGGCGAACCCTACCCTGACCTCGAAACGTGATATTGCCAAGGCTTTTGGCATCAAGGGCGCGGATCGGATCGATCTGAAGCGTATCCTGAAAGAACTTGAGGCCGACGGCCATCTGGAAAAACGCAACCGCAGCTATCGCGATCCGGATCGTCTGCCGCCGGTCAGCGTGTTGCAGGTGAAGGCCCCGAACGTAGATGGCGACCTGTTTGCGCGCCCGTTGGAATGGCACGGAGAGGGGGTCGAGCCCATCGTTCTGCTCGTAACGCGTGCCAGCGATCCGGCGCTGGGTGAGGGTGACCGCATTCTGGCACGCCTGACCGTGGTGCATGAGGAAGATCACAATTACGAAGCCCGCTTGATCCGCCGCATCGGCACCAACCCGCGCAAGATCGTCGGCATTTTCCGCAAAGGGGCCGAAGGCGGGCAGATCGTACCTATCGACAAGGCTGGTCAGACAGAATGGCTGGTCGCGGACGGGGCCGTTCTGGGGGCCAAGGATGGTGAGTTGGTTGAGGCCGAACAGGCCGGACCCAAGAACCGCATGGGTCTGCCGCGTGCGCGCATTGTTGAACGGCTCGGCGATCCGACCGCGCCCAAGGCTGTCTCATTGATCGCCATCCACCAACACGGTATTCCCGACGACTTCCCGGACAAGGTAATCGAAGAAGCCGACAAGGCCAAACCCGTTGGACTGAAAGGGCGTGAAGACCTGCGGGATATGCCGTTGCTGACCATCGATCCTGCGGATGCACGGGACCACGACGACGCCTGCTATGCCCATGCCGATGACGATCCCAAGAACCCGGGTGGCCATGTGATCTGGGTCGCCATCGCTGACGTCGCCGCCTATGTGAAACCCGGTACGGCTCTGGATCGCGAGGCACGCAAGCGGGGCAACTCCAGTTACTTCCCGGACCGCGTAGTGCCGATGCTGCCGGATCGCCTGTCCGGCGATCTATGCTCCCTGCACGAAGGCGTCCCGCGCGCTTGTATCGCGGTTCGGATGCAGATTGATGCCGAAGGCAACAAGATCGGCCACCGGTTCGTGCGCGGCCTGATGCGCTCTGCCGCCTCGCTGAATTATACCGAGGTGCAGGAGGCCATCGACGGCAACCCGAACGACCGCACCGGGCCGCTGTTGGATACGGTGCTGAATCCGCTTTACGCCGCCTATGCTGCGCTGAAAAAGGCACGTTCCGTGCGGCAGCCGCTGGAACTGGACCTGCCTGAACGCAAAATCGTACTCAGCGATACGGGTGAGGTGACCAGTGTCGCGTTCCGTGACCGGCTGGATGCGCATAAGCTGATCGAGGAATTCATGATCCTCGCCAATGTCGCCGCTGCCGAGACCCTGGTCACCAAACGCCGCCCGCTACTGTTCCGCGTCCACGAAGAGCCCGCGCCCGAAAAGCTGGAAAGCCTGAGAGAGACGGCGCAGGCGGCGGGATTAAATCTCGCCAAAGGGCAGGTATTGCAGACCCGACATCTGAACGCGCTGCTAAACGCCGCCGCTGGTACCGAGGATGCGGAACTGATCAATCTGACGACCCTGCGGTCGATGGCGCAGGCCTATTACAACCCCGAAAATTTCGGCCATTTTGGGCTGGCTCTGCGGAACTATGCGCATTTCACTTCTCCCATCCGGCGCTATGCTGATCTGATCGTGCATCGCGCGCTGATCTCAGCCCATGGCTGGGGCAAGGACGGATTGACCGAGGATGAGATTGCACGGTTGGAAGAAACGGCGACCCATATTTCGGATACCGAGCGCCGCTCGATGATGGCCGAGCGCGATACGACTGATCGCTATCTGGCGGCCTATCTCAGCGAGCGGGTCGGCAATGAGTTTTCTGGCCGGATCAGCGGTATTGCCCGGTTCGGTGCCTTCGTGAAGATGGACGAGACCGGAGCGGACGGTCTGGTTCCAGTGCGTTCGCTGGGGCGAGAGTTTTTCCATTTCGACCGAGAGGCCGGGACGCTGATGGGCTCGGACACCGGGCTGATCATCGCCATTGGCCAGCGTGTCACGGTGCGGTTGACCGAGGCGACGCCGGTGACGGGCGGATTGGAATTGGAGTTGTTGTCCATCGATGATCAGGCGCTGCCGCGCGGCCGTGGCCCCGCCAAGCGCGGAACGCGGCGCAAGGCCGCCAGCACCAAACGCAAGAAGGACAAGATCAAGCGCAAGGTCGAACGCAAACGCCGTCAGAGGTGATAAGTAAGCGCGCGCGCAATCAGCCAGCCATGGCGCGTAGGATCAATCTGATCGGGCCGGTCGAACAGAATCGCGCGATTGCCGTCGATCCGATCCTCTCCAGGAAAGGCGGAAGTAAAATCCCCCATCAGTCGGCTTTGGCAGTGTACGAACAACGCAAAGCAAGCCGCCTTGTGTCCGCCCAAACGAATCGTCGAGCCTTTGGGCGCCAGATAGGCGGGCTGGCCCCACCGCAACGCTTCTTCCAGAGGCTGAGCGCGTGGCAGCGAGGCCGCAGTTTCGAAGATCAACTCGCGCAGCGCTAGTGCCCCATTGCGCGTCTCTTCTGGTAGCGCCTCATAGGCTGCAGCGACTTTTTTGTCCTCAAAGGCTGTCATGATAGCGGGATCGCCTGCTCCATTCGGTCGATATAGCTGTTGAGCAGCTTATCTTGTTTAATCCGACGGGTCAGGGGGGTGTCTGATGGTGTCGCGCGCATCGCCGCCAGCATTGGACCGACGCTCATGTCCGCCGACGTAGGTTTCTCTCCCATCAGGTAGGGCGATTGCCAAAGATAGGCCGAGATCGCCTCAAAGTCGCGCTCCAGCCGGTCTTGTCGTTCGACGGGCGAAAAGCGGGATACACCTTGAAACGCGAGCCCCTTGAGAACGGATTTCCGGATCGAATTCGAAACCGGCTTGCGGATCAGTGCGGGAATGACGGTAAAGAATGTATCGCGCAGGATTGGCCAAACCTCATCATTGGCCCAACGGTCCTGCACGACATGAAAGTAAAGGTGTTCCTCGGCCATGCGGACCAGTGCGCGGGACTGGGCTTTTTGCAGGTCGGTCAGGCCAGCATCGAAATCGGCCCCCTGAGCCTCAAGCCAGTCGCGGATCAGGTCGCTGTCCGGAATCAGACGTTCAGGCGTACGCAGAACCGGCAGCTTCTGGTGTGGCATATTGCGCGGGTCCAGCAGATCGGACCGTTGCCAGCGCAGGCCCGCGTTTTGAAGCATCAGGGCCGTTTTCACGCAGAATGGGCTGGCGCTGAACAGGCCAAAGGCAGAGGGGAAGGTGAGAAGGGTCAGCATCATCAGCTCCATAGTTGGGACGCCTGATGGATACGCCGGACTGATGACAGATTCTGACATTAGATTTAGAGTAGAATATACTATGTCCCGCACCGCTCGTCTTTTTCAGTTGATGCAGGCCCTACGATCTGGCCCCTCGCCCAGAACGTCGGTTCAATTGGCGCAGG
Source organism: Ruegeria sp. CG1 (assembly GCF_056537265.1). Taxonomy (NCBI): domain Bacteria; kingdom Pseudomonadati; phylum Pseudomonadota; class Alphaproteobacteria; order Rhodobacterales; family Roseobacteraceae; genus Ruegeria; species Ruegeria sp. CG1. Next base: position 153,741 of record NZ_JBQFRF010000002.1, on the reverse strand, counting down.
ATTTAGGCGTTTCGCCGCGCACAGTGCACCGGGATATCGATGCATTGCGTGGCCTCGGGGCGATAATCGACGGAGAGGCCGGTTTCGGGTTCACCCTAATCGAGGATGCCACCCTACCGCCGTTGGGTTTCACCAATGACGAGCTCGAAGCGCTGGTGTTGGGCTTGCGCGAGGTGCAATTGATCGGAGACCCGGCGCTGTCGGATGCTGCAAGCGCAGCCTTACGCAAGCTGCAGGGCCGATTGCCGCAGCGCCAGTCGCACCGATTGAGCCACGCCGTTTTGACCGCCACGCGATTTGACAGACCAGCGGTGCCAACAATTGACGTCGCCATTCTACGCCAAGCCGCATGGGATGAACGCGTGATCGAGTTCGCCTATACCGATGCCAAAGGCGCGGATACCCGGCGTCGGGTCAATCCGCTGAGCATCGTCTATATGGATCGCGCCAGCGTACTGCTCAGCTGGTGTCACTTGCGCCAGGATTTCCGAGTGTTTCGGCTGGATCGTATGCAGGGCATGGATGTGACCGAGGATAGCTTTCGACCCAATCGCGTATCGCTTTTGCGTGATGCCATTGCCCGTATTCGCGCGGAACGTGAGGAACAGGATCACGAAACCTGACGTTCTGCGTTTTGAGAAATCCCGATTGTGCGCTATCATCGGCTCTGAGCAGTAATCAGGATAAAACGGAATGCGTAAGTGTGTAGGTGGCGTTATGACCGCCGCATTATGGGCATCCATCGTGCAGGCGGATACAACAGACAATTCGATACGGCCTCTGGCCCGACCTTTGGTCGACAATGTGCAACTGGCCTCGGCGGACGTGACGGTCTCGGTACGGCCCGTGCTGCGGCCAAAGGTCGAGGTGCAACGTGTATCGGCAGACGGGAATGCCCGATTTCAGGCTTGGCTGGGGGCATTTCGCAAGCGGGCGCAAGAGCAGGGCATCTCGGTCAATACGCTGGATCGGGCGTTGGCTGGGGTGACCTATGACAGTGACATCATCAAACGCGATCGCAATCAGGCGGAGTTTTCCAAACCGATCTGGGAATATCTGGACGGAGCGGTTTCAAAAACGCGGATTTCCAACGGTCGCGTTGGACTAGACAAGCACCGAGAGATTTTGACCCGGATCGAAGCCCGGTACGGCGTCGAAAAAGAGGTCGTGACCGCGATCTGGGGTCTTGAGACTTCGTTCGGCACCTACCGAGGAAGCAAGCAAACCATTCGGTCGCTGGCGACTTTGGCCTTTGATGCTCGACGAGCAAGCTTTTTTGAGGGACAGCTGATCGCCGCGTTGCAGATACTGCAAGCAGGGGATGTCGACCCTGAGAATATGGTAGGCAGTTGGGCTGGGGCGATGGGGCATACACAGTTCATGCCGACCTCGTTTCTTGATTACGCGGTTGATTTCGATGGAGATGGGCGTCGCGAGATCTGGTCGGATAATCCAACTGATGCCTTAGCATCAGCCGCTTCTTATTTGGCAAAACATGGATGGACCAAAGGCCAACCTTGGGGGGTCGAAGTGCAACTACCATCCGACTTTGACTACGCCAATGCGCGGCGAGATTTCACTCTGATGCCGTCGGAATGGGCGGCCCGTGGGGTTCTTGCTTACTCGGGCAAGGCAGTGCCCGATCACGGGCAAGCAGCAATCTTGTTACCGGCGGGTGGTCGGGGTGTCGCCCTGATGATCTTCAATAATTTCAAAGTGATCGAGGCCTACAACGGCGCCGATGCCTATGTGATCGGCATCGGGCATCTGTCCGACCGGCTTGCAGGAGGCTCTCCGTTTGAGGCCGATTGGCCGCGTGGCGATCGCGTATTGAGCTTTACTGAAAAGAAAGAACTACAGCGTCGGCTGACTCAGGCGGGCTTCGATACACAAGGGATCGATGGGCGCACCGGGCCAAATACGATTAACGCGGTGCGCGCGTTTCAGGTTGCTCAGGGGTTGATCCCGGATGGATACCCGTCGCTCGGCCTGCTGGAAAGGATGCGCTGATAATCAGGGCGACCCAATTGGGTCGCCCATGATCTAATGATCAGGACGCAGGCTTCATCAGACCTTTTTCGTTGATTTCAACCAACGCATCATCCAACGATTTTTGAATGCGCACGAACATCTCGTCGACTTCGGCCGGGGTAATGACCAACGGCGGAGAGATGACCAGGCGGTCGTCCACATGACGCATGATCAAATTGTTTTTGAAGCAATGTTCGCGGCAGATATATCCGATCGTGCCGGGATCTGATGCGAACTTGGCTCGGCTTGCCTTTTCAGGCGTCAATGCGATGGACCCCATCAAGCCTGCGATCTTTGCCTCTCCGACCAGCGGATGCTCGACCAATGCGTCCCATTTCTTTTTCATATAGGGCGCGGCCACGTTGCGCACGTGATCGACGACGTTTTCTTCTTCGAGGATGCGCAGATTTTCGAGCGCAACTGCTGCGGCAACCGGGTGGCCGGAATAGGTGTAGCCATGGTTGAACTCGGTGGCGCTGATGACACGTGCGACTTCGTCGCAGACGATCGATCCGCCAATAGGTGCATAGCCTGAGCTAAGGCCCTTGGCGATTGTCATGATATGCGGTTTGATCCCGACGGTTTGCGAGCCGAACCAGTTGCCGGTTCGGCCAAACCCGCAGATCACCTCATCCGCGATCAGCAGTATATCGTACTTGTCGCAGATGCGCTGAATTTCAGGCCAATATGTGTCGGGTGCGATTATCACGCCGCCTGCGCCCTGCACAGGTTCGGCGATGAAGGCAGCGACGCGATCTTCGCCCAGTTCCTGAATGGCTTCTTCCAGCTCGCGCGCGCGGGCAAGGCCGAATTCCTCGGGGCTCATATCGCCGCCTTCCGCCCACCAGTTCGGCTGGTTGATATGGTGGACATTCGGGATTGGAATGCCGCCCTGCGCATGCATTCCTGCCATGCCACCCAACGACGCCGATCCAACAGAAGAACCGTGATAGGCATTCTTGCGGCTGATGATGATGTTCTTGTCCGGCTGACCTTTTTCGGCCCAATAGGTGCGCACTAGACGGATGTTGGTGTCGTTGGCCTCGGACCCGCTTCCGGCAAAGAAGACATGGTTCAGATCACCTGGCGCAAGCTCAGCCAGTTTTGCAGCCAGCGCAATGGCGGGCGTATGGGTCGTCTTGAAGAAAGTATTATAGTACGGCAGCTCGCGCATTTGACGTGCGGCTGCATCGGCCAGCTCGTCGCGGCCATATCCGATATTCACGCACCACAATCCGGCCATACCATCCAGAATTTCATGACCTTCGCTATCGGTCAGATAGACGCCCTTGGCACGGGTGATGACCCTGACACCTTCGTCTGCCAGCGACTCATTGGTTGAAAAAGGATGCAGATGGTGTGCTGCGTCCAGCGCCTGCAATTCGGCAGTGGGCATGTGATTGGTGATGGTGGACATCTCGGATTCTCCAGCAAGCGTCGTTGCCAGACAGAATATGATCAAATTTTATGCTGTCAATCGAATCGCTGGTTTCTAGGTGCTTGGCAAAGCATCGCCCATCATTCCCATACCCTGCTCAATGTCCTGCGCTGTTGCTAACGCGGCCTTTTCCGCATCTCGCTCACGTAGCGCGGCAATAATGTCTTTGTGTCTGTCGGGCAGGCTTTGAGTGCCGAAGCGACCGCAAACGATGCGCAACGAAGGGCCGAATCGCAGCCATAGCCGTTCGGCTAGATCAACAAGTATCGGAGCGTCCGCATGGGAATACAGAGATTGGTGAAAGGCGTGGTTCAAACGCAGGTAACCCCCTACATCTCCATCCGCGATCATATTGTCCAATCGTTGATCCAGCTGCTCAAGATAGTCGATCTCGGTTATAGATATGTTCTTTGTGGATCGCCTGGAAAGCTCTGTTTCTATTGAAATTCTTGCGAAAATCATCTGCTCGATGTCGTTGGCTGAAAGCAGCGGGACGCTCACGCGACGATTGCCCTGAAAAATGAGCGCGCCGTCGGAAATCAGACGGCGTATCGCCTCGCGCACCGGAGTCATGCCGACACCAAGCGAATCAGTCAGACCCTGGATCGTAACCGGCTGCCCGGGCACGAGATCGCCAAACAGAATCTGGGATTTCAGTGTCCGATAGACCTGTTCGTGCGCTGGGCGTTTTTCTTCATCTACCGGAGGTATATCTGCTTTATTTTTGATCAAATCCAAAAGGTTTGCCCCAATCCAAGTGTTTCTGTCTTGCCAGAATCTTCACCTATTCCGACCATAGGTGAAACCGTCGTGAAACGCAAAACTTGATCAAATCCAAAAAAAGGTCAAAATGGCCGCACAGTTGCAGGGAGAAAAATATGAAACTGAAAACGCTGGGGATGACAGCGATCGTCGCATTGGGGACTTCGGCCGCGTTTGCTGAAGAAGTGCGCGTCTATAACTGGTCCGACTACATCGACGAAGATCTGCTGAGCAAATTCGAAGAAGAAACAGGGCTGACCCTGATCTACGATGTGTTCGACAGCAACGAGGTTCTGGAAACAAAAATGCTGGCCGGTGGGTCAGGCTATGATGTGGTTGTGCCTTCAGGCACGTTCCTACAACGCCAGATCCAGGCCGGCGCATTCCAGGAACTGGATGCCGCCAAGCTGTCGAATGCAGGCAACCTATGGGATGTGATCCAGGAACGAACCGCAGGGTATGACCCCAACAACGCCTACTCGATCAACTATATGTGGGGCACGACAGGTATCGGGTTGAATGTCGGCAAGGTCAAAGAAGTGCTGGGCGACGATGTTGCGCTTAACAGCATGGATCTGGTGCTCAAGCCCGAAAACATGGAAAAGCTGGCCTCGTGTGGGGTGCATTTCCTCGACGCACCGTCTGAGATCATTCCGATGGTGCTGCAGTATATCGGCGAAGACCCTGACAGCCACGACACGGATGTAATTGGGAAAACCGAAGAAATTCTGACCAGTGTGCGCCCGTATGTTCAGAAATTCCATAGTTCGGAATACATCAATGCGCTCGCCAATGGTGATATCTGCGTTGCTGTCGGCTGGTCGGGCGACATCTTGCAGGCACGCGACCGTGCGGCGGAAGCGGATAACGGCGTGGAAATTGAATACCATCCCTTTGCGGAAGGCTCGCTGATGTGGTTTGACCAGATGGCTATTCCGGTCGACGCACCAAACCCCGAAGGCGCGCACCAGTTCCTGAACTTTATCTTGGATGCCAACAACATGGCTGCGGCGTCGAACTATGTGTACTACGCCAACGGCAACAAGGCCTCGCAGGAGTTTCTTGAAGAGGACGTGATCGGTGATCCGGCGATCTATCCGGATGATGCGACCATGCAGAACCTCTACATCACCACACCTTATCCGGCAAAGACCCAGCGGGTGGTGACACGTCTCTGGACCAAAGTGAAATCAGGCACCTGATCTGATCATAGCGCAAGGCGGGCCCACTGCCTTGCGCCATTTTTATCCTGACCGATAAACGGGGGCCGCCTTGAATTCTGAAGTCTTTGCGCCGTGGGATGACCCGCAGGCGAAACCCTTGATCCAGTTCCAGAACGTCACCAAGCGTTTTGGCGCATTCACCGCAATCGACAATCTTTCACTGGATATCTACGAGCGTGAGTTCTTTGCGCTGCTCGGCCCGTCGGGCTGCGGCAAGACCACGATGATGCGGATGCTGGCCGGATTCGAAACCCCCTCCGATGGTCATATCCTTCTGGGTGGACAGGATATCGACCCGATCCCGCCCAACAAACGGGCGGTAAACATGATGTTTCAGTCGTATGCGCTGTTTCCTCATCTCAGCATCTGGGACAACATCGCCTTTGGCCTGCGCCGGGACAACATGCCCAAGCGCGATCTGGAAGAGCGGGTCGATGAGATGCTGCGCCTAACCCGGCTGGAACAGTTCGCACGCCGCAAGCCGCACCAGATCTCGGGTGGTCAACGCCAACGCGTTGCGCTGGCCCGGTCATTGGCCAAAGCACCAAAACTGCTATTGCTCGACGAACCTTTGGGTGCTTTGGATAAGAAACTCCGTCAGGATACTCAGTTCGAGTTGATGGACATTCAGGAAAAAACCGGCACGACCTTTGTCATCGTGACGCACGATCAGGAAGAGGCGATGACCGTTGCCAGCCGAGTGGCCGTGATGGATCAGGGCAAACTGATGCAAGTGGCAACTCCAGATCGCATCTATGAGACACCAAACTCGGTTTATGTTGCTGATTTCATTGGGGATGTAAATATCATTGAGGGACGAGCTACTGCAGCAGGCGACGAAAGTTATCAGATCGAGTGGGCAGAAGGGCAGCCCCCGTTAGCGGCGTCTTCTGCGACCCAACTGTCCAATGGTCAGAGCTGTCATCTGGCGATCCGGCCTGAAAAGGTCGCGATCTCTGCCGAGCGCCCGGTCGATGCAATCAACGCCATTCAGGGCAAGGTGCATGACATCGCCTATCTGGGCAACTTGTCGACCTATCATGTCGAACTGCCAAACGGCACGATCATCAAGGCGCAAACAGCGAATACCCGCCGCATCTCGCGCCGCTCGTTCACCTGGGAAGACCCGGTTTGGCTGTCCTGGACAGCGACTGCCGCAGTTCTGCTGGAAAACTGATGCGCCGCGCTGTTCTTATCGCTGTCCCGTATGTCTGGTTGCTGGCACTGTTCTTGGTGCCATTCTTTATCGTCCTAAAGATATCGCTTTCAGACACCGCACTTGCCATTCCGCCCTACACTCCGACGCTGGACCTGTCCGCAGGTTGGGCGGGTATCAGGGATTTCTTCAGCCAGCTTGATCTGGAAAACTTTGTCTGGCTGACTGAAGATGATCTTTATTGGAAGGCCTATCTGTCCAGCGTAAAGATCGCGCTGATCTCAACGGTGTTGACGCTGATTGTCGGGTATCCGATCGCATATGCGATGGCGCGCGCACCTGAAGAGTGGCGACCTACATTCATGATGCTGGTCATCCTGCCGTTCTGGACTTCGTTCCTGATCCGGGTTTACGCATGGATGGGTATCCTCAGCAACGAAGGCTATCTGAACCAGCTCTTGCTTTGGACAGGCATCATCTCAGCGCCGCTGACCATTCTGAACACGAATACCGCAGTTTATATCGGTATCGTTTATACCTACCTACCTTTTATGATCCTGCCGATTTATTCGTCGCTTGAACGGATGGACGGGTCGCTGATCGAAGCCGCTGAAGACCTTGGGTGTTCGCGTCTGCAGGCATTCTGGTTGATCACAATCCCCTTGTCGCGCCCCGGTATTATCGCGGGCTGCTTCCTCGTGATGATTCCGGTGATTGGGGAATTCGTAATCCCCTCGCTACTGGGCGGATCGGGGACCTTGATGATCGGTAAGGTGCTGTGGGAAGAGTTCTTCTCGAACCGCGATTGGCCCGTCGCCAGCGCGGTGGCCGTGGTTCTGTTGCTCATCCTCGTGATCCCGATTGTGCTGTTCCAGCGCAACCAGCAAAAGCAGACGGAGGCAGAACAATGAACAGGCTGAGCTGGTTCAACACTGTCTCACTGACGCTGGGATTTGCCTTTCTGTATATCCCGATGATCATCCTGATCATCTTCAGCTTCAACGAAAGCAAGCTTGTCACCGTTTGGGCCGGGTTCTCGACCAAATGGTACGGCGAGTTGATGCAGAACGAAGCCTTTCTTGATGCAGCCTGGGTCACGCTGCGCGTTGCCGTATTCTCATCAACGCTGGCCACGATTCTGGGCACCGCAGCGGCCTATGTTCTGGTACGCGGTGGGCGGTTCTTTGGGCGAACACTGTTTTCCGGGATGATCTATGCCCCGCTCGTGATGCCCGAAGTGATCACGGGTCTGTCGCTGCTGTTATTGTTCATTGGCATCGGATTGGACCGGGGGATCTTGACCATCGTTCTGGCGCACACGACGTTTTCGATGTGTTTTGTCTCGGTCGTCGTGTCCTCGCGCCTTGTGACCTTTGATCGATCGCTGGAAGAGGCCGCACTGGATCTGGGCTGTTCTCCTGCGCAGGCGTTTCGCTTGGTGACCTTGCCAATCATTGCTCCGGCAGTGATTTCGGGATGGCTGCTGGCTTTCACCCTGTCGCTGGATGACCTAGTGATTGCTTCGTTTACATCTGGGCCTTCTGCCACCACCTTGCCGATCAAGATTTTCTCGGCTGTGCGTTTGGGCGTCAGTCCCGAGATCAATGCGCTGTCAACATTAATGATCGCGGTTGTCACGGTGGGCGTTATTACCGCGTCCCTGGTGACCAAGCGGGCGATGGTTAGGCAGAAACAGGATGAGTTGGCCGCGGCAAGCGCTGAATGAGGCGTATATTTCCTGATTATGCCTACGGCCCCGCGCCACGCGCGGGGTGTTGGTGGGATGAGACGATCGCGACCCCTGCTTGGCCAAAGCTCGAAGACGATATCAGCGTTGATGTCGCCGTCATCGGGGGCGGGTTTACCGGCTTGTCCGCCGCATTGCATCTGTCCGAGGCAGGGGTTTCGGTCGCTGTGTTCGAGGCGGAAACACCGGGCTGGGGGGCGTCCGGTCGAAACGGGGGCTTTTGTTGTCTAGGCGGGTCAAAGCTCAGCAAGGCTGGCCTGACCCGTCGCTATGGTCAGGTGGCAACGCAGACCTATTACCAAGCGGAAGAAGACGCCGTTTCACTGGTTGCTGACCTTCTGCGTGATAACCAAATCGACGCCGAAACGCATTCCAAGGGTGAAACTCAACTGGCCCATTCACGGCGCGCGATGGAACGATTGCGCCGGTCGGCCGATCCGGCCGGACAATTACATGAGATTGACGATCTGCAGGGCCTCGGGCTGGGTGGGGCGTTTTTCGGCGGCTATACAACGCCAATTGGCTTTGCCCTGAACCCCCGAAAGTATCTGTTCGGTTTGGCTGGCGCCGCCCAGGCAAAGGGCGCAACTCTTTTCCAGAACAGCCCGATCACGCAGATCAAACAGGCCGCCTCGGGATTCGTGCTGACCTCGCCTGCGGGTCACGTTCGTGCTTCGAACGTTCTGGTGTGCACAAATGGCTACTCAAGCGAGGATCTGCCGCCCTGGTTGGCCGCGCGTTATATGCCTGCACAGTCAACGGTTCTTGTGACGCGGCCTCTGACTGATGTCGAGCTGCAGGCGCAAGGCTGGACGTCGGATCAGATGGCCTATGACACGCGTAATTTGCTGCACTATTTCCGATTGATGCCCAATCGACGATTTCTGTTTGGGACACGAGGGGGGCTGCTTTCATCCCCTGGGGCTGAGGCGCGCATTCGGCAAAAGGCCTTCGGGGATTTCAGGCGGATGTTCCCCGCCTGGGACACGGTCGATGTCACACATAAGTGGTCCGGCATGGTTTGCCTTGCCCGGAACCTTGTGCCCTTTGTGGGCCCGGTTCCTGAGCATCCGGGGATGTATGCAGGGTTTGCTTACCACGGCAATGGTGTGGCGATGGGAACCTATTGCGGACGTGCTTTGGCGCGACTGGTGCTGGGGCAATCCGCAGACATTCCGTCCCCTATTGCGGGTGCGCCGGGGCGGTTTCCCTTTGGCCGTTGGCGTCGCGCTGTCATGCCGCCAGCCTATGCGTATCTGGGTCTGGCGGACCTATAAGGCCTCAACTTCCAACTCATACCCAATGGCATAATCAGCCGCACCGTTTTCGGCCCGCCAAAGACAATAAGCGGCCATGCGCCACGCAAACCAAGGCCTCAATGACAGATAGCGTTCGGTGATATCGGGTTGGTCGTAGGCCTTAAGAAACAGCGTCTCTTCGGCCTCGGACAAGGGCGCGCCTCGATAGAGTTGCTGCATCGCAGGTGAAAGGAATATCGCCAAGTCTTCACATGGGTCACCGAAGGCCGGGCATTGCCAATCGATCAGCGTCAGCCCATTTTTCGATTGCAGGATGTTTCCCGCGACCGGATCGCCATGGATCAAGCACCGCGCGGATAATGGCGGTACTTGGGCCTGAGGTTTTTTTGCAAGCAACGATCGCCGCTCTTCCGCGTGGCAATCAGCCAGAATTTGACATGCGTGCTGTTCCAGATCTTCGCTGCCATTGCAGCCGTTAGGGAGGTCCAGATTGACCGGAATTTGGTGCAACCTTCCAAGCAGATGGGCCACGCCCGAAACATCGTCCTGCCAAGGGACGCCCGGAGCGTGGTCATAGTAGACCCAGCTGTCGTCTCCAAAGGAACCCGTGGCACGTAAATTGGGCACGAAGCCAAAGCTGTTGAGCGTGCGCAGACATTCTGACTCAAGCCGGGCATCGTTGCGAAACAAGGGGTTCTGAAACCGCGCACTGTATAGCTTAAGCACGGCATCACTATTGCCGGACAAAACCTTCCAGACATGATTGGTCCGCCCACCGTACAACACCTCGAAGGTCACGTCGTGGCGGATCAAACCTTGGGTGCTGAGCTGGGCAACAAGACCCGGGGGAGGTTGGTGATGTTCAGACAGGAGAGATACCGGGTTAGGGAGCGAGTCGCGATGCGCCAAGCTTTGGCCCGCCTTGCCTTCCAGATCAAGCGCCCGTGCGGATTTGCGTGACCATTTCGGCAGACACCTCTGCACCGCTCTCCAGTTTCAGGATGATGCCACCTTCGCTGACCTGTGCCTCTACCACCCGACCGAAGGCAGATGCGGGCGTGCTGGTTAGTAACTCACCTCTTTTGAAGCTCTCCAATGTGGCTGAGTAACTGCCAGCGGGAAAGGGATCACCGGCACTGCTGACCCCGGCCCACTCGAATTCGGCCTTATCGAGAGGCACAGGGACGCGGTCGACAACGGTGCCTTGGTCGTTGCGAATGACCAATTCGGCCCGATCTGCGGTTGCTTCGGCCTGCGCAAAGATCGGAACAGGCTGATCTTCAAAGCGAAACGGTGCGTCGGTTTTGACATTCATCCCAACCCAGCCGGTAAGCTGGTTCAGATTGACAGCACCTAGTGTCAGCGCCAGATCAGACAGAAGCTCATTGGCTTTGACCTGTTGTTCAACCATCGAAAACTGCGCCAGCTGAGAGGCGTATTCGGAGGAATCCAGTGGCTCAAGCGGATCCTGATTGCGCGCCTGCACGGTCAGCATGCGCAGAAAGGTCTCGAAATCCGAAGTCAGTGCCGAACGTTCCGAATTGTTGTTTGCGCCGGGATTTGCACCCGTTACGGTCACTGAATTGGTCGCTGAAATCATCGGTTAAAGCCTCATATCAAGGCCCCTGTCAGGGCCGGTCGGGAGAGTAGGTGCCTCATGGTCAGAGTCGCGAGTCATTTCGTCGGTTTCTGAGGAGGGATCAGACTCTGACGGGTCGCCATGCTGGGCCGAGCCCCCGGACATGTTCAGATCAAGCGACAGATCCCCATATCCCAGCTTTTCGAACTCGGCAGACAGGATCGCAATGTGGCGGCGCATCAGGTCCAGTGTTTCGGGCCGTTCAGCCGCGATCGTAAGATGAAACCCGTCCTCTCGACCGTTGAGCGTGATTGAGACGCGGCCAAGCTCTTCGGGGTTCAGGGCAATTTCAACGCCGCCGGTGCTTGGGCGGGCCGAAATCGAAGCGGCCAGTTGCCCCGCAATCGCGCGCGCGGTTTCCGCGCGGGCCATGGCGACGGGCATCGTTTGCGTCGTGTCGCGCATCGTGTGGCTTGCCGCTATATCTTTGACCACGGACGGGTCATCAAATTCCGCGCTGATCGCGGTATCAGCGATAGCATCGCCCGGTGCCCACCCGAGGCCCTGGGCCGCTATCTGCGGTTTCAAGGCGGCGGACATAACCGTTTGCCGCGCCATTTGCTCGGCTGCAGGCTCGACTGCTCGGGCAACGAGACGCGTCTCTGGTTCGGAGCTTGGCTGTTCAAGTTTCGAAACCGTATCCCCCACAAGGGATACATCTAGCGCGCGTGGGGCGGGCATTTGGTGCACACTTCGTTGTTCCCCACCACCTGAGATTGGAGCTTGGGTTGGCACCCGAAGCACGTTTTCATCGGACCTTGGGGTGGCCGCTTCGGTCGAGCCTGCCTTTTGTCTCAGGGCCGAATTGCCAGCGACCAACTGCGAAATTTGCTGTATCGGGCTGGGCGGAGTGACAAGGTCTGTATCACCGACCGTGAAATCCGCTTGGCGGTTGGGCGCAATGGCAACCTCCTGCGCTACCATCTGTGGCTCGGCGGGCTCTGATTCCTTGGCTTTGATCGCCTCAGCTGATTCTGACACGGCAACAGATGCGATATCTGATTGCTCAGCTGGCAGGCTGGATTCAGCCGTCACCAGATCAACATCCTTCAACTCGATCTGATCGGCATCCTCATTCAGCACATCCTCAAAGGCAAACCCGCCATTGACATCCCGCTCCTTACCCTGAGATGCCCCGGGTTTGTCGCCCGTGGCAGGTGCAGCCGTCATGATCGTCAGCGGGTTGGGCATTTTTTGCTCCGGGCTTTCGTTGGTCTGGCCCGCACTGTGCCCAAAGGAAGTTACGTTTATTTTAACCGCTTTCCTCTTTGATCGAGAAAGTTCGAAGCAATTTTTGGAGAATCCGATGACGATTACAGCGACCGGTACGACGGCGTATTCCGCCCAGATTCCACAGAAGCTGAAAGCCGCCTCGGTTGAGCTGGAGGCCGCATTTCTGGCTGAAATGCTCAAGTCTGCAGGCCTCGGCCAAGCGCGAAGTTCCTTTGGCGGTGGCGCGGGCGAAGATCAGTTTTCCTCATTTCTGGTGCAACAGCAGGCGCAGCAAATGGCCAAGGCGGGAGGAATCGGCCTTTCTGAAGTTTTGTTCAATGCAATGATGGAGAAGTCGGATGGATAAAGACCCGATTCAGGCACTGGAAGACCTTTTGGATCTGGAGCGCACAGCCCTGGTCCAGGGGGATTTGACCGATCTGGATCGATTGGTGCCTAAAAAAGAGAATCTGATCGATGCAATAAATGATCTGCAGGTGTTGGAAAGCGATGATCTGATCCGGATCCAGAAGAAGGTCGTGCGCAATCAAGCCCTTTTGAACAGTGCGGCCGAGGGTATTCGGGCTGTGGCGGACCGAATGGCGGAACTGAAACAGGTCCGGCAGGAGTTCAGTACTTATGACGCCTCGGGGCAGCGTAGTGGGTTTGTTTTGCGATCGCAGGCAAAGCTGGAAAAACGGGCATAGCATAAGGTTTGATTCAAATCCGAAATTTCGGATTTGCTCGTCTTAGCACTCCGTTAGGAGATCAGGGTCAAATGTGGCGATGCACCTGAAACAACGGGTGGCGCGAAGGCCACAAGGCACGACGCACAGGTCAGAACGACAGAATGCCTGCCGGTTTGGTGGGTCCAACATGGGCGTCAAACGCGCCCGAACGCTAAGAGGATGACAAATATGTCCAGCATTCTGACGAACAATGGCGCAATGGTTGCGCTGCAAACTCTCAAATCGGTCAACAAGAACCTCGCACAGACGCAAAACGCGATCTCGACTGGCAAGGATGTGGCTACAGCCAAGGATAACTCGGCTGTCTGGGCCATCTCAAAGGTGATGGAATCAGACGTCAACGGCTTCAATGCGATCAAGGACAGCCTAGCCTTGGGTGAATCCACTGTCGCAGTTGCACGAAACGCCTCAGAAACTGTGACGGATCTGCTGAACCAGATGAAAGGCAAGATCGTTGCGGCGCAGGAAGACAACGTTGATCGTGCTAAGATCAACACCGATGTGGCCGCGCTTAGGGATCAGATCGAATCGGTTGTCGGCGCTGCCCAGTTCAATGGCCTCAATCTGGTGAACGGTGGGGCTGGCGCAAGCATTCTGTCCTCTTTGGATCGAGACAATGCAGGCAACGTGACAGCGTCTTCCATTAGTGTATCGGCGCAAAACCTGTCGACAGGTGGTTACACTGCTGCCGACGTGTTCACTGGAACTGACGGGGTCACTGCGGATACGGCCGACGCATTCGGATTTTCGTTGGATGGAAACGGCGGAAGCGATGATGATGGAAGCATCGTGATCGCTGATCCGGGCACATTGTCCGCTGGTGATACTTTCACGGTCCGACTGGGCGACGATGTCGCGTCTTATACAGTCCGGGCTGAGGATATCGCCGCAGGCAACGCGCCCGAAGAGATCATCGCTGCGGGGCTAAAAGCTGCCATCGAAGCTTCGGATGCCAATGTTTCGGTCGTCTATGATCCGGGTACGAATGCTGCGCAACTCGATATCACCAACGAAGGGTCGGATTCGCTGCAGATCAGCGGTCAATATGCCAATGCGAACTCTGGCGGTCTAGGCGCTCTGGCCTCGATTGATGTGTCGACTTCTGCCGGCGCATCCGCAGCGCTTGGCGCGATCGAAGGCCTCATCGATACTGCGATTGATGCCTCGGCGGCTTTTGGTTCGGCGCAGGGTCGGATCGAGACCCAGAAAGAGTTCATCTCGAACCTGTCTGACTCGTTTAAATCCGGTATCGGCTCGTTGGTTGACGCTGACATGGAAGAAACCTCGGCGCGACTGCAAGCGTTGCAGGTCCAGCAACAGCTGGCAACCCAATCGCTATCGATCGCGAACCAGGCGCCACAGTCCATCCTGTCGCTGTTCCGCTAACTTTGGAACTGATCCGGGGCACGCACGCTGTGCCCCGGACTTAATCGCCCGCTGAAGGACAATTGGAAGGATTTCAAGTGACACCGCAAACGCTTGCTCACCGCGCTTATGCGCAATCTGCTGCACCGACGCGAACACCTCGGGATACAGAGTATGAGGCGATTTCCAGGATTACACATCGGTTGAAGGCTGCTTCCACACGGAAAGCGGCTGATTTCGGAGGGTTCGTTCAAGCCTTGCACGAAAATCGCCGCCTGTGGGCTGTGCTGGCAACCGATGTGGCGGATGCGGATAACGGGCTGCCGAGCAATCTGCGGGCGCGGATTTTCTATTTGGCTGAGTTTACCGAACAACACAGCAGCCAGGTGCTGGCGAACAAGGCGACCGTTGAGCCGCTGCTTGAGATCAACATGGCCGTGTTGCGCGGGCTACGTCAAATGAGGGGCAACTGATGGGGGGTCTGGTCCTGAAACTTGCGCCAAAGGAACGGGTTCTGATCAATGGTGTTGTAATCGAAAACGGGGATCGACGCAGTCGGTTTTCGATCATGACACCTCAGGCAAATGTCCTGCGCCTGCGCGATGCCATTCACCCGGAAGAGGTCAACACGCCGGTACGCCGTGTCTGCTATGCCGCGCAGTTGGTTCTGTCAGGCGATACCGAACCTGAGCAGGCGCGCCAGCAACTTCTGCGGCGCGTGGAAGAGCTGAGCCAGGTATTCACGGATGCCGACAGTCGCCGGGTCCTTGCCAACGCAACTGAAGCATTGGTGGCAGAGCAATACTATAAGTGTTTAAAGGCCTTGCGTTCACTGTTGCCACGCGAAGAACGTCTGATGGCGTATCAGCAGTGACCTTCCAGCCGGTCATACCTTCAGGTGGTCTGGTTGGCTGGCGCTTTTTGCAGCGAACCTATGATGCGCAGCTCCAAAGCTATTCTGCCTCGGGGATCAATGAACGGGACGCAAGGTATTTTCTGGACAATATTGGCAAGGTCAAGACGGCCGAGGATCTGGTTTCGGACCGACGGTTGTTGCAGGTGGCATTGGGTGCGTTTGGCTTGGAAGGTGATCTCGACAATCGGTATTTTGTCCAAAAAATCTTGTCCGATGGAACGCAGGCTGACGATGCGCTTGCGAACAGGCTGGCCGACGGTAGGTACCGTGATTTTGCAAATGCCTTTGGACTTGGTCCCGGCGATGTGCGCAAGACCGGATTGGTGGACGCCATGGAAAAGATCGCTGACGACAACTTGATTGCGCGATTTGAAATCTCGGTTGGTGAAGCAGATGAATCGATGCGTATCGCGTTGTACACCCAGCATGCATTGCGCGACCTGGCTGGCCAGGGTGGCAGTGAGGACAGAAGGTGGTTTGATCTGATGGGGCTGCCTCCCTTGCGCCGCATGATGGAAACGGCATTGGGGCTGCCTTCAGCATTTGCGCAACTGGATATCGACAAGCAGCTTGAGGTGTTCAAAGATCGATTGCAGCGCGTTACAGGGTCATCCGATTTGGCGCAGTTCACTGAAAGTGAGGCAATCGAAAAGCTGACCGACACGTATCTGGCCCGCAATCAGATCAATCAAATCCAACAGACGATCTCACCTGCGCAGACGGCTCTGATCCTGCTGGGCGGTGGTTTTTGAACCATTGATGTCAACCAGACACGGTGTGTACGGTATCTCGCGCAAGGCCATAGGTTGACTGATCCGAGATAGTGGGTGGCACAATTTGAGGTTCAACTCTTGCGAAGTAAACTGTCAAATCAGGCATCGGCTGAGGTTTGCAGGGCAAATGATTTGATCGGTTGCGAGACGTTGTGCAGCTTGATCGCCCCTAAAGGGATCGCCTGTTTGCAAACAGGTTCGATATCTTGCGAGACAACAATTCTATGTCCGACGGTTTTGCCATATTCGCCCAATCTGGCAGCGACATTGGCGGCCTGACCAATCACGGTAAAGTCCAACCGTTCGCGTGAGCCCACATTGCCATAGGTGACGCGGCCATAGGCGACACCAATCGAGCAGTCGAAATCATGATCACTTCCGTCACTGCGCAATTCACCCAGTTTTTCGACGATCTCAGTTGCCGAAAGCTGCGCGCTGGATCGGGCTTTGGCGGCATCGTCACCCGCCGGGAAGACGGCAAGAACAGCGTCGCCGATGAATTTCAGAACTTCTCCGTCATGGTCGTGCACGATCCCTGAAACTGTCTCAAAAAACGCATTCAGTAGCTCGATATAGTCATCACGCCCCAGTTTTTCTTCCAATGCGGTTGAATTTCGAAGATCGCAAAACATGATCGCCGCATCTATGTCATCGCCATCACCGCGGCGAATCTCGCCCCCCAGGACGCGCGCACCGCTGCGCTTGCCTACGTAGGTTTCCAGCAGAACCTGCGCGTTTTCGCGCTGCATGAAGACCTCGTAGAACCGCGCGATGACAGTAGAGCATTCAAAAACCAGACCCAGGTTCTCGGTCGTGAACCCATCGGGATGATCGCAAGTCAGGGTCAGGACATTCGTCCGCCCATCCGAGAAAGGCAGTGGCATGGCAACGTAATCGGTGGCCCCTTTTGCGCGCAGGTCTTCGATGATCGGAAAGCTGTTATGCGGATTGTCGTTGTTCAGGCGCTGCCGGACACCACCCAACCCGTTTGAAACGTGACGCAGGGGGCTGTTGGTAAAGGCAGGGTGATCATGAATTTCATAGGTCGGAGTGTGGGTCGAAATCTCAGCCGAGTCTTTCTCCCAGATATAGTGTTTGCCTGCGATCAGCGGATGCAGCGACCAGACCAGAATGCTTAGGCGTTGAATAGCGATGCCATGTTCCAGCATTTTCTCGGCCAGCGTTTTTGTAAAGGCATCAGGAGTGTTAATTTCGGACGCACCGCGCATCAGCCAATCGATCAGGGGGCCGCTGATATTGCCATCGTCGGGTTGACGCAGTTGGTTGTCGCCGAGGTCGATCCGCGTCGCGGTATCCGGCATGAATCCAATATGGCCCTGAATGGCCGCGCTTTCAGGGAAGGCGTCTTCATAAGCCCAAATCGAGTTCGTAAGGCGCTCTTCCGGTAGGCTAATGTCGTGATAGGTTGCGGTACCCTTGAAGGGGCAGAACGTCTGCAATTCGGTCTCAGGGCTGAGTTCGACACACAGGTCTTCGCGCGGAACATAGATCGCGGGAGGTAGCCGCGTTTCGTACATGACTTTGGCGTTGTGGCTTTCGGCCAGCAGTATATCACCACGGTAGATCGCGATCCGTCCCTGCAGCGGCTCAACTGATATCCCATAGCCTTTGACATTCGGTGTGGCATGGACGTTCATCTGCAACCTCCCTTGGCCAAGCCCTTATATCATGGGTCTTGAGGGCGAGAATTCCAAGATGCGCACGTAGATTTTACCGCAATGGCATCCTCAGACCATTTGAATAACGTCTTTCTCAATCGACAGCATATAGCCCTTCTTTGCGATGTTCTTCACCAGCAGCTCACTGACCATCTGATTTCCCAAGGCGTCGCGCAGGCGTTTGATCCGGGTTGCCCCGGCGGCCTCATCGCAATCTGCAGCGTTTCTGCCCGAGATCATCGCTTCGATCTGGGCACCCGACAGGACCTCGTCATCCAGCCGGGATTCAGCCAGAACCGAAAGCGTTTCCATCGCGGCGGGGGTCAACTTAAAATCCATGTTGTTGAGATAAACGGTATTCTCTTCACGGCTGATCAGCAGGGATGTTACCTGGATCCCCGTCCGTTCAATCTGGGCCATGCGGCGGTTCAGCAGAACCAGCATGACCAGAAAAACAAGCGCGGTGATCAGCATGGCGCTGGCAAAGACCAACAGCACGAAGATGACCATTCGATAGCTGGATAGCGTATCGGCAAAGGCGGTGCCCGATTGCGCCAGAATCTCGAGCAGACGGATTTCCGATTGCGAGGTCAGGTCAGCCTCGACAAACAGCCGTTCAACCCGCGCGTTGAAGGCATTTGCGTCCGGTAGCGTCCAGAACAGGAAAACCGCTGCAGTCACCAGGATCGCGACGATTGCCGCAATCCCCAGACCAACCAGCCGAACCCCCGAACGACGCGCCTCAGTAACGGAGATAGTATTTTCCGGCATTGGCCTTCCTTTGATCCAATCCACCCGCCTCGAAAACGGTCATCACGTTCAGCAGGGTCCAGCCGTTTGATTTCAGCCGCTTGGCGACTTCTTTCCGGGCCGAGCCTTTATCGCAGTTTGAGACCTGCATGACGCCATAGTGCAGGCGTAAGGGATTGTCCTGCTTGGCCTTGTAGTCGGCATAGCAATCTGCCGCGATGGCTTGCGACCCAACCGATATCAGGGCCGTCAGAGCCAGAGAAGAGAGGATCTGTTTCATGGGCTGCATCCTGCGCATGGGTTGGGTGGATATTCAATAACCTCAGGGGGTTTGTGGTGCTGATATTGAATAACAGTATGCCGTTATTGCTTGTCTGAACGGGGTGGTCGCAGTGTCAGGTTATCAAATTCGCGGTCGGTAACCGGCCTGCCCATTATCCGAAAGGACACGCATCATGCACCGGAAATTTATCGCTCTGATCATAGCAACCGCCGTCGCCATTACGGGGATCTCAGCGTCGCAGGCACGGGCGGCAGATACCCGAGATATTCTCGGCGGATTGGCTGCGATCGCGCTCATAGGTGCTGCGGTCAACCACTATCATCAGGAGAAAAAGCGCGACGAAGAGGCAGAGCGCCGCAAGCGTCACAAGCAGGCTGAAGCCAAGGCGAAGAAGGCCAAGAAAAAACATGCTGTACGCCCGTTGCCAAAGCGGGTGGCGCGGTATGACCTACCGCAGCGTTGCCTGCGCACGTTCAATGCCTATTCGAACAAGCGTCCGCTGCTTGGGCCAAATTGCCTGAAGAAGTACTATAAACATGCCGATAGCCTGCCACACCAATGCAAGGTTGGTTTCTGGAATGGTAAAAAGGTAAAACGGGCATACGAACCCGCCTGCCTGCGCCAGAAAGGATACCGCGTCGTTTACCAGTAACAGGTTTCGAGCAGGAGTGGCGCCATAGAAGCGCCGCGCGGGAGAGGGTGGCGCAAGCTGCCCTCTCTTTTTTCTTGCGAAGCGCTACGAAACGCGATTTGCCGAGGGTATGACGACACCTGATTATGAACTCGAACGGGCTTTGCTAGCACGCGGATATACCCGAATTGCCGGGGTGGATGAGGTTGGGCGCGGTCCGCTGGCCGGCCCGGTTGTGGCCGCAGCGGTTATTTTGAACCCGGATGACATTCCTGCTGGGTTGAACGATTCAAAAAAACTGACGGCCAAGCGTCGCGGCGGTTTGGATGAGATATTGCGCGACCGGGCAGAGGTCGCGGTGGCCGAAGCCACGGTTGCAGAGATCGATGAGCATAACATCCTGCGCGCCTCGCATCTGGCGATGGTACGCGCGGTAGCTGCGCTGGACCCGGCTCCGGATTTCTTGCTGATTGATGGCAACATGATCCCGCGCGGTATGAAATTGCCCTCGCAGGCGGTGGTGAAGGGCGACGCACGGTCGGTGTCGATTTCGGCAGCATCGATCATTGCAAAAATCTGGCGTGATCAGCTGATGGTGGATTTGGCGCAACAGCATCCCGGCTATGGGTGGGAGGCGAATGCCGGATATCCGACAAAACAGCACCGCGAGGCGTTGCAAAATCTTGGCGTGACCCCACACCATAGACGTTCGTTCAAACCGGTCCACAATATCTTGTATCAAGAGTAAATCGTAAGTCGCTGATTCAAAAAAGAAATTGACGGCGAATCATCTTTGACTCATCCTTGTCTCAACCAAATGAGCGCAAAAGCGCCGTGGAACTGAGGCAGTGATATGACCACAATCAAGACAAAGGGCGCAGCCGCGCTCCCTTTAAACACGATTCTATCCGGTGACTGCATCGAGGCGATGAACAGTCTGCCCGAGGCGTCGATTGACCTGATTTTTGCGGACCCCCCGTATAATTTACAGTTGAAAGGTCAATTGCACCGGCCCGATAATTCTCAGGTCGATGCGGTCGATGATCACTGGGATCAGTTCAGCAGCTTTGGGGCTTATGACCAGTTCACGCGGGAATGGTTGAAGGCTGCGCATCGTCTGCTGAAGCCCAATGGTGCGATCTGGGTGATTGGGTCTTATCACAACATTTTCCGCGTGGGTTCCGCCCTGCAGGATGCGGGCTATTGGATTTTAAACGACGTTGTGTGGCGCAAGTCGAACCCGATGCCGAACTTCCGTGGCAAGCGGTTTACCAATGCGCATGAAACAATGATCTGGGCGTCCAAGCGCGAAGGGGCCAAATACACGTTTAACTACGAAGCACTGAAAGCGCTGAACGAAGGCGTGCAGATGCGCAGCGATTGGGTACTGCCGATCTGCACCGGGCATGAACGGCTCAAGGACGAAAACGGCGACAAGGCGCATCCGACACAGAAACCGGAATCACTGCTGCATCGTGTCCTGATTGGCTCGACCAATCCCGGTGACGTGGTGCTGGATCCGTTCTTTGGCACGGGCACCACAGGTGCTGTAGCGAAAATGCTGGGGCGTGAGTTCATTGGGATCGAGCGCGAAGAAAGTTATCGCAAGGTGGCTGAAAAGCGTATCTCAAAGGTCCGTAAGTTTGACCGCGAAGCGTTGGAAGTCAGCGCTAGCAAGCGCGCTGAGCCGCGCGTGCCCTTCGGCCAATTGGTCGAACGCGGCATGCTGCGCCCGGGTGAGGAACTGTATTCGATGAACCAACGCCACAAGGCCAAGGTCCGCGCCGACGGGACTCTGGTAGGGCAGAACGTCAAAGGTTCGATCCATCAGGTTGGCGCGCATCTGGAAAATGCTCCGTCTTGTAATGGCTGGACCTATTGGTGCTTCAAACGCGATGGCAAAACCGTGCCCATCGACGTGTTGCGTCAGCAGATCAGGGCCGAATTGCATAACTGAATACCGCCGGTGCCTGTGGCCTGACACAAGGCACTACGCCTTGCCCCGCCGTTACCGGCGGGGTCTTTTGTTTTTGCCTGTGAGATGATTGCATAGGGCAGCCCCTGACAGCCCTTTTGGGAGATAAAGGCAATGACCGAGACCACCGCCAGTCAATCCCGCCTTAGCCGGTTCTTTGTTACGCAACCCGACAACTTCGATCTGGACAACAAATATACCGAGGCAGCACTGGAACGACACAAGCGAGAGGGGCTTGAACTGGCCGTTCGTGCACGTTGGATCGCGATGGCGTTGACCGGGCTTTTGCTGATCTATCTGAATCCCCAGTGGGAGGTCCTATGGTACCATTTCATCCTACTTCTGATCTGCGCCAATGGTTGGCTGATCCAACGCGCGGGTCGTGTGGGGCAATCCCGGACCGAGTTGCTTTTGATCTTCGTCGATCTGCTGATCATGACGCTGGGGATGATTGTGCCCAACCCGTTCAGCGACGATGTGCGACCACTGGCGATGCAGTATCGGTTCGACAATTTTCAGTATTTCTTCATTATCCTGGCAGCAGGGACGCTTGCCTATTCCTGGCGCACTGTCATTGCGATCGGTTCGTGGACGGCGATGATGTGGACGGCTGGATGGGTGATCGCTTGGTGGGTCGCCACCCCGATCCCCGGGATTAGCGAGCGTGTGGCCGAGGCTTTGTCAGGCTACCCGGATGTGGCCGAGTTCATGGATCCCAACAGTTTCATGCCAACCCTACGCATCCAGCAGGTGATCGTTTTTGTCATGGTCGCAGTGACGCTTGGGGTGTCGATGCGCCGCCTCAATCGCTTGCTGATGTCCAATGCTGGGCTTGAACGTGAACGTGCTAATCTGTCTCGATACTTTTCGCCGAATGTGGTGGATGAGCTGAGCCAGAACGACGAACCTCTGAAGCAGGTCCGCAAAGAGGATATCGCGGTTCTATTTATCGACATCGTTGGCTTTACCAAGTTTTCGGCTGGCCGTGATCCATATGAGGTTATTGAAGTTTTGCGTGGTTTCCACGCCCGAATGGAGACCGAGGTGTTTCGCCATCACGGAACACTCGACAAATACTTGGGCGATGGGCTGATGGCCACGTTTGGAACCCCCGTACCCGGAGAGCTGGATGCAAGCAATGCACTGGCGTGCGCGCGGTCCATGGTCGAGATGATCGACCGTTGGAATTTGGAGCGCAAGCGCGCGGGTGAGCCAGAGATTCGGATCGGGGTCGGGGTTCATTATGGCTCGGTCGTACTGGGGGATATCGGTGCAAACCGGCTGGAATTTGCAGTGATCGGCGATGCGGTGAATGTTGCCGCGAAGCTAGAGGCTCTGACGCGCGATTTTCAAGCGCGCATCATTGTCAGTGATGCATTGCGGTCTCAGGCTCTAAGCGAGACGCCAAATGCGCAAGACATGATGACCGGGTTTGCACAGCACTCGGACCAGCCTGTTCGCGGTGTTACAGCCCCGATGGATGTCTGGGTGCTGTAGCAACCAGGGCTCCCGCCTGTCTGCAGCGCATCAAAGATGCGATCCTTCCCGTTGGGCCGGGCAGCGCGCTGCAGTCAGGTGCGAGGGGCAGGGTTGTGCGCTTTGTTGTAAGGCTTCCAGTTGGTGATTTCGGGATAGTATTGACGCCGCCAAGCGCGGACCCTCGGATTCATGATACGCCGCCACAAGGGCGGGATCATCGCGGCAAGGGTCATGACCGGATATCCATGAGGCAGTTGCGGCGCTGCGTCCTGCGTATGGTGTTGCAGCAATGGAAAGCGCCGGTTTGGCTTGTAGTGGTGGTCCGAGTGGCGTTGCAAGTTTATCAACAACCAATTCGAGGCCTTTTGTGACGCGTTCCAGGAATGGCGCGGGTGCACATGCTCATATTTGCCATCGCCCAGATATTTGCGCGTCAGCCCGTAGTGCTCGACATAGTTAACAAGTTCAAGCTGCCAGATGGCGGTGCCGGCCTGTACCAAAAACAGGCCTAGCCCTGCCCATCCGCCGATCAGAAATGCTAGCAGCAGCATGGCTCCTTGAAGGCTCCAATAGCGCCAGAACGGGTTTGCCGGGTCGGTCCAAGGGCGGTCTTTGCGGGCCAGTTTTTCCCGCTCGGCGCGAAAGGCTGAGATGAGGCTTTGGCGCAGAACGCGCGGATAGAACCGGTGGAAACCTTCGTTGTAGCGAGCGGTTACCGGATCACGCGGAGTTCCGACGTAGCGGTGGTGAACCAGCAGGTGCTCGGACCGGAAATGGGAATAAAGGACCATCGACAACAGTAAATCGCCCAGCCAGCGTTCCAGTTTGCCTTTCTGATGCATCAGCTCGTGGCTGTAGTTGATCCCGATCGTTCCGGAAAGGACGCCCATGCCGAAGAACACGCCGATTTTTTCGACCGAGCTCATATCTACGGCTCGGGTAGTGTACCAGATCAGCCCATAGAGCGTAAGGAATTGCACAGGTGCCCAGGCTTTGGTCAGCCAGATATACCATTGCAGCCCCGCATCTGGCGTGTCCGGGTCGGCGTTTTCAAGGTTTAGGCCGGTCAGCCGGTCAAGCACCGCAAAGACCCACCATGTCGAAAGCGGTACAAGCAGGACCCACCATCCGCCTGCCGTAGTGGTCATCCAGATCAGTGGGATCAGGAGATATGAGACCCAAAAGGGAAGGGCGGATTGCCAGCGAGACAGGGTGTCAGATGCGATCATGTTGAGGCTCCGAAACGTTGGCGGCACCGTAGACCGCGCACTGGGCTTTGCCCAGCAGTCTATTGGCCGCGCCAGAGGTCAAAAGCCTTGCGCATAACCGTGGGCAGGTCGCTGGGCCTGAAATGGTGTTTGTCCATGACTGTCAGACCGTTCGGATCGCAACCGTCTGGCAATTCGGTTGTCCAAATACGCAGGATCAGGTGAAAGTGGGTGAAGGTGTGTCTCACTTCACCGGGGATTTCGTGCCATCGCGCCGGGAACGGAGGGCTTTCCAGCGGTGTTTCGGACCAGTCCGAGCCAGGCCAGCCCAACATTCCGCCCAGCAGACCCTTGTCGGGGCGGCGTTCCAACAGCAGGGCACCATCTCCGCGTTGGGCGATGTAGATGTGGCCCAGCCGGGTGGGTTTGGGCTTCTTGGGCGTTTTTTGCGGCAGTTCCACCTGCGTCCCCGCCTTCCGCGCCAGACAGGCCGCATGTAGGGGGCAAATGCCGCAGGTCGGAGATTTTGGAGTACAGATCGTTGCACCCAAATCCATGACAGCCTGCGCGTAGTCTCCCGGTCGGTGCTGCGGGGTCAATGCCGCGGCTTTTTTCTTTAACAGGGGTTTTGAGGCGGGCAGGGGTTCGTGAATATCATAGAGCCTTGCTATGACCCGTTCGACATTGCCGTCCAGGACAGTTTCGGGCCGATCAAATGCGATGGCTGCGATGGCCGCCGCCGTGTAGGGGCCAACGCCCGGCAGTTTCAGTAACGCGTCGTAGCTGTCCGGGAATTGCCCGTCATGCGCGGACGCAACCACCCGCGCGCATTTCAGAAGATTGCGGGCGCGGGCGTAGTAGCCCAGGCCAGCCCATTCCCCCATGACTTGATCATCTTGCGCATTGGCAAGGGCCTCGACGGTTGGCCAGCGCGTGGTGAAACGAACAAAATAGTCGCGAACGGCGGCAACGGTCGTTTGTTGCAGCATCACTTCGGATAGCCAGACGCGGTAGGGGTCTGGTGCTACGCCTGCGGCACGCGCTGCCGGGCCGATACGCCAAGGCATTTCACGTGCGTGGCGGTCGTACCAATCCAGCAGCGTATTGCTCAGGTCAGATTCGGTGCAGTCACGCAAGTTTTATGTAACTCTCTGTCGGGTTTCGCTGGCGTCCGGGTATCAGCCTATTACAATAGCGTCGCAGGAGTTGGAAACCAGATGCAACGCAGACGTTCCTCGACCCGCGGGTTCAAGCGCACCGCCACTTTGCTGAACGACCGGATCAGGCAGGCCGGGGAAAGCCGGGGATTTGCCGTCTCGCGC
Source organism: Ruegeria sp. CG1 (assembly GCF_056537265.1). Lineage (NCBI taxonomy): Bacteria > Pseudomonadati > Pseudomonadota > Alphaproteobacteria > Rhodobacterales > Roseobacteraceae > Ruegeria > Ruegeria sp. CG1. Next base: position 128,144 of record NZ_JBQFRF010000002.1, on the reverse strand, counting down.
CTTTTGACCCATTGGGCCGAGATTGTGGGCCAGGACATCGCGTCGATCGCCCAGCCGGTGAATGTGGGATACGCCAAGGGTGGCTTTGGCGCGACGCTGACGGTGCTGACCACCGGGCCGCAGGCGCCAATGCTGGAGATGCAGAAAGAACAGCTGCGCGACAAAGTGAATGCGGTCTATGGTTACAACGCGATCAATCGGGTGCGTATCACCCAGACCGCGCCTACCGGATTTGCTGAGGGGCAGGCGAGTTTCGATCACAAACCGAAACAGACGAAACCGGTTGTTTCACCAGAAATCGCAGCTGAGGCCGACAATGTGTCGCGCGCGGTTGATGATGAAGATTTGCGCGCGGCCCTTGAACGTTTGGGCCGCAACGTTTTATCCAGACAGAAACGCTAAGAAAGGGCTGATGAATGAGCCGGATTGCAACCGTAATATGTGCGGCTGTCGCCGTGGCCGCTGGCGGCTATTGGCTGACAACGTCGAGTAACACGATCCCTTCGAACCCGCTTGTTGGTGCTGCTGAGGCGCAAGAGGCGGATTTGGACACCTCGACCATCGTCGAGATGGTGCAGGGGGCCGAAGACGCGCCAGTCGAGATCATCGAATATGCATCGTACACCTGCCCGCACTGCGCGAATTTCCATCAGGGCGCGTACAAGCAGCTCAAAAAGGACTTCATCGATACCGGCAAGGTAAAGTTCACTTACCGCGAGGTGTATTTCGACCGCTATGGCCTGTGGGCCTCGATGGTCGCGCGCTGTGCAGGACCTGACAAGTTCTTTGGCATCACCGACCTGCTGTATGAAGGCCAGTCGGAATGGACCCGTGCCGGAGGTCCTGCCGAAATCGTTGATGAACTGCGCAAGATCGGGCGTCTCGCTGGCATAGACAATGATCAGCTTGAGGCTTGCCTGCAGGACGGTACCCGCGCGCAGACACTGGTGGCCTGGTATCAGGAAAATGCCGAACGCGATGGAATTCAGGCGACGCCTACTTTCGTCGTGAATGGGAAGAAGGTTGAAAATCAGCCTTATGACGACTTCAAGACGCTGATCGAAGCCGAGCTTGGCAGCTAAATCCTGAATGGTCAGCCTGTTTTGGGCTGGCCATCTGCCTAAGGTGAAGGCGCGGCCTTCGCCAACAACTCTTTGACTTTGTCATCCTGATTGATTTGCAACCGAACCGGTAGGGTCAGAACTTTGCTGCGGAAAGTGGCGGGCAGGCGCACGGCGTCTTTCTCGGTTGTCACCAGTTGCGCGCCCAGTGCTTTGGCCTCGTTCTCAAGCCGCGTCATCAGCGCTGAAGTCAGTGGTTGGTGATCATCCAGTGCCTCGGCCCGCAGCAGTTTCGCGCCTTGCTGTCGCAGAGTTCCAAAGAACTTATCCGGATAGCCTATGCCCGCAAAGGCCAGAACCGGTGTATTGTTCCAGTCCATTCCGGTTTGGAGCGGACACACCTCGCCGGTGGCGTGTGGGACCGTCAGGGCAGGTTCCCATCTTTCTGAAAATGTTGACTGCGCTGCGGCGTCCCCAAGCGACAACACGAGAGCAGCACGTTTCAATCCAACGGCCACAGGCTCTCGCAGTGGACCAGCAGGAAGGCAAAGGCCATTGCCAAATCCGAGCCGCGCATCCACCACGATGATGGAAAAATCCTTGGCAACTGCGGGGTTCTGAAAGCCGTCGTCCAGCACGATCGCGGTCGCCCCTGCCGCTGCGGCTGCCTGCGCGCCCGCTGCACGATCTTTGGCGACCCAGACCTCGGCAAACGCGGCGAGTAACAGGGGTTCATCCCCGACCTGAGCCGCTGTGTGTTTGCGCGGGTCGACCTGCACCGGGCCTTCCAGCGAGCCACCATGGCCTTTGGTCACGACATGAGGTTGATGCCAGGTATCCCTCAAATATTCCAAAACCCAGATCACCGTCGGTGTCTTCCCTGTGCCACCGGCATTCAGGTTGCCAACGCAGATAACCGGTACGCCCGGCGAGATGCCTTGCCCGCTCGCCACGCGACGGGCGGTTGCAGCGGCATAGAGGCGACCAAGTGGCGCCAACAGCCTGGCGCGCAGATCCAACCGATCAGGGGCTGAGTTCCAGAAGTCAGGTGCCCGCATCGTCACGCCCTCGCCGGTCCATTGTATCCTGTACCATATCGATCAGTTGGTCCGCCTGTGGAGCCCCTTCGGTGACAATCCGCCATCCGGCCAATGCCATGTCTGCTGTGCGGTCAGGTGCCAACAATTCGACAACGCCATCGCCCAACTCTGTTGCGGTTCGTATCTTCAACGCGGCTTTTGCCTGCCCCAATCTGTCATAGAGACTGCGATGCTTGCTGACATGAGGCCCATGGATTACCGCAGATCCCAAGGCGACTGCGGTCAGAGGGTCGTGCCCCCGCGCCCCGCGTTCCAGTGAACTTCCCATGAAGGTAACTGCGGATACACGATGCCAAAGGCCCAGATCCTCGGGCTCGGCTGTTAGAATCACTTGTGTGGTGTCTTCGATTGGATGGCCTTCATCCCAGTTGGCGCATCGAAGGTCCATCGCTTCGAGGCGTTTAAACAAGGGCGCTGACTCGGACATATCCGCCACATGCAGGACCAAAGCCAGACGTGGCAGCATCCGCAAGGCCTGACGATGGGCCGTCAGAACCGAGATGAATTCCTTGTCCTGAACCCATGCGGCCAGCCAAACCGGGCGTCCGGCCATTGTGTGAGTGGTCTCGATCAATTCATCTTCGGGCCAGGGCTCTGGGTTGGGGCTGATATGAAGTGGTGGCGCGACCGAGATTTTTGCCGAGTTCACTCCCAGGCGTCGGATTTGGCGTGCGCTGTCATCATTGGGCGCAAGTATCGCTGTAAAGCAATCCAGCGTGTATCGCGTGATATCAGGTAGCCAACGTCCACCCCTTGCGGTTTTCACGTCGACCACAGCCTCAAGCAAAATTAGCGGAATGCCCCGCTCCTGTGCGCGTGTTATCACATTGGGCATCAGCCCACCGCCAAACCACAGCCCCATATCAGGGCGCCAGTGATCCAAGAACGTGCGCGCCGCGCCGGTATGTTCGGCGGGCAACATTGTGATCGGGGTATCGCAATCTTCCCAGTCCTTCAGATCAACATCGGGTGGGGCGGTCAGCAACAGCGAAAGTCCCGGTCGCACAGACAGCAGCCGACGGCAAATATTGTCGACGGCCCGCAACCGATCGGGTGTACTGACATGGACCCACAGAAGTTCACCTTCCGGGCGCGCAATCTCGGGGTGGCCCGTGCTTTGCGGGACGCCCCAGGACAGGACCCGATAGGCCGCAAGGCTCAGAGATCGCGGCTTGCTCATGCCGGAATTCCGGCCCCATTCGGGTCAAGCCGGGCCTGAAGGTCCGAATGCACCGCTGAACCTGCCGCCACCACGCCGTTCAGGCGCGGGTGGGTATTGTTGAAGCGCAGAGGTTGCCCCAAACGATCGGTACAGAGCCCGCCTGCCTCGCGCAGGATCAGATCTCCGGCGGCGATATCCCATTCCCAACTGGGTCGCAGCGTCAGCATCCCGTCGAACCGTCCCTGCGCAACCAGCGCCATCCGATAGGCCAGAGACGGGCGGTATACACGGCGAAAGTCAGGTGCAGCACCGGATTGCCAGTGGCGCGGATCTAGATTGGGTTTTGCCGCCAAAATCTCGGCTTCGGGCAGGTGCGCTTGCCCCGACACTTGGATTGCAGTGCCATTCAACGTTGCACCTTGCCCTTTTGCAGCCGCATACAGCAGATCACGTAAGGGCAGGTAGATGACGGCTGCCGTGACCTCACCGTTCTCGGTTACGGCCAGCGAATGGGCCCATGTGCGCGACCCCTCGGCAAAACTGCGGGTGCCGTCGATGGGATCGATGACGAAGACCCGATCACACGTCAGACGGTCGGGGGAATCCTCGGTCTCTTCACTCAGCCAGCCATAATCCGGTCGGGCCGCCTGCAGATCACGTTCGAGCATCGCGTTGACGGCCAGATCGGCCTCGGTCACCGGGCCTGCGCCTTCGGGTTTATCCCAGCGCTGGGCATCAGGACCCGAATAGCGCGTGGCGATCTTTCCGGCCTCAAGCGCAGCGTCGATCAGCAGGGGCAGGTCAGTTGCCGGCAAGTGTCATCCCTTCGATCAACAGCGAGGGTACAACGCGCGATAGGTAAGGCCGCGCATCGTTTGCCGGAATGATTCGCATCAGCATGTCGCGAAGATTGCCAGCGATGGTACACTCGTTGACGGGATGGGTGATCTCGCCGTTCTCAACCCAAAATCCCGAAGCGCCGCGTGAATAGTCGCCGGTATTCGGATTGATGGTCGATCCGATCATCGAAGTGACCAAAAGCCCGGTACCCATGTCGCGCAACAACTCGGCGCGGGTCTTCTCGCCTTGCGTCAGGCTCAGGTTCCAGTTGCTAGGCGACGGCGGCCCGGATACGCCGCGCGCTGCGTTGCCGGTCGAGGTCATTCCCAATTTGCGGGCGCTGGACAGGTCTAACGTCCAACCGGTCAGAACGCCATCTTCAACGATCGCCCTGCGCCGTGTTGCCAGCCCTTCGGCATCGAACGGGCGCGAGCCCGAAATGCGCGGGCGATACGGGTCTTCAATCAAAGACAAATGTGCCGGTAGAACCTGTTGCCCAAGGCTTTCCTTCAGCCATGAGGCCCCGCGGGCTATCGCCGCGCCATTGCTGGCGGCCAGCAGATGGCCGATCAGGGATGATGAAATCCGTTCGTCGAACACCACCGGAAAACTGCCGGTCTGGGGCTTGCGTGCTCCCACGATCTGAACCGCACGTTCACCAGCCGTGCGACCAATCTCGGCGGGGCTGCGCAGGTCAGACTGAAAAGTCCGGCTGTCACCGTCATAGTCACGCTCCATTCCCGTCCCTTCGCCGGAAATGGCGACGCATGAGGTTGAACGGCTGCTGCGCATGTAGCCACCCGAAAAGCCGTTTGTCGCGGCAAGATGGACCCGGTGGGTACCATAGGCGGCCGCAGCGTCTGACACCTGTGAGACTCCCGTAACGTCCAGCGCTGCTGCCTCTGCCGCCAGCGCATCCTGCATCAGAGCTTCAGCGCTGGGTTCAGGGGCTGGGTCAAACAGCTCCAGCGCGTCGATATTACAGTTGGCGACCAATTGGTCAGGCGCGGCCAAGCCGGTGAACGGATCTTCCGGCGCTTCCCGTGCCATTGCCACGGCGCGCTCGGCCATCGCGGTAAGCGTATCGGGGCGACTATCCGAACTGGATACGATTGCCTGCTGTTTGCCAAGGAAGACCCGCAGCCCTAGATCGGTCGCTTCCGAGCGTTCGGCATGTTCCAATGCACCACTACGTACTTCCACAGAAACGGATGAGCCATCAATTACTATGGCATCCGCTGCCTCGGCACCTGCCTTGCGGGCTGCATTCAGCAGCTCTTCACTGATTGTTTGAGGTGTTCGCGTCATGAGGCCTCCGGTCTTGTTGTTCTGGACCTAGCCTCGGATAGTCTGTCCCGCAAGGCCTGCAGCCCACTGGCTTTATGTGCCTCGGGCGGGAAAGGCCAGCGCAGCGGCCTTTCCCAATTTGTTTGTCACTTGATACGCTGACCGTTGGCCAGGATCTGTCCATCCTCGGTAAACTCGATTTTCGAGTTCAACGTGTCCGGTTCTTCACCCGGAACAGCCATCAGACCCATCATCATACGCGCGCCCAGCGCGTCGTTTTCCGACACAAAGCCCATGCCGATCAGCTTGTCCAGCAGAGCGTTGGCCCCAACAAGTTTCAAGTTGGCAACACCTGACGGGGCAGGCAGGCCATCAAACTCTTCCGTGTTGGAGTTGTCGAACGCAAAGTCGCCATCACCGCTCAATTGGGCTCCGACCAATGATACGAGAAGCTTGTTGATCTTCAGCGAATGCAGTTCGCCCGGAACGATATCAGATGTCTCAAGCTCTTCGACGGCTTCAGGGTCCATGAAATCGACCAGAACTTTGGCGGTGCCGGTTGCATCCAACGCGATGGTCGCCGGATCGCGCGGCAGCGCACTAGCAGGGTCGAACATGCTCCACAATACGTCGGACATGGTGAAATCCGTCAGGTTCATGCCAAACCCAAATGGCTGGATTTCTTCCGAGGCCTGCACCGGAAGCTCGAATTTCAGTCCTGCATTTGCCATCGCGATTTCGATTGGAAAAGGCAGATCCGACGTGGTGACGGCTAGTTTGGTGCTGTTCTGCGCAAGATCGTAGACAAGGCGCTGTGCATCGATGCTGCCGGTAAAGCTGCCTCCTTCGGAACTGCTGCTGAGCGAGAATGGCTCACCCTCGGCAGTGCCTGCCATTTCGGTGCTGCCCGAGGCGTATGTGAATGTACCTGAAGCGGCGAACCCGGCCTTGTAGATGTCTTCAATGTTGGCGACATCCATACCGGGTGGAATGATTGTATCGCCATCAAATTTCAAACCATCTAATTTACCGCTGATCCGGCCCGTGTCTTCACTTTCGGGCTCGTTGAAGGCCACATCATAGGACAGGCTGCTGGCCGTGAACTGCTGCGCGATATCGCGCATCTCGCCGATCTGCATCTGCGATGTGCCTGCGATTTCGTTCATCTGAACGTTCAAGGCAAACACGTCGCTGGATACGGTTTCGCCATCAAACTCCATCGAGTCCATCGACAGAGTCAGGCTGTTCGCCGTATAGTCATATGTCATGTTTTCGGGGGTACCCGAAACGACCATTTCCAAGGCGTCGTGAGCGTACATCAGATCAGCCGAAAATGTCTCGCCCTCGGCTTCACCCGAAATTGTCATCGGGAAGCTGGCAGGAAAGCCGATATTGACTGTACCGTCGCCATTTTCGGTCAACGTCATCTCGGGGATGACCATGTCGAAGGTGCCTTCGGTGTCCGGAATGGCCATGGCCATCGTCATGTTCGCGATGGTGGTGACGTTGCCGGAAACGCTCTGATCGCCAGTGACGTCATAGCCCATGCCGCCCAGATAAGCCTGCCAATCGGCCCAGACATCATTGGCGGTAACATCTGCAAAGGCGCCGTTGGTTGCAACAGCATAGGCCAAAGCTGCACCGCAGCTACGGCGAAGGAAAACAGTCATAAGAGAACCCTTCTTGATCAATTTGCCGGCATGGTCGTGCCTGTAGCGGCCAGCGTCAAGGGGGAAGGGGTGGACCAATTCCCCATTTGCAGGGTACGAGTTAAGACAATTTCAAATGCAGGGATTTAAACGATGCATATGCAAGGGAAAACGGTACTGATCACAGGGGCAAGCCGAGGCATTGGAGCGGAAGCCGGGCGCGTTTTTGCCGCAGCTGGGGCCAATGTGGCCTTGGTCGCACGCAGCCGCGATCAGATTGACGCTCTGGCTGCGGCATTGGGTGAAAATGCCATGGCGCTGGCCTGCGATGTCAGCGATTTTTCCCAGGTCGAACAGACAGTTGCCGATTGCATCGACCGGTTCGGCAAGCTGGATGTGCTAATCGGGAACGCGGGCGTCATTGATCCGATCTTTCATCTTTCGAATGCCGACACCCGGGCCTGGAGCCAAGCAATCGACATCAACTTGAAGGGTGTCTTTTATGGAATGCGTGCCGTCCTGCCCATCATGCGGGCAGCAGGCGGCGGGACCGTTCTGACAGTCTCGTCCGGTGCCGCGTCGAACCCGGTCGAAGCCTGGAGCCACTATTGCGCATCAAAAGCCGGGGCCAAGATGCTGACCGAATGCCTGCATCTGGAAGAGGCGCATCACGGTATTCGCGCAATGGGCCTGTCCCCGGGAACTGTGGCCACAGATATGCAGCGGGTGATCAAGGCCAGCGGAATCAATCCAGTAAGTCAGCTGGATTGGGACGATCACATCCCCGCAGACTGGCCCGCGCGGGCGTTGATGTGGATGTGCTCGGCAGATGCGGATGAGTTCTTGGGGACCGAGATATCGCTGCGCAACGAAGACATCCGAAAAAGGGTTGGGCTGACGTGATCGAACTGACACAGGATAATGGGCTGTGGACCGTCACGTTGAACAATCCGGATAAGGCCAATGCGCTGACCTCAGCGATGCTTAGCGAATTGGTACGCATCGCAGAGGCGGCAACCGAGGCACGTGCATTGATCCTGACGGGGGCGGGCCGGGTCTTCAGTGCGGGCGCCGATCTTGAAGAAGCGCGGGCGGGCCTTGCGACATCCGATCTTTGGGAGAGGTTGTCGGGTGCCATTGCCGCCTTGCCCTGCCTGACGGTGGCCGCGCTCAACGGCACTTTGGCCGGTGGAGCCAACGGTATGGTGCTGGCCTGTGACCTGCGTATCGCAGTGCCCTCGGCCAAGTTCTTTTACCCGGTCATGAAGCTGGGATTCTTGCCGCAGCCCTCGGATCCCAAGCGGATGGCAGAGTTGATCGGTCCGGCCAGAACCCGACTCATACTGATGGCGGGACAGAAGATTTCTGCAGAAGAAGCTTATAGCTTTGGGCTGGTTGATCGGGTGGTTGAGCCCGAACATTTGATACCAACTGCACAAGAACTTGTAGCCGACAGCCTGTCCGCAGATCCGTCGGTTGCTGCGGGCATAGCCGGATTGTGCCCATGAGGTTGGCCGCGCTCCGATTGCGGGTGGCGGACCCGGATGCGTTGGCGGCGTTTTATCGTGATGCGCTTGGCATGTCTGTCAGGGTTGAAGGCGCCAATCGTCGTCTTGGATATTCCGGTCAGGATGCCGATCTGTTGCTGATGCCGGGCGGCGGGGGTTACCGCCATGATCCGGGGCAGCGGTATTGGAAGATCGGGATCACGTTGCCGGATGTTGATCTTGCCGCAGAACACCTGCGCCAGAAGGGTATCCCGGTCAGCGCGCCGCGGCAGTTTCTGGATATCGGCTATATGTGCCATCTGAATGACCCCGAAGGGTTTGCCATTGAACTGCTGCAGCAGGATTTCGAGGGCAACCGGCCCGAAAATGCCGCCAGCGCGGACGCCCCATTTGCCAAGGCCTGTATTGGTCAGATCACTTTGCGAACCGGTGATATCGCTGCCGAAGATGCGTTCTGCCGATCCATGGGAATGTCATTGCTGTCTTTGCAGGATGTCGAACCTCACGGGTTCGATCTGCATTTCTACGCGTTCACTGCTGACAAACCGCTCAATCCCGACCTCTGGGCGGTTGAGAACCGCGAATGGCTGTGGAAGCGCCCATATACCACGTTGGAATACCAACACATCCCAAATGCCCGGTTTGCACCGGTGCCGGACTATCTCGGGATCGAAATTGAAGGGCTGGCTGACCCGCAAAAGGATGCATTCGGCGATCCCTGGCTTCCTGCCTGATCATCGCCCGCGTCGTTTGCCCGGCACTTTTGAGCGAAACCCCGGCGGGCGTTTGCGCACCCAATTCAGGAACTTCTCAAGCCTCGGATGTTTGCGCAGTGCATCGACGGTGTGAAAGTCACGCGCCAGTTCGGCCTCGGTCAGTGTCGCGTGGATCTCTTTGTGGCATATCTGATGCAACAAAACGGTGGGCCCGCCCTTGCCTCCCTTAAGCTTTGGGATCAGATGGTGCAGGCTTCCACCACCTTCGGGGATCGGACGGTTGCAGAGCGGGCAGATCGGATCGGAATTTGCCATGACCTAACTTCGCGCTGATGCGTGTACAGGGCAAGAGGGACACAATGGCGCAAACCATGGTCATCGGGGCAGGGCCAGCGGGGCTAATGGCCGCCGAACAGCTTGCCGCCGCCGGGCACGAGGTTGTAGTGGCCGAAGCCAAGCCGTCTGTCGCGCGTAAATTCCTGATGGCGGGGAAGTCCGGCCTGAACCTGACCAAGGATGAGCCTTTTGACATGCTTATGGGCGCATACGGGGATGCGAAGGATTGGTTGCATCCGATGATACAATCGTTTGACGCACAGGCGGTGAAGGCTTGGGCCGGTGATCTTGGGCAAGAGATGTTCACGGGCTCCACCGGGCGGGTGTTTCCGAAAGCCATGAAGGCCTCACCATTGCTGCGGGCCTGGCTGGCCAGATTGGATCAGACCGGTGTTCAGATCAGGACACGCTGGTGCTGGCAGGGATGGCAAGGTGGCGCGTTGGCTTTTGAGACGCCAGATGGCATGCAGTTTTGCTCGCCCGACGCGACGGTTTTGGCATTGGGGGGTGCCAGCTGGGCGCGGTTGGGTTCGGATGGGGCTTGGGCCCAGTGGCTTGCGGACAGCGGAGTTGATCTAACACCGTTTGCACCGGCTAACGCCGCTCTGTCAGTCGATTGGAGCCCCTATATGCAGCCACATTTTGGCGCGGCGCTCAAGTCGGTGCGGTGGATGGCGGGCGATCTGGATAGCCGTGGTGAGGCCACTATTTCCGCAAAAGGCCTGGAAGGTGGCGGTATGTATGCCCTGACCCCTGCGCTGCGGATGGGGGCGCCGCTGTTTGTTGATCTGGTCCCGGATGTGACGGCTGAAGGGATGCAGGCGCGATTGGGCGCGAAGAAATCAAAGGCAACGCTTTCGCATTGGTTGAAGAATGGTCTGCGTCTGTCTCCGCAAAAGGTCGCTTTGTTCCACGAAATGACTAAGGGCCGCGCATTGAAGCAAACGCAACGGATCGGTGCGCTGAAAAACCTGCCCATCAGGTATGCTGGGTTACGCCCGATGGATGAGGCGATCTCAACCGCTGGCGGGGTAGCATCGGGTGCCGTGGACAGCGGTTTGATGCTGATTGCATGTCCGGGCGTTTTTTGCGCAGGCGAGATGCTGGATTGGGAAGCCCCGACCGGTGGTTATCTTCTGACCGCCTGTCTGGCGACGGGACGTTGGGCCGGTCAGTCGGCGGCAACGTGGTTGGCGCGCTAGGCCTTAACCCGATCGGGCCAGCATCGCCAGACGGATCATGGCACGCTCTACCAGTGCCATCGCAGGTGCGGTTTGACCTGCCGAGCGCAAGGATAGGTCCGTATCTGTAAGGACGGTTAAAGCGGTCTGCAGCTTGGGCGCCCCCCATCCCTGAGCTTGCCTCAGGATCCGGTCACGTCGTTTGCCATAGACCGGAGGGCGCAGCTTGCCGATACCCTGCGCCGCGCCTCCAGGGTCGGATGCGCAGGCATAGAGCGTTCGGAAATGCCGCGTCGCCCCAATACACAAGGTGACCCCGTTGGTGCCCTGCGCCTGCAGGCGTCGGATAAGGGGGCCGATTTCCTGTGCTCGGCCCTCGGCAACGACGTTCAATACATCATCCAGCGCCGCCTCGGTCGACCGCGGCGCACAGGCTTCAATGTCTTCAATCGTCAGTTCACCGGCGTCACCGCGTTTGTAAAGCGACAGTTTGTCAACTGATTGAGTGAAATCACCAGGGCTGAGCGCCATTGCAAGTTCGCTTAGCGTCGACATCGAATCGCGCGGAATATTCTTCAATCCGGCTTGCGCCAGAATGCGCTCCACCTCGGCGCGCGAGGGCGGGTCATCGTAGATGCCAACAGCGTATGCGGCAGGGTTCGCTTCGAATGCTTTGCGGATTTTCGAGCTGGGTTTGAGCTGCCCGGCCGTCACGATGATCTGTGCATCGCCATGATCCCAGTCTTCAAGGGCTGTGAGAATCGCAGGCGCTGCGACATCGGTGGCGTCTTCAACAAACACCGCGCGGGGACCGGGGAAAAATCCGACAGCCTTGACCGCGTCCAGCAACAGGGCCGGATCGCTGCGTAGATCGCTTCCGGGAATGCGGGTCAGGCGCATTTCCTCTTCGGCGCCAGGTCCCAGCAAAGCCGCCAGCACCTGTTGGCGCTTCAACGCAACGCGCATCGCGTCCGCCCCGTAGATCAGCAATCCGGCTTTGTCCGCGTCCGGCTTGGAAAAATACCCTTCAGCCTCACGCGGGCTCAACTTCATGTGGACAGGCCCGGCGTGGCGTAAAGGCGGTTCACGATCTGATCGGCTAGAATCACCATCAGCCGCTCGGTCGCATCACGCTCATCTGCCAGTGTAGACACGGTCGAGCCTGCAGCAGAATAACCGACAAACTCGGTAACGTTGCCCGAGGCAATGACTTGCCCGGTTGCGTTGGATTTCAGCGCGTAAGTCGCATTCCCGTCGATCGTATAGCGATTGGTTTCATTCGCTGTGGTGATCGAGGCCCTGCGGGTGACCGTCGAAACCCCCACATCCAGCTTGTATTCGTTGCCCGAGGTCGCGCTTCGACCTAATTTGCGTTCCAGATTCTGGACAAGCAGAAAGCTTTCGACGGTATTCGGCGCTGACACCTCGACCTTGCCATCCAAGGCCGAGCCTGATCCTCCGGGCGCATAAACCGGCTCGAACCCGCAAGCGGCGAGCGCCAGCGGCATCAACAACAGGGTTCTACGATCAAACGACGACATTAACGATCCGGCCCGGAACAACGATCACTTTCTTCGGTGCAGCGCCATCCAGCGCCTTTTGCACAGCTTCGGTGCTGAGGGCGATTTTTTCAACCTCTGCTTTATCCAGATCTTTGGCTACGCTGATCTCGGCCCGACGCTTGCCGTTGATCTGAATCGGTAGGGTTATGGTGTCATCGATCAGCATCGTCTCATCCGCGATGGGCCAGGGCGCGGTTGCAACCAGGCCTTCGCCGCCCAGCATCTGCCAAAGTTCTTCGGACAAGTGTGGCGTCATCGGCGACATCAGCTGCGCTATTGTCTTGGCTGCCTCGCGCTTGACTGCAGAGCCCGCTTTGGATTTGGCAAGCGTGTTGGTGAATGCATAAAGCTTTGCGATAGATGCGTTAAAGCCAAAGGATTCGACCCCGCCCGATACGTCATGAATGGCTTTGTGCATCTCACGTAGCAGCGTTTCGTCATCTGCTGTGGCCGGCAAGTCCGATTCTGCGATTTCTGCGGCGATGCGGTGCACGCGGCTGAGATGTTTGAACGCGGCTTCGGCGCCCGACGCGGTCCATTCCACGTCGCGCTCAGGTGGGGAGTCGGACAGAACAAACCAGCGCGCAGTATCCGCACCAAAGGCCGAGATGATGCTGACCGGATCGACGACGTTCTTTTTCGACTTGGACATTTTGGCTGAGGGGATGATTTCAACCTCGGTGCCGTCGGTCAGCTTGCCGTCGGTCACGTCTTCGGGCAGGTGATAGACCGGGCGACCGTTGGCGTCGCGTGTTTGATAAATTTCATGAGTCACCATGCCTTGAGTGAACAGCGCGTTGAACGGCTCAATCGCTTTCTTCGGCAAATGACCAGTGATGTTCATCGCCCGCGCGAAGAAGCGCGAATAGAGCAGGTGCAGAATCGCATGCTCAATACCACCGATATATTGGTCGACATTCATCCAATACTCGGCTTCGGCAAGATCGGTGGGCGTTTCCGCGCGTGGAGCGGTGAAACGGGCGAAGTACCACGACGAATCGACAAATGTGTCCATCGTGTCAGTTTCCCGCTTGGCTGGAGCGCCGCAGGAAGGGCAAGGGGTGTCGCGCCAGCTGGGGTGGCGGTCCAGCGGGTTGCCGGGGATCGAAAAATCTATGGGTTTGCTGTTGCCGTCATCATAAGGCAGCTCGATCGGCAGATTATCTTTCTTCTCGGGGACCGTGCCGCATTGATCACAATGCACAACAGGAATCGGGCAGCCCCAATAGCGCTGGCGGCTGAGCCCCCAATCGCGCAGGCGGTATTTGGTAACACCTTCACCCCAACCGGCCTTTTCGGCGAAATCAACGGTGGCATTGATGGCCTCGTCACCCGTTGCCTCGGTGTGACCCGCAAAATGATTCACCCAGCGGACTTTCTCGGTTTTCGGCGGAACAAACGCGATCTTGTCGACCGGAGTGTCATCATCCAGTGCAAAGAATGTGTCGACCACAGGCAGGCCGTATTTGCGACAGAAATCGAGGTCACGTTGATCATGAGCTGGGCAGGCAAAAATGGCGCCGGTGCCATAGTCCATCAGGATAAAGTTGGCGATCCAGACCGGCAGCTCCCAGCTGGGGTCGAGTGGATGTTTTACACGTATGCCGGTGTCATAACCCAGCTTTTCGGCGGTTTCGATCGCCTCTTCAGTGGTGCCGCCCTTGCGGCATTCGGCAACGAATTCAGCGACTTTCGGGTTTTCTGCCTCAAGCTGCTTGGCAATCGGATGATCGGGCGAGATGCCAACAAACGACGCGCCCATCAGCGTATCGGGCCGTGTCGTGTAGACGGTGATCGGCTCACCTCCATCGGTGCGTTCGAACCCGAATTGCAGGCCACGGGACTTGCCGATCCAGTTCTCTTGCATCAGGCGTACCTTGGCGGGCCAGTTATCCAGCGTATCCAGCGCGTCGAGCAGTTCCTCGGAATAATCGGAAATCTTGAAAAACCACTGAGTCAACTCGCGACGCTCAACCAAGGCGCCTGAACGCCAGCCACGGCCGTTTTCTACCTGTTCATTGGCCAAAACGGTCATATCGACCGGGTCCCAGTTAACCACGGCGTTCTTGCGATAAACCAGACCGGCCTCGAGCATATCCAGGAACAAAGCCTGCTGCTGGCCGTAGTATTCCGGATCACAGGTGGCGAATTCACGAGACCAGTCGATCGACAGGCCCAGCGGCTTCATCTGTCCGCGCATGTCGGCGATATTGCCGTAGGTCCAATCTTTGGGGTGGCCACCACTGGCCATTGCGGCGTTTTCCGCAGGCATCCCGAACGCGTCCCAGCCCATCGGGTGCAGCACGTTATGACCGGTTGCGAGCTTGTGGCGGGCGATCACGTCACCCATCGTGTAGTTGCGTACATGCCCCATGTGGATACGGCCAGACGGGTAGGGGAACATCTCAAGCACATAGTATTTCGGCTTGTCCGCCTTGTGATTGGCGGTGAAGATTCCGGCCTTGTCCCAGGCCTCCTGCCATTTTGCTTCGATTTCGTTGGCCGAGTAGCGCGACATCATGCGGTCCTTCGTGAATGAAAACGCCGGGTAGGAACCCGGCGTGGTAATAGTGTGATTTTTGTCGGGTTTCTAGAACTTGTTGTCCGCAATGCGTAGCTGACGCGCGCGAGACAGGATCGCATCTTCGACGGCGCGCGACGTTGCAGCGCTGACCGGAGAACCGCCACTGGTCTGAAGAGCTACGGACAAGGAACGCGCTTCCAGGGCAGGATCACTGATGTGAACTGTCGCGCGATAGGAACGCCCGCCGCCGGGCGGTGTGCCATAACCCGTTACGATCACTCCGGTAAACGGATCGACCTCTTGGATCGGCAAGAAATTCAGTACATCCAGCGATGCGGCCCACAGATAGCGATTTACCTGAGTGACCTGCTCTGAGGTGTTCGGGCCGAATACGTCCCAGATCGTCGAACGATTCGGGTCATTCAGTTCGCGTTCCTCTGTCGAGCTGCCATCAGCGGTCAACACACTTGCATCGCCAGGCGGTGGCCCTCCGCAGGCTGATAAGGCAGCCGTTACCATGATCAAACCTGGAATCGTAATACGGCGCATCGTTGGAAGGTCCCGTGTCACTTGTTTTGCTCTGTCGAGTGATACTCCTAGACAAGGACCCGTACAGCAACAACCCTATTCTTTTATGATCGACTCGCGCGAACCGCACGATCCGTTGAATTCGACTGTGGCATCCTTGCACCAATTTGGGCCGAATGACGTCTTTGCGTTTATGCCAAGCTTGCGCAACGGGGGCAAAAAAAGCGAAACGGTGTCCGTGCTGAGACGCGTGCTTTGCATGTGTCGAGTAGAAAATCTTTGAAACCGAGGGAAACAAGATGAAAAAAGTTCTCTTCGCAACGACCGCACTGATTGCAACCGCAAGTGTTGCAGCGGCCGAAGTAAAGTTCAGCGGTTACGGCCGCTTTGGTCTGGGATACCTGGAAGACCGTACAGGTACCGTTGACGCAATTGGTGGTGGTGAAGCGACCGGCGTAGAAACCGACGAAACCATCCTGGTCTCGCGCTTCCGTCTGAACATCGACGGAATCGTTGAAACTGACGGTGGCGTTCGCTTTGAAGGCCGTGTTCGTCTGCAGGCAGACGAAGATGCCGGCAACGGCGAAGCAAACTCCGCTGGCCTGAACGGCGCACGCTTCTCGGTCATCTTCGGTGGTCTGCGTGTTGACGCCGGTAACGTAGCCGGTTCGTTCGACAACTTGGCAAACTACTACGGTAACGAGCCTGGCCTGGAAAGCTTCATTGGTCAGTACTCGGGCGTCGACTATGACTTCCTGGCGTATTCGTCGACCGGTTCGGGCGCAAACGCTGTGTTCTTCCAGTACGCAGTTGGCGACTTCGCCTTCGGCGCGTCGTATGACCAGCGCACATTTGCTGACGAAGCTGTTGCGGGTGCGGACACTGATGATGCAGACCGCTGGGACATCAGCGCGACCTACACCTTCGGTAACGTAACTGCCGCTCTGGCCTACGGTCAGACCAGCGGTCTGGGCGACGCCGACAAGCAGAGCCTGACCGTTCTGACCCTGGGTGCAGAATTCGGTGACTTCTCCGGTACTCTGTTCGTCGCAGACGATGACGTTGCAAACGATGACCGCAACGGCACCGCATACGGTCTGTCGGCAGCCTACAACCTGGGCGCGGCAACCACTCTGACCTTCGCTTACGGTGACGGTTCGGCAGACGACGATCTGCAGCAGTACGGCATCGGTGCCATCTACGACCTAGGTGGCGGTGCATCGCTGCGCGGTGGTATCGGCAACCAGAAGCGTGGCGACGGCGACAGCCAGCTGCGTGCCGACTTTGGTGCTCAGTTCAACTTCTAAGTTGATCTGAACCACAAGGTTCAAGGGCAGGTCTTCGGACCTGCCCTTTTCTTTTGCCGCCACATGGTGTTTTGCTGCTGCAAACGCAGAATGAGGGACCCATGTCGCTGCAAGAAATCACCGATCGAATAGCCAAAGCTGAATCTGCGGCAGGACGCGCCGAAGGCTCGGTGCAATTAATCGCGGTTTCCAAGGTGCAACCTAACGACCGGGTCGAAGCCGTATTGAAGCAGGGCCACCGGTGTTTCGGAGAAAACCGTGTGCAGGAAGCCGCTGGCAAATGGCCTGCATTTCGCGAGAGTTTTCCGGACATCGATCTGCATCTGATCGGTCCATTGCAAACAAACAAGGCACGGCAGGCGATTGATCTTTGCAATGCCATCCATTCAGTTGATCGACCAAAGCTCGCCAAAACATTGGCGCGATTGGCACAAGAAATGGGTAAGTGCTCCGATCTTTTTATACAGATCAACACAGGCGAAGAGGATCAGAAGGCCGGTACTCTTCCACAAGATGCTGATGCGTTCATTGCAGAATGCCGCGGCATGGACCTGCCCGTCCGAGGTTTGATGTGCATTCCACCGGTTGAAGAGGAGCCCGCGCTGCACTTCGCGCTATTAGCAAAAATCGCAGAGCGGAATGGGCTGGAGGGTTTGTCGATGGGAATGAGCAGTGATTTTGAATCGGCAATCGCCTTGGGTGCCACACACGTCCGTATTGGGTCTGCCATATTCGGGGCGCGGGTTAAGCCTCAGGGATGATCAGCCGTGTGCCCGGCGTGATTTTTTGGGCAATCCAACGTAGGTGGTCGCGCCTGAATGCGATGCAGCCTTCGGTCGGAAACCGTGGGCGTCGCCATTGATGCAGGAAGATGGCCGATCCCCGGCTGGGTTCTGAATTGGGATAGTTCCAATCGGTTATCAAGATCAGGTCATAAAGCGGATCTGGGCGACGCAGTTTTTCGTGACTGAAATCATGAGGCGCCCGCACCAAATGGTTATACGCATCGTCCTCTACGTCGTCTGACCATAAATCGCGCGGTCCGATCGGTCGTGCCCAATGCGCCGGCCTTGGCATTCGGTCTGCGCGATAGAGCATACCCACAATGTGATGCACACCTGTTGGTGTTGTTCCGTCACCTTCCTGCTTGGTTGGGCTCAAGCCCCCTTTGCCTATAGCGCAGGGGAACAGCTGCCCGAGAAACCGAATGCCACGTGGTGTAAGAACCAGATTGCTTGGTGTCACAGCAGGTGGCCTGACTTTGCCGCTTTGGTCGCCAGATACGCGCGGTTGAAATCTGTTTCACCTACTTTCAACGGAACACGTTCGGTGACGGCGATACCTGTGCGTTCCATCATCGCGATTTTTGCAGGGTTGTTGGTCAGTAGACGGACCGAATTGAAGCCCAGCGATTTCAGGATATCCGAGCCGAGCCTGAAATCCCGTTCATCGTCTTCGAATCCAAGCCGGTGATTGGCCTCGACTGTGTCAAATCCCTGATCCTGAAGAAAATAGGCGCGCATTTTGTTGGCGAGCCCGATCCCACGTCCTTCCTGATTCAGATAGAGCAGGACACCCGCACCCTCGTCCCCCATCTGGGCCAAGGCCCCGCGCAGTTGCGGGCCACAGTCACATTTCAGGCTGCCCATGAGATCGCCAGTGAAACAGGCCGAATGCAGCCGCGCGAGGACGGGCTTGTCGCGGTCGGGGCGACCGATTTCAACCGCATAGTGTTCCTCTCCACCATCTTCGGGGCGGAATACATGCAGGCGCCCGGCCTCCGACACTTCCATCGGCAGGCGTGCGGCGACGACAGGGTGCAGAGCACTGCGATCTGTCAGATGTGGCGCGGCCCGGGCATGGTCAATGCAGGTCAGACCATGATCTGCCGCAAATTCGCGCCCGTCTTGAATAGGGGCGACGACGGCGGCCGGAAGCAAGTGCGCCGACTTGGCCAACGCAATAGCGATCCGGTGCAGATTTGCGCTGCCTTGCCGTTCGGTCATCAGCGGGCCCTTCATCGGGGCGTTCAGATCATCGGACGGGTCGGCCACCGCCTGCACCCAGCTCAGCCCAGCATCCGCCGGGATCATGACGCGAGCAAGATCGCCGTCATATGCACGCGCTTTAAGTGTTTCAGCGCGCCGAACCGTTATGGCGACAACGGGATCCCCGCCCAAGCCGCGCAAATCGGCCAACCTTTGCGGGCTCAGGGTCTCGGTGGCGAATGCGAGTACTCCAAATCCCAGTTCGTCGGTCAGAACAACGGGAACACCCATACGCAGGTCAGCCCGCGCCCGTGCCAGCAATTCGGTGATGTCGGGAGTGAGACTCATGCAGTTTACCTTGAAACGATCAGACCCTGTCCTACCCCGATCACTGGAAAATGTGAAACATTTCCTCGGCGTCAGACACGAGGGCGTGAGACGACTGCAGTAAATCTTGCTGATTGCATTCTTCATACGCAAGTGATGGAAAAGGCTTAGGAGGACCGTACATGGCTCAGCTCAAGAAAATCCTGCTGGTGGATGACGACGAAGACCTGCGCGAAGCGCTCAGCGAGCAACTTGTCATGACCGAAGACTTTGACGTGTTCGAGGCGTCCGATGGCGCGTCGGCAATGGAACGCGCGCGCGAAGCAATATACGATCTGGTGATTCTGGATGTCGGCCTGCCGGATACCGATGGCCGTGAGCTGTGTCGCCTGATGCGCAAGCAGGGCGTCAAAAGCCCGGTGCTGATGCTGACCGGGCACGACAGCGACGCTGACACGATCCTGGGTCTTGATGCTGGCGCAAACGATTATGTCAGCAAGCCTTTCAAATTTCCGGTTCTTCTGGCCCGGATTCGGGCCCAACTGCGCCAGCATGAACAATCCGAGGATGCGGTCTTTGTTCTGGGGCCCTACACCTTCAAACCGGCCATGAAGATGCTGATGACTGAAGATGATCGCAAGATCCGTCTGACCGAGAAAGAGACCAACATTCTCAAGTTCCTCTATCGATCAACTGACGGCGTCGTTGCACGTGATGTTCTTTTGCATGAGGTCTGGGGTTACAACGCAGGCGTTACAACGCACACGCTTGAAACCCATATCTATCGTCTGCGTCAGAAGATTGAACCCGACCCGTCGAATGCGCGCCTTTTGGTCACAGAATCGGGCGGATATCGCCTTGTTGCTTGACTAATGGTGGATTGACTTGGATCAAAGTGATACTCTTTAGGTATCTTTAGATTACTCCCAACCCGCGCATGTCCGGGTTATGACATGCACCTCCCTGTTGGACTGCCGGGCCTGATGGCCCGGCTTTTTTTGTAGGGTGCAACTGTATCGTGCAGGGCGATATCGGCACCGGGCATCCGATTTCATTCAATGAAATCGGACCGGAAACTTTGCAAGTTTCCGTCACCGCCGGGTCAGGCAACATTGCTTTGTTTTTCGATGGCACCTCGCTTGGCGCCGCGCTAACCTGCGGCAACTTCGACAAAGGAACCCCCGGATATGCCCTTCACCCTTGCCACATGGAACATCAATTCGGTCCGCCTGCGCGAGCCTATCGTTCTGAAATTGCTGCAGGAAGAGGCACCGGATGTGCTGTGTCTACAGGAATGCAAATCGCCGGTCGACAAAATCCCGACCGAAGGGTTCGCCGAGCTGGGCTATACGCATATGATTGCGCGGGGCCAGAAGGGGTATAACGGCGTCGCCATACTGTCGCGCCTTCCGCTTGAGGAAGTAGGGGATAAGGATTTCGCGGGTCTGGGTCATGCGCGACACATTGCGGGGCGGTTGGAGAATGGCGTGACCATTCATAATTTCTATGTCCCCGCTGGGGGCGACGTGCCGGATCGCGAAGTGAACGAGAAGTTTGGCCAAAAGCTGGATTACCTCGCTGACATGCGCGATTGGTTCCATGCGGAAAAGCCGAAAAAGTCCATTCTGGTGGGCGATCTGAATATTGCGCCCCGCGAAGATGATGTCTGGTCGCACAAGCAGTTGCTGAAGGTGGTTTCACATACGCCGATCGAAGTTGAAACGCTGGCCGAAACGCAGGATGCGGGTGGCTGGGTTGATATAACCCGGCAGGATATCCCGGGTGGTCAACTTTATAGCTGGTGGTCTTATCGGGCACGAGATTGGGATGCCGCCGACAAGGGACGCAGGCTGGATCATGTCTGGGCTACGCCCGATATCTCGAACGCGGGTCATTCCAGCCGCATTCTGCGCGACGCGCGCGGATGGGATAAACCCAGTGATCACGCCCCGGTATTTGCCACGTTTGACGTCTGACCGAAGCAAATTCGCCGAACTCTCCCCTTGGTTTCTGCCGCATTGGACTGCATATAGGGCGCAAGTTCGAACCAGAGAGTATAAGCCATGGACCTTCTGAACGGCGCAGGCAGCCCCCAAGCCACTGATCTGATTAAAGACGGGACCGAGGCCACCTTCATGGCCGATGTGGTCGAAGCCTCACAAGAGACGCCGATCATCGTTGACTTCTGGGCGCCTTGGTGCGGCCCCTGCAAAACGCTGGGCCCGGCGTTGGAAGAGGCCGTGACCGCTGCCAAGGGTGCGGTCAAGATGGTCAAGATCAACGTGGACGAAGCGCAGATGATTGCAGGACAACTGCGCATCCAGTCGATTCCGATGGTCTATGCATTTCACAAAGGCCAACCGATCGACGGGTTTCAGGGCGCTTTGCCAGGGTCCGAGATCAAGGCCTTCATAGATCGTGTGATCGAAGCCGCAGGCGGTGAAAGCCCGGGTGGTCAACTAGATGATGCTGTGCAAGCTGCCGAAGAAATGTTGACCGAGGGGGCCGCTGTAGACGCGGCACAGACTTTTGCCGCCATACTGGGTGAAGACCCCAATCACGCTGCCGCTTATGGCGGGTTGGTGCGCGCGCATATTGCATCGGGGGATCTGGATCAGGCTGAGGCGATCCTCAATGGTGCGCCTGCCGAGATTTCCACCTCGCCCGAGGTCGAAGCTGCGCATGCGCAGCTGGAATTGGCCAAACAGGCTGCAGATGCGGGTCCGGTGGGTGAGTTGACCGCAGCGGTTGAAGCCGAGCCTGATAACCATCAGGCGCGGTTTGATCTGGCGCAGGCTCTACATGCCAATGGCGATGTGGAAGAGGCAGTGGCTCAACTGTTGGAATTGTTCCGCCGCGATCGCGAGTGGAATGATGGGGCAGCAAAGGCGCAGCTCTTCACAATTTTCGATGCGCTCAAGCCCAATGACCCGATTGTTCTGAACGGGCGGCGCAAGCTCAGCTCGATGATATTTGCCTAATCCCCGATCAGAACTAAACTCGGGTACATGATGCATCCTGCCGATTTGCCGGAAACGGTATCCGTTTTCCCTTTGCCCGGAGCGCTGCTGCTGCCACGGTCTCGCCTGCCGCTGCATATTTTTGAGCCGCGCTACCTGCAGATGCTGGACGACGCGCTGAAAACGCAAGAACGCCTGATCGGGATGGTGCAACCGAATACCTGTCAGGGCGACGAAACCAAGCTGCACCAGATCGGCTGCGCTGGACGGGTCACCCAGTTTTCCGAGACCGAAGATGGCAGGTATCTGATTACGCTGACGGGAATCTCGCGGTTCAGGGTCAAATCAGAGTTGGACAGTTTCACCCCGTATCGCCGGGTTTCGGTGTCTTGGGACGGGTTTGACCGTGATCTGGGCAAGGCCGAGGTAGATGACGGTTTTGATCGGAACAGGTTCCTGCGGCTGTTGGAACGATTTTTTTCGTCCCGTCAGTTGTCCACCGATTGGGACACAATGAAAGATGCCGATGATGAGCTTTTGGTCAATTCCTTGTCCATGATGCTGGAATTTGACCCCGAGGAAAAGCAGGCTTTGCTTGAGGCCCCTTGCTTACGCACCCGGCGCGAGACCTTGGTGACATTGATTGAATTCGCCATGCGCGGCGGATCGAATGAGGAAAAACTGCAATGAGCGATACCGAACACGCCTTTGACCGCCATATGCTTGAGGCGTTGATTTGTCCGCAGACCCACACGACGCTGCACTATGATGCCGAACGGCAAGAGCTGGTGTCAAAAGCCGCCGCTCTGGCCTTTCCAATCCGCAACGGTATTCCAGTGATGCTAGTGGATGAGGCCCGAGAGCTGGACTAGATCGGGTGTCCCTGCAGCAGTTTCGGCAGATCTCCGGTCAGACCTGCAGCCTCGCGCACGAAACCTCGGCGCAGCCCGGGCAGCGATCCGACGATACCCATTCCAATATCCCGACCTATGCGGAGCAGGGGATTATCGTTCGAAAACAGCTTGTTGAACACATCAGTCGCCATCGCAAGCGAGGCTGTGTCGAACCGGCGCCACTCTTGATAGCGCTCCAGCACAAGCGTTGATCCGATATCCTCGCCACGTCGTCCCGCAAGGGTCAGAACCTCGGCCAATGCACCGACATCACGCAGACCCGCGTTCAGGCCTTGCCCGGCGATGGGGTGCATGCCATGGGCGGCGTCTCCGACCAAAGCCAACCGGTCCGAGATGAAGGAATTGGCGATGGTCAGGTTCAACGGGTATGTGAACCGGTCACCCTGCAGGCGGATATCCCCCAGGAAATCGCCAAAGCGCGGGCGCAGAACTTGTAGGTAAACTGCCTCGGGCAGCGCATTGATCTGCGCGGACGTCTCAGTGCGTTCGCTCCAGACGATGGAACTGCGGTTCCCGGTCAGCGGCAGAATCGCCAACGGGCCGGGGGGCATGAAGAACTGATGGGCGATACCGTGATGCGGTAGCTCGTGTTCAATGGCGCAGACCAGAGCGGTCTGGCCATAGTCCCAGCCGGTTCGCTTGATTCCGGCGCGCATAGCGGTCCCGCTGCGGCGGCCATCGCAACCCACCAGAAGGCTGCCGGACAAGGTGGACCCGTCATCCAGCGTCAGCGTTGCCCCGTTTGCCGAGATGTCCTGAGACACGACCGTTTTTCCGCTGATTTCGGTAACCCCGTCTTGTTCGGTCATGGCCTCCAGAAAAGCCCGCCGCAGGTGGCGATCTTCAACCATATAGCCCATCGGGCCTTCTTCGATCTCGGCATGATCAAAATGCACGAAGAATGGGGAAGGTCCGGCACCGGCATGGCCATCCGTTACCTTGATCTCCAGCATCGGCTGGGCGTGCTCTTCCACCTTTTCCCAAACGCCTATCGCGTCGAGCAGACGTTGCGACGCCAATGCAAGCGCATAGGCGCGCCCGTCGAAGGCCGCATTCTTGCGCACTTTCTCTGCCAGAGCGTCAACAACCGTGACTGAATGCCCGGTCTGCGCCAGCGCCAGCGCAAGGGCAGGGCCGTTCAGGCCACCACCAACGATCAGGATATCGGATCTGTGTTCCATGTGCTGCAATATGCGCGCCCTTTCGGGATTGTCCATGTGCGGTCCTGTCGCTACCGTCCGATCACGGAATTACTCGGGAGGGGACCGGATGCAAGACTGGCTGACCATGACGGCATGTGATTTGGGCCGTGGTATCGGAATGGGGCAGATCGATCCGGTTGAACTGACAGAAACTTATCTGAGCGCGATTGACGCCCATCCACATCGCGATCGGATCTATGCCCGGGTGACCCACGATCGCGCCCGCGCCGAGGCCCTTGCGGCGCAAGAGCGGGCAAAGCTTGGCCTGCGTCGGTCTTTGTTGGATGGCGTCCCGATCAGCTGGAAAGACCTGTTTGACACGGCAGGCGTAGGGACCGAGGCCGGTTCGGCCCTGTTGGAAGGCCGCGTGCCCGAATCCGATGCGCAGGTGGTGCGGAACGCGACCGCGATGGGTACGGTCTGTCTGGGTAAAACGCATATGAGCGAATTGGCGTTCTCGGGTTTGGGTCTAAACCCTGTGACGGCTACGCCTCCATGCGTGAATGACGAAGACGCAGTGCCGGGCGGCTCATCTTCAGGTGCAGGAGCTTCGGTGGCTTGGGGGCTTGCTGCAGGCGGCGTTGGCTCGGACACGGGTGGATCGGTGCGGATTCCCTCGGCCTGGAACGATCTGGTGGGGCTGAAAACCACGGCGGGGCGCGTTAGCCTTGAGGGCGTCGTGCCGCTGTGTCTGAAATTCGATACCGTTGGGCCGCTGGCGCGATCAGTTGAGGACGCCGCACATATGCTTGCCGCGCTTGAGGGCACCGCCCCGGCTGATCTGCGCGGGGCGTCATTGATCGGTCGCCGCTTTGCTGATTTACAGAACGTCGCCAAGGACGATCTGCGCGAAGCTCCAGCCAACGCCTATGATGATGCGCTGGCGCGCCTGAAAGAGGCCGGGGCCGAGATCGTTCCGCTTGACGTGCCTGAGCTGAACGAAGCGATGAGCCTGTCGGGCGTGCTTTATACAACCGAAGCCTACGGCTTGTGGCGTGATGTGATCGAAGCGAACCCCGAGGCGATGTATCCCGAAATCCTTGAACGGTTCCGAATGGGCAAGGCCTATTCCGGCCCCGATTACGTGGCTGCTTGGTCGAAACTAACCGCTTGTCGACAGGCTTGGGATGCGGCCACTGCGGGCTTTGACGCCGTGCTTGCGCCGACGGCCCCGATCCTACCGCCCAATCTCGACCGGTTGATGAATGATCATGACTACTATGTTACCGAAAATCTCTTGGCTCTCCGCAACACCCGGATCGGCAATCTGATGGGGCTTGCGGCACTGACTTTGCCCACGGGAACACCCGGTTGCGGGCTGATGATGTTGGGCTATCCGGGGTCGGAAGAGGCCTTGTTACGGCTCGGCTCAGCAGCCGAAAGCGCTTTGACCTGAATGCCACAATCCCCTGATTCGGCACCTCTTTGTCTGGACGAAGCCCGGATCGATCTGTAATCTGCCATAAAACGGGGCGCAAAATGACCCCGAAATTGAGGCAGTATCATGAATTTCCCCGAGCGGTTTTCGAACCTACCGGAATACGCGTTTCCGCGTCTACGCGCCCTGTTGGATCATCATCAGCCGGGTGGTGAAGTCGTTCACATGACCATTGGCGAGCCCAAGCATGATTTCCCATCTTGGGTGACCGACGTGATCATGGAAAACGCCGCCGGGTTTCAGGGCTATCCCCCGAACGAAGGCTCACCTGAATTGCGCGCAGCGATCACGGGTTGGATCAACCGCCGCTATGGTGTGTCGGTGGATGCAGATGCCAATGTGATGGCACTGAACGGTACGCGCGAGGGTCTTTATAACGCTGCAATGGCGCTCTGCCCTGAGCAGAAAAATGGGCAGCAACCGATCATTCTGTGCCCGAACCCCTTCTATCAGGTCTACATGGTTGCCTCGATTTCGGTCGGTGCGCAGCCATATTTCGTGCCGGCAACCGCTGCCACTGGCCATTTGCCAGACTATGCAGGCCTGCCCGAAGAGGTTCTGAACCGTACTTCTGTAGCCTATATCTGCTCGCCCGCGAACCCTCAGGGGGCGGTCGCCTCGCGCGATTACTGGGTTGAGCTGATTCAATTGGCTGAAAAGTACGATTTCCGCATCTTTGCCGATGAATGCTATTCCGAAATCTACCGCGACGCCGCGCCGGTTGGCGCGCTGACCGTTGCGCAGGAACTGGGTGCTGACCCCGAACGTGTCACGCTGTTCAACTCTCTGTCCAAGCGGTCGAACTTGGCCGGGCTGCGGTCGGGGCTGATCGCAGGTGGACCTGAAACAATCAGCCGTGTCAAACTGTTGCGCAGCTATGCGGGTGCCCCTTTGCCCGCCCCGCTGCAGGCCGCCGCCGCCAAGGTTTGGGCGGATGAAGCGCATGTGCAGGAAAACCGCGCGCTGTATCAGGAGAAATACGCCGTCGCGGATGAGGTTTTCGCAGGCGTACAGGGCTACATGCCGCCCCAGGCCGGGTTCTTCCTGTGGCTACCCGTCGAAAACGGCGAAGAAACCGCATTGAAGCTTTGGCAGGAAACCGGCGTACGGGTTCTGCCGGGTGCATATCTTTCTCAAGGTGATCCGGGGCAAAACCCGGGCGAGCAATTTATCCGGGTCGCGATGGTGGCCCCAAAAACAGAGATGAAGCGCGGGCTGATTACACTCCGCGACTGCATCTATTCGTGAGGTACGAGGGCAAAATGGCATCATATAACGCGCGAAACCGTGACCCGCTGCTGGACAGCAACACGCAAGCCGCCATTGAACGGCGTAGCAAAGAACTGATCGGGATCGCTTTGATCCTGTTGGGGTTGGCCGCTGCAGCGATGATCTGGTCCTATACGCCCGATGATCCAAACTGGATGGTTTCGACCGATGCGCCCGTGCAAAACTGGATGGGGCGCATTGGGGCCTCGATTGCCGCGCCGTTATTTATGATCGTGGGTTGGGGCAGCTTGGGTGTCGCCTTGGTGCTGATCACTTGGGGCGTTCGATTTGCAGGTCATTTAGGTGAAGACCGTGCCATTGCCCGCCTGATTTTTGCGCCGATCTGGATCGCCGTTCTGGCTGTCTATGCAGCGACTCTGGTACCGGGTGCCGAATGGCGGGCGACGCACAGCTATGGCTTGGGCGGTCTATTCGGCGATACAGTGATGGGCGCGATTTTGACGTTGTTGCCGATCTCATCGCATTTCCTGGTCAAGCTGATGTCGCTGGCGATGGCGGTCGGTATGCTGGCTCTGGGTGTATTTGTGTTGGGTTTCGGCAAAGCGGACGTTCGCAATGGCTTCCGGGCGTTTCTGTTGGGACTGGTCATGGCCTATGATCTGTTGATGAACGCGCTGGGACGCGGGGCATCGGCGACAGCGCGGGCAGCACGGGACCGGAAGGCCCAATGGGCCGAGCGCAAGGCCGAACGTGCAGTTCCGGTTCAGGCGGATTTTGACGACGACCTGGCCTACGCTGATCCGGTCTTTGAAGACCCTGAGATTGAAGCGCAGGAACCTGTCGCCAAGACAGGCCTTCTGGCTCGGATGCCTTCCCTGATCCGTCGTCCTGACCCAATGCCCGAGCCTGAGTTGGTCGAAAACGTTGCGGTCGAAGGGTATTACGACATGCCGGGTGAGGATCGCATCCGGTCCAAGATTTCCGCCGCTGTGCGCAATCGTAAAGTGGCCGCTGGTGTGCTAACGCCCGAACCCGATCCCAACTTGCCATTGACCAAAGGGCGGGGCAGGGGACCGGACCCGTTGATTTTGAACTCTGGCGCGGCAGACGAGTTGCCGCCCGAACCCCCGATGACCTCTGCAGGTTTGCCACCCGAACCACCGCTGACAGCAGGATCTGATGTTGAGACGCTGGCGGCTGACTCCGAGGCTGATAATTGGATGCAGCAGGACTATGTTTCCGAACCGGACTATGATGATGAGGCCGTGTTTGATGATGCCTCCGAACCCGCGCTCCAACCGCGACAAGCTGTCAAGATTCCCGTTGCTGAGCCGCGTAAACCTGTAGTAGCTCAACCGGTCCGACGCACTCCTCCGCCTTCGCGCAGGGCGCAAGCCGAAGCACAGCCGACACTTTCTTTCGAGGAACGGCATTCCGATTTCGAACTGCCACCGCTGGGCCTTCTGTCCAACCCTGCAAGCATCCAACGCCATCACCTAAGCGATGAGGCGCTCGAGGAAAATGCGCGGATGCTGGAAAACGTGCTGGATGACTACGGCGTCAAGGGTGAGATCGTCAGCGTCCGCCCCGGTCCGGTTGTGACCATGTACGAACTGGAGCCTGCACCGGGTTTAAAAGCCAGCCGTGTGATCGGTTTGGCCGACGATATCGCGCGCTCAATGTCGGCTTTGTCCGCGCGGGTTTCAACTCTACCGGGGCGCTCGGTTATTGGCATTGAACTGCCCAATGAAAACCGTGAGATGGTGGTGCTGCGCGAAATCCTCGCCAGTCGCGATTTCGGCGATGGTAACCATGCGCTGCCCTTGGCGTTGGGCAAGGATATCGGCGGTGAGTCCGTGGTGGCGAACTTGGCAAAAATGCCTCACCTATTGATCGCAGGTACGACCGGTTCCGGTAAGTCGGTGGCAATCAATACGATGATCCTGTCGCTGCTTTATAAGCTAACGCCGGATGAGTGCCGCCTGATCATGATCGACCCCAAGATGCTGGAACTGTCGGTCTATGACGGTATCCCGCACCTGCTCTCGCCCGTTGTGACCGACCCGAAAAAGGCGGTTGTGGCCCTGAAATGGGTCGTGGGCGAGATGGAGGATCGCTATCGCAAAATGTCCAAAATGGGCGTGCGCAATATCGCGGGCTACAATGGCCGCGTGAAGGATGCGCTGTCCAAGGGCGAGATGTTCAGCCGCACGGTCCAGACCGGCTTTGACGATGAAACCGGCGAGCCAATGTTCGAGACCGAAGAATTCGCGCCCGAAGCAATGCCTTATATCGTTGTGATCGTCGACGAGATGGCCGACCTGATGATGGTCGCGGGCAAGGAGATCGAGGCCTGCATTCAACGTCTGGCGCAGATGGCGCGGGCTTCGGGCATTCACCTGATCATGGCCACTCAGCGCCCTTCTGTTGACGTGATCACCGGGACGATCAAGGCGAACTTCCCAACGCGGATTTCGTTCCAAGTGACCTCGAAAGTCGACAGCCGCACGATCCTGGGCGAGATGGGTGCCGAGCAACTGCTTGGGCAGGGCGACATGCTGTATATGGCGGGCGGGGCGAAGATCACCCGCTGTCACGGTCCGTTTGTCTCGGATGAAGAGGTTGAAGAAATCGTCAACCACCTGAAACAGTTCGGTCCGCCGGCCTACATGAGCGGCGTGGTCGATGGCCCGGCTGAGGAAAAGGCTGACAATATCGACGCTGTTCTGGGCCTGAACACGGGTGGCAACACGAACGGAGAAGACGCCCTTTACGACCAGGCAGTGGCGATTGTGATCAAAGATCGCAAATGCTCGACGTCCTACATTCAGCGAAAACTTGCCATTGGCTACAACAAAGCTGCGCGGCTTGTTGAGCAGATGGAGGACGAAGGCGTTGTTTCCGGGGCAAATCACGTTGGAAAACGCGAAATCCTCGTCCCCGAGCAGTAAGATATTTAATAACAAGGGCAGAACGCCTATCTGGGTCCTATGAAACAGATTGCTTTTGCCCTTGCTATGACACTGGCTGCGCCCGCCGCGTGGGCGGCTGAAAAGCTGCCACTGTCGCAAATCTCTAACTACCTGAACCAGATGAAGACGGTTCAGACCACATTCACGCAGGTGAATGATGACGGATCGCTTAGCACCGGTAAGCTGTGGCTCGAGCGGCCCGGAAAAATGCGGTTCGAATATGATCCGCCCAACAGTGCGGTAGTTTTGGCGCGGTCGGGGACGGTGCAGATCTTTGACCCGAAATCCAATCAGCCGCCCGAACAGTACCCGCTGAAACGCACACCGCTGTCACTGGTGTTGGCGCGGAATGTCAATCTGGGGCAAGCCAATATGGTTGTTGGGCACGATTTTGACGGTACCGCTACGGTTGTGACGGCTCAGGACCCCAAGAATCCGGAAAGCGGGCGGATCGAGTTAATGTTCACATCCAATCCGGTCGAGCTGCGCAAATGGGTGATCCACGATAACGCTGGAAGTCAAACGACCGTACTGCTGGGGCCGTTGACTGAAGGCGGAAATCTCGATTCCAGCGTGTTTTCAAGCAAAACCCGTATCAGGTCAGACGATCGCTGACCTGATACGGGTTTGTTTAGTAACGGCAGTTCGCCAGCTGCGCCTGATACAGTTGCGCTCGGGCGTCTACATCATTCGCAACGTTCAACAGCCAAGATTTGCTGTTGTAGCTGCCGCGCGCGTAGCCGGTTTGCCCTTCGTGATAGGCCAGGTATTGGTTACGCGCGTCGGTGGGATGAATCCCGTTCCGCTCATAGCTTTTGTTCATGTACCAGCCAATGAAATCCGACGCATCACGGATGCGATCCCGCTTGGCGCGGCGTTTGCCGGTTTCGCGTTGATACTGCTCCCACGTGCCATCAAGTGCCTGACCATAGCCGTAAGCACTGCTTTGGCGACCCATCGGGATGACGCCCAGCACGTATTTGTGCGGTGTGCGCGCATCTGCGCGATAACGGCTTTCTTGGTAAATCGTGGCCATCTGAACGTGAACCGGGACACCCCATTTGCGCTCGGTGCTTTTGAAAGCCTTGATATAATCGGGTTTTTCGCGCGCAATGCTGCACGCGTCATTCAGTCTGCTCGGTGGCTGTTTGGACCCGCCACCACAGGATGCCAAAAGCAGCACCCCGAAGAGTACGAAAAGAATTCTGCTCATGTGCCTCGTGCCTTTTTTCTTTATTCTAGCGCAGATTGAGCTCTGAGGAAATCACAATCGTTACAGAATAATAGCGAGAATTATAGGCAGTGCGGGAACCGATAGCACGGTCGAGACCATGACCATGCCCGCAACCGCATCTGAATCCGCCTCAAACCGCTCTGCCAGCAGGTATGAGGTGACAGCGACTGGGGTACACATCTGCAAAACTAAAACTCCGAAAGCCACAGGGCCCAGTTCAAAACTGATGGCAAGAACCCAGCCCAACCCGAAGCACACCGCGAGTTTCAGCAAGGACAACCATATAGCCTGTTGCAGCTTCTGTGTTGTCAGGCGTGCAATCGCGACCCCAAGGGTGATCAGCATCATAGGCACCGCCATCTGGCCCAACAGTTCCAGCGTGTTGGTTAGAAACAGTGGCGTCTGCCATCCACGCCACAGAAACAATGCCCCCAGCAGCGTGGCCCAGACCATCGGCTCGCGCAGAACCTTGCCAAAGGCGCCGCGCCCCGCGACCAGATAGATACCGTAGGTAAAAGAAAACAGAGCGGTTACGGCCAAAAAGATCACCGCGAAACCCAATCCAGCCTGCCCAAAGGCAAAGATGCACAAAGGCAGGCCCAGATTCCCAGTGTTACCGAAGATAAGAGGTGACAGATAGGTCCGCTGCTCAAGCCCTGAGGCACGTACAAAGACCCAGAAAACCACCGCCAAAGCAACATGTGATGCAATCGCAGCGAGCGTGAAAACGGTCAATTCACCGCCAGGAATGTCGGTTTGCATCAAAGCTACGAAGATCAGGCTGGGCACCGCAAGCGTCACCGCAAACCGCGTGACAAATTGCAGCCGATACTCGAACCCGAGCTTGACCCACGCAAACCCGATCCCGGCCAGAAGGAACACCGGGGCAACGATTTCGAACACTGTTAGGAGTAGGTTCACAGACTGTTTCCCCGAATTTCAGCTCATTGGTTGGCTTTTCTGCCCGAAAAGATGTACTAAATGCTTTGGGGGCCGAAACAATGCTAAAGACACAAGCCAAGTACCGCCTGGGACAGGTGGTTCGACACCGTAGACACCCTTTTCGAGGGGTTATTTTTGATGTCGATCCGGAATTCTCGAACTCGGAGGAATGGTATCAGGCCATTCCTGAAGACAGTCGCCCGCTGAAGGATCAGCCGTTCTATCATTTGCTGGCTGAGAATGATCAATCCTTCTATGTCGCTTATGTTTCAGAACAAAATCTGGTTGAGGACCAATCGGGTGAGCCGGTAGACCATCCCGATATCCCCAACATGTTCGGCCCGTTTCAGGATGGATCTTATCCGCTGCACTTTCAGTTGAACTGAATATGTCCGTCATAATGGCGTGTGTCAGTAGCCTAATGCGCAACCGTCTTTACGGGGATCGCTAGCACCTTCCAGAACTCCGTTTGAACAGATTCGAATGGCTTGCGCACCACCCAGAGATGTTTCCGGTATTTGGACAGTGTGCCCCATATCGGATAATTGTTGCAGAACGGCATCGGAATAGCCTCGCTCGATTTTCAGAACACCCCCATCTGCAAATGCCCGAGGCGCATCGATGGCTTCCTGCAGCTCTATGTCGAAATCCGTGAGATTTGACACTAGCCGAGCGTGTCCGGTTGGTTGATAGGCACCTCCCATGACACCAAAGGGCATCGCGATGCGGCCTTGGGCGCGCAACATTCCCGGTATGATTGTGTGCATTGGTCGCTTTCCACCGGCAAGCTCATTTGGATGACCGGGTTCGAGGTTGAAACCAGCACCCCGATTCTGCAGCAAAATGCCGAACTTTTCCGAAGCGATGCCCGACCCGAACCCGTGGTAGATCGAATAAATAAGTGAAACGGCCATGCGATCCCGGTCAACCACGGTGATATAGACGGTGTCTTTGTGAACAGACTCGGTCAAGGGAGCGGCGGCAGCCATGGCGCGTTTCGGATTGATCAGCGCGGCAAGTTGGGCGGCTGTCTCAGGTGCAAGAAAATGAGCCATACGCGTGCTGTGGTCGGGATCGGCGATGAAACGATTGCGTGCGTCGTAGGCCAGTTTGCTGGCCTCGGCTTCGATATGTACGCGTTCAGCCCCCCAAGGGTCCATTGCGGCCAGATCGAAGTGCTTCAAGATATTCAGCAACAGGATTGCCGTCGCGCCCTGACCATTCGGTGGGTGCTCGACCAGTTCGACACCGCCATAATCTCCGCTGACGGGCACAGTTTCATCGCTTTGCACGGCCGCGAAATCCTGCGCAGTCTGTACTCCACCCAGATCGGACAGGGCCGCAAGCATGTCATCGGCAATCTCACCAGAGTAAAATGCCTTTTGACCGTGTTGTGCCACGCGCCGAAGAACTTCTGCCTGACCGGGTGCGCGAAAAACCTGCCCGGTTTGCAGGGGTTTGCCGTCAATCAGATAATGATCACGGGCCGCGCCTTGCAGGGTGGATGCGCTGTTCTTCCAATCAAAGGCAACGCGTGGAGCCACCGGAACACCTGACTCGGCATAATGGATTGCGGGTTGCAGGATTGCTTCCAGGCCCAGCCGACCTTCGGTTTTTGCTAGACGGCAGAATGCCTCAACCGCTCCGGGAATTGTCACGGCATCCGGGCTGGTCTCGGTAACCGAATTTGAACCGCGATCCCGCAATGCCTGTGCATCCGCTGCTGCCGCGGCTCGACCCGAACCGTTTAGCGCGCGAACAGTCTGCTCGCCTGCGCGATTGTACAGAACAAAGCAATCTCCACCCAAGCCGGTCATTTGCGGCTCGCAAATTCCCAGAAGCACTGCGCCTGCAATGGCTGCGTCCATGGCATTGCCGCCCTGCTGCAGAATATCCAGCGCGATTTTGGCGGCCAACGGATGGGACGTTGCGCACATCCCTTCGGTTGCCAAAACTTCAGAACGGCCTGTCTTGTGAAAATCGCGCATGGGTCTTTCCTTCTGCAAACACGCAGACACTAAGCCGCAGCTGGGAATTGTCCAATGCTATCAGAGGAAGGAGGTCCTCGGCGCCGCTCACTGGGTGGGGGCTGTGACGCTAGGCGCCGAGGGAAGCTATCTGAGCTACCCCTTACTTATGACCTTTGTTTGCGGCGCGACAATGGTTCGATCTAGGCCTTATTGTGGCCATTTGATGCCTGCTAGGACATCTCGTCAAAGTCGAACCGCAAGCAGAGCAGGTTCCCGCCGCTTTTGCGTTCATATTGTATGTCGCTGGCAAGTTGATGAATCAGGTGCCAGCCAAAGCCGCCCTCGGGCAGGTCCTGCAAAGCAGTGTCGACAGATGGTGGAGTGCCGCTCGGTATCCGCAATTTAGGCATCGGGTCGCCGGTATCGGTGATCTGAATCACCAGCTTCTTTGCACATAATGAGCAATCGATTTGAACGTCAGCGGCGGCCACCCCGGCATAGGCATGTTCGACCACGTTGTTGATCGCTTCCGTCAGCGCGATTCTTACGTCATCTGCTTTGCTTTCCGGCAATCCCTGCGCCGCAAGCCGTGCGCTTAACGCCGCGATCCCTGCGCTGGCCTGCACTTGTGTCGCGGGAAAGCTCACCTCCAGGCAGTTTTGTTTGCAATTCGAGCACACGCTGTTCCACCTCTGCCGATCGTCAGTCTGCACCAGCGCCGATCGCCTCATCCAGCGATTTGAACAGTCTGAACACGGTGTCCATGCGGGTCAGGCGGAACACTTTTTCAACGATCGGGCGCAAGCCGGCCAGATCCAATCTGCGCCCTTTTTCCAATTGTTTCATCGAGGCGACAATGGCGCCCAGACCGCTGGAGTCGATGAATTCGACAGAAGACAAATCCAACACCACCCGTTTGGCATGGGTTTGGGTTTCCGCGCGCATATCTTCCTTGAATTGAATTGCCATCGCGGCATCAATTCGATCACAATGAACGGATATTATCTGTGTCTCGCCGGTGATCTCGCTGCTGAGCCCCATGTTCGTCCGCCTTTGGCAATGCAAAATGATGGTAGAAATACGCTAGACGGTAATTCTTACCATTCGGTATCCATAGGATGGAAAGTTCAAGGAGATTTCGGATGAACGAGGTTGTGATAGCAGGTGCCGCGCGTACACCAATGGGCGGCTTTCAGGGCATGTTTGACGGCGTCGCCGCTGCTGATCTGGGCGGTGCTGCTATCCGCGCAGCGTTGGAGGGTGCTGGTGCTCGGACCGTGGATGAGGTGCTGATGGGCTGCGTCCTGCCTGCCGGCCAGGGACAGGCCCCGGCGCGTCAGGCTGGGTTTGCCGCCGGTCTGGGAGAAGATGTACCTGCCACAACGCTCAACAAAATGTGTGGTTCAGGCATGAAGGCAGCAATGATTGCGTTTGATCAGATCGCTTTGGGCCATACTCAGACCATGATCGCTGGCGGGATGGAGAGCATGACCAACGCGCCCTATCTGTTGCCCAAGATGCGCGGTGGCGCCCGGATCGGACATGGGCAAGTGGTTGATCACATGTTTCTTGACGGGCTCGAAGACGCCTATGACAAAGGTCGGCTTATGGGCACGTTTGCCGAGGACTGTGCCGAATCCTATCAGTTCACGCGCGAGGCGCAGGACGAATACGCCCTGCGATCGCTTTCGAACGCGCTGTCCGCGCAGGAAAATAATGCGTTCGACCAGGAAATTACACAGGTCAAGATTCAGACTCGTAAAGGCGAGGTTGTGCTGGACGCGGATGAGCAACCCAAATCGGCGCGGCCCGAGAAGATACCCACACTGAAACCAGCCTTTCGCAAGGATGGAACGGTTACGGCAGCCAATTCTTCTTCGATCTCGGATGGCGCAGCCGCCCTTGTGCTTGCCTCGGCAAAGGCAGCAGAACAGCAGGGCCTGACCGTGCGCGCACGAATTCTTGGCCACGCCAGTCACGCGCAGGCACCGGGGCTGTTCACAACTGCTCCGGTTCCGGCAGCGCAGAAATTGTTGGATCGTATCGGTTGGAAAAAAGAGGATGTCGATTTGTGGGAGGTTAACGAAGCCTTCGCCGTGGTACCGATGGCCTTCATGCACGAAATGGGCTTGTCCCGTGAGATCGTGAATGTGAATGGCGGCGCATGTGCGCTTGGCCACCCGATAGGTGCCTCGGGGGCTCGGATTATGGTCACGTTGCTCAATGCGCTGGAAAAGCGAAATCTCAAGCGCGGTGTCGCTGCAATCTGCATTGGCGGCGGAGAAGGGACGGCCATCGCAATAGAACGCGTTTGACGCTTTGTCTTTTTGCAAATACTCGGGGAATTGGCGGCAGCGCCCGCAGTTCCCCGGATGCAAGGTCTACCAACATGAAAGCCGACTACGACACACTCTCCAAAACCATAGCCGCCTTGACCGACAGTGAAACCGACGAGGTTGCACTGATGGCTACGGTGGCATGCGAAGTGCATCACTCGGACGACCGATTCGACTGGACGGGATTTTACCGCGTAACTGAGCCCGAAGTGCTAAAGATCGGGCCTTATCAGGGGGGGCATGGCTGCCTAGTAATCCCTTTTGAACGCGGTGTGTGTGGTGCGGCTGCCCGTTCAGGGCAAGTGCAATTGGTTTCGGATGTAGATGCTTTCCCCGGCCATATCGCTTGTGCGTCATCCACTCGGTCCGAGTTGGTTCTACCGGTGCGGGATGCGAATGGTAACGTGATCGCTGTCTTTGATATCGACAGCGACCAGCCCGACGCGTTTACCAAAGATGATGCGACCGCACTTGGTGCTATTCTAACGGATGTATTTGCGCGTTAGAGGGTTCCGACCTATCGCAAAAATGCGCCAAGATCTCGGGACATAATCAGATAGCAAAGCCCGGCCTGAAACGCTGTGATCGTGTATAGCCAAGCCGAGAAACCGCGCTTGCGGGTCTTGTGCCCGAAGATCCAGCGACCCAGTAGCGCGGCCAAGCTGCCACCTAGTGCCGCCAACCATAACAAGCGCCGCTCGGGGATGCGTCGCCTTCTACGGCGCGCGCGCAGCTTATCCCAGCCAAACGCCATCAAAGTCAGGGCATTAATGGCCCAAAGATAGATTACGGCAATCCACATGGACCGTGCATAGCCAACTAAATTTGCAGACCCAAGTGAAAAAATGCTTGGAAATTTCACCGATTCGAGGCACCGTGAAAAAGTAACAGAAAATTTCACGCAGACTCGGAGCGCAACTTGAATTCGCAAGCCCCTCATAGCGCATCCCTCGGTGCCGATCTGCGCGCACTGCGCAAGGCGCGCGGGCTGACTCTGACTGAGATCGCCAACCGATTGGATCGGTCCGTTGGCTGGCTCAGCCAGGTCGAGCGTGACATGTCCGAGCCGTCGATTTCGGATCTACGCCAGATTGCCGAATGTCTGGGTGTGCCGATGTCGATGCTGTTTGCCCATTCCGCTGCGCCGGTGGATGAGCAAGGGTATATTGTGCGGGCAGGGTCCCGTCGCCCGATGGGCTCTGGCGAAGAAGGGTTGATCGAAGAACTGCTTTCGCCTGACCTGACCGACGATTTCGAGATGGTGCATTCGACCTTTG
Source organism: Ruegeria sp. CG1 (assembly GCF_056537265.1). Classification (NCBI taxonomy): domain Bacteria; kingdom Pseudomonadati; phylum Pseudomonadota; class Alphaproteobacteria; order Rhodobacterales; family Roseobacteraceae; genus Ruegeria; species Ruegeria sp. CG1. The sequence goes on along the minus strand of NZ_JBQFRF010000002.1, from coordinate 90,593 downwards.
AGCCGCATTCGCAGATGCAGACCCCGGCAAACCGGCCGACGCAGGAAGTCGGCTATATGGTTTCAGGCCGTCTGGAACTGACGATCGGCTCGCGCCGCTTTCAGGTCGGCCCCGGCGATAGCTTCCGGATCAAGCACGAGCCCTACACTTGGTCCAACCCCTTTGATGAGCCCGCTGTGGCCATCTGGGTTATCGCCCCGCCGGTGTACTGATGAGTTTCGAGGCCTGGACCATATTCGCTTTGTTCTGGGTGGTGTTCGTGACCACCCCGGGGCCGAATGCGGTTAATTGCATCTCAAATGGGATGAGCCTGCCATTCCCAAAAGCTATGCTGGGTGTACTGGCTATTCTAACGCAGGCAAGTGCGTTCCTGATCCTCTCGGCAGTGGGGATCACTGCGTTGATTGCCGCGTCGCCAACAGGTTTCTTTGTCGCCAAGCTGATCGGGGCCGGGTTTCTGATCTGGATGGGCATTCGCGGTTGGATGAACGCAGCGAAACCCGCTCCGGCGTCAGAGCGTCCGGCGCGGCATGTTTACTTTCACGCGTTGGCTGTTGCCACGATCAACCCCAAAAGCGTCGCCGGATACCTTGCGGCGTTTTCGCAATTTGTGCAGCCGAATGTACCCATCTGGCAGCAGATGGCGGTGATCATGCCGACGGCACTGGTCATCACGACGCTCAGCTATACCGGGTTCACCTCGCTGGGGGCGCTGATGGGCAAGGCTGCGTTGGGGGCGGTGTTCAATATCTGGGTACGCCGCGTGATGGCGACCTGTTTCATCATTTATGGCGTTTTGCTGGGTGCCAGTTCGACGCCGACAGCGAGGGGATAAAGACATGCATACCGGTTCCTGCCTGTGCGGCGCGGTCGCTTTTATTGTTGACGGAGACCTCACGCCACCAAATGCCTGCCATTGCGGGCAGTGTCGCAAACAGTCGGGTCACCTGTGGGCCTCGACCGTTACGCAACAGGACAATCTCAGCTTTACCACCAGCGAAACGCTGGGCTGGTATCGCGCCTCTGACATTGCCAAGCGCGGATTTTGCCGCGCTTGTGGCTCGTTCCTCTTCTGGCAGCACAATGACGAGGACACGATCGCAATTTCCGTGGGCTCATTGGATGAGCCGACCGGGTTGAAACTCGCCCAGCACATCTTCGTTGCGGACAAGGGCGATTACTATGACATCAAAGACGACCTGCCCCAGCGGGCACACTAATAGGGAACCAAACACATGAGTGATTTTCCAACCAAGGCCCGTGTGGTCATCATCGGCGGCGGCGTTGTGGGCTGTTCATCGCTGTATCATCTGGCCAAGAAGGGCTGGACGGATTGTGTTCTGCTGGAAAAGAACGAACTGACCGCAGGCTCGACATGGCACGCGGCGGGTAACGTTCCGACGTTTTCGACTTCGTGGGCGATCATGAACATGCAGCGCTATTCGACCGAACTGTATTCGCGCCTCGCGGACGAGGTCGACTATCCGATGAACTACCACGTTTCCGGGTCAATTCGTCTGGCGCACAGCAAGGAGCGGATGCAGGAATTCGAACGGGCCATGTCCATGGGCCGATATCAAGGCATCCCGATGGAGATGTGGTCTCCGGAAGAGGCCAAGGAACGCTATCCTTTCCTGGAGACCCATGATCTTGAAGGCGTTCTGTATGACCCGACCGATGGTGACATTGACCCGGCGCAGCTGACTCAGGCTCTGGCCAAGGGAGCGCGGGATATGGGGCAAAAGATTATCCGGTTCTGCCCGGCAACCGGTGTGACACAGCAGGACGACGGCACATGGACCGTGCATACCGAAAAGGGTGATATTGCCTGCGATTATGTGGTGAACGCCGCCGGTTACTATGCGCAGCGCGTAGGGGAATGGTTCAAACCCTTTGGCGGCCGAACCGTCCCGGCCATGGTCATGAGCCATCAGTATCTGCTGACTGACGAAGTTCCCGAAATCGAAGCGTGGTCGAAAGAAAATGGTGGCAAGAAGCTGCCGCTGCTGCGCGATGTCGATATCTCGTACTACCTGCGGCAGGAGAAGAACGGCTTCAACCTCGGCCCTTATGAGCCCAATTGCAAGGGCCACTGGATGACCGAGGATGACCCGATGCCCGAGGATTTCAGCTTCCAACTGTGGAACGATGATCTGGACCGGATCGAGGATATCGTCACCGATGCGATGGAACGGGTTCCGCTGATGGCAACCTCGGGCGTTGGTCGCGTCATCAATGGCCCGATCCCCTATGCGCCAGATGGTCTGCCGTTGATTGGCCCGATGCCGGGTGTGACAAACGCGTTCGAGGCTCATACCTTTACTTTCGGTATCGCCCAAGGTGGTGGTGCAGGCAAAGTTCTGGCCGAATGGATCGTCGATGGTCACACCGAATGGGATATGTGGGCCGTCGATCCGCGTCGTTACACCGACTACACCGATCAGGACTACTGCAATCAGAAAGGGATGGAAGTCTACGGCAACGAATACGCCATGCATTTCCCACATCACGAATGGCCTGCCGCACGCGACAAGAAGGTCTCGCCTGTGCACGCCAAGGTCAAGGAATTGGGCGGTGTCATGGGCGCGTACAACGGCTGGGAACGCGCAAACTGGTTTGCGCAAACCGGCGATGACACGTCACTGGAAGCCACCCATACCTGGGGACGTTCGGGCCCTTGGGAGCAACGGGTCAAAGAAGAATGCGAAGCCGTGCGCGATCACTGCGGGGTGCTGGATCTGCCGGGCTTCTCGCGGTTCTGGATACAAGGCGAGGGGGCGGATGACTGGCTGCGTGGCTTCTGTACCGGAGGTATCCCTAAAGCAGGGCGCATGAATCTGATCTATGTCTCGGATGAAAGAGGGCGCATTCTGACCGAGCTGTCCTGTATCCGTCTGGCTGAGAACAATTTCGTCCTAATCACTGCTGCCACGGCACAGTGGCACGATGGTGATTTGATCCGCAATTCGGTGCCCGAAGGTGTGACCGTTCGGGAAACCACAACCGAGCGCGACACACTGATCGTGACCGGACCCATGACGCGGAATGTATTGTCTGGCATCACCGATGCAGATTTGCAGCAAGGGTGGCTGACCCACCAATTCGCCAAAGTGGCCGGGCAGGATGCCTTCCTGATCCGTGTATCTTTCGCGGGTGAGTTGGGTTGGGAAATCCATGCTGAAAATGATGCGATGCCCGCCATCTACGAAGCTGTGCTGGCCGCTGGAGCGAAACCCTTTGGCATGTATGCATTGAATTCGCTGCGGATCGAGAAAGGCTATCGCGCGTGGAAAGGCGACCTAAGCACGGATTACTCTCTGCTGGAAGGTGGTTTGGGGCGCTTTGTCAAGCTCGATAAACCGCAGGATTTTGTTGGCAAAGCAGCCATTCAGAACGAAAAACAGCAAGGCGTTAAAAAGTCCTTTGTCACTCTGATCGTGGACGCAGGTGAGGTCGATGCGCCTTACATGTCCTGCATCTGGAGCGGTGATGAGATCGTGGGTGAAACCACATCGGGTGCGTGGGGGTATCGCATTGGTGCCTCGGTCGCGCTGGGCATGGTGCGCGCAGACCAGGCTGTCCCGGGAACTGAGCTAGAGGTTGAAATCTACGGTCAGAAATGTCGTGCTGTTGTTCAGGAGGATCAGCCGCTCTGGGATCCTGCAAATGAACGGTTGAGGGCCTGACCCCTACGACAGAAAGGCGCTGATATGACCCGGCAGATGGAAGGCGTATATCTGACTGGCCATGGAGGTCCTGAGGTGTTGGAATGGCGGGAAAGCGTCCCCGTTCCGACCCCCGGTCCAGGGCAGGTTCTGGTGCGCGTCGCCGCTGCCGGGGTGAACAACACCGACATCAACACGCGGATCGGCTGGTACTCGCCGGATGTTACAGAAGCGACGGATGCGGTAGATCAGCAGGTTGAGGCCGGCGGGTGGGGAGGTGCGCTGCACTTTCCCCGCATCCAAGGCGGTGATCTGTGTGGGATTGTTGAAGAGGCTGGACCGGGGGCAGCGTTCAAGCCCGGCCAACGCGTGACCTGTCCTATCAACTTGCCACGCCCGGGGCCGGGTAGACCGCATGGTTTTATCGCGCTTGGTTCAGAAATCGACGGAGCGTTTGCCCAATACTGTCTGGTCGATAGCAATGATCTCTATGATGTGACCGCCTCGCCCCTATCAGACGTGGAAATCGCCGCTATTCCCTGCGCGTTTGGGACCGCAGAAAACCTGCTGACTCGCGCTGGTGTGTCGGCAGGCCACACAGTGCTGATCACAGGGGCTTCAGGCGGTGTGGGCCTCGCCGCGGTCCAGCTCGCGGCGCTACGAGGAGCGACGGTCTGGGGGGTGACAAGTGCTGCCAAGGCGGATGTGGTCAAAGCGCAGGGGGCGTCGGCAACCTTTGACCGGGATGCGCAACTGCCGAAGGATTTGTTCGATGTCGTCATCGATGTGGTGGGCGGCTCGGCTTGGCCCGATCTCATACTGGCGCTGAAACCCGGCGGGCACTATGCGGTGTCAGGTGCAATCGCTGGCCCCATCGTCAGCGCCGATTTGCGAGACATCTATCTGCGCGACATCACAATCCATGGCTGCACCCATCAGCCTCCCGAAGTCTTTGGCCGACTTGTTGTGCTGATGAATGCAGGTCGGATCAGGCCTTTGGTCTCAAAAACCTACCCGTTGCGTGACATTGTTCAGGCGCAAGAGGATTTTATGTCCAAGACCTTGCCCGGGAAACTGGTATTAATACCGTGAAAGGGGGGTAGATGGCTGACATTACGCTTTTAGATGGTTCGATCGGGCAGGAACTGGTGAAACGCAGCGGTGACCCGCCCACGCCTTTGTGGTCAACGCGGGTGATGATCGACAAACCTGACTTGCTGACCGAAGTTCACGCGGCCTATTTCCGCAGTGGCGCGACGATTGCCACCACGAATACCTATGCCATTCACCGCTCGCGGCTGGTGCGTGAGGGGATCGAAGACCAGATGCCACGTCTGATCGAGGCTGCTCTTTCGCGGGCCGAGCAGGCTTGCGCGGGAACTGACGGTCGTATCGCTGGTGCGCTTGGTCCGCTTTTGGCCAGCTACCGGCCCGATCTGAACCCCGACCCAGACGATGCGGCTGAAAAATTTGCCGAGCTGGCTCAACTGATGGCAGACCGGGTTGATCTGTTCCTGATCGAAACCGTGTCCTCGGTTCTGGAAGCCGAAGGTGCGCTTCGCGGTACCGAGAATTGCGGCAAACCCGTCTGGCTGGCATTGTCGGTTATGGATGATGACGGCACGCGATTGCGGTCAGGCGAAGCGCTGGAGGACATAGCCCCGCTTGTTGCGCGTTACGCCCCCGAGGCCGTTTTGATCAACTGCGCGCGCCCGGAAGTGATTCCGGCTGCACTGGAGATCATCGCAAAGCTGGGTCGCCCATTCGGCGCTTATGCCAATGGCTTTACTGGTATCAAAGACGGTTTTTTGAAGGATGCCCCGACGGTTGACTCTCTGGAAGGCCGTCATGACCTAGACCCTGACGCCTATGCGCAGCATGCCATGGGCTGGGTGGCGCAGGGCGCGACGATTGTTGGCGGTTGCTGCGAAGTTGGGCCAGATCACATCGAAACCCTTGCCGACAGTTTACGCGCGGCCGGGCACACAATTGTTTGAGTGTGCCTCATGTCGATCCGCAACAAACCTGAACGGCGAAAAGATCGGGATCAGCAGCATTTCGATATTCTGGTTGCACCCGGTTTCGTGTTGCTTGAATTGGCCTCGTTGGTCGATGTGTTGCGCCTGGCCAACCGGGTATGCGCGCATCCTCCGTTCACATTCACATACCGGTCCCGAAAGGGGGGACCTGTTGAAAGCAGCAGTTGCGCGACGGTGTCGACCGAAACCATACCTGCGCAGCCCGATGCGGATTATCTGTTTGTGATCGGAAACTCGGATCCGGATCAGCCAGAGCTTTCTTTAGGTCGCGTCGTGCCCGACTATACGTACCGGGGAGCCCAGGTCTTTTTGCTGGCCGAAGCAGCAAGCAGGTACATCGACGAAAACGGCGCTGATCATATGGCAACCCATTGGGAAAACGCCTCTTTCTTACGCGAACGTGGCGCGCGTTTTGAGGCCAAGCTTTCAATTGCGACCGAACAGGGTTCGGTGGTCACCTGCGCTGGAATGGAGGCAACGACGGATGTGGCACTGGCGGTTATTGGGCGGCACATTTCGGGTGCCGCCAAGATGACAGTTGCGGACATCATGCTGCACGAGAACATCCGCGATTTCTCATCTATGCAGCCGTTCTCAGGCGCTCGGAATACAGCCACAGGTGACGCAAAGCTGGATCAATGTATCAAGCTGATGCAGGCGAATATCGAAGAACCGTTACCGATCAATCAGATCGTTGACATGTTACACGTGTCGAACAGATCGCTTGAGCGCAAGTTCAAGGCAACTTTCGCAACCACTCCAAACGGATTCTACCGAGAAATGCGCTTGGCCAAAGCCAACAACCTGCTTTTGAACACAACGATGAGCGTGCGGGAAATCGGCTTGGTGTGCGGCTTTCCAAACGGATTCTCATCCGTTTACAAAAGCGTCTTTGGCGTCACTCCGTTTGTTCTGAGACGTCAAAAAAGACGTGCAGAATATAGGTGATTTTCGCGATTGAGATGACGTTTTTGACGCTTTTTTTGTCGATCCTTCATGGCATTTTGCAAAAAACCTGAGACAGCGGAGACATCAGGATGGTTGATCTTCCCACCAAGGCCCGTGTGGTCATCATCGGCGGCGGCGTCATCGGATGCTCGGTCGCGTATCACCTTACCAAGAAAGGGTGGACCGATGTTGTGTTGCTTGAGCGCAAGCAACTGACCAGCGGCACCACATGGCATGCTGCAGGTCTGATTGCGCAGCTGCGCGCGACCGCAAACATGACCAAGCTGGCCAAGTACAGTCAGGAACTCTATGGCGCACTTGAGGAAGAAACTGGCGTTGCCACAGGGTTCAAGCGTTGCGGATCGATCACGGTGGCCCTGACTGAAGAGCGCAAGGAAGAGATCTATCGTCAGGCCGCCATGGCCCGCGCCTTCGGGGTTGAGGTCGAAGAGATCGACAATGATCGTGTGCAGGAGCTGTATCCCCATCTGAACCTGGAAGGGGTCAAGGGGGCGGTTTATTTGCCTTTGGACGGGCAGGGTGATCCAGCGAATATCGCTCTGGCTTTGGCTAAAGGTGCGCGTCAGCGCGGTGGCGTCGTCAAAGAACGTGTGAAAGTCACCGACATCGTCAAGCAGGGTCGTAAAGTCACCGGCGTGGACTGGATTGCGGACGATGGCAGTTCCTCGGGCCATATCGAATGCGACATGGTGGTGAACTGTGCGGGCATGTGGGGCCACGAGGTTGGTAAGATGGCAGGTGTGAACGTGCCGCTTCACGCCTGCGAACATTTCTATATCGTGACCGAAGGGATCGACGGGCTGACCCAACTGCCGGTGCTGCGCGTACCGGATGAATGTGCCTACTACAAAGAGGATGCCGGAAAAATCCTGCTGGGCGCGTTTGAGCCAAATGCAAAACCCTGGGCGATGAACGGCATCCCCGACAGTTTCGAATTCGACCAGTTGCCAGAGGATTTCGATCACTTTGAACCAATACTCGAAGCGGCCTGCAATCGGATGCCGATGTTGGCCGAGGCGGGGATTCACACCTTCTTTAACGGCCCCGAGTCCTTTACGCCGGATGATGCATATCACTTGGGACTCGCCCCCGAGATGGATAACGTTTGGGTCGCTGCAGGGTTCAATTCGATTGGTATTCAGTCGGCGGGTGGTGCTGGTATGGCACTGGCCGAGTGGATGGACTCGGGCGAGAAACCGTTCGATCTGGGCGATGTTGACATCAGTCGCATGCAGCCGTTTCAGGGCAACAAGCAGTACCTCTTTGAGCGTTCGAAAGAGACGCTCGGCCTGCTTTATGCCGACCACTATCCCTATCGCCAAAAGACCACCGCGCGCGGTGTGCGCCGGACACCGTTTCACCATCACCTGATCGAACAGGGTGCCGTGATGGGCGAATTGGCTGGGTGGGAGCGCGCCAATTGGTTTGCCAACGAAGGGCAGGAACGAGAATATCAATACAGCTGGAAACGGCAGAACTGGTTCGAGAATTCGGCTGCCGAACACCGTGCCGTGCGCGAAAATGTAGGCATGTATGACATGTCGTCCTTCGGCAAAATCCGCGTCGAAGGGCCGGATGCCGAGAAATTCATGAACTATATCGGCGGCGGCGATTATTCAGTGCCCAATGGCAAGATCGTCTACACCCAATTCCTAAACCGTAGCGGTGGGATCGAAGCAGATGTCACGGTCACACGGTTGACTGAGACCGCCTACCTGGTCGTCACCCCCGCGGCGACCCGAATGGCGGATCAGACCTGGATGATGCGTCATGCAGGCGGCTTCAATGTGGTTATAACCGATGTCACCGCTGGCGAGGGCGTTTTGGCCGTCATGGGGCCGAATGCGCGTGCATTGCTTGAAAGGGTTTCGCCCGCTGATTTCTCGAACAGGACTAACCCCTTTGGCACGGCACAACAGATTGAGATCGGTATGGGTCTCGCTCGCGCCCACAGGGTGACCTATGTGGGTGAGCTTGGGTGGGAGATCTATGTGTCGTCCGACATGGCAGGTCATGTTTTTGAGGCGCTGCACGAAGCCGGACAAGATATGGGCCTGAAACTCTGCGGCATGCACATGATGGACAGTTGCCGGATCGAGAAGGGTTTTCGCCATTTCGGTCATGACATCACCTGCGAGGATCACGTGGTCGACGCGGGATTGGGATTTGCCGTCAAAGTGGACAAAGGCAGCGATTTCATCGGTCGCGAGGCGGTGATGGCCCGAAAGGAAAGCGGGCCCAAGAACCGGCTTGTCCAGTTTAGACTGACTGATCCCGAACCACTGTTGTTCCACAACGAACCAATCGTGCGCGATGGTGAATATGTAGGTTACCTTAGCTCGGGCAATTATGGTCACACGCTGGGTGGTGCCATTGGTCTGGGCTATGTGCCCTGCGAGGGCGAAAAGCCTGCAGACGTGCTGGCCTCGACCTATGAGATCGATGTCTGTGGTGTGAAAGTCCAGGCAGAGGCGTCGTTGAAACCGATGTATGATGCGAAATCCGAGCGGGCCAAAGTCTAGAAAACATCGACAGTGGTAGGCTCTGCCCCACCGTCCGTACCGGGCGACGCTCGCGAGAGTATTTGTGGCCAGATGAACAAGGGATCACCTGCTCATCTGGCGAACAATATCCATGAGCGTGAGACAGCGCTTCGCATATAGATTGGCTGCAGAACGCGCGACCTATCAGAAACTTTGATGCCCTGCTTCACAGTTTTGATAGTTCCCAAGCCCATCTGATTTGCCGTAGAGAAACACGGTATCAGTCGGAGACTCGCTGTGGCAGACACCCGCGTACCACCAAACAATACCGATACGCCCAAAGGGCTGGCGTTGGCTGTGATGGCCTATGTGCTTTGGGGCTTCCTGCCACTTTACATGAAAGCAATGGAGCATATCGGCCCGATCGAGGTAGTTGCGCATCGGGTGATCTGGTCGGTGCCGGTGGCCGGGCTGCTGCTGATAGCGCTCGGGCGGACCGGCGATCTGAAAACTGCACTTCGCAATCCCAAAATGTTGGGTATGGCGGCAATTACAGCGGCGCTGATCTCGGTGAACTGGGCGATTTATGTCTGGGCGATTTCATCGGGGCATGCGCTGGACGCGGCTTTGGGCTATTACATCAACCCTTTGTTCAGCATTGCGTTGGGTGCGATATTGCTGCGCGAACCTCTGAACCGAACACAGTTGGTTGCGGTCGGGTTGGCCGCTTTGGGGGTGTTGGTGCTGGTGTTTCAGGCGGGAAGCTTACCCTGGGCGGCTTTGGGCCTGATGTTCAGTTGGGGGTTTTATGCGTTCTTCAAGCGCTCACTCCCAATTGGGCCCAACCAAGGGTTTTTGTTGGAAGTCCTGATTCTACTGATACCCGCCGTGGCCTACGTCACCTGGCTTGGAACAAGTGGTGCCGGGCATTTTGGAGCAGCCGTGTCAGACACTGCGCTGCTTGCGGGCGCGGGGCTGGTGACTGCAATTCCGTTGCTGCTTTATGCCAATGGGGCCAAACTGGTGCGTCTGTCGACGATGGGTATCCTGCAGTACATCGCGCCCACGATGATTTTTATCACCGCGATCACGTTGTTCGGAGAGCGTATTGATCAGGCAAGATTGATCGCGTTCCCCCTGATCTGGGCCGGGTTGATTGTGTATTCGATCCCGATGATCCGGCAAATACGGTCTCAGGCCTAGCGAATGAGCTGGGCAAGCTGTTCCGCCCAGATTGCATAGGCCTTGGGGCTTGGATGATATCCGTCCGGCGCGGCGAGCGCCGGGTCATCGGGCAGGTTCAGCGCCAGATGTGAAACTTGCGGATATGCTGCAGCCACCTTCTGCAAGCCGTGATCCAGCCTTGCAGCCTGCTGCCCCAAAAACCAGGCGAGCGGCTGAGGCAGAGCGGGAAAACGCGCCATCTGAGGAACCGCAGACACGATCACCCGCCTGGCCTTCATCGGCCCGGTCAGAAGATCCAATAGCCGGGTTTGTCGGTCCTCAAAGCTTTGTCTGCTTACCGCTCGGGTCACGTCGTTCACACCCAGCGCCGTTATGGCCACATCAAACTGTTCGAAAAGCCCTTGCAGCTGCTCAATTGTGTTTTGAGTGGTATGCCCGGTGGCCGCCTCAAGCCGCCATTCCACGGTATAACGCTTTGCCAATTGGCCGACCAGTTGCCCGGATAGCGCCTGGCCTTGTGTGCCCGCCCCAACGCCAGCGGCCGAGCTGTCCCCGGTGATCAACAAGCGCAGTCTGGGCCCGCGCCCTGCACACCCTTGGCGGGGACCAGTCGGTTCTGGCAGAAATTGCGCATTGCGTCTTACCGCGAACCCCTGAATGGCCAGAATAGGCAAAAGCGGAATTCTGAGAATCTGATCGGCGGCAACAGGCAAAGGAACCGTTAGCTCAGCGCATCTTTGAACTTTAGAAAGCGCGCATCTTTCATGACTCGTGCCATCATGGCTTCGCGCAAGGCTCCGACGGTCTTGTAAGGACGCATGACGACCTCAAATTCCTGAATAAGCCCGTCTGCGTTCAGCGTGATCAAGTCTACACCCACGGCGTCCAAGGCACCGACTTTGCATTGAAACTCCAATGCCCAATCGTCGCCGTCGCCCATGATCCGACGATACTGAAATTCGGAAAACACCTGACCCACATGACCCAGAACCGCTGCAACAGGTTCACGCCCGGTCCAGGTGCTGTAGTAAGTGGGTGGTGAAAACCGAACATCTTCGGCCAGCAACTCTTGGATCAGGCCTTCATCGCCCTTGGCCACTACTTCTTGCATTCGTTTGATCGTCGGGTGCATACCGTCTTCCCTCTTGTTGACCAAAGAGTTGCTGAACCTTTTCACTCACGCAAGGACGACGTTGCGGGAGGGGGCCGCCTGAGATAGGCAAGCGCGCATGAGCGAAACCTATGATCCCCCAAACTCTCCTCTGGATGTGCTGTTTGAAGACACGCAATTGATCGTGGTGAACAAGCCGGCGGGTTTGTTATCGGTGCCGGGGCGGGGAGCGCATCTTGCTGATTGTCTGCTAACTCGCGTGCAAGTTGCGTTTCCACAAGCGTTGCTGGTGCATCGGTTGGATCGGGATACATCCGGTGTAATGGTGTTTGCACAGACGCCGCATGCCCAGCGGCATCTGGGGCTACAGTTCGAAAATCGCCAGACCCGCAAAACTTATGTCGCGCGCGTATGGGGGCGGGTAGAACCAAAAACGGGAACGGTTGATCTGCCGCTGATCGTCGATTGGCCCAATCGCCCCCGTCAGATGGTCTGTCACGACACCGGCAAGCCTGCTGTTACGGATTGGCGCGTGGTTAAATACGAGGGCGAGACAACGCGTGTTCGCCTGTCTCCCAAGACCGGACGATCGCACCAGTTGCGGGTTCATATGCAGGCGCTGGGGCATCCTATCTTGGGTGATCCGTTTTATGCCGATGGCGCGGCGCGCGACTTCCCGCGGTTGATGCTTCATTCGGAAGAACTGCGCCTCAAAAATCCCGAAGGCGGGGTGTCGATGAAATTTCGCGCGCCAGCCGAATTCTGATTCTAGGCGTTACTGGTCCAAAGCATCTTCAGGTTTCCCAGCGAAAACCGCCGGGTGCGTTTGACCGGGCGTATAACTTGGCGTTCCCGTGCGGCAGCAATTTCACGTTCGATTTCGAATCCGCGCAAAACGTGACCTTGGGACCAGCGATCCAGTTCCAAGGTCATCATGACGTGATTGTCGAGGTAGGGCATAGTCACTCTCCTGAATTGCAATTGCCCAATCTTCGCCCAACACTCCTGACACCACCTTGTCAGGGGGGTGTGCTAAGTTGTCAGCAGATCTTTAGGAGACCCGGATGCGCCGATCGACACGTCTGTTCGAAATCATTCAGATCTTGCGTGCTGCTGAAGCGCCCGTGACGGCCGATGCGTTGGCCGCCAAGCTCGAGGTTTCGGTGCGCACCGTCTACCGCGATATTGCCGCGTTGCAGGCCCAGCGTACGCCAATCGAAGGCGAAGCGGGTGTTGGCTATCTGATGAGGCGCGGCTATGACCTGCCGCCATTGAATTTCGATGCGGAAGAGGTTGAGGCCCTGTGGGTGGGCCTGTCGATGCTGGCCCGCACTGGTGACAGTACCCTGCAACAGGCCGCTGACCGGGTGTGTCGTAAGATCGAAGCCCTGCGCGCGCCAGCTAACTGGCTTCAGGTTGCGCCTTGGGGCGCGCCGATGGATGATCCGGAAAAGGGCTGTGTGCCGGTCGTAAACTACCGCGAAGCGATCCGGGCTGAACGCAAAATACGCATCACCTACGTGAATTCAGAAGGCGAACGTACCGAACGCACGGTGCGGCCCGTCGCCCTGATCTACCACATAGAATGCACTATGCTGGCCGCGTGGTGTGAGCTGCGAAACGGGTTTCGCCATTTCCGCACAGATCGGATCTGGGCATGCGAACTGACCGAGGATCATTTCTGCGGGCAAGGGGAACTACTGCGTGCAATCTGGCAAGAGCAGAACACCTGGGATAACTCCGCAGGGGTGGCCTGAATGGCGGGTATTCGCCTATTTCACTCAATTGTTGCTTGAGGCCCATTGTTCTCACTGTGTTATACTAAGCGTAACGAAACAAACCCGGTGAACGGGTACGTGAGCAGAAGGTGATGCAATGACGATTTCCAAATGTGTACTGACGGTTGGACTGTGTTCAGCCCTGTTTTTGGGGGCGTGTACCGACCCGGGCACTCTCAGCGTGCAAAACGATCCCAATCAGAATGCCAAACAAGGCGCGTTGCTGGGTGGTCTGATTGGCGCGGGCGTGGGTGCGATTGCCAATGATTCCGACCCGCTGCTGGGTGCATTGGCCGGTGGGGCCATCGGTGCCGCAGGTGGTGGCGTGATCGGCAATCAGCTTGATCGGCAGGCGGCTGAGTTGCGGCAACAGCTGGCGAATGACGGCATAACGATCGTCAACGCGGGGGATCGCTTAATCGTCACGGTTCCGAATGACATCACCTTCGACACCGACAGTTCCACCGTGCGCCCGGCCTTGCGTGCCGATTTGGTGAAGGTGGGGCAGAATTTGGTTAACTACCCGAATTCGAATGTCCAGATTATCGGTCATACTGACAGTGACGGAGAGGCGTCCTACAACCTCGGACTGTCTGAACGCCGCGCCAATGCGGTGGCTGATATTCTGCAGGCCAATGGTGTCAGCTACGCCCGTATCACTACTGTCGGGCAAGGTGAAAACAACCCGATCGCATCGAACCTGACACCCGAGGGGAAAGCCCAGAACCGGCGGGTCGAGATTGTGGTAGTTCCCAGCGACAACACCTGATCACGCGTCTCGCGCACAATGACTGCGCGTCATCGGGCCTTTGGTTCGATGGTGTCTCGGGATAACTAAGGGGAAACACCAAAGCGGAGTTTCCCCATGTCCCAACCGATCCTTCTTGGCCTTTCCGGCTCGCTACGGCAGGATGCGACCAACCGTAAATTGCTGCGCGAAGCTGCACGCCTGTTCGAACCCGGCACGTTCATTGAGGCTGATCTCAATCTGCCGCTTTATGACGGCGATCTCGAAGTTGGCGAAGGCATACCTGAAGCCGTGCAGGTTTTGGCCGATCAGATTGCCCAGGCCCACGCGGTGATCATATCAACCCCGGAATACAACAAAGGGCCTTCGGGTGTTCTAAAAAACGCGCTGGACTGGGTCAGCCGGACGAAGGGCAAGCCTTGGATGGATAAACCGCTCGCCGTCATGTCCGCCGCTGCGGGCCGGGCCGGGGGGGAACGGGCGCAAATGATCTTGCGGTCCTTCATGGTTCCCTTTCAGCCACGCATTCTGCAAGGTCCCGAGCTTCACTTGGCGGACAGCTCGAATGAATTTGATGCAGACGGGCGGCTGTCTAACGACCGCTACGAGCATACGCTGCATAACCTGATGCAGAAGCTGCGGGCAGAGGCCGGGTTTTAATCCCCTTTGCTTGCCGGTCTGTACCGCAACTTCTAGGTTATGCGGATGAAGGATCAAGACCAGATAGAGACTCAGGCCGATGTCGTAGATCCTGCCCGAGCGGCTGCACTGCAGGTAGCATTGGGGCGGGAACCGACGATTGAGGCAGGCTCAGTACTACCTCCCTTCTTTCATCAGCTCTATTTCTGGTCGCCGCATGTGCCGAGCGATCTTGGGCGTGATGGACATCCGCGGGTAGGCCAAGGTCTGATCCCCGATATGGGACTACCAAGGCGCATGTGGGCAGGTGGGCGACTGCAGTTTCATCAGCCCTTTGTGGCAGGGGTCGCAGCCGAGCGTCAGACGGTCAGAGAAAGCGCCGTGGCAAAGACAGGACGTAGCGGACCGTTGGCATTTGTCACACTGCGTCACGAGATTTGGCAAAAGGGCGCGCTGAGCGTGACCGAATGGCAGGATCTGGTTTATCGTGAAGATCCCTCATCAGACGCACCGGCTCCAAAAGTTCCGATGGCTCGAACGGATGAGTTGGATCACCGCATTGTTGAATTTGATACAACCCTGTTGTTCCGCTATTCGGCGCTGACGTTTAACGGACACCGGATCCACTACGATCTTGACTATGCGCGCGACGTGGAAGGCTATGCCGGGCTGGTTGTCCATGGACCACTGCTGGCACAATTCCTCATGTTGTTCGCAACCGATCTGATGGGGCCTCTGGCGGAGTTTACGTTTCGCGCTTCGTCGCCGCTGATGAATTTCGAAACGGCGACCCTGTGTCGGGACGGTCAGGAGTTTTGGGTGCGTGGACCCGGAGGCCGGCAATGCATGTCAGCCAAGGCAATTCCGCAATCAGAGTGAAGCTTCGGGCAGAAAATCCTGCGGGATTCTATCGCGCCCTTCCAGCATCAAGTCGGCCATTACCTCGGCCACCTTCGGTGCCATACCAAAACCGATCTTGAATCCCCCATTAGCGATAAACTGCCCTTTGTGCAGGGGATGCGCGCCCAGCATCGGCGCGCGGCTTTTGCTGCGGGGGCGGACACCGGCCCAGCGTTCGATTACTTCCGCCCCGTGCAGAACCGGCACGGCACGCATGGCGCGGTCCAGTACATCGTCTAGAGCGGCATCTGTGCTGGTCGGATCGTTGTATTCGCGTTCTGATGTCGAGCCAATGGCCAACGTACCATCGGCATGAGGCACGATGTGAACGGCATCGGCAAACAACTGTGGTACGTCGCCCGCATCAAATCGCAGCAACGCTGCCTGTCCTTTCACGCCGTTACCGATTGTCTTGCCAAACGCCTTGCTGAGCTCTTGCAGACCCGCAAGTCCAGTGGCGTGTACGACTTGTCCCTTGTCGGGCGCTTCGGCGGTAACTTCTACTCCCATTACGGCAAGCGCGGCCACCAGCGCCACGCAGGCACGCCTTGGGTGCATGCGCGCGCTTAGTGTATCGTGGACGACATATCCCGTCGGGCTGGGTGGGCACCAGGCACCAATCTGATCTACCAACCGGACGCGCCAATCAGCCTGACCCTGCCAGAGTGTTGCAGCAGTTTGTTCACGCGCTTGGGCCAGCTCCAAACCGCGTGCGTCTGGTATGGGTTGCAGACGCCCAAGACGTGCGTAGCCGGGCGACACACCACCGGTGGCCTCGACCTGTTTCCAGAACGGTTCAGCCATGATTAAACTTTCAAACTGGAACGCCTTTTTGGTGTTCCAGTTTTCGGGCACATGTGGGGCCAGCGCGCCAACAAGCCCTCCACTGGACCCCGCGCCCGGACCAAATGGATCGACGATCTGAACCTTCGCGCCGCGCCGTGCGCAGGTCCAGGCGATGGAGAGGCCAAATATTCCTGCGCCCCGCACCGTCACATCGACCATTGCCAATCCCCTTTTCGTTGTTCAGTGTCGCGCCGCTTAGCTACAGGATTCCCCGATGGCAGACCAGCGTGCCGAACTTACTTGGACGGAAGACCAGATCCCGGTCTCGAATCGGTTCGATGACCCCTATTACTCGTTGCAGAACGGGTTAGAGGAAACGCGTCATGTGTTTCTGGCAGGCAACGATCTGCCAACGCGCTTTGTACCGGGGTTTCACATCGCTGAACTAGGCTTTGGCACCGGCCTGAATCTGTTGACCGCGTGGTCGGCGTGGGAAGCAGCAGGGCAGACTACACCTTTACGGTTCACCAGCTTCGAGGCCTTTCCGATGGCGCCTGACGATATGGCGCGTGCTTTAGCCGCCTTCCCCGAGATGACACCGTGGGCCGATCGCTTTCTGAAAACATGGAATGGGCAGAAATGCGTGCTGGACACGTTGCATCTTGAGGTCATGGTCGGAGACGCGCGCCAGACCTTGCCCACATGGGCAGGTGAGGCAGATGCGTGGTTTCTGGATGGCTTCTCACCCGCAAAAAACCCCGAGCTGTGGGAGGCTGACCTGATGCAGCAGGTGGCGGAGCACACGATTCAAGGCGGTACAGCGGCAACCTATACTGCCGCGGGTTTCGTGCGTCGGGGCCTATCCGACGCAGGTTTTGATGTTACCCGCAGCCCCGGCTTTGGCCGTAAACGGCACATGACCCGGGCGGTGAAGCAATGAGCCAGAAGAACAACGTCAACGCCGGTATAGCGCTTATGGTCAGCGCGACGATCGTGTTTGCTTTGCAGGATGGGATTTCGCGCCATCTGGCCGGTACCTACAATACGTATATGGTGGTGATGATCCGGTACTGGTTCTTTGCCGCATTCGTGATTGCTCTGGCTGCGAGATCTAGCGGAGGTTTGCGGGCGGCGGCGCAAACCAGCCAGTTGGGACTCCAGATATTCCGGGGTGTGTTACTGGCCGCAGAAATTTGTGTCGCCGTTTTCAGCTTTACCATTCTGGGCTTGATTGAAAGCCAGGCCGTTTTCATCAGCTATCCGCTGCTGATCGCTGCCCTCAGCGGCCCGGTTCTGGGTGAGAAAGTCGGCTGGCGTCGCTGGGCCGCCATCGGGGTCGGCTGCATCGGGGTGTTGATCATCCTGCAGCCCGGTGCCGGTGTGTTCAACCCTTGGGCTGTAATCCCGCTGATCTCGGCGTTTATGTTCGCGATTTATGGCCTGCTGACACGTTATGCGGCTCGGCGTGACAGTACTGCGACCAGTTTTTTCTGGACTGGGGTGGCTGGTGCAGTCGCAATGACTGCTGTTGGTGTCTGGTCTTGGGAACCCATGGCCAGCAGCGATTGGTTTTGGATGGGGTTGCTTTGCATCGCGGGCGCTCTGGGACACTGGCTATTGATTAAGTGCTACGAAATGGCCGAGGCCAGCGCCGTGCAACCCTTTGCCTATTTCCATCTGATGTGGAGCGCAATTCTGGGCATCACGATCTTCCACGAGACCCTGCGCCCCGAGGTTGTTCTGGGCGCAGCTTTGGTGATCGCGGCGGGCCTGTTCACCTTATGGCGCGAACGACGAAAGGGTCGAACCAGTTAGTTCCTTTGAGAATGGCACTGGTAAAGCCGGCTGCCCAAGCCGAGCGCGATAGACCGGCAGGCTTTCGGCGACACGCATGACATAGTTGCGCGTCTCCTTGAAAGGAATGGTCTCAATCCAGTCGATCACGTCCACCTGGCCCCGGCGCGGGTCGCCATAGCGTTCCATCCACGAAATCGGCCGTCTTGGCCCCGCGTTATATCCAGCGGCCATCATCACGACATTGCCGTTGAAGTCCTCTGCAAGCGTTGCAAGATAATTCGCCCCCAGCTTTGCGTTATATTGCCAGTCCGAGGTTAGGCGCGCGGTTTTATGGCCACCCAGAATACCCAAATCCTGAGCCACAAGTTTGGCGGTAGCGGGCATGACCTGCATCAAACCGCGCGCGCCTGCGCCACTGATGACTACCGGATCGAACTCACTTTCGCGTCGGGCAATTGCCAGCGTCATTTCCTTCGCCATGGGAAGTCCCATATCTGCGACCGGATGCACTGGGTAATAAGCGGCAGGCAAAACAACACCGGTTGTTGCCGCGCGCTTGGCGATCATGACGGCCAGATGCGGTTCGTTCAGTTCGATCACCAGGTCACCCAGCTGAGCGGCCTGGGTTTGATCGAGACCTTCCACCAAATGGGTCAGAAACCGTTCTGAAAGGTTTCCCTCTCCTGCGCGCTGCAACAGCAATCCAGCCTCCAACACGCTTGAGTCAGCGAATGCGGCTTGTTTCCAATGCGGCGCGCGGCGTGGGTTGGCCAATTCGCTGTCAAACGGACGGCCGATTTGTTCCGCCGCCAGCAACCCGTAGAACGAGGTCTGATAGTTCGCGCCTTCGGCATAAGCCTCGTGCGCCTTGTCAGCATCCCCCTGCGCCGCATAGGCGCGGCCCAGCCAATATCCACCGCGACCCTTCGAAATCGGCGATTGCACCGCCTCCGAGAAATTCTGGAAATGCCGCACCGCCGTGGCCGGATCATTCAGCTTGCGCAGCGCCAGAAATCCCGAGAGCCACTCCAAATCAGCATAGCCATAGCCCATTTCGGGGGTCATGTGGTGATTGGCGGCAATCGCATAGGCGCGTTCGGCATCTCCCGTGCGCATCTCAAGACGTGCCAGTCTGCGTCGCCCTTCCGCCCATTTGTCGGGTTCACCCAGCGATTTTGGTCCGGTCGAGCGTGCCAACATCAGATCAATGGCGCTGTCGTCCAGTTCTTTGCGATCCCGCCACACGAAACGATCAAATGCCAGGCCAGGGTCTTTGGCCAGTGATTCCGGCACTGCGGCGACTTTGCCGTCCACTCCGTTTTCGCGCTTTTGCAGGGCAATGCGCGCCTCGGCCAGTTTGCGCTGATCAGAGTTGACCAGGGGCAGCATCCGCCCGGCGCTGACAAGATGCCCATCCCACAACATCCGATCCAACCTGGCCTCGTGATGTGGTCTCAGAAGCTTCCCGAAGTTCTCAAGATAATCCTTTTGTAGGCCCGACCCCATCGGCATAGTTCGCCACGCGGTTACGACGTCGGCTTCTGCTTCACCATTGCGGCCTTGGCTTTTCAAGGCCACGGCATAATTCAAAGCACCTTCTGCTGTTTGCGGAGGCAACCCTTCGTAGAATTTCAGAACTCGATTCGGATCGGCCCCGGTGAATGATGGCTCGCTTTTACGGCGCAGCCAGGCCAAACCGGGCCAATCCGGGCGCCGCTCAAGAAACACCAGTACATCGCCCGAGCTGCCAAAACCTTCGCGTAGCCAATGCCAGACAATAATGTCCCGCGCCACCGATCCACGCTGGCCTGCCACGCGCAGCGCGGCATTCCAATCGCCCTTGCGCATCTCATAGAGCCCCGCGCGCAAATCCTGCGTCGCATCCGCACGAGTGGCATGCGGCTGTAGCATCAGCGCCAGAATCATCGCTATTCCAAGCGACAGAATACGTCTCATCCCTTGCATTCCCCAACAAACCAAGGATACAGCCATGCAGGATAAACCTTGCACCGCCGGGATCAACTCACAAACCCTTAATCGTGACAGACCGGTGCGCAAAAAACACCTAAGGAGCGTTCCATGTTTAAAGGCTCAATGCCAGCCCTGGTCACCCCGTTCAGCAACGGCGCGTTGGACCTGGAAACGCTCAAACACTTGGTGGAATGGCAATTACAGCAAGGTTCGACCGGTCTGGTTCCGGTTGGTACGACCGGCGAAAGCCCGACTCTCAGCCATGAAGAACATGAAACGGTTATCGCCGAAGTGGTGAAGGCTGCAGCAGGTCGCGTGCCTGTAATCGCAGGCGCGGGCTCCAACAATACTGTCGAGGCCATTCGGTTTGTTCAGTTTGCGCAAAAAATCGGTGCGGATGCGGCGCTGGTCGTAACCCCCTATTACAACAAGCCGACCCAGAAAGGGCTGCTGGCGCATTTCCAAACTCTGCATGACAGTGCCGATATCCCGATCATCATCTACAACATCCCGGGTCGTTCGGTCATCGACATGACTCCTGCAACGATGGGTGAGTTGGCGAAACTGCCGCGCATCATCGGGGTCAAGGACGCGACCGGAGATCTGGCGCGCGTCAGCCAGCAGCGTGCAAGCTGTGGTGCGGATTTCTGCCAGCTATCCGGGGAAGACGCGACTGCACTGGGCTTCAACGCTCATGGCGGAGTGGGCTGCATCTCGGTCACCGCAAACGTGGCTCCGAAGCTCTGTGCTGAATTCCAGCAGGCAACGCTGAATGGCGACTACGAAATGGCGCTGGAGTATCAGGACCGCCTGATGCCCCTGCACGAAGCGATCTTCATCGAGCCCGGTCTGGTCGGCGCAAAATACGCGCTCAGCAAACTTGGCCTGTGTAGCACCGAAGTGCGCTCGCCTCTGACCGAGCTGGAAGACAGCACCAAAGCCGCTATCGAAGCAGCAATGGCGCATGCTGGATTAATCTGAAATCAATATACGGACTCGTAAGGGCGGCCTCGAAGATCGAGCGCCGCCCTTTTTTAATTCGGGATCCAAATTTCATCTGGCTAGAAATACCTCGGGGGAGGCGCGGCTTACCGCGACGGGGGCAGAGCCCCCATCAACGCTTGCCGTAGTACAACCCAACCACATGCTCTGCTTGCGCGAAGAACAACCAGCGTGAAACAGCAACGCCGGTGACATGCGACAACACCGCCACAAGCGCAAAGACATGCTTGATCAGAACGCCGCCAAAGGGGATCAGAAGCAGCAGTAAAGGCAGCACAAAAGCCAGACCAAAAGATATCATCCGTAGTTTCTGCGCATGCTTCCGACCGACCACATGCACAAACTCACGCAGCAGATAGTTTGTACCTGTATGAGGTGGTTCGAATGCGCGGACAGCGCCTCGCTCACCAAGCCCTGTCGCGGTTGCCAGCGTGGTTCCCGATCGGGACAACGCACCGTCGCCCTTGGCCCAATAGGCAAGCTGTACAGCGCCGGCAATGGCCAGCAACCAAGGGGCAAGCGCTTCTGCTCCGGCCAACAACGCCCCGCCTGCAAGGCTGAACGACAAGAACATGGCTGGTGTCAGGTTCATGTTCCAGCGTGGGATGGTCTTAAGCTGCGTGTAGATCATCGATGTGGTGAAGACCGTGGCCAGTGAGAACGCCGCGCCAATCCAGCCCAGCACACCCCAGCGTTGGCCCAGAAAGACTGCGCCGATGGCATAAAGCCCCATGACGAGCAGCGCGATGACCGCGCACCAACCCTCGCGGCTGAGCCAGCTAGAGCGCCACTGGGTAAAGGCTTTCCACGCACGTTCCGGGTGGCCGAGGTGGAAGGTCGACGCGAGCAAACCGCCGACGGACAAGCCATAGGCAATTGCGAAGAACACAAACGCGACCCAGCCCGAGATGTCGGGTATGCCGAGCCCCAGGAAAAACAGCAATCCAAATCCGAGACCGGACAGAGTGGTAAAGATGATAACGGAAGGTGCCGGGTGCATCAGAGCTTCTCCAGGGTCTTGTCGAGCCAGCCAAGGAAGCCCTTGGGCTCTTCGGCGACCGGGGCCAGTAGAGGGGCCAGAATGTCAATCTGCTCCTCAATTTTGTCCTTGGGTCGGGGCGGCAGGTATTTGTTGACGGGTTTGGTGCCCATTTCAGGCATCAGGTCCATGCCCCCACGTTCGGCGACCAGCTTACTGACATCGCTGTCGGGGTCTCCGAGATCGCCAAAGTGCCGGGCACCTGCCGGGCAGGTGCGCACACAAGAGGGCACACGATCCACCTCGGGTAGGTTCTCGTTGTAAATCCGATCGACGCAAAGCGTGCATTTCTTCATAACGCCTTCGGCCTGATCCAGTTCGCGTGCGCCATAGGGGCAGGACCACGCGCACAGGCCGCAGCCGATGCAGTCATTTTCGTTGACCAGAACGATTCCGTCCTCAACCCGCTTGTAGCTGGCACCGGTGGGGCAGACGGTCACGCAGGGTGCGTCTTCACAATGCAGGCAGGATTTTGGGAAGTGGATCAATTGGGCATGCCCTTCGGCGGGTTGCACCTCGTAAGAGTGCACCCGGTTCAAGAAGGTGCCTGAAGGGTCAGCACCATAAGCATCCTGATCCGACAGTGGCGCGCCGTAGTTTTCGGTGTTCCAGCCTTTGCATGAAATGACGCAGGCATGGCAGCCAACGCAGGTGTCCAGATCAATGACCAGACCCATCTTGCGTTCGGTTGATTGGGGGAGCTGGGTCATGACTGCCTTGCCTCTGCGATTGTGGTCAGGGCGGGCTGGGGCTCTGCCCCAGACCCCGAGATATTTATAGCCAGATGAAGAACGGATCGGGTCATTTGCCCACCTTCCAGGCCAAATCCTTTGGCCCTTGCCCGACCGGCGATTTGATTGGAGCGAATTCTGGCTGGCTTTCAGCATCGCTTGGAGCGGCGGCCTTTTCGATTTTTACCTTCAGATCGAACCAGGCGGCCTGACCGGTGATCGGATCAGAGTTTGCCCAGCGCAGGCCGTCACCTTTGGGGGGCAGCAGCTCGTGGATCAGGTGGTTGAGCAGGAAACCCTTGGTGGCCTCGGGGGCGTCTTTCTGCAAGGCCCAGGCCCCTTTGCGCTTTCCGATGGCATTCCAAGTCCACACGGTATTGTTGTTCAGCGCAGCCATCTCCATGACGGGTACCGTGATCTCGCCATGTGGAGAGCTGACTTTGGCCCAATCGCCGTCTTGCAGCCCGTGTTCACGCATCAGCTTGGTCGGGACGTATAGCGGGTTGCGCCCATGCAGCTGACGCAACCAGGCGTTTTGTGTGCCCCAACTATGATACATCGCCATTGGCCGCTGGGTCAGAGCGTTGACGGTGAAGCCTTCATTGCCGGTCTGATCGGTTTCGTACCAAATGGGCAGGGGGTCCATTGTATCTTGGATCTGCGCGCGCAGGTGATCTGGGGGCTGGCGTTCCCCGTAGCCTTCGGCGGCCAGTTGGAATTTACGCATCGGTTCGGAATAGAGCTGGAATAGATAGGGCTGTGGGCTGTCATAGATACCCATGCCCACAGCCCAGTCTTGATAGGCAGTGTTCCAAGGTTTGTAGTAATCCGCACCTTCGGGAATATGCGCGACATAGAAGCCACCATTCTCGATGTATTGGTTCAATTGGTCGGGGTTAACCTCGCCACGACCTTCCTTGTCGCCGTTTTCGCCCCGGAAACCGGCAAGCGGTCCAATGCCCGGCTTGCGTTCGTGGTTGACGATATAGTCGGCGTAATCCGTCCACTTGGCGCTGCCATCATCGTTGGTAAAGCCGGGCAGGCCCATGCGGTTGGCCAGATCGATCAGAACCGACTGGAAGCCGCGTACGTCGCGGTCGGGTTCAATCACCGGCCAGCGGATCGCGTCTGCCGCTGCCTCGGCCTCGCAGATCGGGCGGTCCAGTAGCGAGATACAGTCGTGTCGTTCCAGATAGGTTGTATCGGGCAGGATAAGGTCGGCATAGGCCACCATTTCCGAGGAATAAGCATCGGAATAGATGATATGCGGGATCACGTAGTCGCCGTTCTCATCCTTGTCCGTCAGCATGTCCATGACACCCTTGGTGTTCATGGTCGAATTCCAGGACATGTTTGCCATGTACATGAACAACGTATCGATCTTGTAGGGATCGCCTGCATGGGCATTCGAGATCACCATGTGCATCAGCCCGTGGCTGGACATCGGGTTTTCCCATGTAAACGCTTTGTCGATCCGCGCCGGGCTGCCGTCTTCTTTCAGCGCCAGATGCTCGGGGCCGCGAACAAACCCCAGATGCGGCCCGTCCAGCGGCGTATTCGGCGTCACCTTACAATGCGGAGTCGGATGCGCCTCAACTGGCTTGGGGTAGGGCGGCTTGAAGCGGAAGCCGCCGGGGACTTCGACCGTTCCAAGCAGGATCTGTAATACATGTAGGGCGCGGCAGGTCTGGAAACCATTGGCATGGGCTGAGACACCACGCATCGAGTGCATCGCGACGGGGCGACCAATCATCTTCGAGTGTTTCTCGCCCCGGAAATCGGTCCATTCATGGTCCAGTTCGAACGCTTCATCAAAGGCCACACGGGCCAGCTCGCCAGCAATCGCGCGAATGCGGGTCGCCGGTACGCCGCATTTATCTGCGATTGCCTCGGGGGCGTATTCATCCGCCAGATACCGTTCTGCCATGTGGTGGAAGACGGGGCGGTGAGTGACACCGTCCTTTTCGTAGGTCGCTGATAGGTCAGGGCGGACGCCGGGGGTGTCGAAAGCAGTCAGCTTGCCGGTATTGCGGTCGATGACCAATGGCTTGCCGTCATCGTCTTTCAGGAACAGACCCTTTTCCGGACCGTCGGATGCGTTGATCAGGACCGGCGCGTTGGTGTAGCGACTTAGGTAATCCAGATCGATTTTGCCTGCCTTCATCAGCACATGGATCATCGACAAGATGAACAGGCCATCGGTACCGGGGGTGATGCCGACCCAATCATCTGCCACGGCGTTATAGCCCGAGCGGATCGGATTTACCCCAATCACCCGGGCACCGCGCGCCTTGATCTTGCCGATGCCCATTTTAATCGGGTTGCTGTCGTGGTCTTCTGCAACGCCGAACAGCATGAACAGCTTGGTGTGATCCCAGTCGGGCTGACCGAATTCCCAGAATGCACCGCCCATCGTGTAGATGCCACCGGCTGCCATGTTGACCGAACAGAACCCGCCATGGGCTGCATAGTTACAGGTGCCGAAATTCTGTGCCCAGAAACTGGTGAAGCTCTGGCTCTGATCACGGCCGGTGAAAAAGGCCAGTTTCTCGGGGTTGTCTTCGCGGATCGGTTTTAGCCAACCGACAGCGATCTCGAGCGCCTCGTCCCAACTGATCTCTTCGAACTCGCCAGACCCACGCGGGCCGACGCGTTTGAGCGGTGCGCGTAGGCGCGACGGGGCGTTCACCTGCATAATCCCCGCGCTGCCTTTGGCGCAGAGAACGCCCTTGTTTACCGGATGATCCCGATTGCCTTCGATATAGGCGACCTTCCCATCCTTCATGTGCACGTTGATACCGCAGCGGCAGGCACACATGTAGCATGTAGTCCGGCGGATCTCGTCTGACACGGGTGGGGATAGGTTGAGGTTCGGTTGTTGATTCACGCTGTCTCTCCCTGTGGCGGATCGCCTTGGTACCTGTACGTGTTGAACACACTGGAGCGTAAGCACACCGGGCTCAACCATATAGAGGAAGAGAGTGCAGGCACCCCCTTCCTCTGCTTTTCTTTAAGCGGACCGGTTGAACACGGTCCGACTTATGTTTTTGACAGCAATCAAACCTGCTGCAGACGCATGTCGCTTGCGTCGATACCTGCAACCTCAACCGGCTTCTTCATCGCGTCGCGACGGAAGGGTTCACCCAGTTCCTGGTTGATCATTGCTTCGATCAGGGTGGTGATGCCGTTCTTCTGGTCCTCGATCGCCTGGCTCAACGCCGCTGTCAGTTCATCCTGAGTGCGCGCGATGACGCCTTTCAGGCCACAGGCGTTGGCGATGCCGGCATAGGACACTTTGGTGTCCAACTCGGTGCCGACGAAGTTATCATCGAACCACAGGGTCGAGTTGCGCTTTTCCGCACCCCACTGGTAGTTGCGGAACACAACCTGAGTGATGGCGGGCCATTCTTCGCGGCCGATGGCGGTCAGTTCAGTGACTGCAATGCCAAAGGCACCGTCGCCAGAGAAGCCGACAACTGGTACATCCGGGCAGCCGATCTTCGCGCCAATGACCGAAGGCAGACCATAGCCACAGGGGCCGAACAGGCCGGGGGCCAGATACTTGCGGCCTTCTTCAAACGAAGGATAGGCGTTGCCGATGGCGCAGTTGTTGCCGATGTCGGACGAGATGATCGCCTCTTTCGGCAGCGCGGACTGGATCGCGCGCCATGCTTTGCGCGGGCTCAGCCAGTCCGGCTTGGCCGCGCGCGCGCGTTCGTTCCACGTGGTGCCCGGATCGTCCTGCTCGTGGTCCATCGAGGTCAACTCTTGCGCCCAACGCGATTTGGTTTCGGCGATCTTAGCCTTGCGCGCGTCGCGGCCTTCGTCACCGGCTGTGTCGGACAGTTGGTTCAGGATGCTGGTGGCAACGCTCGCCGCATCGCCCACGATACCAACCGAAACCTTCTTGGTCAGGCCGATGCGGTCGGGGTTGATGTCGACCTGAATGATCTTTGCATCTGCAGGCCAGTACTCCATGCCGTAGCCTGGAAGGGTCGAGAACGGGTTCAGGCGTGTACCGAGGCACAGAACAACGTCTGCTTCCTTGATCAGCTGCATACCGGCTTTTGAGCCGTTATAGCCCAGCGGGCCAGCGAACAGTGGGTGCGAGCCGGGGAAAGCGTCATTGTGCTGGTAGCCAACGCAAACCGGAGCGTCCAGACGCTCGGCCAGTGCTTTCGACGCTTCGATGCCGCCTTTCGACAGAACGGTGCCTGCACCGTTCAGGATAACGGGGTTCTTTGCGTTCGACAGCAGAGCGGCAGCTTCGGATACGGCCGATGCACCACCCGAAGGCAGTTCAAACTCAACAACAGCAGGCAGCTCGATGTCGATCACCTGAGTGAAGAAGTCGCGCGGAACGTTGATCTGCGCAGGTGCCGAAGCGCGCTTGGCGTTCATGATTACGCGGCTCAGAACCTCGGCCATACGGCTGGGGTCACGCACCTCTTCCTGGTAGCAAACGCAGTCTGCGAACATGCGCATCTGCTCCATTTCCTGGAATCCACCTTGACCCATGGTCTTGTTTGCGGCCTGCGGAGTGACCAGCAGCAGCGGAGTGTGGTTCCAATAGGCAGTTTTGACGGCGGTCACAAAATTGGTGATGCCGGGGCCGTTCTGGGCGATCATCATCGACATCTTGCCGGTTGCGCGGGTGTAGCCGTCAGCCATCATGCCGCCGGACCCTTCGTGGGCACAATCCCAGAAAGTGATGCCTGCTTTGCCAAAGATGTCGGAGATCGGCATCATGGCCGAGCCGATGATACCGAACGCATGTTCGATGCCATGCATCTGCAGGGTTTTTACAAAGGCTTCTTCAGTGGTCATCTTCATCTGCGTAATCTCCGATCATAGAAGGATGGAACGGGGGTTTTGCACCCAGTTTTCTGATCGGTTTTGGCGTACGGGTGTCTGTGGCGTTAGGGCCAGAACCGTTAGCGGTTTAAGTCCAGAGTGCTTAAGAACGCCGGATCGCTTCAGCAATCTGTTGGATTCCCGGTTCGATACGATCCGACGAGATTGAAGAGTAGCCCAGCCGATAAAAGTTCTTTGGCCTGTTCTGGCTTGAAAAAAATGCCTCACCCGGTTCGATATGGACGCTTTGGCGCTGCAGGTCTCGGGCCAGTTTGCTGGTGTCTACATGCAGCGGCGCTTGCATCCAGATCGATGATCCGCCCAGCATCCCGCGCCCAGCAACAGTCAGACCATATTGTCCAATCGCCTCCTCAATCGCTTCGCGACGGCGTTGCAGCGTTTTAGACATGCGCCGGATCTGAGCATCATAGTGGCCGAGCGATAGGAAGTAGGCTGCGGTTCGCTGCATGTGGCCAGGAGGGTGACGCAAGACCAGAGATCGCAGGGCGCGCGCTTCACGGATAAAGGGTTCGGACCCGACCATGTAGCCCAATCGAAGCCCCGGAAACAGCGACTTGGAAAAGCTGCCCACGTAGATCACCCGCCCATCGCGATCCATTGACCTGAGCGCCGGTGACGGGGCTCCGAGAAATGACATTTCAAATTCATAGTCATCCTCGACGATCATGGCATCCAATTCGCGGGCACGACGCAGCAGTGCATGTCGGCGGTCCACCGGCATGGTCGCGGTTGTCGGGCTCTGGTGGCTGGGGGTGGTGAATATGACGTCGGTATCGTCAGGGATTGTTTCCGGGGGCAACCCGTCCCGGTCGACCTTCAGATAAGACAGCTTGCATTCCGAGTGAATCAGAAGATCGCGCAGGGCGTAATAGCAGGGGTCCTCGATCGCTGCCCTACGGTTCCGGTTCAGCAATATGCGAGACGCCAGCCAAAGGGCGTTCTGAGCGCCCAGGGTGATCAAGATTTCTTCGGGCCGGGCTACAATTCCACGGCGGGGAAGAGTATGCCGGGCGATGAATTCAAGCAGCAGCGGGTCATCTTGATCGACATAGTCCCCGGTCAGAGAATCAAAGTCCTTATGTCCCAACGCCCGAACTGCGCAGAGACGCCAGTTTGCATGATCGAACAGCTTTCTGTCGACTTGGCCATAAATGAAGGGATAGCGGTAGTCACGCCAGTTGCTGGGTTTTGTCAGCACATCACCGCCCGAGAAACGGCGGGCAAACGCCTGATCCCAGTCAACCACTTCGGTGTCGCGCCGCACTGGCGTGTAGGTCGGCGGCACTGGCGCATTTTCTGAAACATAGTATCCCGACCGGCCTTTGGCGGTCAGGTAATCATTGGCCAGCAGTTCAGTATAGGCAAGCGTGACCGTAATCCGGCTGACACCCAAATGGGCAGCAAGTTTACGGGACGAGGGCAGCTTTTCCCCGACGTGGAAGCGTCCTGACAGAATGCCTTCGGCAATCAGCTGTTGCAGCTGCGCCTGTAAGGTGCCTTGCCCATTGCGTTCCAAAAAGAATGTGTCGACCGAAATACCCATTGCATCGTTATAGGTTGGACCTAAGGCGGTGGCAATCTGGACTTATGGCCCTGCGAACCATGTTGGGAGTTTTACGCACACGTGTGGTTGACGCAGGATACGAATTAAACTAAATAACCAGAAATCTAGTTTAATGGAGATAAAGGATGTGGGAAGAAGCTGCCGCAGGTTTCTCTGCCATGGGCTCGGAAGCCCGATTGAAGGTTCTTAAGACCTTGGTTCGTGCTGGGGAAGCAGGCCTGACCGTTGGAGAAATTCAAACGAGGACAGGAATCGCGCCCTCGACTCTGGCGCATCATCTGCGGTTTCTGGCTGCTGGCGGAGTAGTTGAGCAAGAGAAGATCGGGCGTAGCACGATCAACCGCGCGTGCTTTGACGAATTGAGAAACCTGGCGCAGTTCATCCTAAGTGAATGCTGCGCAGACGAAATCGGAAAGGCCGCAAACGATGGCTGAACTGACCCAAAACCCCAAGCCACTTGCCAGAAACCTGATCGACCTGATCAAAACGCCCTGGGCTCTGATCATGGTCATACTGGCGCTGGTGGCCGTTCTTGATCCGGGCAACTGGACCGAGGTTGTGAGTTTTGCAGCCAAAGCGCTTGCGCATACGGGCCAGTACATCCTGTTTGCTGTTCTGCTGCTATCATACCTGAAGGCAACCGGGGCCGAAGTGATGGTCGCCCGTGCATTTGAGGGTCGCGAGACACGGATGATCTTTCTGGCTGCGTTGTTTGGCGGGCTGGCCCCATTTTGTTCCTGCGAAGTGATCCCGTTCATCGCGGGATTGCTGGCTCTGGGTGCGCCATTGTCGGCCGTGATGGCATTCTGGCTCAGTTCACCGTTGATCGACCCCCCGACGTTGCTGATTACTGCGGGTGCGCTGGGTTGGCCGTTTGCAATTGGTAAAGCGGTTGCCGCTGTCGCGTTGGGTTTGTTCGGCGGGTTTGCGGTGCGCACCCTGATGCGGGGAGGTGCTTTTGCGCAGCCGTTGCGTGAATACAAACCCGCTGGTTGCTGCGGTTGCGGACCAAAGCAAGATGACAAACCCGTCTGGAAGTTCTGGCAAGACCCTGACCGTCGGACGCGCTTTCGGGCCGAATTCGTTCATAACGGTCTGTTCTTGCTCAAATGGCTAGCGTTCGCCTACGTGCTCGAGGCGCTGCTGGTCAGCTATGTTCCGGCAGACCTGATCGCCCGGGTTGTTGGTGGTGAGGGTGTTGTACCAATCGTCATCGCAGCCTTGGTCGGAATGCCTGCCTATCTGAACTCTTACGTCGCACCACCGCTTCTTGCGGGTCTGATGGAACAGGGTATGAGTGCGGGTGCTGCGATGTCGTTCATGGTGGCCGGCGCCGTCAGTTCGATACCTGCGATGGCGGCCGTGTGGTCACTGGTGAAACCGCGCGTCTTTGCCACCTATCTGGGGTTGGGCATCAGCGGTGCCATCGTAGCAGGCATCCTGTTTCAGTTGATCTGAACAAAAAAACCGCCCGGTTGAGCCATCGGGCGGTTTTGCTTTTCTAGCTCGCTTCGCAATATCGTGGCAGTTTGAACCGATACCTTGGCTCTCCACTTTCAATGAAAACCCGTTTCTCGATACAGGCTTGGTTTCCAACTGTCTGAGCAATCGGCCCTTCGGTCGACGTGATTGATGCTGCTGAGCCATCCGGCAAGCGCACCGAAGCAATGACCCCGTTCTTGAGATCGCCATTGATCGGTGTCGCCGACAAAACCGCGACGGTGAGAAACGCCTCGTGCTCGTGCTTGCCGTCGTCATTCAGCAACAGCAAGCCAGCGACTATCGCGATCATCACTACGGCACCTGTAATGGCCAACCACCAGGATTTCAGGAACACATAGATTGAAACGGCACGATGCGCGTCGAAGAATAAGGATAGAACCTTTAGCATCAAATCACCCAAAAAATCGGGTCCCGGCTATTCGAGGCCGGGACCATGCGCATCTCAGGGGCGCAGATCGTCTTCGTCTTCTTCATCACCACCACCCTTGGGCAGGTTGAAGAAGCTATCCGCATCGACGATGGGCTCTTCGTCTTCCTTCTCGTTGGTGTCCTCGGACAACGAGAATGTCTCGAGACCTTCGATCGCGGTCGGGATCTTGGGCGCTGAATCCATCTCGAGCGACTGTTCGGTCGAGACCAGTTTGCGACGCTCATCATCGCTCATCACGCCACCTTCGGCTGCTTTCTTGGCCGCGGCCTTTTGCACGATGGCATCCAGTTCGGATTGTTTGCACAGACCCAGGGCAACCGGATCGATCGGCTGCATGTTCGAGATGTTCCAGTGCGTCCGCTCGCGGATCGACTGGATGGTCGGCTTGGTGGTGCCGACCAGCTTGGCAATCTGGCCGTCGCTGAGTTCCGGGTGGAACTTGACCAGCCACAGGATCGAGTTCGGACGGTCCTGACGCTTGGACAGCGGGGTGTAGCGCGGACCACGGCGTTTCTCTTCGCCTGATGCCGCCGGATTGAATTTCAGCTTCAGCTTGTGCAGCGGGTTGTTTTGCGCGGTGTCAATTTCTTCCTGAGTCAGCTGGTTGTTGGCAATCGGGTCAAACCCTTTGACACCTGCAGCCACATCACCATCCGCAATACCCTGCACTTCCAGCTCGTGCATGCCTACGAAATCCGCGATCTGCTTGAAGCTGATCGTGGTGTTGTCCACCAGCCATACGGCGGTTGCCTTGGCCATAAGCGGTTTTGCCATCAGCCCGTCTCCTATAAATACATCTGTCCCGTCGCCGGAATTCGGCGGCCCCGAAGCTATGGGGCAGGTTTCCGTTGTCGGGGAACTTGGGGCCTATATAGTCGCGACAGCTAAAGAAGGGAAGAGGCGAATGCGCTGGGCGATTTTGTGGGTGCTGAGTGCCATGGCTGCGATGGCCGAGGGCGAAAAGGCGGGCGATTTTGACTACTACGTCCTGTCGCTCAGCTGGTCGCCCAATTGGTGCGCCCGCGAAGGCGATGCGCGCGGCTCGGATCAGTGCGACACGCGACACGATCATGGGTGGATATTGCATGGGCTCTGGCCGCAATTCCATCAGGGCTGGCCTTCGTATTGTCGCACGTCCGAAGCGCCACCCACACGCCGCATGACGCGGGAAATGGAGGATATTCAGGGCTCATCCGGGTTGGCCTGGCATCAATGGAAAAAGCACGGCACCTGTTCGGGCCTCAGTGCACCCGACTATTTCGCCCTGTCGCGGCAGGCTTATGCAGGAGTTGCGCGCCCCGAGGTGTTCCGCAAGCTGGACGCGACGGTCAAACTGCCCGCTTCGGTGGTGGAAGAGGCCTTTCTCAAAGCCAATCCCACGCTCGAGCCTGACATGATCACCATCACCTGTAAGCAAGGCTATATCGAAGAAGTCCGCCTGTGCTTGTCCCGCGATCTTGACCCGGTGCCCTGTGGCCGCGACGTGATCCGTGATTGCACCGCTAAAGACGCGGTGTTTGATCCGATTCGTTAGAGCTTTTTGTTCTGGCAGTCGCGCGCATAATCCAGCGCTTTGGCGGTGCCTTTCAGATCAATCGCCATGACGGTCTGGCCTTCCGGATTATAGACGGTCATGGTCTTGTTCTGCGCAATCGAGGTGACGAAACTCCGGTCCGTAAAGAACACCGTCGCGCCGGGCACGCGATCCTGCTTGAACCCGATGGCGGTGGCATCAAAGCTCTTGCCGTCCAGCTCAAACCGGATTGGATATTGTTCCCCCGGTTTAATGTCGCCCCAAGCCTTGTTGTAAACGGTGAAATACCCGCGA
The DNA here is from genome assembly GCF_056537265.1 of Ruegeria sp. CG1. Classification (NCBI taxonomy): domain Bacteria; kingdom Pseudomonadati; phylum Pseudomonadota; class Alphaproteobacteria; order Rhodobacterales; family Roseobacteraceae; genus Ruegeria; species Ruegeria sp. CG1. The sequence goes on along the minus strand of NZ_JBQFRF010000002.1, from coordinate 57,550 downwards.
TTATCCAACGCGTCATAGCCTAGCCGCACCACCGAGAGGTCCTGATACACGGTTTGTATCAGGCACCCATTGCCAAGATTGGGGTCCATCATGATGTTCCAGCCTTCGACAAAACCTTTGTCGATGAGTTCTTGGGACAGTGCGGCGGTGGCAGTGAAGGTGGCTAGGGTGAGGGCGAGAAGGCGGCTCATAGTATGGTTTCCCAACATCATGTGGCGATTTTGATGCCTACTAACGTAGTAGGGTCAATCAATATGATAAACGTGTAATGACGCCCCATCGTTGAAAACAAAGTAGCTTTCAAACTACTGGCAGTCGTCTGAGTTTAAAACGTCGAAGTTGTTGCGAAGTACTGCAGCAATATCTTCAGCGTAACACGCCAACGATTTGTAGTTTGTGCTCGCAAGAGCGTACGCAACAATCCTCAATTCGGTGCCACTAGACCTCTTGGCCGATGCTTCGAATCTTACAGTATCTGGACGGTTCTTTCCGATATTCGCAAATAATGGGTCCAGGGGACCACAATTTGGAAGAATTTCAACGTCCGCCCAGTTTTCTAACAGAATGACAAGTATGTCTGTATCATCGATTCCACTTGGACGAGCAAAGGGGTCAACGACCGGGTTTTCTGCGGCAATTCTATTGTAAAACGCATCAAGTGTCTGATCGTCCATGTTTGAGATCACAGCTAGTCTAAGATGTTCTGGACTCGCCGCGCTTGCGAGACAGCAAAACACTACAGCACCTAGTGCCATGATCTGCGAACGCACGGCTGGTTTGAGTTTCTGCATCTTAGTTGTTACATATTTCATCTTTGAAGCGAAAAAGACTATAATTCCTTCCTCGCCCTAAGCGCTGCCGTGATCGTCCCGTCATCCAGATAGTCCAACTCGCCCCCAATCGGCACACCTTGTGCTAGCGAGGTCAGGCGCACCTGCCCCTCCAACTGATCCGCGATGTAATGCGCGGTGGTCTGACCATCGACGGTGGCGTTCAAGGCGAGGATGATTTCGGTGATACCCTCGGCCACAACCCGGTCCTTCAACCGAGGGATACGCAGCTCATCAGGACCGACGCCGTCCAGAGCGGACAAAGTGCCGCCCAGAACGTGATAGCGACCCTTGAAGACCCCGGCACGCTCCATCGCCCAAAGGTCGGCTACGTCCTCGACCACGCACAGCTCTCCGGTTGCGCGAGCCTCGTTGTTACAGATGTCGCAGATATCAGTGGTGCCCACATTGCCGCAGTTCAGGCATTCACGGGCAGTTACGGCTACCTGCTGCATGGCGTCAGAAAGCGGCGTTAGCAGCAGGGCGCGTTTGCGGATCAGGTGCAGGACTGCGCGGCGGGCCGAGCGGGGGCCGAGACCGGGCAGCTTGGCCATCAGGTCGATCAGATTGTCGATGTCACTGTTCGAACTCACCGTGAGACCCTCGCAATTGGGCCAGAGAAACACGCCCCGGCCATAGATCCGTCAGGAGGGTGTATCAGAACGGCAGCTTGATGTCTGCGGGCAGGCCCATGCTTTCGGTCAGCTTGGCCATTTCTGCCTGTGAACGTTCCTGCGCCTTGGTTTGGGCGTCCTTGATCGCGGCGAGGATGAGGTCTTCGACTACTTCCTTATCGTCACCGTTAAAGATCGACGGGTCGATATCCAGACCTTTCAACTCGCCCTTGGCGGTCGCGGTGGCCTTGACCAGCCCGGCACCGGATTCGCCGACAACCATGATGGTGTTCAGCTCTTCCTGCATGTCAGTCATCTTGGTCTGCAGATCCTGCGCGGATTTCATCATCTTGGCCATGTCACCCAGGCCGCCTAAACCTTTTAGCATCGGTAATCTCCTGTCACTCGATTTGTGGCCTAGATACGAAGCGTAACCGTGCGGCACAAGAGGTCAGGATACTCCCGCTCGTCGTCAAGGTCTTTGGCAAGACCTTTCTTCCCGTTGGGCCCGGCAGCGCGCAAGGGGCGCTGCCGGGCCCAAAGCCGCTCAGGGGTATCGGCGTCAGCCGATGGCCCGTGGCGGGTGCGGGAGCATTTGGACAAGGTGCCCGTGTGCTAGTTGGTCAGTCTTCTTCGAACGGGTCCCATTCGTCTTCAACCTCGGGCAGGGCTTCGGTTTCGACCTGAGCGGCGCGTTGTTCTGCGGTTTCGATGCTCTTGATCCGCGCTTTCGGGAAATGAGTCAGCACTGCTTGCACCAGAGGATGCTGTTCAGCCTCGGCCTTCAGTGCCAAGTCTGCAGCGTCCCGTACCTCGGCAATGGTCGGTGCGTTGCCCTCAGCGACAATAGAAACGGCCCACCGGTTGCCTGTCCAACGCTGCAGCGACGCGCCCAATCGTTGTGACAGGTCGGTCGGGGCGTTGTCGGTTGGGGCGAACTCGATCCTGCCTGGTTGGTAGGATACCAGACGCACGCCGTTTTCAACCTCGACCAACAACTTCACGTCCCGGTTGGCTCGGATCAGTTCGACCACATGTTCAAAAGTTGGATAGCGTGCCAGCGCTGCCTGCACATCTTGGGCCAGCGCGGCTGTTGGCCCGCCTGCGTTGCCGCCGATTCCCGATGCGGCATAGGCCGGTCGGGCCACATCCTGTGGCGCGGAAAGAGTATGTCCAGGCGCACCGATTCCCTTGCCGGGGCCACCATCGGGCGGCGGAGGCGTATCTTGCAGACGCTTGATCAGCTCCTCCGGGCTAGGTAAGTCGGCCACATGGGTCAGGCGGATCACGGCCATTTCCGCAGCCATCATCGCGTTGGGTGCGGCGGAAACTTCCTCGAGCGCTTTCAGCAGCATTTGCCACATGCGTGTAAGGACTCGCATGGGCAGAGCCTCGGCCATTTGTTGACCTCGGGCGCGTTCGTCGGGGGAAACAGTGGGATCTTCGGCGGCATCCGGGGTGATCTTGACCACCGAAACCCAATGCGTGATTTCAGCCAGATCGCGTAAGACGGCGAGTGGATCAGCCCCTTCGGCATATTGCCCGCTCAGCTCGGTCAACGCGCCTGCAGCATCGCCGCGCAGGATCATATCCATCAGATCCAGCACCCGGCCCCGATCGGCCAGCCCCAGCATCGCGCGCACCTGATCCGCGCTGGTTTCACCGGCCCCGTGCGAGATCGCCTGATCCAGCAGTGAGGTCGCATCCCGCGCCGATCCCTCGGCGGCCCGGGTGATCAACGATAACGCATCCTCGGCAATCTGTGCCCCTTCGGCACCTGCAATCTTGCGCAGCAGTCCGATCATATCCTCCGGCTCGATCCGGCGCAGATCAAAGCGCTGGCAACGGGACAGGACGGTCACCGGGACCTTGCGAATCTCGGTGGTAGCAAAGATGAACTTCACGTGTTCGGGGGGTTCTTCCAGCGTCTTGAGCAGCGCGTTAAAAGCGCTGGTCGACAGCATGTGAACCTCGTCGATGATATAGATCTTGTAGCGCGCGGATGCAGCGCGATAGCGTACGCTGTCTATGATCTCGCGGATGTCATTGACACCGGTGCGGCTGGCGGCGTCCATCTCCATCACGTCGACATGGCGGCCCTCCATGATAGCCACGCAATGTTCACATTGACCGCAGGGTTCGGTTGTAGGGCCGCCGCTGCCATCGGGACCGATGCAGTTCATACCCTTGGCTATGATCCGAGCGGTCGTCGTCTTGCCGGTACCGCGGATACCGGTCATTATGAAGGCCTGCGCGATCCGGTCCGCCTCGAAGGCGTTTTTCAGAGTGCGCACCATGGCGTCCTGACCGACCAGATCGGCAAAGGTTTCGGGGCGGTATTTGCGGGCAAGAACCTGGTAGGCGGGGCTGGGCGTCTCGGTCATGTCTGCTCTGTCGGATTCGCGTTACGCCGCAGCGTAGAGGCCCCCGCCGCCCGCGTCCACAGCCAGCCGGGACGATTTTCATTTTGGAATGCGTGGGTATGCGGCTAAAATCCACTCTATTCTATTTACTGGACCAGTATGTTGTTGGGTGAAGTTTGTTTGGGGGGAGATTATGTCGCAACTGGTGGTTTATGCGTTGCAGGTTGGCGGAGGCACCTTGGCCTTGTCCTCGATGCCTGGGCGTGGAGGAACGTATACAGAAGACCTTGATCTTATCGCAGACTGGAAGCCCGGGCTTGTGATCTCGATGACGACTGAGGTCGAGATGATTCAGGATGGTGCGCGGAATTTTGGCGCTGATATTCAGGGGCGTGCCAGCAGATGGGTGCATTTGCCGATCGAAGATTTTGGCACGCCACCCAAAGAGATTTTGGACCGCTGGCCCCGCGTTGGCGCGACCGCACGTCAGGCGTTGTCAGGTGGTGGCCGTGTACTAGTGCATTGCCGTGGTGGCTGTGGCCGATCCGGGATGGTGGTTCTGCGTCTGATGGTTGAATGCGGTGAACGGCCTGAGGCGGCATTGAAGCGATTGCGTACGGTGCGTCCTTGCGCAGTCGAGACAAATGCCCAGATGCTTTGGGCCGTTGAACCGGCCCGTGTTCAAGCCGTTTGACGGCTTAGATACCAACATGTGGCGAGATTTCGCCACCGTTGTGCTGCACCAGAAGCGAAGCCTCAAGCATGGCGCAAGGAGGATTCCTTAGCAGGTCTGCGGGTAGGCTGCGGTACTCGGTTCCGAACATCATGTCTGCGTAGTCATCCAGCCGGCCGGTATCGATTTCAGGATCGGTTCCGCAGAATACACGTATCTGGTCGCATTGGGCGCGAAAGCGGGCGGTGCATCCTTCCGGGCAGTGCGACAGATCTATGGTGCCTTCAATCTCAAACTCAGTTTTCGTGACCGGTTTTGTGGCGGACATGGTCTGCGTCAGAGCCCGCGCCATCTGTGCCAATGCGGGGCAGGGCGCGCCAGTACGTTGGCACACGGTCGCCGCGAATTCGTGTGTTTTGGTCTTCCAGATCATCAATGCGCCCTCCGCGCGCAAGGCGAGGGCGTGGCACAGGTTGGTCGTTGCGGAGCACGATCAAACCCGTCCCGGACACCCCGCCCGAGTTTCGGTTCTACATCCGATGGCAGGTCTCCTGACTTGCGGGTCATCGCTTTGCCGACCTTCCCAGCCTTCAAAGCCAGTGGTATCTCGGCATTGCTCTCCGCTTACAGTTGCGGGGGCAGTCTCGGACTAGGTTCTTTCCGGATTTATTCGGGCAGAACCGCACCGTGTTCCCTTTTCATCCCGGCCCGATTGGGCGCGAGAACCATCGCGACATGGCTAGCGGCTGCGCCGTGCCCGAGTCAAGAAGATTGCGTCAGGCAAGTGACGTATGGTCCAGTCACGTCAACCTTGACTTGAGGCGCTTCGGGTGAACTGATCAGTTCAGTCGGTATTGGAGGGCACCATGTTGGACACGCAGCAGGCGGTTGTGACCGAGGATTTTCAAATCCCGTCCGGCCCGGCAATGTTGTCGGCGCGGCTTTACCGTCCGGTTGCCGACCCCGAAAAGGTGGTCGTCATAAACGGTGCGACTGGGGTGCCGAGGGATTACTATCAGTACTTCGCCCGATGGCTCGCCGAAGAACAGGGCATGGCCTGCCTGACTTACGATTACCGGGATTTTGGTCACTCTTTGGTGGGTTCGCAAAAGCGGTCAAATGTCACCATGGCCGATTGGGCGTTGATCGACATTCCAGCCGCCCGGGCCGAGATGCGCCGACGGTTTCCGCAGGCCAAGCTATGGAGCATCGGTCATTCCTTGGGCGGAATGTTTGGCCCGATCCAACCCGATATCGATCAGATTGACAGGATGATCTGTGTCTGTTCGGGTCTGGTAACGCTGGCGGATCACCCTTGGCCTTATCGCGCTTTGGCGGCGTTGTTCTGGTATGGTCACGCGCCGCTGGTGGTCAAGGCGCTTGGCTACCTGCCCGGGCGGTTGGTCGGGTTTGGATCGGACCTGCCTGCCCAAGTCTATTGGCAATGGCGCAAATGGTGCACCGCCCCCAAAAGCTATGTGCCAGAGATCGGCACGACACTGCCCGCCGCCCGCTGGAAAGACTTGGGCAAACGTGTCGATCTGTTTACCTTCGCAGATGATGAAATGGTGCCGCCGGATGCTGTCTGGCGTCTTGCCGATCTCTATGGACCCAAAGCCGGGCGCCATCTGCTTGCACCAAGCGAATTCGGAGTGTCCAAGATCGGCCATATCGGTGCATTCGCAAGACGGAATGCGGCAGTCTGGCCTAGGCTGATCGCCTGATAGCGCTGGGCACCGGTAGGTCGGTGCCCAGCTTCGTTATAGCCCTTTACGGGATTTTTTCTCGTGCATCACGCTGCGCACCATCTTGCCGAAAGCCTTGTCACGGGCGCGGGCCTGCGCCACCGAAGCGGAATTGTGTTGGTCTTCGCGCCGCAGCTTGCGCCAGCGGTCCAGCCGCGCGGGATCAAGCGTACCAGCGTCGATTGCCGCCTGCACCGCACATCCGGGCTCAGACTCGTGCTGACAATCCGAGAAGCGGCAATCCAGGCTGAGGTCTGAGATGTCCGAAAATACCTCATCCAACCCCTCCTGCGCATCCAGCAGACGCAACGCGCGCATGCCGGGCGTATCGATCAGCCAGCCGCCATTGCGCATGCGATGCAAGGCGCGTGCAGTTGTTGTGTGCCTGCCGCGCGCATCGTCTTCGCGAATACCTGCGGTGGCCTGATCCTGCCCCGTCATCCCGTTGGCGAGCGTCGTTTTCCCAACGCCGGATGATCCAAGCAAGGCGCTGGTTTGTCCTTTCGGACACCACGACAGAACTTGTTCGAGATCGCCGTGATCCAGCGCGTTGACCGCAAGTACCGTCAGAAACGGGGCGAGCGATTGGGCTTGATCTACATAAAGGCTCGGATCATCGCACATGTCCGATTTGGTCAGAACGACCACCGGATAGCAGCCTGCCTGATGCGCCAGCGCAAGATACCGCTCCAATCGTGGCATATTGAAATCGGCGTTGCAGGAACTGACGATGAACAGCACATCAACATTTGCAGCAATCAGCTGCGCCGCTGCCCCTGTACCTGCGGCCCGGCGCTGCAGCAGGCTGCGCCGGTCCAGCACTCGGCGTATGCGTTTGTTTTCATCCGCCAGAACCCAATCCCCAACGGCATATGCGCCGGTTGATTGATCCAGAGATAACAAAGGCGATTCACCTTCAGGGCTCAGCCCGATCAGTCGATCCCGGTGTACGGCCGAGATGCGATACGGAAGAAGTGACGGATCAGCCGTATGCTGAGCCGCGAAATGAGAGGACCATCCGAGGTCCGAAAAGGAAAGTAACATTGGTCTGCCTGTGATCAGAAACAGCAATCCCGTCGAATGGCAATCGCGCATCCGCCGGCGACGTGTTCAGGCAATCAGTTGATCGGAAAGGATCAGAACCGGTCTGCCCGAAGGGTTTTTGCTACAATCATAAACGCCCTCCTGCGGCTGATAGGTTCTAAGTGAGAGGTTGGACATCGACCCAAGCGGGGCTCGTTGTGGCTGCTTCCTTCCGGACCTGACCAGGTTGGCGAGGCGCTCGCCCGCGCCAACCTCTCAAAGCCGATATAGGTGCATCCCCTGAAAATGGCAACCCGTCAGAAGGTCAGATGAATGCGCATGAAACCATCCGCATAGTCGGGCAGAATGCGTGGATGATACTCAGCAAGCTCTGCAACATGGTGTAGCGCGCGTGGCCCCGTTGTCAGGATCGCGCCCTGCCTTTGGTTTGGTACAAAAGAAAAGGGGCGCGGTGCATGCGCGAGTGGGTCGGCGGGCAATGTGCCCGCGACGTATTTGCATAGAATATCCTGTATGCTGATCTGAGGCAGGTCAATCATACGGGCTTGTCGCGCAATTGGAAAATGACCACCGCCATTGGCGCGGTAGTTATTGGTGGCGACAAGGAAACTCTGGTCAGGCGCAATCGGCTGCCCATCGAATTCCAGGTTGCGTATGCGGGAAAATGCCGGATCAATCACTCGACCGAGCGTATCGAACCGCGCCGGTTGCGAAAGATCGATCTGGTAGGTGACGCCATGCAGGACATCGAAATTGAAGCCCGTGCGCTGAGGATCGGCAAGATCGATCGGGGCGTCTGATCCAAGTTGATGGAACAGCCCGGCTGACATCTCAAGCCAGTCCCGAATCTGAGAACCTGAGGCCAGCATCGCGCGCAATTCATTAGGAAAGACACTGAGATCAGCGATATGTCGAACTGAAATCTCGCCTGAGGGGATATCAGTGTAGTACTTGCTTCCTGCGCGCCCGCCGAACTTTGCCGGGGCGGCTGACGATATGATCGGCAAATCTGCCCAGTCGGTATCGACCAAATGCGGGCGTAGGGCAGCGGCCTGAGCCGCCGCAACCAAGGCCAGACCGCGATCCGGTATGCAATATGAGAAGTAGCTGTGTAGCGTGTGTGGGATTGTGCCCACTGGCCTGGTCACCCTTTTGCGCGTCGCAGCGTGGCCGGTCGCAAACAGCTCTGTGATCCTTGGGCATTCGGGTATTTCTGTGCCCGATTGAGCGATTGCCCGCGCTTCGACATGGCTGCCTGTAATGCGCCAATCGCCGGTGGTATCTTTTTGCAGTGTCAGATCAATGATCCCAAGATGAGACCCGGCCCAACCCTGCATGACAACCGGCGTTCCATGCACAAGCCCCCGCGTACTGTCGACGAATGGATAACCATCATGCGCCTTTCCGGGCAGTGTCAGATGGGTGTGGCCTGCGACGACGGCATCAATCAGCGGCATCTCGGCCAGCGGGATGATCGCGTTTTCCATATCCGGCTCGGCCATTGCCGATCCCAGTCCGGTATGCGCAAGGGCGACAATCAGATCGCAACCTTGCACGCTGAGATCTTCAGCAGCGCGCCACGCAGCGGCGAGAATGTCTGTTACCACGACCCGGTCCGTTAGCAGATGTGCTTCCCACTGTGCGGTTTGAGTGGGCAAAACAGAAAGAACCCCGATGCGGATTGCGGTGCCCTGTCCATTTAGTCTGACAACTCGATGCAGAATCGTGTGTGCATCCCACCCTTGTTCGGTCTGAGTGGTTTGCATATTGCTGCAAATCATTGGGCAGGCGGTTTGGCGAGCGATGCGATTGACGAGTTCCAACCCAAATCCGAAATCGTGATTACCCAATCCGATCGCGTCATAGTTTAACGTGTTGAACGCGCGTGGCAGGGGATGGGCGTCTGGCACGTTTTCAGCTGCCCAGTTGCCAAATGGCGTTCCCTGCAGGCTATCACCATTGTCAAACAACAGCACAAGGGCTTCGTCGCGTTCAGCCTGTCTGCGCGCCTCGTGAATCAGGCTGGCGGTACGGGTCAAACCAATCGCAGGTTCGGGGCGATCCGAATAGTAATCATATGACGTCAGGTGCATGTGTAGATCGGATGTAGCAAGGATTCGAATCCGTGCGCCATCATCTGCATCTCTTCGTTGTCGCATTAAATACTTTGATTTCAATATCTTCAACTTGTAGCTGTCAGTGTGCCAACGTTTCCACCATGAGGCCGATTTAATGCAATTTCCGGGGCGATGCTGCGGTCATTCCGCGGCAGGGTCGAAAAATGTTTGGTCGATACCCGTTGCACGATCAGGTAAGACGTGGCAGCCCTTTGCGCGGCAGTCAGGAACGGCAGGCATGAAACGCGCAGAACAGGTGACATTTGGCGGCTCGGCACTGGATCGGGCGGGTTTGCTGCGCGGCGACGCGGACAAACTGGCACAGGTTTATCGTGACCCTTTGGCAACATGTGTGTTGCTGTGGCGTGGCAAACTGTTGGTTGAGGGTGAGGCACTGGACCGGCTCGCCCGGCTTCCGATGGCGCACAAGATTCTCGAACAGGGCCCGGGCGGTGTGATCGAGCAACCGATTTTCCTTGGAAAATCCGAGGATGGATCGCCGCTTTTTGCCATGGACATCTCGGGCTGGGCGGCTGAAGGGCTGGATTTATCCGGTGTCGGAGATTTTGTCGACCGCAGCGAACAGCAGCACTCTGATCTGCCCGAGGGGTGTGTCTTTGCCGAGCTGCGCCGCATCATGACACGCCTCAACCCACGAGACGCAGAGATTGCGGCAACCGCCAAGGCGGTGATCGGCTGGCACGAAACGCATCAATTCTGTGCCCGATGTGGTGCCCGCAGCGAGATGTCTCAGGGTGGATGGCAGCGCAGTTGCCCGGCCTGCGGCGGCCAGCATTTCCCGCGCACCGATCCTGTGGTCATCATGTTGATTACCCATGGCAATTCGGTGCTGATGGGGCGCTCTCCGGGCTGGCCTGAAGGCATGTATTCGCTTTTGGCTGGTTTTGTTGAGCCCGGTGAAACGCTGGAAGCCGCTGTGCGGCGCGAAGTGATGGAAGAGGCGGGCGTGCCCGTGGGTGCGGTGCGCTATCTTGCAAGCCAACCCTGGCCCTTTCCCGCATCCCTGATGTTTGGATGCGCAGGCGAGGCGTTATCGCGCGATATCCAGATCGATCCGGTCGAGATCGAGGATGCGATCTGGGTCACCCGGACAGAGATGATGCAGGCCTTCGCTGGGGATCACCCTAAGCTGTTGCCTGCCCGAAAAGGTGCGATTGCGCACTTTTTGTTGCAACACTGGCTTGCAGACACGCTGGACTGACGAGAAACTGAACCCAATCTAGGGCAGAGAAAAGCAAACATGCAGTTTTCAGCGCAGGAAGATATCGATGTCCCAATCGAGACGGTCTTCACCATGGTCTCGGATTTTGAACGCTTCGAACGCAAAGCCTTGCGGCGCGGGGTCGATGTGCGTCGGGTCACGGGGTCGGTTGTGCCGCAGGCCGGAATAACCTGGGAGACCGAATTCAAAATACGTGGCAAGCCACGTCATATCATTATCGAGATGACAGAATGCGATCGCCCGTCCTTGATGCGGTTCCAGTCCAGCAGCAAGGGAATGAACGGCGACACGGTGATCGAGCTTTTGGCGCTTTCCCAACGTCGGACACGGCTGCGCGTTGAAACATCGCTGGGTGCGAAAACGCTGCCCGCCCGCCTATTGCTTCAATCCCTGAAGTTAGGGCAATCCCGATTCAGGCGACAGTTCCAGACCCGTCTCAGCGAATTCGCGCGCGATATGGAGGAACGACACCTCCATGGTGTCTGACAACCGAGAAGTAGATGAGTACTTTAACGAGACCGATCATACGCGACGCTGTCGAAGCCGATGCGGATGGCTTGTCCGGTGTGCTAACAGCGCTTGTAGCGGCCGGAAAGCGGACCAAGCCCGCCGACAGCGCCTTTGCACTGACGCATTACATCTGCGACCCTGAGCGGATTCAGTGTAGCCTTGCCGTTGCGCCGGACGGACAGATACTGGGTTTCCAGTCGTTGAAGCTTGCCACCCGAAACAACCCGTATGGCGTTGCGGTCGAGTGGGGCATCATTGGGACGCATATCAAACCGTCCGCTGCGCGATGTGGTATCGGTCGGGCGTTGTTCAAACGTTCTCTTCAAGCCGCTCGGCAGCAGGGATTGCCCGCTATCGATGCTACGATCGGGGCCAACAATTTCGACGGCCTTGGCTATTATGAGGCGATGGGATTCAGAGAGTACCGGCAGATGGATGGCGCGATATGCAAGGTCTTTCGCATGGGGACCGGAGTGACCAACCCGTAGTCCGCCGCACTTTCAGGATGTCGCACCGAAGGACTCAAGTTACCGTTCTAAGCTGCAAGCGTAGCTGCCCCGCCTATCCAGGCCGTTCCTTTGAAGGGGCGAGCCGATTGCCTGCACTATCCACGAGGTTGCGCCGCCGGATAAACACCGAGGACTTCTACGTTGGTGGTAAAATGCTCAAGCTCATCCATCGCCAGTTGCACATTTCGATCGCCTGGATGACCCACGATATCGGCATAGAACTGGGTCGCGGTGAAGGACCCGTCGACCATATAGCTTTCCAGCTTGGTCATGTTGATTCCGTTGGTGGCAAATCCGCCCATCGCTTTGTACAACGCCGCCGGGATGTTACGCACCTGAAAGACAAAACTTGTGATCATGCCGTGATCACCACGGCGCGATTCGTCGGCCTCACGAGACATCACCAGAAAACGGGTCGTGTTGTCGCCCTGATCTTCAATGTGACGGGCCAAAACGTTGAGGCCGTAAATCTCACCTGCCAGCTCACTGGCTAACGCTGCGGAGTGTTTGTCGCCGATCTCGGCGACCTCGCGTGCGGCACGAGCATTATCCGGGCTGACCCTGCCACGAATTCCGTGTTGCTTCAGGAAACCTGCGCATTGTGGTAGCAAGACGAGGTGGGAATGCGCCTCAGTGATATCCTCCAGAGTCGCGCCCGGTACGCCCAACAGGTTGATGTGCACGCGCACAAATGCTTCGTCGATGATGTGCAGCCCGCTATCCGGAAGCAGGCGGTGAATATCGGCCACACGACCATAGGTGGTATTTTCCACCGGTAGCATGGCCAGATCAGCCTCACCTGAGCGCACTGATTCGATCACATCTTCGAAAGTGCGGCAGGGCAGGGCGTCCATATCCGGTCGCGCGTTCCGGCAGGCTTCGTGACTGTATGCGCCGGGTTCTCCCTGAAATGCTATGCGATTGGTCATTTGGTCGTTTCCGTGCAACAAGTTCTTGAATTGGGCGTTTAGTCGCGGTGTCTATACCTTGCGTCTTCTCAGGGGAAGCCTTAGACACCCCGCAGACAGCTGAAATGGACACGCGATCAAAATGTTCGACACGATGACAGTTACCAAAGCCGCAGCCGGCTTGTTTGGCACCTTCCTGGTGTTGCTTCTGGCAAAATGGGGGGCGGATGTCCTCTATAGCTCTGACAGCCATCTTGCCGAAGCTGCTTACATTATCGAAACCGAAAGCTCGGGCGAAAGCGCGGACGGCGAAGAAGTAGTCTTTGAAGATATGTTGGCTGCAGCCGATCCGGAAAAAGGCGCGCGCGTATTCCGCAAGTGCACCGCTTGCCACAAACTGGAAGACGGCGCCAATGGTACAGGTCCTTACCTTTATGGTGTCGTAGATCGCCCGGTTGCCTCAGCTAAAGGCTTTACCGGTTATTCGGCCTCGATGCAGGCGCATGGTGGCAACTGGACACCCGAAGCCCTGGACGCGTTCCTAGAACGCCCAAGCGCCTATATCTCGGGCACTTCGATGAGCTTTGCTGGCCTGAAAAAACCACAAGAACGCGCCGATCTGATTGCGTATCTGCAGACCATCGGCAACTGATCTGTTGATCAGATTTGCTGGATTTAAAGCCGCTGCCTTGCGCAGCGGCTTTATTTTTTGTCTGAGAAGAACTTCACAAAGCGTTCACGCATTCTAAACTTGCAACTGACAGTGCTGGACCTTTAGCTGGCGGGCACGACAATGAAGATGACAGAAATTCAGAGGACGAGCCTGATGAAACCCCTTCTGCCCCAGATGCGCTTTACCGGAATTCACGCTTGGGCTGCGGCTTTTGGGATTTCGGCGACACTGGTTCTGGGCAGCAGCGATCCTGCCCGTGCCAATGAAGAGGGCGTCACGCGCAGCCACGGGTATTCCTATTTCGGAAATCTGGATTATCCGGCCGACTATCCGTACTTGAACTACGTCAACCCAGACGCACCAAAGGGCGGAGAGCTGTCTTTATCGGGCTCAGGTACGTTTGATTCCCTGAACCCTTATTCGCGCAAGGGGCGGGCAGGCGCTTTGACTACGCTTCAATATGACCCGCTGATCGAAAGTACCGCGGACAGTGTCGGGCAGTATTATGGGGTTGTTGCGGAAAGTATGGAATATGACGAAGGGCGCAATTATGTGATCTTCAATCTGCGCCCCGAAGCTATGTTCTGGGATGGCACCCCGGTGACTGCCGAAGACGTCGTCTATAGTCATCGTTTGTTCATTGAGCAGGGTTTGCCGTCTTATGCGCAAGCCGTCGGGCGCATGGTTACAGGGGCTGAAGCTCTGGATGACCACACTGTAAAATTTACTTTTAGTCCGGATGTCACCCGGCGCGGGTTGATCGAAACCGTCGGGTCGACCCCGGTATTTTCAAAAGCCTGGTTCGAGGCCGATGAAAGCCGTCGTCTGGACGAACCGCGGCTGGAGGTCGCCGTTGGTTCAGGTCCTTACAAACTGGACAGCTATGACATCAACCGTCGTATAGTCTACAAGCGTCGCGACGATTATTGGGGCAAGGATCTGCCGATCAACATAGGCCGCAACAATTACGACACTATCCGGATCGAGTATTTCGCGGATCAAACCGCCGCCTTCGAAGGGTTCAAGGCGGGCGAATACACGATGCGTATCGAAAGTGACCCCAAGCTCTGGGCCTCTAGTTACGATTTCCCGAAACTCAGCGAAGGGTTTGTCGTGCAGGACGAGATCGTGGATGGTAGCCCACCGACGCCGTCGGGTTTCGTTTTCAATCTGGGCAAGCCTCAATTTGCCGACAAGAATGTGCGTAAAGCGCTGGCGCTGGCGTTCAATTTCGAATGGGCAAATGAATCGCTGATGTTCGGTCTGAACGCACCGCGCAGTTCATTTGTGCAGGGGACACATCTTGAAGCGACAGGCGTGCCGGAGGGTGCCGAACTGGCGTTTCTGGAAACGCTGGGTGACGTGGTTCCGGCCGAGGTGTTCAGCGAGCCTGCGCTTGTCGTCCACGAATCCAATCCAGCTCGGTTGAACGACCGTCGCAATTTGCGGCAAGCCTCGAAACTGCTGGACGAGGCTGGTTGGCCCGTCGGCGACGGCAATCTGCGCCGCAATGCCGATGGGCAGACGCTGAAGGTCAATATTCCGTATGCGTCGAGCATTCCAACCTCGACCGCCACCATGATCGAGACCTATGTGCAGAACCTGCAGTCGATCGGTGTGGATGCTTCGGCAGAGAAGGTAGATCCTTCTCAATTCACCCTGCGGCGGCGTGAGCGTGATTATGATATGGTATATTCGAACCGCTACGGCTCGTTCCTGTCGACCGGCGGGGGTCTCAGTCAGATGTACGGATCGGAGGAAGCCGCGTTCAGCTTGTTCAACCCTGCCGGTCTTGCCAGCCCGCTTGTTGACGCTGTGATCGAAGCGTCATTCGACACGACAAATCAGGCAGAACAGGATGCTGCGCTGATGGCGTTGGATCGTGTCTTGCGTTATGAGTTCTTCGTCATTCCCGATGGGTATGTGGCGGATTACTGGACGGCTTATTACGACATGTACGAATACCCTGAAAACCTGCCTCCATTCTCGCTTGGGTATCTCGATCTGTGGTGGATCAACCCCGAGAAAGAGGCTGACCTGAAAGCCAAAGGCGCGCTGCGATAACATGGGCGCCTATATCCTAAGACGCCTGTTGCTGGTCATTCCGACCCTTCTGGGCATCATGATCGTCAACTTCACGCTGGTGCAGTTCGTGCCCGGTGGTCCCATTGAACAGATCATCGCGCAGATCGAAGGGCAGGGCGACGTCTTTGCTGGGTTCGCTGGTGGTGGCGATGCCGGAGCCGGGGCCGAGCCCGCAGGTGGTGCCTTTGATGACAAATACGTCGGTGCGCGTGGCCTTCCGCCCGAATTCATCGCTGAACTGGAAAAAGAGTTTGGCTTCGACAAACCGCCACTGGAACGCTTTCTAGGCATGATGGGCAACTACCTGACGCTGGATTTTGGCGAGAGCTATTTCCGCTCGATCAGTGTGATTGATCTGGTTCTGGAAAAGATGCCGGTGTCTATTTCGCTGGGTCTGTGGTCGACGCTGATCGCCTATCTGGTGTCGATCCCGCTGGGTATCCGCAAGGCGATCAAGGACGGGTCGAGCTTTGATACTTGGACCAGCGGTGCGATCATCGTGGCCTATGCTATCCCCGGTTTCCTGTTTGCCATTCTGCTGCTGGTGTTGTTCGCCGGTGGCTCTTACTGGCAGATTTTCCCGCTACGGGGTTTGACTTCGGACAACTGGGACAGCCTCAGCCTGTTTGGAAAGATTACTGACTATTTCTGGCACATCGCTTTGCCGATAATCGCGCTGACCATCTCGGCCTTTGCAACGCTGACGCTGCTGACCAAGAACTCGTTTCTGGATGAGATCAAGAAGCAGTACGTGATGACCGCTCGCGCCAAGGGTTTGAGTGAAAGTAAGGTGCTGTATGGTCATGTCTTCCGCAACGCGATGCTGATCGTGATTGCAGGTTTCCCTGCTGTATTCATTGGTGTGTTCTTCGGTGGATCGATCATCATTGAAACCATTTTCTCGCTCGATGGTCTTGGGCGTCTGGGCTTTGAGGCCGCAGTGGCGCGCGACTATCCGGTAATTTTTGGTACGCTTTTCATATTTGGCCTGATGGGGCTGGTCGTCGGCATTATCAGCGATCTGATGTATGTGCTCGTTGACCCGCGTATCGATTTCGAAAAGCGGGAGGGGTAAATGGCACTCTCCCCTCTCAATCAGCGCCGTTGGCGCAACTTCCGGCGCAATGGCAGGGCGTTCTGGTCGCTGATCATCTTCTCGGTGTTGTTCGGCCTATCGCTGTTTGCCGAGTTCATCGCCAACGACAAACCGATCCTGGTAAAGTACCGGGGTGAAATCTACACGCCTGTCTTCAACTTTTACGCCGAGACTGAGTTCGGCGGTGATTTCCAGACCGAGGCGATCTATCGCGACCCCGAGGTCATGTGCCTGATCGATAGCGGCGGATTGGATCAGTGCTTCGATGACCCCGAAGGTATTATCGACGAAATCAAGGCGGGCACGTTCGAAGCGGATGGGTTTGAGCGAGGCTGGGCCATCTGGCCTCCAATCCCGTATTCCTTCAACACCAGCGTGGACCGCCCGGGCGCTGCACCGCTGCCGCCCAATGGTCAGAATCTGCTCGGCACTGACGACACCAAGCGAGATGTGTTAGCTCGAGTCATCTATGGCTTCCGCCTGTCGATCCTGTTCACTTTACTCGTCACCGGTGTGGCCAGTTTGATCGGCATTTTTGCTGGGGCCATTCAGGGGTTCTTTGGCGGTTGGCTGGATCTGATCTTCCAACGTATTATCGAGATCTGGTCGGCGACACCCTCGCTTTATGTCATTATCATCATGTTCGCGATTCTTGGGCGAAGTTTCTGGCTCTTGGTGATTCTGATGATCCTGTTCAGTTGGACCGGACTGGTGGGCGTCGTGCGCGCTGAATTCCTGCGGGCACGAAATTTGGAGTATGTCCGTGCCGCGCGGGCGCTGGGCGTGGGTAACATGACGATCATGTTTCGCCACATGCTGCCTAATGCGATGGTCGCCACGCTGACCTTCATGCCGTTCATCGTGACCGGAACCATCGGTGGGCTGGCTTCGCTGGATTTCCTTGGCTTCGGTTTGCCGTCTTCAGCACCGTCGCTTGGAGAGTTGACTTTGCAGGCGAAACAGAACCTTCAGGCACCGTGGCTGGCCTTCACTGCCTTCTTCACCTTTGCCATCATGCTGTCGCTGTTGGTCTTCATTTTTGAAGGCGTCCGCGATGCGTTTGATCCCAGAAAGACCTTCTCATGAGCCTTTTGGATGTGAACAACCTCAAGGTCTCGTTCCGGCAGGACGGGCAGGTGAGTGCGGCAGTCAAAGGCGTGTCCTTTACCGTCGACCGCGGTGAAACGGTGGCTTTGGTGGGCGAATCCGGTTCGGGAAAATCCGTGACGGCGTTGAGCACTGTGTCGCTGCTGGGTGATAGCGCAATTGTCGAAGGCTCAGTCACCTATCGCGGTCAAGAGATGATTGGCGCGTCCGAAGACAGGTTGATGGACGTGCGCGGCAACGACATTAGTTTCATCTTTCAGGAGCCGATGACCTCGCTCAATCCATTGCACACGATCCAGAAACAGATGGCGGAATCGCTGGCACTGCATCAGGGCGTTACCGGCGATGAGGCGCGGGAACGGATTGTAGAACTGCTGACCAAGGTCGGCATCCGAGACCCCGAGGAGCGGCTGGACAGCTATCCGCACCAGTTGTCCGGCGGGCAGCGTCAACGCGTGATGATCGCGATGGCGTTGGCGAACAAGCCGGACATTTTAATCGCGGATGAGCCGACAACGGCGCTGGACGTCACCATCCAGGCGCAGATTCTGGAGTTGCTGGCCGAACTGCAAAAGTCCGAGAACATGGGGATGTTGTTCATCACCCATGACCTTGGCATCGTCCGCCGCATCGCCGACCGGGTTTGCGTGATGAAGGACGGTGAAATTGTCGAAGCCGGAGTGACAACGGAGATTTTCGACAACCCGCAACACCCCTATACTCGCAAGCTTCTGGAGGCCGAGCCGTCCGGGCACCCCGACCCGGTGGCCCCGGATGCCGAAGAGGTAGCCCGCACCGATCACCTGAAAGTCTGGTTCCCGATCCAGCGCGGTTTCCTGAAACGGACCGTAGGCTATGTGAAGGCCGTCAACGACGCGACCCTCAGCGTCCGTGCCGGGGAAACGCTTGGGATCGTGGGGGAGAGCGGCTCGGGCAAGACGACGCTGGCGCTGGCGATCATGCGTCTGATCGCGTCCGAGGGCGGGATCACTTTCCGCGACCAGAATGTGCGCCGCTGGTCAACGCGCGAGTTGCGGCGGTTGCGCAAGGACATGCAGATCGTATTTCAGGATCCGTTCGGCAGCCTCAGCCCGCGGATGACCTGCATGCAGATCATCGCCGAGGGGCTGGCCATCCATAAGGTCGATCCTCATCGCGCCCCGCGCGATCTGGTGGCCGAAGTGATGAACGAGGTCGGATTGGACCCCTCTGCGATGGACCGCTATCCGCATGAGTTTTCCGGCGGGCAACGCCAGCGGATCGCCATCGCCCGCGCCATGGTGTTGCGGCCCAAGCTGCTGGTTCTGGACGAGCCTACAAGTGCGCTGGACATGACCGTGCAGGTGCAGATCGTTGACCTGCTGCGTGAGCTGCAAAGGAAATACGGGCTGGCCTATCTGTTCATCAGTCACGATCTGAAGGTCGTGCGCGCGATGTCCCACAACGTGATCGTCATGCGAAACGGCGATGTCGTCGAGATGGGCGCTGCCGAAGATTTGTTCGAACACGCTCAGACCGACTATACCCGCGAGCTGATTGCGGCGGCGGGCTGACACGCACCCCGCGCCTTTGATGTCAGGCTATTTCCTTGTTTTTGGCTGACGCGGGAACGGGGCCGCGCAGCTCTTCATAGTGATCGAATTGTAGTTTGACCCAACCGGTCCCGCGGGTAGCACTGGCAAGTGTGCGGTGCAGTTCATCCTCGGCCACGGCGGGGAGTGTCGCATTGAAGATTTCCCAGCCTGAGGCGTTGGGGTTGCCTTCAAACCCAAGAACCTGCCCCTGCAGCGAGCTGATCGTCGGGACAAGATCGCCGACGAAGGTTGAGGGCAGATGGATTTCGGCGTTCAGGATAGGTTGCAGGACGACGGGCTTCGCCTCTGGCAACGCTTCGCGCACGGCATTCTTGCCTGCAGTGCGGAAAGCATAATCCGAACTGTCCACGTTATGGTGTTTGCCGTCGCTGAG
The DNA here is from genome assembly GCF_056537265.1 of Ruegeria sp. CG1. NCBI lineage: Bacteria > Pseudomonadati > Pseudomonadota > Alphaproteobacteria > Rhodobacterales > Roseobacteraceae > Ruegeria > Ruegeria sp. CG1. The sequence continues at coordinate 38,065 of NZ_JBQFRF010000002.1, read as the reverse complement.
TGTCACCTTGACGTCCACAACTGGGAAGCCTTCAGGCCCCTCAACCAGTGCGTCCTTGGCCCCATGTTCAACCGAAGGAATGTAGTTCCGGGGTACGGCCCCGCCTTTGACCACTTCTTCGAACTGAAACCCCGAGCCGCGCGGCAGCGGCGCGATTGAGATCACCACATCAGCGAATTGACCTGCACCGCCGGATTGCTTGCGGTGGCGATGGCGATGATCGACCTTTGTGCGGATGGTCTCGCGATAGGCGGTTCCGGCGGCTTCGGCCTCAATCTCGATGCCAAAATCCTCGGCGAGTTTGGCGGTCACGCGGCGCATGTGCTGCGGGCCTTGTGAGCCCAGAATAGAATGACCGCTCAACTCGTCTTGCTCCAGGTGCAGGCCGGGGTCGATCTCAACCAGCCGGGTCAACGCATTCGACAGGCGCACGTCGTCTCGCTCATGCGCAGGCGATACGACCTGACGATGCGCGGCAGGATGGGATGAGGCCCATTCCGGCAACGGCGTTGCCGCCGCGCTGTCATAGATGAAGCCAGGATTAAGGTGGTCGGATTTGACAGCAAGGCCAATATGTCCGGCTTCAAGCGCGCTGATCTGGGTCTTGGCGTCCAAGGTTGTCAGATTTCCAACAGTTTCGCCACCAAGGGGTTCATGAGCTTTCACGCCGTCGCCCAGACCGCGCAATACGGTGATCTTGCCGATATGCTTCTTCACATCCGCAAAGCCAGCAATGGCACGGGCGTTTTCTTCGGCCTCATCCCGGTCAGCTGCAATGTTGAATTCCGGTGCTTCATGACGCAGCGCTTTCATCAAGCGGGTCAGACCGTTGCCATGGCTCGCGGCACCTAGGCAGGCCGGGATAAGCTGATGGTTCTGCAAGACCTGTGCGGCCAGCTCGTAGACCTCGTCGCTTGGGGGCTGTTTGTCCTCAATCAGTTGCTCCAGCAGATTGTCATCGAAATCCGATAGGGTCTCCAACAACTCGGTGCGTGCTTCCTGTTCGCGGTCTTCCGCTGATTGCGGTAGCTCGATCAGGGCCGAGGGCTGCCCCTCCTGATACTTCCAGGCGCGTTCCGAGATCAGATCGACTGCGCCGATAATGGTGTCTCCGTCCCGGATCGGCACCTGCCGCAGAGCGATGTGGTGGGTGCAATAGGTCTGCAGTGCAGCAACGATGTCGCGGATGCGACCGTTGGGGCTGTCCATGCGGTTGATGAATAAAAAACAGGGAATGCCGGCCTCTTCGACCAACCTTAGATACGGGGCACACAGAACGGCGGCATCGGGGTCAGGTGGGACAACCACAACTGCTGCGTCCGAGATCGCCATGGCTGGGCCGACATAGGCCAGCGCATCGCCGCCTCCGTCTACGTCCACCGCGCACCACGGTTCGTTTAAATAAGAAAAACCGTGCAGATGCACGGTTCCGGCAACATCGAATGTGGTGGGCCGCCCGTCGAGGCGGCTGATCGCTTCGACCAAGGTGGATTTGCCCGATTGGCTGGGGCCGAGGACGGTGAAAACGCGCATGAGTGCTGTCCCTCTTTCAGGTTGCAGTATGGCTGCACGAAAAGGGCTGTCGAACGCATGCGCGTCGGCAAGAACTGTCTGCGTTTGCCTGCCTCAGGCTGTGAAGAGGTGGGTCTCTCCACCCCTTGAGTGTGGAGAAAACCGAAGGCATGCGTCAAGCCCCCGTGCCGGTTTGTAAGGGAAGGTCGCAAAAAACGACCTGCCGAAGAGTGTTCAGATCGCGGAACTATGCCCAGCCTTACTCAGATCATACGTGTCAAAGCTGCGCGCGATCATGCGGGTCAGCGCACGTGCTTCGGGCGGTATGAACAATCCGTTTTCATCCACGCGTAGCAACCCGTCGAAGGCCGCGTTTGCCGTTGCGTACATTTGCTGCAGTTCCGCAGTTGAAATGTCATAATCGCGCAGAATCTCGGCCGAGTTGATCTGAAAATCGCACATCAATGCTTCGATCAGACGAGACCGTAGAACATCCTGATCTTTGAACAAATGCCCGCGCGACGTCGAGAACCGCCCTTCGCGTATGGCCTTCGTATGAGCCGAGGTTGCCGGTGCGTTTTGCGCATATCCTTGCGGGAAGCGTGAGATCGAGCTGGCACCCAAGCCAATCAGAATAGGAGCTTGATCGTCTGTATAGCCCTGGAAATTCCGTTTCAATCGACCAGCGCGCAGCGCATGGGTCAGCCCATCGTCCTGCGTTGCAAAGTGGTCAATCCCGATCTCGGCATAATTGTCCCATAGGAACAGTCGCCGGGCGGTTTCAAAAAGTTCCAGTCGCTGTTCCGGTGTGGGCAGGGCATCTGATGGAATCAACTGCTGGCGCTTGGCCATCCACGGCACATGCGCGTAGCCATAGAGTGCGACCCGGTCAGGGTTCAGCGACAACAGCTTTTGCACACTTTCGGTCATGCGCGCCTTGGTCTGGTGGGGCAGGCCATAAAGAATGTCCGCATTCAGGCTGGATATACCACGCGCGCGGATCATCTCGGCAGCTTCGCGGGTGGTGTCATAGCTTTGAATGCGACCGATGGTTTTCTGGATTTCGTCGTCAAAATCCTGAACGCCGATCGATGCGCGATTCATCCCGGCTTCGGCCAGTGCATCCAGCCGGGCTTCGTCGATCTCATTCGGATCGATCTCGACGGAAAACTCGGCGTCTGGGCCTAAAGGCACAATCTCAAGGATTCGCGCGGCCAGATCCCGCATCAAGTCTGCATTCAACAGCGTCGGCGTACCGCCGCCCCAGTGTAGCCGCGACAATTTAACACCCTCTGGCAGGCGTGCCGCCAGCAGGTCCAGCTCGGCCTTTAGCACGTCGACATAGGCAATGACCGGGTTATCAGTCTGGGTGCCTTGTGTCCGGCAGGCGCAAAACCAGCACAGCCGACGGCAGAAGGGTACATGGATGTAAAGCGAGATTGAACTGCCCGGAGCAATCCCGGAAATCCAGTCGCTAAACAGATCAGCCCCGACGTCATTGCTGAAGTGGGGTGCGGTGGGATAGCTTGTGTAACGCGGTACTTTCGCGTCAAAAAGTCCAAGCCGTGCCAGTTGAGGTTTCAGTGTCATAAAGATATGACTATAGCTGGAGGGCCCAGGGTACTTTGACCGAAATCAAATGGAAGCGCGAATGACACTCAAGGCCCAATTCGACCACACCAATTGCGCAGAATGCCCGATCCGGCATCGTGCGGTGTGCGCGCATTGCGAAAAGGACGAGCTGGAAGAGCTTGAGAACATCAAGTACTACCGCAGCTTTGAGGCGGGGCAGACGATCATCTGGTCCGGCGATCCGATGAATTTTGTCGGCTCGGTCGTGTCGGGAATCGCGTCTTTGACACAGACGATGGAGGATGGGCGCAGGCAAATGGTCGGCCTGCTGCTGCCCAGCGATTTCGTGGGTCGCCCCGGACGGGACAACGCGCCATACGACGTGGTTGCAACCACCGATCTGATGATGTGCTGTTTCCGCAAAAAGCCGTTCGAAGACATGATGATCACGACGCCTCACATCTCGCAGCGCCTGCTGGAAATGACGTTGGACGAACTGGATGCGGCCCGTGAATGGATGCTGGTGCTTGGACGCAAGACCGCGCGAGAAAAGATTGCAAGCCTGCTTTCGATCATCGCGCGCCGGGACGCGTCAATCCACCAAGCCGGAATGGTAGCTCCGATTGTCTTTGACCTGCCACTGACGCGCGAGGCGATGGCCGACTATCTTGGGCTGACCCTGGAAACTGTCAGCCGACAGATTTCCGCCTTGAAGAAAGATCAGGTCATTACTCTGGAAGGTAAACGCCATGTAACAATCCCCGATATGGGGCGCCTAATGGAAGAGGCGGGCGACGATACCGATGGCGGATTTCTGGTCTGATGCCTCAGCCCGCCGCCCTCGAACAATTGGGAGTCCCTTATGGAATTTAGCGGTTTACTCGCCATGCTGTTCATCGGCGCGATAGCTGGCTGGCTGTCGGGGAAAATCATGGAAGGGCGTGGGTTCGGCCTGATCGGGAATATTATAGTCGGGATTGTCGGTGCGTTTCTGGCGGGCACGATCTTTCCCGCCCTGGGCTTTGCGGTTGGCGGAGGGCTCATCTCTTCGATCTTCTTTGCCACTATCGGTGCGGTGATCCTGCTGTTCCTGATCGGCCTGATCCGCAAGACATAAAGCCGCTCCAGAGACGGGCGGCTTTTGCGTTCGTTGGCGTCGTCAGTGGGCCAGAAACACGGGGATTTCTGATTGCTCCAGCATATTGCGGGTCGCGCCACCCAAAATGGCCTCGCGAAAGCGCGAATGGCCATAGGCCCCCATAACGATCATATCGGCCTCGGTATCGGCAGCGTGGCGATTGAGGATGTCCGAGACGCGCGTCATGGTCTTGCTGAGCACGTCGATTTCGCACTTCACCCCATGTCGCGCCAGCATCTGAGATAGCAGACCGCCCGGATCCGATCGATCCGGCCCATGACGCGGTGGATCAATCACAACAATCCGTGTGAGTTCGGCCTGCTTCAAGAATGGCAACGCGCGACGGATGGCGCGCATCGCTTCGACGCTTTCGTTCCAGCCCACCATGACGGTTTTTGGGGCCGAAATCGGTTTGTTATCATCGGGCACTAACAGCACCGGCGAATGGCCTTCGAACATGGCGGCCTCGACGATGGGTTCAGCTTCTGCGTCGCGGTCTTTTCCATAAGGTCGCGGCAATACCACGAGATCCGAAAAGCGCGCGCGACGTGCGACATGTCGCCCGAGATCAGCGATCTGAGCTACCCCGTTTTCAGCGGACCAGCGCACGCCCGACTTACCCAGATAATCCTGAGCGTAGGCGAGTATCTCGTCCGCCTCGGCATTGGCGCGGCTCAGGGTCTCCTGCAGGATCAAAGCGTTTGCACCGGCATAATAATAACCGGTCTGACTGCGATCGACGCCAAGACACAACGCTTCGACATGGGCGTCCTGCCCTTCTGCCAATGCCACCATTTGTGCCAGTGCGTTCTGAGAAAGCTTGGTTTCCGTCATGACCGTAAGAAGAGATTTAAATGCCATGTCGACCTCATGTTTCCGGCGCTGTCCGTTGCCAGCGCGTGTCTGTTTCTGCAAAATACCTCTCACAGAAAACAGGGGCTTGTCTTGATGCAGATCAAAGCGTCAAAGGCGACCTCGCTGCATTACAGCATGCAGTCAAAAAGGTTTCGCGTGACACGAAGAATCGCGCGAGGCATGGCAAAGGGACGCAATATGTCAAATTACATCAAGCTGATCGTGCTTGGGCTGGTGGTGCTGTTCGCAGCCATCGGCTCTAACTACGCACGGGATTTGGCGTATCAGGTGCACGCAATTCTGGTGATGTTGATCGCCGGCGGTCTGTTCATCTGGACGCTTAGAAACACGGAAGAGCCAGATATCCTCGTCGACCGCTCTGGTGAGTATATGGATGACGTGATCCGCTACGGCGTGATCGCAACCGCATTCTGGGGGGTAGTCGGGTTCCTGGCGGGGACTTTTATTGCATTCCAGCTAGCTTTTCCGGCGCTAAACTTCGAATGGGCGCAGGGCTATCTTAATTTCGGGCGTCTGCGGCCTTTGCATACATCGGCGGTTATCTTTGCCTTTGGCGGTAACGCGTTGATCGCAACTTCGTTCTATGTCGTACAGCGCACCAGCGCTGCGCGACTTTGGGGTGGAAACCTGGCATGGTTCGTGTTCTGGGGCTATCAGCTGTTCATCGTGCTTGCGGCAACCGGTTATATACTTGGTGGAACGCAGTCGAAAGAATATGCCGAACCTGAATGGTACGTTGACCTGTGGCTGACTGTTGTCTGGGTTGCCTATCTGGCTGTTTATCTGGGCACGATCATCAAGCGGAAAGAGCCGCACATCTACGTGGCAAACTGGTTCTATCTGGCCTTTATCGTGACTGTCGCCATGCTGCACCTGGTCAACAACATGACCATCCCGGTCAGCATCTGGGGATCGAAATCGGTCATCGTCTGGTCTGGTGTTCAGGATGCCATGATCCAGTGGTGGTATGGCCACAACGCCGTGGGCTTCTTTCTGACTGCCGGTTTCCTGGGTATGATGTACTACTTCATCCCGAAACAGGCTGAGCGTCCGGTATTCAGCTACAAGCTGTCGATCATCCACTTCTGGGCGCTGATCTTCCTGTATATTTGGGCTGGTCCGCACCACCTGCACTATACTGCGCTGCCTGATTGGGCCTCGACCCTTGGCATGGTGTTCTCGGTGATCCTATGGATGCCTTCGTGGGGTGGTATGATCAACGGTCTGATGACCCTGTCGGGTGCATGGGACAAACTACGCACTGACCCAGTGATCCGGATGATGGTGATTTCGGTCGGCTTCTACGGCATGTCCACGTTCGAGGGTCCGATGATGTCGATCCGCGCTGTGAACAGCCTCAGCCACTATACCGACTGGACTATCGGTCACGTACACTCGGGCGCGCTGGGCTGGAACGGTATGATCACCTTTGGTGCTCTTTACTTCCTAGTCCCTGTTTTGTGGAAGCGTGAGCGTCTGTACTCGCTGCAGCTGGTCAGCTGGCACTTCTGGCTCGCCACCATTGGCATCGTTCTCTACGCGGCGTCGATGTGGGTCACCGGTATCATGGAAGGCCTGATGTGGCGTGAAGTGGACGCCAATGGCTTCTTGGTGAATTCGTTCGCTGACACCGTTGCCGCGAAGTTCCCGATGTATGTGGTGCGTGCGCTGGGTGGCGTGATGTTCGTCGCTGGCTCGCTGATCATGTGCTACAACCTGTGGATGACTGTACGGAAAGCGCCGGCCAAAGAGGCCAGCCTGACCGTCGCGGTCCCGGCTGAATAAGGAGGGCCGGAGCAATGGCAATTCTCGACAAACACAAGATCCTCGAGACCAACGCGACCCTCCTGCTGATCTTCAGCTTTCTGGTCGTGACCATCGGTGGCATCGTACAGATCGCGCCCCTGTTCTATCTTGAGAACACCATCGAGAAGGTGGAGGGCATGCGCCCTTACACCCCTCTCGAACTGGCGGGGCGTGAGGTTTATCTGCGCGAAGGCTGCTATGTTTGCCACAGCCAGATGATCCGCCCGATGCGGGATGAGGTTGAACGTTATGGCCACTACTCGCTGGCGGCTGAATCCATGTATGATCATCCGTTCCAATGGGGGTCCAAACGCACCGGGCCGGATATTGCCCGCGTCGGTGGCCGGTATTCGGATCAATGGCAGGTGGACCACCTGCGCGATCCACAATCGGTGGTGCCGGAATCGGTGATGCCGAAATACGGCTTCCTTGAGGATCGTAAGCTAGACGGCAAGTATATCGGTGACATCATGGCGGCAAATGCCGTGGTCGGCACCCCGTATACCGACGAGATGCTTGAACAGGCGCAGGCCGATTTTCGGGCGCAGGCCGATCCGGACAGCGATTATGATGGATTGTTGGAACGCTATGGCGACAAGGTCAATGTGCGTAACTTTGACGGTCAGCCCGAGCTGACTGAAATGGATGCGTTGGTTGCTTACCTCCAGATGCTGGGCACGCTGGTCGATTTCTCGACCTTCACCCCGGACGCAAGCCGTTAAAGGAGGGTGTGATGGAACTATACACAATTCTAAGGCAGTTCGCGGATAGCTGGATGTTGCTGCTCCTGTTCTCGTTTTTTATTGGCATCATCATCTGGGTTTTCCGCCCTGGTGCCAGCAAGGAATACAAGGACACCGCCAACATCCCGTTCCGGCACGCTGATGCCCCAGCGCCCCGTCGGGGCGACGACAAACCCGCCACATCCAAGGAGGCGCGGCAATGAGTAAGACACCTGAAAAACAGCCGGGCGATCCTAACACCACGGGTCACAGCTGGGACGGAATCGAGGAATTCGATAATCCGATGCCACGCTGGTGGCTTTGGACCTTTTACGCGACCATCATTTGGGGCGTGATCTACACGATCATGTACCCAGCATGGCCCTTGGTTCAATCGGCAACCGCCGGTGTGCTGGGTTGGTCCTCGCGCGAGCTGGTGCAGCAGGAAATGGTCGCGTTCGAAGAAGCGAATGCGCCGTGGAATGCCAAGTTGGTGGAAACACCGCTGGAAGAAATCTCGGCCGACGCGGAGCTGCAACAATACGCAGTTAACTCTGGTGGCGCTGTGTTCCGAACCTGGTGCGCGCAGTGCCACGGATCGGGCGCGCAGGGTGCGCCGGGTTTCCCGAACCTGCTGGATGACGCCTGGCTGTGGGGCGGCTCGCTTGAGGATATCGAGTACACCATCGCCTATGGCATCCGGAACGAGGAAAGCGACGACGCGCGCTATTCCGAGATGCCGGCCTTTGGTGAGATCCTCGAAAAGGATGAGATCACTCAAGTGGTTCAATACGTCATGTCCCTGACCAACGCCCAGACCGATGACGCGGCGGCGCAGGCAGGCAAGGTTGTATTCGAAGACAACTGCGCGGCTTGCCACGGTGATGACGGCAAAGGCGACGTTTCCCAGGGTGCGCCGAATCTGACCGATGCGATCTGGCTTTACGGCGGCAGCCAAGAGGCCCTGACCGAGACGGTCACCTACAGCCGCTTTGGCGTGATGCCCCCATGGGAAAATCGCCTGACCGACGCGCAAATCCGCGCCGTGACGGCTTATGTCCACCAGTTGGGTGGCGGTCAGTAAGGGTTAAAAGAACACCTCCGGGCGGTCTCCCGCCCGAAGGTCTAGGCACCGGCTGTTCCATCTGTTCGCGCGTTTCCAGAACAGCCGGTGCCGATTTTCAAACAATAGGGCTGCAATCTCTGCCGGTCCAGATACGGCATTCAAACCAGTATCAAAGATCGTTCAGATTTACATCGCGCGGGTTTTCTCTCCACCAATGATGTTCGGGCAGCCAGCGCCGCTTGCGACGGCCCGGCTTTGGCGCATCGTAGATGTGAGGCGTATTGATGCGTGTCGCGTTCAAAAAAGATCTGGCGAATACGGTCAGCATGGTTTCCCTCCTGTGCAGAGTTGTTTCTGAGCTTTAAGATTGACCTTTCGCACGTCGAATGCGACTCAATTACCATTTCAATGTGTAAGTAGGGTTTACATATGGACTGGCTATCACTGCCGCCGCTGGCCTCTCTCAGGGCCTTTGCAGCCTTCGCTGAGAAGCGAAGTGTTGTCGAGGCCGGTGCTGCGCTCAATGTTAGCCACGCTGCAATCAGCCAGCAGCTTCGCGCGCTCGAGAAACATCTGGGCGCGGCTCTGCTGGACCGAACGGGCAAAGCGCTGACACTTACCGCGGAAGGTGAGCATCTGGCCCGTGCCCTGCAGCTTGGATTTGGTGCGATCGAGGCTGCTGTGGGTGATCTGGCTCGCTCGGCTCAGGACCGCCCGGTTCATGTGTCGCTGACGTCTTCCTTCGCTGCATCTTGGCTGATGCCGCGATTGCCGAGTTTCCGCGCAACGCATCCCGACGTAAACCTGATCTTAGATCCAACCTTTGAGGTGGTCGAGCTGCAACCGGGTGGCGTGGATGTAGCGATCCGTTATGGTGCCGGCGGTTGGCCGGGGGTGGAGTGTGAGATGTTGTTGCAGACGCCGATGGTCATCGTCGCCTCACCCACACTATTGGGTAACAAGACCGATTGGTCCCCGGCAGAACTTGCGCAGTTGCCGTGGCTTGAGGAAATTGGCACGACTGAGGGGACAAAATGGCTGACTGAGCGAGGTGTCGGACCCGAACGCGGCGCGGGGCGTACGCAGCTTCCCGGTAACCTGCTGCTGGATGGTTTGCGGTCTGGGCAAGGGGTCACCGTCACTGTGCGACAATTCGTCGAAGCGGACATCAAAGCGGGCCGCATCGTCGAACTGTTCGCCGAGCCGGATACGCGCGGGTATCACATAGTTACGCAAAAACAAGCTCTTAGGCGATCCGTGAAAATCTTCATCAACTGGCTGAGGCGCGAAGCGCGAAGCCAGCAGTAATTCACGCGTCTAAAGGTGTCTGCGCGATGCGCGTTTTGACCCATGTCAAAGTCCCTTGCCTCGTGATCTGGAAGAACACACACTCAGAATAGCCAGTTGCGGAGCCAGCCTGTGAGCGATTCCAATCCCACCCCCAGTCTCTACGCCGCCAGAGAGCCGATTTTCCCGAGACGTGTGTCCGGCCCGTTTCGCAATTTGAAATGGATCATCATGGCAGTGACGCTGGGCATTTACTATGTGACGCCTTGGATCAGGTGGGATCGCGGGCCAAGCCTTCCGGATCAGGCCGTTCTTCTGGATCTGGCGAACCGCCGCTTCTATTTCTTCTGGATCGAAATTTGGCCGCACGAGTTCTATTTTGTCGCCGGGCTGCTGATCATGGCGGGTTTGGGTTTGTTCCTGTTCACCTCGGCGCTTGGGCGGGTCTGGTGCGGGTATGCCTGCCCGCAGACGGTTTGGACGGACCTGTATATCCTTGTCGAGCGCTGGATTGAGGGCGATCGTAATGCGCGCCTGCGTCTGCACAGGCAGAAAAAGCTGGATTTCCGCAAGGCGCGGCTGCGCCTGACCAAGTGGGTCGCTTGGTTCTTCATCGGGCTCGCAACCGGTGGCGCCTGGGTTTTCTATTTTGCGGATGCACCAACTCTGGCGCGTGATCTGGTCACCGGAAACGCGCATCCAGTGGCCTATACGACGATGCTGATTCTGACCGGCACCACGTTTTTCTTCGGTGGCTTTGCACGCGAACAAATCTGCATCTATGCCTGCCCATGGCCGCGCATTCAGGCCGCGATGATGGACGAGGATACCCTGGTCGTCGGATATCGCGAATGGCGGGGTGAACCACGCGGCAAAGGCAAACGTACGGCTGACAGCGAGCTGGGCGATTGCATCGATTGTATGGCTTGCGTCAATGTCTGTCCGGTAGGGATCGACATTCGAGACGGTCAGCAACTGGAATGCATTACCTGTGCGCTTTGCATCGACGCCTGCGATGACATGATGGCTAAGATAGGCAAGCCCCGTGGTCTGATCGATTATATGGCGCTGAGTGATGAGGCCCGCGAACGCGAAGGTCAGCCACCCAAAAACGTTTGGAAACACATCCTGCGTCCGCGCACGATCCTGTACACGGCGCTATGGTCACTGGTCGGATTTGCATTGCTCTTTGCGCTGTTCATTCGTTCGGATATCGATTTGACGGTTGCGCCGGTGCGGAATCCGACTTTCGTTACCCTTTCAGATGGCACGATCCGTAACACCTATGATGTACGCCTGCGCAACAAACATGGCGAGGATCGGCCATTCAAACTGACGATTGCTGGCGATCCTTCGCTGCAGATTGAAATCGAAGGTGTTGAAGGCGAGACTGTTAATGTTACCGCAGATACGGCACAATTGACCCGCGTCTATATCACCGCTCCGCAGGGTACCGCCCCTGCAGCGGCTGACAGCACCTCGGTTCGCATCTGGGTCGAAGATCTGGAAAGTGGTGAGCGGGCCTACAAGGATACCAGTTTCAACGGACGAGGAAGCTGAGAATGGCAGAACGTCAATTCACAGGCAAACACGCATTGGCGGTATTTGTCGCGGCCTTTGGCGTGATCATCACGGTGAACCTCGTCTTGGCTTATAGTGCAATCAAGACCTTTCCGGGGCTTGAGGTGAAGAACTCTTATGTAGCCAGCCAGGAGTTCAATGAACGTTTGAAGGAACAGCAGGCCTTGGGTTGGAACATCAAGGCCGAGCTGACCGGAGGGCTGCTGGTGCTATACATAACCGATCAGACCGGTTCCCCTGTTGAAGTGGCAGATCTGCAGGCCGTGGTGGGGCGCGCCACCCATGTGAAGGAAGACTTCTCGCCGGACTTTACTTTTGATGGCATCGCCTATGCCGCCCCGGCTGCCCTGGGCAAAGGTAACTGGAACATTCGCCTTGTGGCGAAAGCAAAAGATGGTGCCGAGTTCGCGCAACGTGTGCCCCTGTATGTGAAAGGTTAGAGATGGTTGCGCAAGCCACTCCATCTCGGGCAGCCTGTCCCGGCTGCATCGCAGCCCCGGCGGAAGCGGCGCTGCGAATCCCAGAGGATGTGCAGATCGCGCTGTCGCTGCCGGGCATCCACTGCTCGGCCTGCATCTCTACGGTCGAGCGTGAGTTGAATGCCCATCCCGGCGTTGAAGACGCGCGGGTCAATCTCACGCTGAAACGCGCGATGATCAAGGCGGCACCGGATACGCGCGCCGCCGATCTGATCCCGGTGCTGGAGCGCGCTGGCTTTGAAGCCCACGAACTGGATCCGGGTGCGCTTTCGGCTACGCAAACCGATAAGGCCGGGCGCGATCTGCTGATGCGGCTAGCAGTGGCGGGTTTTGCTTCGATGAACGTGATGCTGTTATCGGTGTCGGTCTGGTCCGGCGCCACCGATGCGACGCGCGACATGTTCCACTGGATATCTGCGGCGATTGCGCTGCCTGCAATTGCGTTCTCGGCCCAGCCTTTCTTTTCCAACGCCTGGAGCGCGCTGCGCGTACGCCGGTTGAATATGGATGTGCCGATTGTTTTGGCGATACTGCTAGCTCTGGTCACGTCGCTTTGGGAAACTGCACTCAGCGGTGAACATGCTTATTTCGACGCGGCTTTGACCCTGACATTCTTCCTGCTAGCGGGCAGGTATTTGGACTATCGCACCCGTGCCGCGGCACGTTCGGCTGCCGAAGAACTAACCGCGCTGGAGGTCCCGCGCGCCATCCGGCTCGTGGATGGGACCGAAGCGGAAGTGGCGGTTGCGAGCCTTAACGTGGGTGATCTGATTCTGGTTCGCCCCGGAGGTCGCATGCCAGTGGATGGCGAAATCATCTCGGGCCAGTCCGAGTTGGACCGGTCGCTGCTGACCGGGGAAACCCTCCCGGTCTTTGCCGAGGCCGGGCTGAACGTCAGTGCAGGTGAGGTTAACCTGACCGGCCCTCTGACCATCCGTGCGACGGCAGTCGGGGAAGATACCTCGCTGCACCGTATGGCGGATCTGGTAGCCATCGCTGAATCGGGCCGGTCACGGTATACCTCGCTGGCAGACAAGGCGGCCAAGCTTTATGCGCCGGGGGTACATATACTCTCCGCGCTCAGCTTCTTAGGATGGTATATTTATTCGGGCGATATCCGGACGGCGCTGAATATCGCTGCGGCGGTTTTGATCATCACATGTCCCTGCGCGCTGGGCTTGGCAGTCCCGGCGGTAACCACTGCAGCATCAGGCCGATTGTTCCGCAGCGGCATGCTGATCAAACACGCGACCGCGTTAGAACGGCTGGCCGAAGTGGATACTGTGGTATTTGACAAGACCGGCACCCTAACATCTGGTGCTCCCGAGTTGACCAATCTTGGTGATCATTCGCGTACCGATTTGCAAGTGGCTCTGGCATTGGCCGAAGCGTCTTCGCACCCCTTGTCTCTTGCCCTTGCAAAGGCTGCGCGTGAGGCCGGGATCAAGCCTGCCAAGTTGCACGATGTTGTTGAGGTGGCGGGATATGGCACTGAGGGCGTTTACCGTGATCAGCAGGTCCGGCTGGGTCGAGCGGCCTGGGTCGGCGGCGAAGATGGTGAGCAGACCGCAGCCTGGCTCGCAATTGGATCGCGGACGCCATCACGCTTTACTTTTACCGAAAGTCTGCGCGCAGGCGCTGCCGAGGCGGTTGCGGCTTTCCGCACTGCTGGCAAAGACGTCATCCTGATTTCCGGCGATATGCAAGGCGCGGTTCAGGCCTTGGCGGGCAAGCTTGGCATTGAGAACTGGATCGCCCAGGCCTTGCCACAAGACAAAGCCGCCAAAGTGCGGGAGCTGAGTGATCAGGGTCGGCACGTTCTGATGGTCGGCGATGGGCTGAACGATACGGCGGCATTGGCGGCGGCGCATGTCTCGATTTCTCCGGCCAGCGCCTTGGATGCCGCGCGGGTGGCGTCGGATATCGTGCTACTGGGCAATGATCTGTCCCCGATCGCTGAGGCTTGCGATACAGCCGTCAGGGCGACGCGTCGGATTCGCGAGAATTTCCGGATCGCCACTGTCTATAACATCATCGCGGTGCCGCTGGCCGTTGCCGGGTTGGCGACACCCCTTATTGCGGCATTGGCGATGTCGACCTCGTCGATTACTGTTTCGCTGAACGCCTTGCGGCTGAGGTAACTCTGATGGAAGTGCTTGCCTATCTGATCCCGATTTCCCTGCTTTTGGGCGGGGTTGGCTTGGTTGCGTTTATCTACACGGTCCGCTCGAACCAGTATGAGGATCCGGAAGGCGATGCGCGCCGTATCCTAAGCGACGAATGGGATGACAAGCCCAAGCCCTGACAGAGGCGTCAACAGCCCTTGAAATTGCCGCAATGCCCGGCTATGTCCGGCCCATCCGCTAGAAGAGAGATTGTAGCCTCATGGCAACCTTAAACCCGATCCAGTTCATTCAGCAGGTCCGCGCAGAAGTCGCAAAGGTCGTCTGGCCGACCCGTCGTGAGGTTCTGTTGACCACGGTCATGGTGTTCATCATGGCGGCGCTGACGGCTGTGTTCTTTGCTCTGGTTGATCTGGGCATTCGCGGCGGTCTGCAACTGGTACTCGGCGCGTTTAGCTAAGCCGGTTTGGGCAAGCTGAAACGCGACTGCCCCCTTGCACAGCTTGCGATGTCAGAGTAGGTGACATGACTATTCGGAATGGGCGTGCGGCGAATCGGGCTGCGCGCCGCTTTTTATTCCGGGTGACGCAATAGGATTTCAACGAAGGGCGCGATGCGTCGCAGCCCAAAGGCAAACAAGGACGACAGGTTCATGGCGAAACGGTGGTATTCGGTCAGCGTTCTTTCGAATTTCGAAAAGAAGATCGCAGAGCAGATCCGCACGTCGGTGGCTGAGCAGGGCCTTGAAGACGATATCGACGAGGTACTGGTGCCCACCGAAGAGGTGATCGAAGTGCGCCGGGGCAAGAAGGTCACCACCGAACGTCGCTTTATGCCGGGTTACGTGCTGGTACACATGGAAATGTCGGATCAGGGCTATCACCTGATCAACTCGATCAATCGCGTTACCGGCTTCCTGGGCCCTCAGGGCCGCCCGATGCCGATGCGCGACGCCGAGGTGAACCAGATCCTCAACCGCGTTCAGGAAGGTGAAGAAGCGCCCAAGCTGATGATCAGCTTCGAGGTCGGCGAGAAGGTCAAGGTCAACGACGGCCCGTTCGAGGATTTCGACGGCATGGTCGAAGGTGTGGACGACGAGAACCAGAAACTGAAAGTTTCGGTTTCGATCTTTGGCCGCGAAACACCGGTCGAGCTGGACTTTACGCAGGTCACCAAGCAGAGCTGATTGGTTTCCATCGTACCATCGTTTGGGGTGCCTTATGGGCACCCTTTTTACGTTTGGGGCGTGCTCATCTGCCAGACAGTTTGATCCTCACCAAAACCTTTAAGTGATACAGTTCCGACCGGTTCGCAGAGTGTCGGGAGAAATGCTGCGGCTGTATCCGAAAGGACATGGTCGCAATCCAAGTCTGTGGCCGCCGCTACAAGTCTAGCCGCCAAATTGACGTCTGGACCGATGGCCGTGAAATCCAGCCGGTCCCCGCCACCTACATTGCCATAATGGAAGCGACCGTGATGAATTGCAGTGCGCACGCCTAGCTTTTGCTGAAAATCGGCCTCGGCCAGCGACGCCACACCCTCGCGCACCGCTGCGATGGCGGCCTGAATCTGCACCTTTGGCGGAAGATTCGTGCTGGTTGGGAAGATGGCAAAAAAGCCGTCGCCCATGAACTTCAGAATCTCTCCGCCGTGGTCCATGACCGACGGGACAAGGCAATCAAACGTGTCATTCAGCAGCCGGACCAGCGTATCGCCGGAAACCGAATTCGAAAGGCGGGTAAATCCCTTGAGATCCGCAAACAGGATAACGGCCTCGATTTTGCTGCCATCACCGCGATGTACTTTACCGTCCAGAATGTGGGCGCCACTGTTACGGCCGACATAGGTCGACAGAAGGTAGGTCGCGTCGAGCCGCAGCATATAGGTCTCGGTCAGGCGGGCGAGCGGACCGCGAACCCGGCTCAGGATCGCTAGATCACTCTCTGAAAACCCACCGGGCGTGGCACTTGACCAAGTGCAGACATGGGTATCGCCGTTGAGATAGATCAGCGGTTGCGCCAGATAATCGGTGAAGCCCTGCTCGCGCAATTCGCCGACAATGATGTAATCCTCGGGGCAGCTGGGGTCTTCCAGATGGCGGCGGATGGGTTGCTGACGCTCGATCACATGCGGCAGGGGGTTATCGGTGTAGATCGCCTCGGTGAACAATTGAGACGGCGCGTCGACCCGATCAACGCCAGCGTCCGCTTTCCACAGGAAACGTCGACCCATCAGATTGGGATGCAGCGTCCAGATGAACAAACCGAACCGGTCGATGGCGACACCGGCATCCAGCAGACGGGTACAGATACCTTCGATGATATCGACCGCATTTCCAGCTGGACGGGCACCGTCAACCATCCACTCGATCAAAGCGTCGATCTTGTCCTGTTTTGGGATCGGTTCCGGTGGGGTCGGCATAGTGGCACCCTCAAGATAGAACGCCGCGATGCAAACAGACACCGCGGCGTTATTTGTATCAGCCTCGCAGTGGCTGAAACGACTGAGTGCGCGACTTACTGCGCTTGAACCATAGCCGCACGCAACAGTTGCGGGCGGTCGGTCTGGGACGGCAGGAAGACGGCTTGCGAACCGGCATCCAGTGCCGAAAGGCTCGCATCGTACCACTGCATCGCAAGATCGCGACGCTGTTGCACACCAAAGCCTTCGCGCAGGTGGTGGCCGATCAACTCTCCATAGGCAGGCTCACCCATCGCGACTAGCATCAATGCGGAACCGACTGCCGTGTCCATGTTGTCCTGACGGTAGCCCATCGACAGACAGACCTTGCTTGTCGCGGCAAGATCAGCGGGGCTGAGGCCCGAGTCCAGCGCAAGCTTGCGTACCTGGGTTTCAGCTTCTGCCTTCGAGCTGATCGACAGCGCATCAACTTGCGGTGCCAACATTTCACCGTACGAGTCGCATTGTGCGCTTACCTGATCTGGCGTCAGCCCCTGGATATCCGCCATCAGATCTTCGCCACGCGCCATCGCATAGCTGCGAGCAAGGCAGAACTGTTCGCTGAGGGCAAAATCGGCATCCGTCATGTTCGACAACGTCGTGTAGCCGCCATTGGTCGAAGTTTGCAGCATCACACCGCTACACCGATTGGCGAGCGATGGGCCTCCGGTCCCACCGGAAAACAGGCTCGGCAGGCTGGCAGAGGCGGTTTCAGTTGTATTGGCCTCGGGCTCTGGTTCCTGAGCTTGAGGAACCACAACCGGAATCGTGGTTGCTGGGGCTTGTGCTGGTGCCTGAGGGGCGGCAGCCAGGGCAGAGCCGGTTTGTATCTGCCGGCGGTATTCCATCAAAAGCGGTTGGCCTGCGAGTTGAGTTGTCGTCTGACCGCCGCTTGTCGCCCAGTAATAGGCCTGCATCAGGAAGTCGCGCTGATAGGGCTGGAAGTCATAGCCATTCACGGGGTAGCCCATCGAGACCTGATAGCGTTCGATCGCAGACCGTGTGCCACGACCGACTTGACCATCAACGCGACCCGCATTGTAGCCGAAATAGTTGAGCGCGGTCTGGGTTTGCGCCCCTTGTGTGGTCGACGGAATTCCGGGGCGATAGGTGCGTGTTGTTGTTGACCTCGTCCGGGCTTGCTGTTTTCTCTGCTGATCCCGGCCGATAGCGTAGCCGATGACGCCACCAACCACAGCACCGCCCAGTATCTCGCCAGCATCGGCCCGCGCGGTCTGAGGAGAAGACGCCGCAAATGACAGCGCGATGCCAACTGTTATTAATAAACGAATGATCATAATTAACCTCCACCAAAAATACTAATTTCGTCGAGTATAGCACAGCTGCGAGTATTGAGGTGAGGGGGGTGGCGGAAACCCGACCATCCCGCAACCACCGCGCAGATTCTGCATTGATATTAATTTCTTAAGAGTTGTCAGTCGCACCTTGTTAGTAACGATCTGTACGCCGTGAGCGTATAAGACCCACTTGAGGGCTTGATTCGATGTGTGAGAGCAGGGCAGGCCACTTGCCAACCCCGCCGTTCCGCTGTAAGTGCCGCCCCTATCGTCTTCGGGCGAGATTCTCTCGTGGGAGGTTGCTGGGATCGCGATCCCGGATCGGACCACGCAACATAGTCTGGGTGAAACGCGTTTCACCTAAGTTGAAAGGAAAACCAAATGGCCAAGAAGCTTGCTGGTACAATGAAGCTGCAGGTTCCTGCAGGTCAGGCGAACCCGTCGCCGCCAGTTGGTCCGGCGCTGGGTCAGCGCGGCATCAACATCATGGAATTCTGCAAGGCGTTCAACGCCAAGACCGCAGACATGGAGCCCGGCGCCCCGTGCCCGACCGTGATCACCTACTATCAGGACAAGTCCTTCACCATGGACATCAAGACGCCGCCCGCGTCTTACTACCTGAAAAAAGCGGCTGGTCTGAAGCCGGTCGGCAAGCGGAACCGCCCTCGTGGTGCGGAAAACCCAGGTCGTGAGACCGTGGCAACCGTAACCTCGAAGCAGGTTCGTGAAATCGCCGAAGCCAAAATGAAAGATCTGAACGCCAACGACGTCGAAGGCGCAATGCAGATCATCCTGGGCTCGGCCCGCTCAATGGGCATCGAGGTGAAGTAAGATGGCAAAACTCGGTAAACGTACCCGCGCTGCGCGCGAAGCTGTCGCTGGCAAGGAAAACCTGTCGGTCGAAGAAGCTGTTTCCCTGGTCAAAGGCAACGCAACCTCAAAATTCGACGAGACCATCGAGATCGCTCTGAACCTCGGCGTTGACACCCGTCACGCGGACCAGATGGTTCGCGGCGTTGTTGGCCTGCCGAACGGTACCGGCAAAGCGATGCGCGTCGCTGTATTTGCTCGTGGCCCCAAGGCAGACGAAGCGAAAGAAGCGGGCGCAGATATCGTTGGCGCGGAAGACCTGATGGAAACCATTCAGGGCGGCACCATCGAATTTGATCGCTGCATTGCAACCCCGGACATGATGCCGATCGTCGGTCGTCTGGGTAAAGTGCTCGGCCCCCGCAACCTGATGCCGAACCCCAAAGTTGGCACCGTGACCATGGACGTGAAAGCGGCTGTGGAAGCAGCAAAAGGTGGTGAAGTTCAGTTCAAAGCGGAAAAAGGCGGCGTTGTGCACGCCGGTGTTGGCAAAGCGTCCTTCGACGAAGCCAAGCTGGTCGAGAACGTCCGTGCCTTCATCTCGGCTGTGGCCAAGGCCAAGCCGTCGGGTGCCAAAGGCACCTATATGAAGAAAATCGCGCTGAGCTCGACCATGGGCCCGGGTGTGACTCTGGACGTGGCGGCTGCTGCGGGCGAATAAGCCTTAGCGTTAAGCTGTGAGAACTTGATCCCGGGTAGTGAGAACTGTCCGGGATTTTTATTGCGTGCCACATGAGAAACAGGCTCTAGCTGTGTGATAGCGTGGTTGCTTGCACATCAATTGAAATCTTGAAGTTTTGCCAATTTCAAACCCGGTTACAGCTAAGCTGACTAAAAAGCAGCGATACGCACAAACATAGATTCACTGCTTCAGCAGCGGTGGCTAAAGAAGCGATTGAACTAGGGGGTGCGGTCTGACACAGTTCCCCCATTGCCGTGTAGTAGCTGTTCGAGAATACCCATCAATGAACCAAAATATTCGTCAGAAATCACTTCCAGAAGATCGACGCGCCTTTTGGGACCAGTTTTATGCGAAATCGGCAGGGTCATGGGAGCTTACCTTGCCGTCGCAATTCGCAGCGTTTGTGGCAAATGAGATTGATCGGCAGTCACATGTCATTGACGTAGGGTGTGGGAATGCCCGTGACAGTTTTTTCTTTTCACGACACGGGTTCAAAGTGAGCGGCATGGATGCGTCTGAGGCAGCGATTGCGTCAGCGCAAAAGCATGCACAAAAGCAGGGCGGCGACGATCTTGAATTTGTTCAGACCAATCTCGAAGATGGATTGATTGAGCGTGTGTTGTCCGAGCGACGATCTGAAATCGTTTGCGTTTATGCTCGGTTCTTTTTGCATGCGATCACAGATGATGAAGAAGATGCTCTGATCCGGGCGCTGCGGAGCGAGTGCAGGCCTGGCGATGTCGTAGCGTTCGAATATCGAACGTTGGCGGACCGAGCCACAACGAAAATTGCGGCGCCGCATTTCCGGCGATACGTAAGTGCGACGGATCTGGATTCAAAAATGGAAGCCTCAGAATTCCGAAAGTGTTATGGCGTCGAAGGCAGTGGTTTCGCAAAATATAAAACAGAAGATGCGATCGTCGCCCGCGCGATCTATGAAAAAACACAATGACAGAAGAAGAGTTAATCAAGGAGCTTGCCTCACTTCGAGAGCATGTTTTCACCCATGCTGCGGCACAAACTGCACTACCACGGCCTCGTAAAACGCGCTTGGCTGTCAATTCGCTAAAGGAACCAATAAAGCGCTTGGAAAACCAGGCGCTATTTGATGACTGGGAAGAGACCTATATCCTTCTTTGCTGCCATGGGAGAACAAAGCCTGCTCGGACGCACGGTAGGCTAAAGCACATGGAGACTCGCTATGCGGATCAGGGCAAAGAGGCGCGCTTTGCCTCATTTTTTGAGCGCGTGAAGCAGACGCTACACCCCGATTTCATTACACCGCATGGCTATAACAGAACATTCGGGGAAAAGGCTGGCGATGATATCTTTTCAAAACTTGACGCCGAGCTTGCACCCGTAATTCGTTTGGGGAAGCCGATCATTCTGTACGCTGGCGCTTTGTTGGGTCATGTTCGCGAGGGTGGATTGATTGGTCACGACGATGATGTCGATTTTGCGGTGTATCTGGGTGAGTCAACGCTTGAAGGTGTTGCAGGAAAATGGGCCGAATATCAGCGAGAATTGCTGGAAAGCGATTGCTTGGATGCCAATTCGCTAAAAAACAGCATACCTATATTCAAAGTTAAAAATAACTTGGGTATTGATATCGATCTGTTTCCGGCTTGGACGGAGAACGGGCGCTTTAGCGTGTATCCGTACTCACTTTATGATCTGCCGGAAAGCGCGATTTTCCCGCTTAAATCTCTTAACGGTGGGGAAATCATGCTACCGCAGGACGCGCCCGCATTGCTGGCGCAGAGTTACGGTGAAAATTGGCGGATACCGGACCCGCTGTTTCATTTCGCTTGGCGAAGGGCGCGCCGCAAGTTTGCACCTTTGCTTCAGCACGACTTTAGTATCGGTTGAAAGCACCGCATCATCGTGTCCTCAAGCAACAGTCGCATTTGCGTCACGGGATAAACTGGAGAAATACTTGTCCAGATCAATATGCGGATAGGCGCTATGTCGTGGCTGGGGCGAAGCTATGGTGCGCGCAGCGAAATCCGCAAGCCTTAGTGTCGGCTCGTTTTCTGGAAACCGAGATGCCTCAGAACAGTTTCAACTATGTCGCAGCCCCTGCGCGGGAGGTGCAAGTCGCCTAAATTTACCTCTTGGAAACCCGGCCTATCTGTCCTAAGTAGAGCCACGGAATAAAGCGTGCGATTCGTCGTGCGCTTTATTTTGTTTCGTCCAAGACGGTGGGTGGTGCCATATGGCCCCTTAATTCCCTGCCTGAGACGGGTAAGACCAAAGAATTCTGAGGGTCACGATCCTCGGGCGCATTTTGGCCAATCCCGTAACAACGGACCTGAACGCCGGGGCTAACCCCTCGGCAAATATGAGCCGGGGTGAGGTATCGCCCCTAACTTGGAGAGAACTGTGGATAGAGCCCAGAAAGAGAAAGTGGTCGAGGAACTCGGCCAAATCTTCGAAAGCTCTGGCGTCGTAGTGGTTGCTCACTACGCCGGTCTGACAGTTGCCGAGATGCAGGACCTTCGCGCACGTGCTCGTGACGCGGGTGGCTCCGTGCGTGTTGCCAAGAACAGGCTCGCCAAAATCGCCCTTGAGGGTAAGCCGTGTGAAAGCATGGCCGACCTGCTGACAGGGATGACCGTTCTGACCTATTCCGAGGACCCCGTGGCAGCAGCCAAGGTGGCCGAGGACTTCGCCAAGGAGAACAAGAAGTTCGAAATCCTTGGCGGTGCAATGGGCGAGAACGCTCTGGACCGCAAAGGCGTCGAAACAGTTTCGAAAATGCCGTCTCGCGAGGAGCTCATTGCTTCGATCGTGGGCTGCATTGGCGCACCTGCTTCGAACATCGCCGGCGCGATTGGCGCACCTGCAAGCAACATCGCAAGCATCCTTTCCACCATCGAAGAGAAGGCGGAAGCTGCGTAAGCGGTTGGCACTGAATGATCTGCGTAGGGGATTGCCCCTGACGTTGGAACACACACTGTAAACGGAAAGAGCTGATAAAATGGCTGATCTGAAAGCACTCGCAGAAAGCATCGTGGGTCTGACCCTGCTGGAAGCACAAGAACTGAAAACCATCCTCAAAGACGAATACGGCATCGAGCCCGCAGCTGGCGGCGCCGTAATGGTCGCAGCCGGTGGCGACGCCGGTGGCGCAGCTGAGGAAGAGAAAACCGAATTCGACGTCGTTCTGAAGAACGCCGGCGCTTCGAAAATCAACGTGATCAAAGAAGTTCGCGGCATCACCGGTCTGGGCCTGAAAGAAGCCAAAGAACTGGTCGAAGCTGGCGGCAAGATCAAAGAAGGCGTGTCGAAAGACGAAGCCGAAGAAGTCAAAGGCAAGCTGGAAGCAGCTGGCGCCGAAGTCGAGCTGGCCTAAGCCAACCGACAGGTGCATCGCTGATGCGCCGCAAAATTTGGCTGGGTCCGGAGAAATCCGGGTCCAGCCGAACCTGTCTTAGAAAGGGCCTCATTGTCTGGGGCGTTTTCTAAGACACGGTTTTCGGATCGGGAGGCCACCTTCGGGACGGTGGTCACGAATTGATCCGGACGTGTCGTCTCGATTGTGCAAGATGCCGGGGCCCGACGGTGTCTTTGCCCGCTGAGAACATCGAAAGGTGACATCTGACATGGCTCAAACGTTCCTTGGCCAGAAACGTCTTCGTAAATATTACGGCAAAATCCGCGAAGTTTTGGAAATGCCGAACCTCATTGAGGTGCAGAAATCTTCTTATGATCTTTTCCTGCGCTCCGGCGATGCAGAACAGCCCACAGACGGCGAAGGCATCAAAGGCGTGTTCCAGTCGGTTTTTCCGATCAAGGATTTCAACGAAACTTCCGTTCTGGAGTTCGTGAAATACGATCTGGAAAAACCCAAATACGACGTCGAAGAGTGCATGCAGCGCGACATGACCTACAGCGCGCCGCTGAAGGTCACGCTGCGTCTGATCGTGTTTGATGTAGATGAGGACACCGGCGCTAAATCGGTCAAAGACATCAAAGAACAGGACGTGTTCATGGGCGATATGCCCCTGATGACACCGAACGGCACCTTCATCGTGAACGGTACCGAGCGTGTGATCGTGTCCCAGATGCACCGTTCGCCTGGTGTGTTCTTTGATCACGACAAGGGCAAGACCCATTCCTCGGGCAAACTGCTTTTTGCTTGCCGCATCATCCCGTATCGCGGCAGCTGGCTGGACTTTGAGTTCGACGCCAAGGACATCGTGTTCGCCCGTATCGACCGTCGTCGTAAACTGCCTGTGACAACCCTGCTTTATGCGCTGGGTCTGGATCAGGAAGCGATCATGGACGCGTATTACAACACCGTGTCCTACAAGCTGGACAAGAAGAAAGGCTGGGTCACGCCCTTCTTCCCAGAGCGTGTGCGCGGTACCCGTCCGACATATGATCTGATCGACGCGAAATCGGGCGAAGTGATTGCCGAAGCGGGCAAGAAAGTCACCCCGCGCGCGGTCAAAAAGCTGATCGACGAAGGCGCTGTTACCGACCTGCTGGTGCCCTTCGACAACATCGTCGGCAAGTATGTCGCCAAGGACATCATCAACGAAGAAAACGGCGCGATCTATGTCGAAGCCGGTGATGAGCTGACCCTGGAGTATGATAAAGACGGCGACCTGATCGGCGGCACCGTCAAGGACCTGATGGATGCGGGCATCACCGACATCCCGGTTCTGGACATCGACAACGTCAACGTTGGCCCCTACATGCGCAACACCATGGCTCAGGACAAGAACCTGAACCGTGAAAGCGCGCTGATGGACATCTACCGCGTCATGCGTCCGGGCGAGCCTCCCACCGTCGAGGCTGCGTCGGCTCTGTTCGACACCCTGTTCTTCGACAGCGAGCGCTATGACCTGTCCGCCGTTGGTCGTGTGAAGATGAACATGCGTCTGGCTCTGGATGCGCCGGACACCCTGCGCACGCTGCGCCGCGAAGACATCGTGGCCTGCATCAAGGCGCTGGTGGAACTGCGTGACGGTAAAGGCGACGTGGACGATATCGACCACCTCGGCAACCGTCGTGTCCGTTCGGTCGGCGAACTGATGGAAAACCAGTATCGCGTTGGCCTGCTGCGCATGGAGCGCGCGATCAAAGAGCGTATGTCGTCGGTCGAGATCGACACCGTCATGCCGCAGGACCTGATCAACGCGAAACCAGCTGCGGCTGCTGTTCGTGAATTCTTTGGCTCATCGCAGCTGTCGCAGTTCATGGACCAGACCAACCCGCTTTCGGAAGTCACCCACAAACGCCGTCTCTCGGCGCTTGGCCCGGGCGGTCTGACGCGTGAGCGTGCGGGCTTTGAGGTGCGCGACGTACACCCGACCCACTATGGTCGGATGTGCCCGATTGAAACGCCCGAAGGTCCGAACATTGGTCTGATCAACTCACTGGCCACCTTTGCCCGCGTGAACAAGTATGGTTTCATCGAAACACCCTACCGCGTCGTCAAAGACGCCGAGGTGACCGATGAGGTTCACTACATGTCCGCGACCGAGGAAATGCGACACACCGTGGCGCAGGCGAACGCGACGCTGGATGCCGATGGCAAGTTCATCAACGATCTGGTTTCGACCCGTCAGGCCGGTGACTACACCCTCGCCCCGCGCGAGAATGTGGACCTGATCGACGTGTCGCCGAAACAGCTGGTCTCGGTTGCTGCATCGCTGATCCCGTTCCTTGAAAATGACGACGCTAACCGCGCTCTGATGGGCTCGAACATGCAACGTCAGGCGGTTCCGCTGCTGCGCGCCGAAGCGCCGCTGGTCGGTACCGGGATCGAGGAAAAGGTCGCGATCGACTCAGGCGCTGCGATTCAGGCGAAACGCGCCGGTATCATCGACCAGGTCGATGCCCAGCGTATCGTTATTCGCGCCACCGAGGATTTGGAACTGGGCGACGCTGGCGTTGACATCTATCGTCTGCGCAAATTCCAGCGGTCGAACCAGAACACCTGCATCAACCAGCGTCCGCTGATCAAGGTGGGTGACACCGTCCAGAAGGGCGAAGTTATTGCCGACGGTCCGTCGACCGATATGGGTGAACTGGCGCTTGGTAAGAACGTGGTCGTCGCGTTCATGCCGTGGAACGGTTACAACTACGAAGACTCGATCCTGATCTCGGAACGTATCGCGCGTGACGACGTCTTCACCTCGGTCCATATCGAGGAGTTCGAAGTCGCCGCCCGTGACACCAAGCTGGGCCCGGAAGAGATCACCCGCGACATTCCGAACGTCGGTGAAGAAGCGCTGCGCAACCTCGACGAGGCAGGCATCGTTTACATCGGTGCGGATGTTGAGCCGGGCG
Organism: Ruegeria sp. CG1; assembly: GCF_056537265.1. Taxonomy (NCBI): domain Bacteria; kingdom Pseudomonadati; phylum Pseudomonadota; class Alphaproteobacteria; order Rhodobacterales; family Roseobacteraceae; genus Ruegeria; species Ruegeria sp. CG1. The sequence goes on along the minus strand of NZ_JBQFRF010000002.1, from coordinate 12,290 downwards.
ATATTCTGGTCGGCAAGATCACTCCGAAGGGCGAAAGCCCGATGACCCCGGAAGAAAAGCTGCTGCGCGCCATCTTTGGTGAGAAAGCATCTGACGTGCGCGACACCTCGCTACGCGTGAAGCCGGGTGACTACGGTACGGTTGTTGAGGTCCGCGTCTTCAACCGTCACGGCGTCGAAAAAGACGAGCGTGCGCTGCAGATCGAGCGTGAGGAAGTCGAGCGTCTGGCCCGTGACCGGGACGACGAGCTGGCGATCCTGGACCGCAACATCTATGCGCGTCTGCAAGGTCTGATCCTTGGCAAAACCGCTGTCAAAGGCCCGAAAGGCGTCAAACCAGGCTCGGTGATCACCGAGGAACTGCTGGAAACCTTGACCCGCGGTCAGTGGTGGCAGTTGGCACTGGAAGGTGAGCAGGACGCACAGATCGTTGAAGCCCTGAACGAGCAGTACGAAGTGCAAAAGCGTGCTCTGGACGCCCGTTTCGAGGACAAGGTCGAGAAAGTCCGCCGTGGCGACGACCTGCCGCCGGGTGTGATGAAGATGGTCAAAGTCTTCATCGCCGTTAAGCGTAAGCTGCAGCCGGGCGACAAGATGGCCGGTCGTCACGGGAACAAAGGTGTTATCTCCAAGGTTGTTCCGATGGAAGACATGCCGTTCCTGGCCGATGGTACTCCGGTTGACTTCTGTCTGAACCCGCTGGGTGTGCCTTCGCGTATGAACGTCGGTCAGATCCTTGAAACCCACATGGGTTGGGCCGCACGCGGTCTGGGTCTGAACATCGATGAGGCTCTGGGTGAGTACCGCCGTTCCGGCGATCTGACCCCGGTGCGCGAAGCGATGAAGCTGGCTTATGGCGAGGATGTCTACGAAGAAGGCATCACCGGTCTGGACGAGGATGGCCTGATCGAGGCTGCGGGCAACGTGACCCGTGGTGTTCCGATCGCTACTCCGGTCTTCGACGGTGCCAAAGAAGCAGACGTCAACGACGCGCTGGTGCGTGCGGGCTTCTCGGAAAGCGGTCAGTCGGTTCTGTTCGACGGTCGCACCGGTGAGCAATTCGCGCGCCCGGTCACCGTGGGCATCAAGTACCTGCTGAAATTGCACCACCTGGTGGACGACAAGATCCACGCGCGTTCGACCGGGCCGTACAGCCTGGTTACCCAGCAGCCGCTGGGTGGTAAGGCGCAGTTCGGTGGTCAGCGCTTTGGTGAGATGGAGGTCTGGGCTCTGGAAGCTTACGGCGCCGCCTACACCCTGCAGGAGATGCTCACCGTGAAATCGGATGACGTCGCCGGTCGGACCAAGGTCTATGAGTCGATCGTCAAGGGCGAGGATAACTTTGAAGCGGGCGTACCGGAATCGTTCAACGTTCTTGTTAAAGAAGTCCGTGGCCTCGGCCTGAATATGGAACTCCTGGATGCGGAGGTTGAGGAGTAAGGGCCTCGGCCCTTCCTCCCGTCCCCCCTTCCGCAAAATTTGAGGTATCAAAATGAACCAGGAAATCACCAACAACCCGTTCAACCCGCTGACGCCCCCGAAGGTCTTTGACGAGATCAAGGTCTCGCTGGCGTCGCCCGAACGGATTCTGTCTTGGTCCTACGGTGAGATCAAGAAACCCGAAACCATCAACTACCGGACTTTCAAGCCCGAGCGTGACGGTCTGTTCTGCGCGCGTATCTTTGGCCCGATCAAAGATTACGAATGTCTGTGCGGTAAATATAAGCGGATGAAGTATCGCGGCGTTGTCTGCGAGAAATGCGGTGTGGAAGTCACGCTGCAGAAAGTCCGCCGCGAGCGTATGGGCCACATCGAACTGGCCGCGCCCGTCGCACATATCTGGTTCCTGAAATCGCTGCCGTCCCGCATCGGTCTGATGCTTGACATGACGCTGCGCGATCTGGAACGCGTTCTGTACTTTGAAAACTACGTCGTCATCGAGCCCGGTCTGACCGACCTGACCTACGGCCAGATGCTGACCGAAGAAGAGTACATGGATGCGCAGGATGCCTATGGCATGGATGCGTTCACCGCGAATATCGGTGCCGAAGCCATCCGTGAGATGCTGGCCCAGATCGATCTGGAAGCCGAAGCCGAGCAGCTGCGCGCTGATCTGGCCGAAGCAACCGGCGAGTTGAAGCCCAAAAAGATCATCAAGCGTCTGAAGGTTGTCGAATCCTTCCTCGAGTCGGGCAACCGGCCTGAGTGGATGGTCATGACCGTGATCCCGGTCATTCCGCCGGAACTGCGTCCGCTGGTTCCGCTGGATGGTGGCCGGTTCGCGACCTCGGATCTGAACGATCTGTATCGCCGCGTCATCAACCGGAACAACCGTCTGAAGCGTCTGATCGAGCTGCGCGCGCCTGACATCATCGTCCGCAACGAAAAGCGGATGCTGCAGGAATCCGTGGATGCTCTGTTCGACAACGGCCGTCGTGGCCGCGTGATCACCGGCGCCAACAAACGCCCGCTGAAATCGCTGTCGGACATGCTGAAGGGTAAGCAGGGTCGCTTCCGTCAGAACCTTCTGGGTAAGCGCGTCGACTTCTCGGGCCGTTCGGTCATTGTGACCGGCCCTGAGTTGAAGCTGCACCAGTGTGGTCTGCCCAAGAAGATGGCGCTGGAACTGTTCAAGCCGTTCATCTACTCGCGCCTTGAGGCCAAGGGTCTGTCTTCGACCGTGAAACAGGCGAAGAAACTGGTCGAGAAAGAACGTCCCGAAGTGTGGGATATCCTAGACGAGGTGATCCGCGAACACCCTGTCATGCTGAACCGTGCGCCGACGCTGCACCGTCTTGGCATTCAGGCGTTCGAGCCGGTTCTGATCGAAGGTAAAGCCATCCAGCTGCACCCGCTGGTCTGTTCGGCCTTTAACGCCGACTTCGACGGGGACCAGATGGCCGTTCACGTCCCTCTAAGCCTTGAGGCCCAGCTGGAAGCCCGTGTTCTGATGATGTCGACGAACAACGTTCTTTCGCCGGCAAACGGCGCGCCGATCATCGTTCCGTCGCAGGATATGATCTTGGGTCTGTACTATGTGACCCTCGAACGCGAAGGCATGCCGGGCGAAGGCAAGGTCTTCGGTTCGATCGAAGAAGTTCAGCACGCGCTGGACGCGGGTGAGGTGCATCTGCACTCGAAAATCACCGCGCGGATCACGCAGATCGACGACGAAGGCAACGAAGTTCAGAAGCGCTATGAAACCACTCCGGGCCGTCTGCGTCTGGGTGCATTGCTGCCGATGAACAACAAAGCCCCGTTCGAGCTGGTCAACCGCCTGCTGCGGAAGAAAGAAGTGCAGCAGGTGATCGACACCGTCTACCGTTACTGCGGTCAGAAAGAGTCGGTTATCTTCTGTGACCAGATCATGTCGATGGGCTTCAAAGAAGCGTTCAAGGCGGGCATCTCGTTCGGCAAGGACGACATGGTCATCCCGGATGACAAGTGGGGCATCGTTGATGACACCCGCGGTCAGGTGAAGGACTTCGAACAGCAGTACATGGACGGCCTGATCACTCAGGGCGAAAAGTACAACAAAGTTGTCGATGCCTGGTCGAAGTGTAACGACCGCGTCACCGAAGCGATGATGAGCACCATCTCTGACGTTGCCAAGGCCGAAGACGGGTCGGATCAGGAGCCGAACTCGGTCTACATGATGGCCCACTCGGGTGCGCGTGGCTCGGTCACTCAGATGAAACAGCTGGGCGGTATGCGCGGCCTGATGGCCAAGCCGAACGGTGACATCATCGAGACGCCGATTATCTCGAACTTTAAAGAAGGTCTGACCGTTCTCGAGTACTTCAACTCGACCCACGGTGCCCGTAAGGGTCTGTCGGATACCGCTCTGAAGACGGCGAACTCGGGTTACCTGACCCGTCGTCTGGTAGACGTCGCACAGGACTGCATCGTTCGCGAGATCGACTGTGGTACTGAGCGTGCGATCACAGCCGAAGCCGCCGTGAATGACGGTGAGGTTGTTGCCTCGCTGGCCGAACGTGTGCTGGGTCGTGTGGCGGCTGACGATGTTCTGCGTCCGGGCACGGATGAGGTGATCGTGGCCGCTGGTCAGTTGATCGACGAACGCATGGCGGACACCATTGACGAAGCTGGTGTTGCGTCGATGCGCATCCGCTCGCCTCTGACCTGTGAGTCCGAGGAAGGCGTCTGCGCCACCTGCTACGGTCGTGACCTTGCACGCGGCACCATGGTGAACACAGGTGAGGCTGTCGGCATCATCGCCGCGCAGTCCATTGGTGAACCCGGTACGCAGCTGACGATGCGTACTTTCCACATCGGTGGTGTTGCGCAAGGTGGTCAGCAGTCGTTCCAGGAAGCCAGCCAGGAAGGCGTCGTTTCCTTCGAGAACCCGCAGATTCTGGTCAATGCCGCAGGCGAAAGCCTCGTTATGGGCCGGAACATGAAGCTGGTGATCAGCGACGAACACGGCGAAGAGCGTGCCAGCCACAAGCTGGGCTATGGCTCCAAGCTGTTCGTCAAGGACGGCACCAAGGTTGCTCGTGGCGACAAGCTGTTCGAATGGGATCCCTACACCCTGCCGATCATCGCCGAGAAAGCCGGTACCGCGAAATATGTCGACCTTGTTTCGGGCCTTGCGGTCCGGGATGAGACCGACGATGCAACCGGCATGACCCAGAAGATCGTGATCGACTGGCGCGCGGCCCCCAAAGGCAGCGACCTCAAGCCCGAGATCATTCTGGTTGGTGAAGATGGCGAGCCGGTCCGCAACGATGCGGGCAACCCGGTTCACTATCCGATGTCGGTGGATGCGATCCTGTCCGTCGAAGATGGTCAGACCATCGAAGCCGGTGACGTTGTTGCGCGTATCCCGCGTGAAGGCGCCAAGACCAAGGACATCACCGGTGGTCTGCCACGTGTGGCCGAACTGTTCGAAGCCCGTCGTCCGAAAGATCACGCGATCATCGCAGAAGCCGATGGTTACGTGCGCTTTGGCCGCGACTACAAGAACAAGCGCCGCATCAGCATCGAACCGGCTGACGAGTCCATGGAGACCATCGAATACATGGTACCCAAGGGCAAGCACATCCCGGTCGCCGAAGGGGACTTCATCCAGAAGGGTGAATACCTGATGGACGGTAACCCGGCTCCGCATGACATCCTGTCCATCATGGGTGTCGAAGCGCTGGCGGATTACATGATCGACGAAGTGCAGGACGTTTATCGTCTGCAGGGCGTTAAGATCAACGACAAGCACATCGAGGTCATCGTGCGCCAGATGCTGCAGAAGTGGGAGATCCTGGATTCAGGTGACACCACCCTGCTGAAAGGCGAACATGTCGACAAGCAAGAGTTCGACGCAGCCAACGAGAAGACTATCTCGCGTGGCGGTCGTCCGGCTCAGGGTGAGCCGATCCTTCTGGGGATCACCAAAGCTTCGCTGCAGACGCGTTCGTTCATCTCGGCGGCGTCGTTCCAGGAAACCACCCGCGTGCTGACCGAAGCCTCGGTTCAGGGCAAGAAAGACAAGCTGGTTGGCCTGAAAGAGAACGTCATCGTTGGTCGCCTGATCCCTGCCGGTACCGGTGGGGCCACTCAGGCCGTCCGCCACATCGCGCAATCGCGTGACAACGTGGTCATCGAAGCCCGCCGGGAAGAGGCCGAAGCGGCTGCTGCTCTGGCCGCTCCGACCTTCGACGACGACATGGTCGGTGATGAGCTGGACGTTCTTGTGGAAACACCGGAAAGCCGCGAATAGGCACCCTCAATAACTAAGAAAGGCCCCGCGATTTCGCGGGGCCTTTCTTGTTGTGAGCGCTCCGAGGCGAACTCTCACAAAGATAGTTACTAATGTGACCCGGTTTGTGGCATGCTTTCGTCAACAGAGGAGGGGGCCGCAATGACAACCCGTCAAACGCATGGGCGAAAGCGCCTGTATGACAGTATTTTGGACACCGTTGGAGACACGCCAAGCATACGAATAAACAGGATCGCGCCCTCAAACGTGACGGTTTACGTAAAATTCGAAGCGTTTAACCCGGCCAGTTCTGTCAAAGATCGCCTTGCCCTCAACATCATCGAAGCGGCAGAACGCGACGGTAGCTTAAAACCCGGTCAGACAGTAGTTGAGGCGACCTCGGGGAATACCGGTATCGGGCTGGCGATGGTCTGCGCGGCCAAAGGCTATCCCTTAGTTGTGACGATGGCCGACAGTTTCTCGGTCGAGCGGCGCAAGCTGATGAGGTTTTTGGGGGCAAAAGTTGTCCTGACACCGCGCGCGCAAAAGGGGTTCGGCATGTATACAAAAGCCAAGGAATTGGCCGAGCAGAACGGCTGGTTCCTGGCCAGCCAGTTTGAAACCGCAGCCAATGCCGATATTCACGAAAATACCACCGCGAGGGAAATCTTGGGTGACTTTGATGGGCAGAATCTCGACTATTGGGTTACGGGCTATGGCACTGGCGGGACGGTCTCGGGCGTGGCCCGGGTGCTGAGGAAAGCGCGCCCTGAGACCAAGATCATCCTGACCGAGCCTGCCAATGCAGCCATTGTGTCGTCGGGGTATGTAAACACCCGCAACGAAATAAACCAGCCGACCGAGAGCCACCCGAACTTCGAACCGCATCCGATACAGGGTTGGACGCCTGATTTCATTCCGTGGGTTCTGCAGGAGGCCATTGATAACTCGTACTATGATGAGTTGATTCCCGTTCCCGGTAGCGACGGTATTGCATGGTCGCGCCGTTTGGCCGCAGAAGAGGGGATTTTTACCGGTATTTCTGGTGGCTCGACCTTTGCGGTCGCGATGAAACTGGCCGAGACTGCGCCGGAAGGTTCCGTCATGTTGGTAATGTTGCCAGATACGGGCGAGCGTTACCTTTCGACACCATTGTTTGATGGCGTAGAAGATGAGATGACGGATGATGAGATCGAGATCTCGAAATCTACGCCTTCCGCCCAGATGACAGATTGAAACGACTGAAAAGTCGACAGTTTGTGTAGCTCGTCGGAACTATTACTGTAGGATTGTCAGGCGCAAATTGACTTCGTGATCGATTGAACAGTTAGTACGACGATATATTGAAGACCGGGTGTTGATTAAATGAGTCCTAACGTTAAAGGCGCGCTGCTGATGATGGGCAGCATGGCGGCCTTTACCATCAATGATGCGTTGGTGAAAGTGGTGGGGCAAGATCTGCCTCTGTTCCAACTTGTGACCATGCGCGGAGTTTTGGCGACAGTTCTTGTGTTGATAATGGCCCGTTATCTTGAGGCGCTTCACCTGAATTTTCCCCTCCATGACAAATGGCTTATCGCATTACGGTGCCTGGCAGAGTTGGCGGCGACCATCTTCTTTTTAACGGCTCTGATGCACATGCCGCTTGCCAACGTTACGGCAGTTCTACAGGCGTTGCCGCTGACCGTGATTTTGGGTGCTGCCTTATTCTTCGGTGAAGTAATTGGATGGAGACGTATTGCTGCAATTGCGCTTGGGTTCGTCGGTATGTTGTTGATCGTTCGGCCCGGTCCTGAAGGATTCAGCATCTATGCGATTTACGCATTGATTGCGGTTGCTTCCGTTACAGTTCGCGATTTGATCACCCGCCGAATGTCAGCTGAAGTACCTTCTATGGTGGTAACACTGGCGACATCCCTCACTATCACATTGGCAGCGATCATCGTCTCCACGTTTGAAGGATGGGTGCCGGTCTCGACCGCATCTGGAGCGATGATCGCCAGCGCTGCGGTCTTTGTTCTGATAGGCTATCTGTTCAGTGTCATGGTGATGCGCGTGGGCGAGGTCGGTTTTGTTGCGCCATTTCGCTATTCCAGCCTGCTTTGGGCACTGGGACTGGGGTGGGCTGTGTTTGGTGACTGGCCGGACGCGATCACAATGCTGGGTGGTGCATTGGTAGTTGGGGCAGGGATGTTCACTCTGTTTCGCGAACGGTCGCGTCAAGCGGAGAAGTGAGGCAAACGTACGAAACCGGGGTTTAGCGCGAAACGCGTGGCAAAATCGGTCTCGATTTCGGGCGTGATCGGCGCAAGCTGCGCCTTCTGCTTTTCAGCGCGCGGCGAGTCGTTGGAGTTGTTCAATGTCCTGATCCACATCGGGCGATCAGGATAACTGACCACTGGCATGAAACGCCCGATCCGGTTGTGGGTAAAACTTATGATCGTGTGGTCGCACCCGCCCGCGATAAGCATGCCCAAGCCCACCCCAAGCAGAGACTTGTAGACCTGCGCCGCCTGAACTCCGCCGGGTTCAAAACTGGCCTGATATCCGTTGTTGAAATCGATGCCGATGGCCTGGTTTTTCCCGATCAGCTTGGCTCCATCTTCCGCGGCCTCGCGTAGTCTTTCGATGAAATCAACAGATACGCTGTCGTCGTCATCATGGCGAAACTGAAGAACAGGCCGATCCGGGCTTAAACGCGCATCCTGCAGGTTACGCTTCATGACCTGCCGATGTTTTTGGTTCGGTTCGACGGGTCTTTGGATGATCTGAACCTGATTGATGTCGGCGGTCAGGTCCTTGAGCCGGTCAAACGCCGCCTTCGGAAGACAGTCTCCGACGGCGATCAGAAGCTGAAAGTCCTCATCGGTCTGTGCGCGAAAGCTGGGCAGGGTTACGGATTCAAACAGACGAAACCGCTCTTCCAGACGGGCAGGGTTGTATAAATGGCGGCGCCGGTCTTCGATCGTCTCATGTTCGATCTGGAAATCGCCCAGGGCAGGGAATGAAAATCGGCACAGGCCAATGACTTGCATGGGTCATCCAATGAATTGCAGAGCGCGGCCACTATGCACCCGGAGCAGGGCTGCCGCAATGCAAGTGCGCCATGGAATACGATATCCGAACCTGATAGACGGCTGATATCTTGATGTGCAACGCGCCTTTCCCGCAGGGCTGTTGACACTTGGCCCGACTCCCCTTAATACGCGCGACATCTCGGTACCGGGGGCCGCCCCATAACCGATTTCAGTAATGAACTGGTCAAGGCCCGGACACTTTTATCGTTCGCGCCCTCTGATAACAAACCGCGACGTTCACCTCGGAATGGGAACGCTCGCGGGTTTTGCGCTTGTGGACGCATGAGTGCAGCGAATTTAACCGCACGCAACGCGCGTGCATGTCATGTGTGTTGCAAAACGGGGAAGAAACCGGAATGCCAACTATTCAACAGCTGATCCGCAAACCGCGGCAGCCCAAAGTAAAACGCTCGAAGTCCATGCACCTGGAGCAGTGCCCGCAGAAACGCGGCGTCTGCACCCGCGTGTACACCACCACACCGAAGAAGCCGAACTCGGCTATGCGTAAGGTTGCCAAGGTGCGCCTGACCAACGGGTTCGAGGTCATCTCGTACATCCCCGGTGAAAGCCACAACCTGCAGGAACACTCGGTTGTTCTGATCCGTGGCGGCCGTGTGAAAGACCTTCCCGGTGTGCGTTACCACATCCTGCGCGGTGTTCTGGATACTCAGGGCGTCAAAGACCGTAAGCAACGCCGTTCGAAATACGGCGCGAAGCGTCCCAAGTAAGAAGGAGAGGCTGATATGTCACGTCGTCACGCCGCCGAAAAACGCGAAGTCCTGCCTGACGCCAAATTTGGCGACAAGGTACTGACCAAATTCATGAACAACCTGATGATCGACGGCAAGAAGTCGGTCGCAGAGCGCATCGTTTACAACGCCTTTGACCGCGTTGAGAACAAGGTAAAGCGCGCTCCTGTCGAAGTGTTCCACGAAGCGCTCGACAACATCAAACCGTCGGTCGAGGTTCGCTCGCGCCGGGTTGGTGGTGCAACCTATCAGGTTCCGGTCGAAGTGCGCCCCGAGCGCCGCGAAGCGCTGGCCATCCGCTGGCTGATCACTGCTGCGCGCGGCCGCAACGAAAACACCATGGAAGAGCGCCTTGCTGGCGAGCTGCTGGACGCCGTTCAGTCCCGCGGTACTGCCGTCAAGAAACGCGAAGACACCCACAAGATGGCCGAGGCGAACAAAGCCTTCAGCCATTATCGTTGGTAATCCGAGAGGCTTAGACCAATGGCACGCGAATATCCGCTCGAACTGTACCGTAACTTCGGTATCATGGCGCACATCGACGCAGGTAAGACCACCTGCTCGGAGCGTATCCTGTACTACACTGGTAAATCCCACAACATCGGTGAGGTGCACGATGGTGCAGCCACCATGGACTGGATGGAGCAGGAGCAGGAACGCGGCATCACCATCACTTCGGCTGCGACCACCACTTTCTGGGAACGCACCGAGGACGGTCAGACCGCAGAAACTCCTAAGCACCGCCTGAACATCATCGACACCCCCGGCCACGTTGACTTCACCATTGAAGTTGAGCGTTCGCTGGCGGTTCTCGACGGTGCCGTCTGCGTTCTGGACGCAAACGCCGGTGTTGAGCCCCAAACCGAAACTGTGTGGCGTCAGGCTGACCGCTACAAGGTTCCGCGTATGGTTTTCGTCAACAAGATGGACAAGATCGGCGCTGACTTCTTCAACTGCGTCAACATGATCGAAGACCGCACCGGCGCACGCGCTGTTCCGGTTGGTATTCCGATCGGCGCCGAGTCCGAGCTGGAAGGCCTGATCGACCTGGTCACCATGGAAGAGTGGCTGTGGCAGGGTGAAGACCTGGGCGCAAGCTGGATCAAAGCTCCGATCCGCGACAGCCTGAAAGACATGGCTGACGAATGGCGCGGCAAGATGATCGAAGCGGCCGTCGAAATGGACGACGACGCGATGATGGAATACCTGGAAGGCAATGAGCCCGACGTTCCAACCCTGCGCGCCCTGCTGCGCAAAGGTACTCTGGAAATCGCGTTCGTTCCGGTTCTGGGTGGTTCGGCGTTCAAGAACAAAGGCGTTCAGCCGCTGCTCAACGCTGTGATCGACTATCTGCCCAGCCCGCTGGACGTTGTTGATTACATGGGCTTCAAACCCGGCGACGAGGAAGAAGTTCGTGACATCGCCCGTCGTGCAGACGATGACATGGCCTTCTCGGGCCTGGCGTTCAAAATCATGAACGACCCCTTCGTTGGCTCGCTGACCTTCACTCGGATCTACTCGGGCACCATGAACAAGGGTGACTCGATCCTGAACTCGACCAAAGGTAAGAAAGAGCGCATCGGTCGTATGATGATGATGCACTCGAACAACCGGGAAGAGATCGAAGAAGCGTTTGCAGGCGACATCATCGCGCTGGCGGGTCTGAAAGACACCACCACCGGTGATACTCTGTGTGATGCGAAGGATCCGGTGGTTCTGGAAACCATGACCTTCCCCGATCCGGTTATCGAGATCGCGGTTGAGCCCAAAACCAAGGGCGACCAAGAGAAGATGTCCCAGGGTCTGGCCCGTCTGGCCGCTGAAGATCCGTCCTTCCGTGTGGAAACTGATCTGGAATCCGGTCAGACCATCATGAAGGGCATGGGCGAACTTCACCTGGACATCCTGGTTGACCGTCTGAAGCGCGAGTTCAAGGTTGAAGCGAACATCGGTGCTCCGCAGGTGGCCTATCGTGAAACCATCTCGATGCCGGTCGAGCACACCTACACCCACAAGAAACAGTCGGGTGGTTCGGGTCAGTTCGCGGAAGTCAAGCTGGAGATCCAGCCGACCGAAGCGGGCGAAGGTTACTCGTTCGAAAGCCGCATCGTTGGCGGTGCCGTTCCGAAGGAATACATCCCGGGTGTTGAAAAAGGCATCAACTCGGTCATGGATAGCGGCCCGCTGGCTGGCTTCCCCGTGATCGACTTCAAGGTTGCCCTGCTGGACGGTAAGTTCCACGACGTTGACTCGAGCGTTCTGGCATTCGAAATCGCATCGCGGATGTGTATGCGTGAAGGCATGCGCAAAGCTGGCGCGAAACTGCTGGAACCGATCATGAAGGTCGAAGTGATCACCCCGGAAGAATATACCGGCGGTATCATCGGTGACCTGACCTCGCGTCGTGGCCAGGTCTCTGGTCAGGAACCCCGCGGCAACGCAATTGCGATTGATGCGTTCGTTCCGCTGGCGAACATGTTCGGCTACATCAACACTCTGCGTTCGATGTCGTCGGGCCGTGCCCAGTTCACCATGCAGTTCGACCACTACGATCCGGTTCCGCAGAACATCTCGGACGAGATTCAGGCGAAATACGCATAAGCGAAGATTTGAGGGAGCGCGGCTAACGCGCTCCCTTCATTACCGAAAAAGGAGGCCATCATGGCAAAGGAAAAGTTTGAGCGTAATAAGCCGCACGTCAACATCGGCACGATTGGCCACGTTGACCACGGCAAGACCACGCTGACCGCAG